>NZ_QFGA01000001.1:1200000-1800000 GCF_004369205.1 Pelotomaculum schinkii | reverse complement strand
AGAACTGCTTCGCAGTATAAGTGCGTGGAAATTGTACCCGCATAGGTTTAGTTCCATCAGGAACGGGCGGCTTAAAACACACCCGGCAGCTGATACCCGCCGGGTGTGCTTTTTTTGCAAAACTTCCGGTTTGGCCCCTTCGGGAACCGTCCCCATGGCTGTTTAAGACTGTACTTCCTCTTTTGGCGCTTTCCCGAGCAGCATCGTGGTCAGGGGCTTCGATATCACGGCCAGAACAATGCCGATGCCCAGCGTTGCCAATGCCGCCGGCAGGTGTCCGTACAGGTGCCAGAACAGCAGGTAGCCGGTGGAGATCACGATGGACATCAGCATCAAGGGGAAGGCTGTTTTTAGAAAATCTATAAAGCTGATGCGAACGCCTCTCTTTTCCGCCATGCCTACGACCACCACGTTGGCGGAGGCGCCGATGATGGTCCCGTTGCCGCCCAGGCAGGCGCCCAGCGACAGTGACCACCAGAGCAGGTTCAGGTCCGCAATGCCTCCGAGGCGGCCCATATCCTGGATGAGCGGGATCATGGTGGCGACGAAGGGGATATTATCGACAAAGGCCGAGGCAATAGCCGACAGCCAGAGGATCAACATGCCGGTCGGCAGCATGTCGCCCCCGGTCGCCTCCAGCGCCCACCGGGCCACCATTTCGATGACGCCCACTTCTTCCAGCGCGCCGACCACCACAAATAGACCCATAAAAAAGAAGATTACCGGCCATTCCACAACCTGCAGGGCGTGTTCAACGTCCTCGCCGGTAATCAGCAGGAGGAGGCTGGCGCCCGACAGGGCGATTACCGACGATTCAAGGTGGACATACTGGTGCAGGACAAAGCCCAAAATGGTCAGCCCCAGGACCAAAAGGCTCTTTTTAAGGAGCGCGACGTCCTTGATCTGCTCGTTTTTGTCCAACTGCATGATGCTTGTCCGCATCTCTTCACGCGCGGCAAGTTGGCCGCGGTAGAGGAGCCGGAGCCAGAAAATCGTTATCACGTATATTACCACAACGACCGGGGTCAGGGTCAAAGCAAAGTCCATGAAGCCGAGCCCGGTGGCGCTCCCGATCATAATGTTGGGCGGATCCCCGATCAGTGTCGCGGTCCCGCCGACGTTGGACGAGATAATTTCGGCGAACAGGAACGGCAGCGGGTTGATCTTGAGCTGCTTGGCGATGGCGAAGGTGACCGGCACTATTAAGAGCACGGTTGTCACGTTGTCCAACAGCGCCGACAGGACTGCTGTGACCAGGGAGAGAGCGGCAATAATCTTAAGCGGTTCGCCCCCGGACGCTTTGGCCGCTTTGATTGCCAGGTATTCAAAAACACCGGTTTTCCTGGTGACGCCGACAATAATCATCATGCCTACCAACAGGCCGATGGTGTTGAAGTCAATGGCATGCAGCGCTTTCTCCGAGAAGATTATCCCCGTTAATACCACCACTGCCGCCCCCGCCAGGGCTGCCACCGTCCGGTGAATTTTTTCGGAAACGATGATCGCGTAAGTTATTAGAAACACTGCTATGGCTACTATTACCTGGTACTGCCCTGTCATTGTGCTCACCTCTTATAAAAATTTGGCAGATATATTTAAAACCGCCCCGAAAACAACGTTTTCGGGCTGTCTTTAAAAGGTGGGTACGACAAAGGGTTCATTCCCTGCCGGCGCCTTGTCAGCGTCATGGTTTTGGTATATTATTAAAAAAAATAGAAATAAAAAAGGGATGGCAAAGTCGAAAAATTCCGACTCCCCACCCCAGAAGCCTTCCGGTTCCTTGAAAACGAACATGATGTCCGTCCAACACAGTTAAGGGCTATACAATTCACATTTTAAACCTTAACACAGGAACCTGATGATGGTCAAGAAAAATGTCGCAATTTTGGAGGAATAAATACCTGACTAGTGAAGTAAGGCTTTTATGGCTATAACAAGGAGGAGTTGGGAAATTGTGATTAAAAAAATTCTGGTGGCTTATGACAACGGAAACAAGGCTAAAAAGGCCTTGGAAACCGCCATCGAGATTGCCGGCGGGAGTAAAGCGGAGATTCACCTGCTGGTTTCGGTAAAGATGCCCGATTTTATTTCAACTGTCGCAACTCCGGATATGCTTAAGGACCTGGAAGATAAAAGTCGCGAATATTTTACGGAGATACTGAAAGAGCCGGAGGAAAGGGTCAGAAAAGAAGGGCTCCCGGTATTTTCTGTAATCCTTCAGGAGCCACCCGGCGAGGCTATTGTCCGCTATTCTGAAAAGGAAGACATGGACATCATTGTTATGGGTTCGGCCAACCGGGGGAAACTGGAAAGATTGCTGCTGGGCTTGGGCAGCGTTTCCAACTACGTCCTCCAGCACGCCAAGCGCCCGGTGTTGATCACGAAAGGCTAAAGTAACAGAGTAAAGAACAGAGGGGAAGGTTCTCGTTGCCATCCTGGTGACAACGAGAACCTTTTTTTCATATATGCAAGGCGCTAACTGGGTGGTCATTCCTATTGGACTGTTGCTGGGCTTCGTCACTGTTATTGCGGAACCGGCTGTCCGGGTGCTGACCTATGAAGTAGAGCAGGTTTCCGGCGGATATGTCAGCCAGAAAGTGTTGCTGTACACCTTATCGATAGGAGTGGCAGTTTCCATCGGCCTGGCGATGGCCCGGATTGTATATGGTATACCTCTGATGCACATGCTAATTCCGGGATATGCAATTACGCTTTTGATGACCCGGTTTACGTCAGAGACCTTTATTTCAATGGCTTTTGACTCCGGTGGTGTGGCTACAGGCCCCATGACGGTGACTTTCATCCTGGCCATGGCTGTAGGGGTAGCTACCGGAATCGAGGGCCGGGATCCGATGTTGGATGGGTTTGGTTTGGTTGCTCTGGTTGCTCTTGCGCCAATATTGTCAGTATTATTACTGGGATTTTTCCTGGGAAGGAAGAGATCGGAAGATGATGATCGGCAGGGATCATGAATTAATCGTAACCATTGTTAAAAGAGGCTGGGCGGAAAGAATCGTGAAGGCGGCAAAAGCCGCCGGAGCCAGAGGCGGTACGATTTTGCACGGGCGCGGTGTCGGTGTGCACGAGCAGAAGAAAGTGCTGGGTTTACCTATTGAGCCGGAAAAGGATATTATTCTAACGTTAATCCATAAGGATAAAACCAATGATGTTCTAAAAGCAATAGTTGAAGCAGGACAACTGCAAAAACCGGGGACCGGTATCGGTTTTGTAATTGATGTTGACAAAGTAGTCGGCATAGTTTCATTAATCGAGCAGTCTGGAGTGGAAATATAAGCGTTAAAGGCGCTTACCGTAAGGAAGCAGGGGGACGGTTCTTTTGCTTCCTTTTTCGAAAAAGGAAGCAAAAGAACCGTCCCCCTGCTTCCTTCTTTTTAGAAGCCGGACTCTTTGATGAATTCCTCCAGCTTGTTCAGATCTTCATTGGTAATCCGCGTTGGAGAGCCTCCTCCCAGCAACAGCCGTCCTTCTATCTGCGCCAGCTTCTCTTTTTCCTGCTGCAGCTTTTCCATACGGCCGCTGCTTTTATAATAGTTGATTAATTCCAGGCACTGGTTACGGTCAAAGAGCAGTGACGACCTGATACCGGCCGGGGCGCTTTCTTCTTCGTCCCAGCGTGCCCGGTAAGACTCGATTTGACCGCTTTCCTCGGCTACACGCAACGCCACCCGGCATAAGGCCTCTTCCCGGGCGTTTCCGCTATACTCCCGGGCGATTATCTCCAATACAACCGCAACCGGCAGGCTCCCCCGGCTCTTTGACGTCCCCCCGGTTGGCGAGGGGCCACTGCCGCTCTCAAGGCAGGAGTCCCTGCCAGGCAGGTCTTGTTGCCGCTTATTACCCCCGTGTATACCGGAGCCCTCCATCTGCTTACGATGGGCGCTCCTTCGCCTTGCCGTCATTTAACCGCCCCCATTTTCATAATAAAGGCCACGTAAATTAATTTGTGCAAATCAGGATGAACCGCGGTTCCCTTCAGCATTATGGATTAAACAGTCCGGCTAACGCGCGGTGTGCGATGGGGATCGCTCCTGAAGTTGTTGGTGAACTCTTTGCTTTTGCCGGGTCGGCAAAATGGTCGTCTTAGAATAAAATAGCATTTGTACAGACTGTTTGGCAAGTGGATACGGCTTTCGCGCATAGCTTCGCGCCTCAAAAGGAAGCAAAAGAACCGTCCCCCTGCTTCCTTGCGGTGTTGTATTTATTATTCTGAATACACAAAACATTAAAAAAACTGTGTAACTTTATGAGCATATTCTTCCGGCCAAAACCCATATTATTTATAATATAAACAGCTTTGTAAGATATAGCCAAACACTTAACGCCTGTTGTGGAGGTATTAGTGTATCACGTATACAGTATAATGATATTCAAAATACACAGAAAATACGAAAGATTTTAATAATCATATATATATCGAATATTTATTATGTTATAATTAAAAAACCTTTTTCCAATTTCATTAAAAACAAAAGACAAATTCTTACATAATTTCCGGTTGACTGATTCGTTGACGGGCTTTTGGCGGTTGTTGTCGGTTTTCTTAATGCAGGCCTGCTTATACTGCCGGGAATATCCCGGACAGTGTGATTTATATTGTTGGAAAAAACTGGTGGAGGTGAAGTGGAAAAAGTAGACTAAAATGAAAAAATTACATGATTTTATTATGAGGAGGTATTAGCGTTTGAAAAAAGCAAGATGGTTTTTGCTGACTTTAGTTTTAATTATGGGTTTGGCTTTATTGGCCGGCTGTGGCGACGGAGGCGGCGCACAGAGCGCGGATGCCATTAAGGTAGGGATTGTGCTGCCCATAACCGGCAGTGAGGCCATGTTCGGCACCATGGAAAAGAACTCCTTCGAAATGGCTTACGAGGAGCTGAAGGCTGCCGGCAAGACCACGGTAAACGGAAAACAAATTCAGCTCTTGTTTGAAGACGACCAGGGCAAGCAGGATGTAGCCAAATCGGCGACCGAGAAGCTGATCAACCAGGATAAGGTCGTCATGCTCAGCGGTGGTTACAGCAGCGCCTGCACCAACGTTATTGCCGGGTCCGCCCAGGCTATGACCACGCCCTTCCTGGCTGTGACAGGCTCTTCCGATGAAATTACCAAACAAGGCTGGCAGTACGTTTTTAGAGGCACCGCAGCGCTTGCCAGCAAATATACCGGCGCCCTGTGGGAAATGCTCGAACAAGTGGTCAAGCCCAAAAATGTGGCTATTATTTATGAAAACACCGATTTCGGCCTCTCCTCGGCTAAAGGATTCAGGGAAGATTGTCAGAAGAGGGGCATCAACATCGTCTTTGACCAGGCCTACGAGCATGGCGCGATCGACTTCAAGCCGATGCTGGCCAACATGAGAAACACCAATCCGGAAATGGTCTTCGCCGTGTCGTACGTTATGGACGCGGCCATGATCGTCAAGCAGATGAAAGAGCTTGATTTCAACACCAACCTCTTTGTCGGCGGCGGAGCCGGCTACACCATGCCCGAATTCAAAGAGAATGCCGGTGACGCTTCGGAGTATATCTCCTCGACAACCCTGTGGGTGCCCAGCGTAACCTGGCCGGGCGCGGGCGATTATTTTACGAACTACAAGCAGAAGTACGGCAAGGAGCCGGATTATCACGGCGCCCAGGCCTACGCCACCATGTACGTGATCGCGGACGCCCTGAGCCGGGCCCAGGAACTTACCAACACCGGCATCCAAAAAGCCCTCAAGGAAACAGATATCGAGACCATCATGGGTCCGATCAAGTTTGAAGACTGGGAAGGCTATACCAACCAGAACAAGCCTATTACCTACGTCGTGCAATGGAAGAAAGGAAACCTGGAGGTCATCTGGCCGGAAAACGTGAAGTCCTCCGACTACACTTACCCCGTACCCAAGTGGCGGGAGCGCTAGCCCGCGCTTGCGTAAAGAGGAAGGAAAACATCTTCTTTAAGCTGCCGGATAAACAGGTTGAGGTAAGGTTGCATGATCAGGCGCAACCTTACCAAAACCTCGTTTTACATCCTCCCGATGTGGGCGCCAATTCATTCCCACAGGCCCCGGAGGAATGCAGTATGAATCCTAAACATTTTCATTGATTGTTTGGATATGGTTGGTTTATTCGGGCGGCTTAAACTCCTTTCGCTTTGCTCCCGGATCCGGTGTATATGAATATTGACAAAAACAAGTAAAAGGAAAGGGTTTCTTGGTCGTCACATCAGGTATTGCTCCGCAAGGACACGCGGTTAAAGCCGCGCTTTTCAGGTGTGAAAACCTGGCGGCGGGCAGCGGCGCCCCCTTCCGGGCAGAACACGCGGCTTGTAGCCTGGGGTGACACTGACTCCTGTTTAGTCGGCAGGAGAAGCATCTAAATAAAGCCAGTTTGTTTAGGTCCTTGAAACCAGGTAAGCTTATGGAACTATTTGGTCAGACAGTCATATGCGGTATCCTGCTGGGCGGGATGTACGCTCTGATTGCCATCGGCATGACCCTGATCATGGGGGTTATGAAAATTATCAACCTGGCCCACGGCGCTTTGGTGATGGTGGGCATGTACGTTACTTATGTCTGCTTTACCAATTATGGCATTGATCCCTATATCGGCATGTTCATTGCAATGCCTGTCCTGTTTTTGATTGGATGCCTAATTCAAAAATATATGATCAACCGCCTGGTGGAGGTTGAATCTATCCTTCCCGAGAACCAGGTCCTGCTGACGGTCGGCATCATGCTGGTGTTGACAGAGGTCATGCGGCTTATGTTTAAATCGGATTACCGTTCCGTTACCACCGGTTATTCCACTGATACGGTCTATTTAGGCGGCATGTCTATCAGCGTGGCGATGGTTATCGGTTTCTTTATAGCTATGGGCTTCACCTTGCTCTTGCACCTTTTCCTGACCAAAACCGATATCGGCAAGTCCATCAGGGCCACTGCCCAGGATCGCGACGCTGCTGTCTATATGGGGGTAAATTCTTCGAGGATAACCATGTTGACCTTTGGCATCGGCGCGGCCCTTGCCGCGGCCGGCGGGTCGCTTTTACTGCCGCTTTTTTACCTGTGGCCTGACATCGGCCACCTGTTCACCGCCAAGTCCTTTATTATTACGATCCTGGGCGGCATGGGCAGCACGATGGGGGCGGCCATCGGCGGGCTAATCCTGGGGATTGCCGAATCGCTGGGAGCCACCTACATTTCTATGGGCTACAAGGACCTCGTGGGACTGGTCATATTCCTGCTGGTGCTCCTGTTCCTGCCGGGCGGCTTCCGCAGTTTGGCAAGGAGGTTATGATCAATGAAAAACGTTAACCTATTGCTGAAATTGCTGTTGTTGGTTATAGTTGTTATCCTTCCGCTGGTAATCAAAGCCCCTTACCAACTGCACATAATCATCCTGATTTTTATCTGGGCGATTATCGGGACCTCCTGGAACCTTTTGGGCGGTTATGCCGGCCAGGTTTCCTTCGGCCACGCCGCCTTCTTCGGGGTGGGGGCCTACGCGGCAGGGCTGCTGCAGTTCCATATGGGCGTTTCCCCCTGGTGGGGCATGCTGCTCGGTCCTATTGCCGCAGTGGTTGTTTCCCTGCCCATTGGTGTGATTGCTTTCCGCTTGAGAGGCCCTTATTTTGCGCTGGCCATGCTGGCGCTGGGTGAGATTTTCAGGTTGTTGTTCATCAACCTGCCCTTTACCAACGGCGCCAAGGGCATACTGATCATGCCCGCTATAACCACGAAGATGTTTTACTACTACGTGGGACTGGCCTCCCTGCTGCTGACCGTCGGGGTTACTTACTACATTGTACACTCGAAAATAGGATATTACCTGGTTTCGATCAGGGAAGACCAGGACGCCGCCACCTCTCTGGGCATACCCACCACCCTGTACAAGAACTATGCTTTACTGCCCAGCGCCTTTTTCACCGGGTTGGCGGGAGCCCTTTACATGAACTACGTTGCTTTTATCGACCCCAATATTGTGTTCAACCTTACCAACGTCTCGGTAATGGTGATTATGGTGGTGATGCTCGGGGGCGTCGCCACGACCTGGGGCCCCACCGTCGGGGCGGCTATTTATATTGTCCTGGGCGAAGTGTTCCGGACCACGCTGGGTTCGGCCAACGTCCTGGTGTTTGGTGTCCTGGTCTGCCTGATTATCCTGTTCCTGCCCAACGGGATCGTCGGTGAAATAGATATGCTGCGCGGAGTTTTGGCGCGGAAAAAAGAGGGCGCCGCGGGGGGTGTTAAGGTTTGAGTTTATTAGAGGCGAAGGACATTACCAAGAAATTCGGCGGCCTGGCGGCCGTGTCCAATTTGAGTTTTACTGTTGAGAAAGGGGAGATCCTGGGGGTCATCGGGCCTAACGGCTCCGGCAAGACGACGGTTTTTAACTGCATCAGCCGCTTTTTCCCGCTTACTGCAGGCGAGTTGTATTTTAAAGACAAAAGGATCGACCAGCTGCCGGCCCACAAAATTTGCGAGCTGGGTATCGGCAGGACCTTTCAGGTAGTTAAGCCCTTAAGGCGCATGAGCGTTGAGGAAAATGTGATGGCCGGAGCCTTCCTGCGCACGTCGAGCATGGCCCGCGCCAGGCAGAAGGCCGGTGAGATCATCGAATTCTGCAGCCTTGACAAGTACAGGCACCGCGAGGCCAAGAGCCTGCCCATACCGCTGCGCAAAAGGCTGGAAATTGCCAGGGCGCTGGCTACCGAGCCGGAACTGCTGCTTTTGGACGAGACCTGCGCGGGTTTAAATCCCAAGGAGTCCGAGGCGGCCATCGAACTGATCCAAAAGATCCGCGACGCCGGCATGACCATTATCATCGTCGAGCACATCATGAAGGTGATGATGGGTATTTCGGATCGCATTCTGGCCATAAATTTTGGGAAAATGATAGCTTTTGGCAGCCCGCAGGAAGTATCGAACCATCCTGAGGTGGTCAAAGCTTATTTGGGTGACGCCTATGCTTAAAGTAAAAGGAATTGACGTGAGCTACAAAGACGTACAGGTGCTCTGGGATGTATCCTTTGAGGTCCATCCGGGTGAACTGGTGGTCCTTTTGGGCGCCAACGGCGCCGGCAAGACCACCACCTTAAACGCTATTTCCGGCCTGCTGCCGCTTGGCAAGGGAACGGTCGAGTTTGACGGCAAAGATATATCCAAACTGCCGGGCTACAAAATCGCCGAGCTGGGTATCGTGCATGTGCCGGAAGGCAGGCGCCTCTTCCCGGAAATGTCGGTCCGTGAAAACCTGGAAATGGGCTCCCTCCTGGGTGAAGCTAAAACCAAACGTAAAGAGACCATGAAAAAAGTGTTTGAACAGTTTCCCATCCTGGAGGAAAGGCAGAACCAGGAAGCCGGGACCTTAAGCGGGGGGCAGCAGCAGATGCTGGCTCTAGGCCGGGGGCTGATGGCCCTGCCGAAGCTGTTGATCATGGATGAGCCTTCGTTGGGCCTGTCGCCCGTACTGGTCAAACAGATTTTTGAGATCGTCAAGGACATCAACAACCAGGGCGTTACCGTACTCCTTGTTGAGCAGAATGTCAACCAGACCCTGAACCTCTGCCACCGTGCCTACGTGCTCGAAAACGGCAGGATTATCCTGCAGGGCAGCGGCAAGGAATTGCTGAGTAACGCGCATATCAAGGAAGCCTATCTGGGTATATAGGTTGGCACGTGAGACGTGGGTATGCAGGAAGCAGGGGGACGGTTCTCCTGCTTCCTTTTATGACGTGAGATGTGAGACGTGGGCTTACGTGCGTTCCTCGGATACCGGAGTTTTGTCCGCCTCTGGAGTCGTGTGCGAATGAACCGGCCATGATTTTTCAATCACAAACTACCAATGAAAACGCACACTGGGGAGTGACAAATTGGTAGACATATTTCACGTCATTTGACTCACCTGTCTCAAGAATATCGCTCGAAAGGCTTGACTTGGGAAGCAGGGGGACGGTTCTTTTGCTTCCAAATTTGGAAGCAAAAGAACCGTCCCCCTGCTTCCCTCCCACGTCCCACATCACCGCATGATCAGGACGGGGCACCCGGCAAGGCGGCAGACACGGTTGCTGACGCTGCCCATCAGGTACCCTTTAAACTGCCCCAGACCCCTGCTGCCCATAATCAGCAGGTCACAACCGCAGTTGGCAACCATTTTGCAGATTTCATCGGCTGGATGCCCCACGCTTATTTCCTTCGAAATATTAATGTTATAATCAGCAAGTTCGGACATGGCCTGGTTCAATATTTCCCGGCCCTGCTTATAAAACTCTTTCGCCACATCCTGGTGTACGATACCCAACTGGTCGGGGGATATGCTGGCATAGGATGGGAGCGCAGGGACGACATGAAAGAGGATCAAGTCTGCTCCCAATTTTGCAGCCAACTCAGCTCCGTGCAAGGCAGCCTTGGCCGCCTGCTCGGAACCGTCAACCGCTACAAGGATTTTTTTATACACTATACTCCCCTCTTTCCTTTCACTTAGTATATTTTTCTTGATGTATTATTATTTTTCCTCCACATAAATTCCAAAATTTTCTATATTGGATTCAAGCTAACACAGGGAAGGTAAAATGACAAAAAAAGCGAATATTTTGCAATACAACATAAAGCAGGGGGGAGGGGCTACCGGTGCAATTTGTTTTAAGATCTCTAAAAATTAAAAACAGTCTGATTATGATCGCGGTGATGGTCCCCTTAATTGTCGGCTTTTTAGCTTATGATTTATACCGGCAGTCTGTTTCCATGCGCCGGGCGCTGACGGAAAGAGGCATCATCCTGGCTATCACCGGGGCCGAAACGGCTGGTAAGATCCTGTCCGACGGAGCCGTAAGCGGAGGCCTATCCGAAGAGCAGTTATTTGATACCAACTACCAGCCTATCCCCAATACCAATCCCCAGAGATACCATACCTCTTATGACGCTTACACGGACAAAAACCTTACCCGGGTACAGGATTCCTATCTGATGGACGACATTATTATTTATGCTGTGGCCCTGGACGTCAACGGCTATGCGCCCACCCACAACTCCATCTCGAAAATTGGCTACGGTGACAACGCCAACCGCTCCAAGCGTATTTTTGACGATCCGGTAGGCCTGGCCGCGGTCCGTAACGAGGAGACATACCTGTTTCAGGAATACAAACGGGACACCGGTGAAGTGATTTGGGATATTTCCGCCCCGATTTACGTCAATGGAAGCCACTGGGGGGGATTCCGTGTCGGTTTCTCTATCGCGGAAACCAACCGGCAAATCGCTGCGCTCAGAAACCAGACCGTCACCGGGGGCGCCGCCCTTGTCGCAGCCCTGGTTATCCTTATCATATATATATCCAACTTGATTACCAGCCGTGTCAAAAGCCTGGAGCAGGCAGCCGACCAGATCGCCGGCGGCGACCTGACCGGATCCGGCCTGGAGGACCTGGAAAAGTCCCAGGATGAAGTGGGCCGGCTGACCCGATCCCTCCGTAATATGGCTGACAGGCTTCGCCAGCTTGTGGACAAAACCAGCCGGTCCACAGGGCAGGTAAAAAATTACACGGACCGGCTAAAGGACAGCATGCAACAGGCTACCTATACTTCCAGCTCTGCCGCAGCTAAAATGAGCGAGCTTTCTGAAACGATGAAAAAGATGGAAAGCGGCGCCGGGGAGGTCGTCAAGGCTTCGGAAAGGACCATGCAAAGCCTGGCCAGGGCTGAAGAAACTTCCTCCATGTTTTTAAACCAGATGAAGTCGGGCAGCCTGATTATGACCCGCGCGGGCGAATCGCTCAAGGAGCTTGAGTCGCATATAGAAAAGGTAGGAGAAATATTGTTGTACATTTCCCAGATTTCCGAACAGGCCAGTCTGTTGGCAGGGAAAACGGTTACGGAAGCGGCAGGCATTTCTTGTGCGGGATGTAATTTTTTAACCCTGGCCAGTGAAATCGACAGGAGGGCTAAAGATGCGGCGGGGGCTACCAAGGGCCTGGCTAGCCTGTTTGACAATGCCCGCAAGCGTGCCGCCCAGGCCGCGATAGCCCTGGAAAAGGACCGGCAGGTGGTTTCGGAAGGATACAGCGCCGCCAACGAGGTTTCAGAGTCCTTAAAGGTGATTATCGTTGACATCGAAAACCTGGTCAAAATGGCGGGCGAGGTTGGCGTGTACACGCGGCATATTTCCGAGGGTATCGCCGGCCTGGACGTTTCAGCATGGGAACAGGCCAACCTGGTGCAAGGTTTTACAGATGCGGTCAAACAGTTGGAAGACGGTATTGACGAAATGCAAAAAACGCTTGCCCCGCTGAAATTATAAAGAAAGTGTCATACCCCCCTGTCACACCCGAAGGAAAGGAAGCAAAAGAACCGTCCCCCTGCTTCCTTACTTGCAGGTATTTGCTAAGATTAAAAGAATTATTGAAAGTCATGAAGTTTTTTGGGGAGAATATTTAGGTGGTGGAGCCTATTGGATTTGTTTGGGATTGCCACAAGCGCTTTTATACTTGGATTCTCCGGGGCGATGATGCCGGGACCGCTTTTGACTGTTACCATCAGCGAGAGCACGCGGCGGGGTTTTATAGCCGGACCTTTAATTACACTGGGACACGCTATCCTGGAATTGGCTCTGGTCCTGGCCCTGGCCGGCGGCCTGTCAATTTTTCTGACCAGTGGCGGGGTGGCCCAGGCCATAGCTGTACTCGGCGGGGCTTTTCTCGTCTACATGGGCTGGGGTATGGCCAGGGATGCCTATACCGGCAGAGTCTCGTTGCCGATGAAGCAGGGCGCTTCTGCCGGGGACACCCCGGCAGAAGGCGATGCGCCGGGCCCGGCTGCATCCCGGCCGGGAGCTTTACCGGGGAGCGGGGGGCTTCACCCGGTTGCCGCCGGCATCCTGGTCAGCCTGGCTAACCCTTACTGGAGCCTGTGGTGGGCCACCATCGGGCTGGGTTTTATCACCCTGTCCTTAAAAAGCGGCTATGCCGGCCTGGCGTCCTTTTTCACCGGCCATATCCTGGCGGACCTTGCCTGGTACGGTCTGGTGGCAGCGGCGATAGCCGGCGGCAGGAGGTTTATCACCGACCATATTTACAGGGGCGTCCTGGTTGTGTGCGGAGTTTTCCTGATCGGACTCGGCGTCTATTTCCTTTATTACGGTTTGACTGCCAAGCTTTGAGTGATATACATAGATAGTAACGTCGGACTCCTCATGTCTGACGTCCGACACCAAAAAGGGGGAGCCTCATAGGATGTCAATAGTATTATGCGGCATTTGTCCGCACCCGCCAATCATGATACCGTGGATTGGCCAGATGGAATCGGAAAAGGTGAAGGAAACCCAGTATGCCATGGTTGAACTGGCCGGGCGGATCAAAGATTCAGGCGCGGATACAGTGGTCATTATATCACCGCACGCCCCGATCTTTCAGGACGTGGTAGGGATCAATATGAAACCCGTCCTCAAGGGTGATTTTGATAAATTCGGGGCTGGTTATCTAAGATATGAGCTGGAAAACGACCTGCCGCTGGTGGCGGAGATCAAGAAACAGGCCGCCGGCCTGGACCTGCAGGTGCTTGAACTCAATGATGATGTTGAAAGGCGGTACGGCCTCAGCCTGGACCTGGACCACGGGGTAACCGTTCCCCTCTTCTTCATGGAAGAGATAGGTGTGGTGCTGCCGCTGGTCCACGTGGCCATGTCCGTGGCTCCGCCCGAACAATTATACCGCTTTGGCCTGGCGGTAAGGCAGGCGTCGGAAGTATTGGGACGCAAGGTGGCCCTGCTGGCCAGCGGCGATCTCTCCCACTGTTTGACGGCGGATGCGCCGGGCGGTTACAACAAGCGGGGCGAAGAATTCGACCTGGAGTTAAAAAGACTGCTGGAAGCCGCCGATTTGGAAGGGATCGTGGGGATGGACCAAGCACTGGTCCGGGAGGCCGGGGAGTGCGGCTACCGTTCCATCGTCATGATGCTCGGCGCGCTGGACGGGTACGATGTCAGATCCAGAGTGCTCTTTTACGAGGGGCCTTTCGGGGTGGGCTACCTGGTCGCCACCCTTGACCCTGTTTCAGAAAACCCGCAAAAATCCCTGCTGGCCAAACTACAGGGTAAAAAACAGGCTGAAATGGAAATGCTCCGTTCCCTTGAGAGTTACCTGACCGGGTTGGCACGAAAGACCCTGGAAAACCACTTGTCCGGGTCGCCGCGGCCGCAAGCCGGTGATGTGCCGGAAGAATTCAAAAAAAGAGCCGGTGTTTTTGTTTCGATCAAAAAACAGGGCAACCTGCGTGGCTGTATCGGGACGATTGAGCCGCAGCAGGACAGTATTGTTGAAGAGGTGATGGCCAATGCCATCAGCGCAGGGCTCGGGGACCCCCGCTTTCAGCCCGTCCGGCGTGAAGAGCTTAAGGATCTGGTATACTCCGTGGATGTGCTCCAGCCGCCTGAGCCAATTCAAGGACTGGGCGAACTGGAGCCGGCGAAATACGGGGTAATCGTGCGTTCCGGCCACAGGAGCGGTTTGCTGCTGCCCAACCTGGAGGGGATTGAGACCCCTGAGGAGCAGGTCGAGATAGCCCGCCAAAAGGCCGGGATTGGCCCGCATGAGGAAGTCCGGCTGGAAAGATTTGAAGTAGTCCGCTACAAGTAATGCGATAGGGACGGTTTTTGTTTCATTAGGGAATCACTTGGGTATCCGCTGTCTAGGTTCTCCAGTATAACTTTTTTTAATATGGGTACGAATTAATATGAAACATAGCTTTGCAGCCAATGTAAATTTGAGTAACATTTGTGCAATAATAGCATCGTGCCGACCGCCTCTACAGACAGCCATCCGGTAGCTGCGCGCTATTGAAGCTTTTCTGCATGCAACGCACGCGCTAAGGAACGCACCCAGGTGCAGACTTATACTGCATTTTCTTACCGGTCAGTCGTAAGGCATAGGCTTATACTGAATTGTATCCGGGTCAGGCGTAGGGCGTAAGGTTATTACAAAAGGTGAGGGATGATCCCCAGCCATTTTTTTACGCCTTACGCCTTACGGCCTACGACTATTTTTTAGCCCCCAAGCCCGCAAGTCAAGCCTTTTCGAGCAAAGTTTTTGAGACAGGTGGGGCAGATGACAAGACATATGTCCCCCATTATCACTCCCTGGTGTGCATTTTCATTGGCTGGTTCATTCGCACCATTTGCTGCTGGAGCTGCGTCAGCAGCATGGGTGTCTAAGTCCGTTACCCTGTGCAAAGAGGATCGTCCCTATTGCATACGTTACCAACTGCTTTTCGAAAAACCTCTTTAAGGTGAGGCGCTGCCGGTGCGGGAAGTAATGTTCTACGAGAAAAAAGAAAAAGGCCTGGTCACCTGCCAGGTCTGCCCCAAAATATGCTCCATTCCGGAGGGAAGAGCCGGTTTCTGCCGGGTCCGGGAAAACCACGGAGGCGTCCTTTACGCGGTAAATTACGGCCGGGTAACCTCCGGCGGCCTGGACCCGGTTGAAAAGAAACCGCTTTACCACTTTTACCCCGGCTCTTATATACTGTCTTTTGGGTCCTTCGGTTGCAACCTGCGTTGCGGCTTCTGCCAGAACTGGACCATTGCCCACGGCGACCCGCCGGCGAGGGAGTTTACCCCGCGGCAGGCGGTGGACATGGCCCGGCAGGAGCTGGACCGGGACTACCCCAATATCGGTATTGCCTACACTTACAATGAGCCCTTTATGTGGTACGAGTTTATTGCGGACACTGCCCCGCTGGCGCATCAAGCCGGTTTGAAAAACGTCCTGGTGACCAACGGCTATGTCAGCGAGGCGCCTCTGCGGGAAATCCTTCCCCATATTGACGCCATGAATATCGACGTTAAGGGCTTTACGGACCACTATTACCGTAAGAATTGTGCGGGAAGGCTGGAGCCGGTCCTGCGCACGGTGGAAATCGCGCATGGCAAGTGCCATGTCGAGCTGACCACCCTGCTGGTAACCGGGTTAAATGACACTCCGGAGGAAATCAGCCGCCTGGTGGACTGGGTAGCCTCCCTTGACCGGGAGATCCCGCTGCATTTCTCCCGCTACTTCCCCAACTTTGAGGTGGACCTGCCGCCCACCCCCCTGGAGACCTTGGAGCGGGCACGGGAGACAGCCTTAGAGAAGCTGTCGTATGTATACATCGGCAATGCCCCAAACCTGGGCGCGAGCGACACGGTATGCCCGGACTGCGGTGAGAAACTGATTGAGAGATTTGGCTACAGCACGAAGCTCTCAGGCCTGGACGGCAAAAACTGCCGCCGCTGCGGTAGGGAAATCCGGATTAAAGGTATAACTTAATAACTTCGTTGCCCATGCCGCAAGCGGCGCCACGTATCATGAAAACTTACTATTTTACTTAATCCTTGCCGGGTCCTTTGTAGCCAGCAGTTTGTCATGTGCAGTTAAGCGGGCATCGATTTTTTTTATGTCGCCCCAAATATAGCTCACTTCTTTTTTGATCTCGCCGACATCGTGTCTTAATTTACGCTGTCCCTGCTCTAATCGTATTTGGCTTTGTTCTACCCGGTCCAGGCGATCATGCAATGACTGCTGTCCTTCTGCTAATATCTTTTGTCCTTCCGCTAACGCTATTTGTCCATCTTCCAGCGACCTTTGTCCATCTTCCAGATATCTTTGTCTTTCTTCCAGCGACCTTTGCCTTTCTTCCAGTGACCTTTGTCCATTTTCCAGTGAGCTTTGTCTTTCTTCTAATGCTGTTTGTCGTTTTTCTAATGCCTTTTGTCCTTCTCCAACGGCTTGAACGCTTCCGGTAAGAGCCTGCAGTTGTTGTAAGACCAGTTCTTGAAATTTATCATTATCCACAAAATAGCCTCCTTTCGATACTTCAGATACTCTCCTGTGGTCGTGATACCCCTCATGTCAAATCTATAAATTTCGTTTACGGCAAAGGATTTTCCTGCAAATACCATAATATAAATTCAGTTTCCAGCTTATTCCTGAGAGTGCTTGTGCCGGCGCATGATCTGGCAGGGAACCAACTTATCAATTACTTATCAATTAATTAAGGTCTGTTTTAATCCAAATACTAAGACACCTGGCGGCTGCCAGGTGTCTTAGCCGACCTTACTGCATCACCATGCCGCCGTAAGGGAACTGGTTCTGGTAACCTGCGAACTGCTGGTGAGTCTGCTGCAACTTTTGCGGCTGCTCTATTTCAAGCGAGTACCAGCCCTTGCGAAACATAAGATTGTACATGTCTCTGGTATGGGCGTGGGTTTCAATAAGCATATTCACAACGTCCTGGTGCAGCGCATGGTGGCTGGCTTCCCGGCTGAAAACGTTGAAGTTGTCAGTCAGGTATTTTAAGCTTGACAGAGTATCGTTGAGCATGTCGCGGTCGTTCATTTGCGGCCCTTTAGGCTGGGCCATATTGGCCTGGGGATTTTGTATTTTATTTTGCTGGTTCATGGATTCACTTCACCCTTTCTTAGCGATTTGCCGTATTAGCCGGATTAACATGGTTCAAAAGCCTCAGATAGTGGTGCATATGGAGCTGCCCCACTCGATCTAAAGCAGCCTTGATTTCGGGGTCCACGGCCTCTCTGGAAAAATGGAAGCACTTCTTCATGGAGGTCAATTCCCAGGTCATGGCGTCCTGCAGGTACAGGCTGTCTTTGGTTGAGATGACTTTTGGGGGTTCCGGCATTACTTGCGCTTGCTGAAACTGGTTTTGCTGAAACTGACTTTGTTGAAACTGGTTGGATGGCTGATACATGTTCATCTGCACTCTTTCATCACTCCATTTCTACTTTTTAAGTATTGTTTACCGTGTTTGTAAATTTATTCAGCGCAGGAAGACCATGAGTTGGTTATATAAAATAAAAAATAACCACTAACTTAAATAAATTTATTGAATCTTGCAGGAATTCTAATATTAACTGTAGAAAATTTGCATAGTTAATCTCCGAGTCTGTAAGCCTTAGCCGCAGGTATGGTTGTCAGGCCGTTAGGGTGCATTGGGAAACTGATGCGCCTCCCATTGTGGAAAGGAGAAAATGGCTTTATTTGCCGTAAAGCTTTGTCCTTTTTACAAATGGGACAGGGCTTTTTTCTTGTTTATAGCGGCCGCACATTGCCGCGCATGACTGCTTCTTTTAAAATTGCTCTCCTAGCCACCTAACCTACAGCTGTAAAGCCATGGTTATTGGCCGTTAGGGCGCTCTGAGAAATTGGCGCGCCTTCCGTTGCGAAAAGGAGAACATAGCTTTATTTTCACTCTAAAGCTTTGCCCTTTTCAGATGGGGACAAAGCTTTTTATTATGTTGGGGAGAGGGTGGTGCTATAATTTAATGCTAAATTTTAACTGATGTTCAGCGAAAACAACACGGTCGCCTGGTTGTAAGTGGTGCAGATATGTAGATGTTGCAATTGTAATTGTGCAGGTTGGAATCTGAGAGGAGGGGTAATATTGGAGCTTGTCAAGCTAAGTATCAATGGAAATGAAGTTGAAGTTCCGGCAGGTACCACGATCCTCAAAGCCGCCCAACAAATGGGGATAGACATCCCGCATCTTTGTTTTGAGGATGGCTTGAGTTCGGTTGGGGCGTGCCGGTTGTGTGTCGTGGAAGTGAAAGGAGCGCGCAGTCTGGTGGCCTCGTGTGCGGCAGCCGTGGCCCCTGGCATGGTGGTGGAAACGCATTCACCTGATGTGATGGAGGCAAGGCGGACCATCCTCGATTTGCTGATTGCCAACCACCCGCTGGATTGCCTTACCTGCGAAAAAGCCGGCGAATGCAAGCTGGCGGATTATTGCTATGAATATGGGGTCAAGGAAAGCACCTTCAAGGGAGAAAAGCACGCTTACCTGCTTGAAACGACCAATCCCTTTATCGTTCGTGATATGAACAAGTGTATTTTGTGCGGCAAGTGTGTCCGGGCCTGTGACGAGGTCACCGGTCAAAACACCCTGGATTTTGCCTACAGGGGCTTCAATGCCAAAACGACCACTGCTTTTGAAGATGAACTGGTGGAGTCGGACTGTGTTTTCTGCGGCCAGTGTGTTTCCGTCTGTCCGACCGGGGCGCTGACCGAAAAACAAATGCACGGCAAAGGCCGCCGCTGGGAGTTCCAAAGAGTCAAAACGACCTGTCCGTTCTGCGGCACCGGCTGTAACTTTGACCTTTGCGTAAAGGACGGTGAAGTGATAGGCGTAAGCTCCAACCCCAGCAGTGTGGTAAACGGCAAGGCTCTCTGCGTCAAGGGGAGGTTTGGCTGGGATTTCGTGAAAAACGAAAAGCGTCTCACCACGCCGCTGGTGAAAAAAGACGGCGAATTTGTCCCCGCCTCCTGGGATGAGGCGCTGGACCTGATTTCTACCCGCCTTGCCGGCATCAAAGAGAAATACGGTCCGGACTCTTTTGCGGCCTTAAGTTCCGCCAGGTGTACCAATGAGGAAAACTACCTGGTGCAAAAATTTACGAGGACGGTGATGGGCACAAACAACGTCGACCACTGTGCCCGTACCTGACACGCCCCCACCGTGGCCGGTTTGGCCACAACGTTTGGCAGTGGCGCCATGACCAATTCTATTCATGATATTACCAACCATGCCCAGTTATTGATGCTGATAGGGACCAATACTACCGAAGCGCACCCGATTATAGGGTATAAAATGAGGCAGGCGGCGCGCAAAGGCGCGAAGCTGATCGTGGTTGACCCGCGGCGTATCGACCTGGCGGAGGAAGCCGACTACTGGCTGCGCATTAAGCCGGGTACAGACATTCCCTTTTTAAACGGACTCATGCATATCATTATTAACGAGGACCTGCACGATAAGGAATTCATCGCCAATCGGACCGAGAACTTTGAAGTGCTTAAGGAAACCGTCAAAAACTACCCGCCCGAGTATGTTTCCAGCCTTACCGGCATAACGGTGGAAGACCTGTACGCGGTGGCGCGCCTTTACGCTACAACGGATAGGGCGATGCTGTTCTATACGCTGGGGATTACGGAGCACATCTGCGGCACCCACAACGTGATGAGTGTGGCCAACTTGGCCATGTTGACCGGACACCTGGGCCGGCCCGGCACCGGGGTAAACCCGATCAGGGGCCAGAACAACGTGCAGGGCGCCTGCGACATGGGAGCGCTCCCGAACGTCTTCTCCGGCTACCAAAAGGTAATCGACCCCGCTGTCAGGGCCAAGTTCGAAAAGGCCTGGGGCGTGGAGCTGCCCGGCAAAGTGGGCCTGATGATTCCGGAAATGTTTGAGAAGGCCCACGAAGGGAAAGTCAAAGCCATGTATATCCTTGGTGAGAACCCCGTCCTGACCGATCCCAACAGCAACGAAATCCGCGCCGCCCTGGAGAAGCTTGACTTTCTGGTGGTCCAGGAGCTTTTCCTGACTGAAACGGCGGAATATGCCGATGTCATCCTCCCGGCGGCAAGTTTTGCCGAAACCGACGGGACTTTTACCAGCACCGAACGCCGGGTGCAAAGGGTCCGCAAGGCGATCAAACCCGTGCCGGGACAGACGAACTGGCAGACCATCATGGCCCTGAGCGCCAAGATGGGCTATCCCATGGGTTACAACAGCCCGGAAGAAATATGGATGGAAATGGCATCCCTCTCGCCGTCCATGGCCGGGATCACTTATGAGCGGCTGGAAGAACGCGGCATCCAGTGGCCCTGTCCGTCGCTCGAGCATCCGGGCACACCTGTCCTGCACGGTACGACGTTCAGCCACGGCAAGGGGATCTTCCAGGGCATCGATCATATTCCGCCCGCCGAAATGCCGGATGAAGAATATCCTTTCCTGCTCTCCACCGGCCGGATCCTGCAGCACTATAACGTGACCACTCCTTATTCAACCGGCATTCACAGCATGTGGTCGGAAGAGCAATCCGAACTGCATCCGCAGGACGCCGCGCGGCTGCAGGTGACAACCGGCGATAAAGTCAAGGTATTTTCCCGCCGGGGGCAGCTTACCACGAAAATTAAAGTTACGGACCGGGTGCCGCCGGGAATGATCTGGATGTCGTTCCACTACACGGCAAGCCCGGCGAACGCTCTGACCAGCCACGGTTTGGACCCCATTACGAAAACCGGTGAGTATAAGGTCGCTGCCGCAAGAATAGAGAAGATCTAGGAGGTTATTGCATGCGGAAGGTGCCGGTGACGGAAGCGGTTGGCATGATCCTGTGTCATGACATTACAAAAATTGTTCCCGGCTGCGAAAAGGGACGCGCATACCAAAAAGGCCAGGTTGTAACGACCGAGGATATCCCCAAACTCCTGGATCTGGGCAAGAAACACATCTATGTATGGGAGCCGGAGGACGACCTTGTCCACGAGGATGAGGCCGCCTTGAGTCTGGCGCGGCATGCCGCCGGGCCGGGCCTCTACTGGGATCAGCCAAATCAGGGCCGGGTCAATATCCGTGCGGCGCGTGAGGGTCTCTTAAAAGTACAGGCGAGCCGTTTATATAGGGCCAACAGCCTGGAGGATATTGTCATGGCTACTTTGCACAACAACAGGGTTGTGTGCAAAGAGCAGGTCGTTGCCGGTACCAGGGTCATACCGCTGGCAGTCCGGCGTCAGATCCTGGAGGAGGCCGAAAAAATCTGCAGCGAGCCCGGCCCGCTCTTATCTGTAAAGCCCTTTCAACCACTTTGGGTGGGGATTGTCACAACGGGCAGCGAGGTTTATTCAGGGCGCATTCAAGATGGCTTTTGCAGCGTTATCAAGAAGAAGATCGCTCCTTTCGGCGCCAGGCTGCTCGGTCAGATTATTGTGCCGGACGATCCGGATGTGATTTCCAAGGAAATCCGCATGTTGATAGCTGATGGAGCGGGGCTGGTTATGGTTACCGGCGGGATGTCGGTAGATCCGGACGACGTGACTCCCGCCGGGATCAGGGCCAGCGGAGCCGAGGTCGTCACCTACGGGGCTCCGTCGCTGCCCGGCGCCATGTTTATGCTGGCTTACCTGGGACATGTGCCGGTATGCGGCCTGCCCGGCTGCGTCATGTTCAACAACTCTACCATCTTTGATCTCATCCTGCCGCGCATTTTCGCCGGCGAACGCATCAGCCGCCCCGAAATCGTGGCGCTGGGACACGGCGGCCTGTGTGAGGAATGCGAGGCTTGTAGATACCCGGCCTGCTCTTTCGGCAAGGCTACCTGAAGGCAGCGCCGCGGGGAGGAGTTTTTGTGCTGCGAAATGTGAAACTTGAAGAGGCTCAGGATATCTTACTGAGCCTCACAGCTCCTTTACCGGGGGAGACGGTTCCCCTGCTGCAGGCCCTGGGGCGTGTCGCCGCCCGGGACTTGTATGCCGATCAAAGCTTGCCTCCCTGCCCGCAGGCGGTGGTGGACGGCTACGCGGTGTGCGCCGGCGTTAACAGCTGTGGGGGTGGGGGCTATGTGGTTAAAGAGCGTCTGAGTCCCGGCAAAACAGCGACCTCCCCTCTGAGTTCAGGCCAGGCCGCATATGTTGCGACAGGATGCGCTTTGCCGGCCGGTACCACAGCCGTTGTCCCGCATGAAATTGCGAGGCTTTCGGGAGAGCGGGTTGTTTTCACGGAAGAAGTCCTGCAGGGCGATAACATCAGAGAGCCGGGAGAGGATTTCCAGGCCGGCTCCCTGCTGGTATCGCGCGGTACTCGCCTCAGCCCCGGCCTCACCAGCGTGCTGGCGGCATTCGGGAAGAGCAATGTCACGGTTTTCCGGCGGCCCAAGGTCGCGGTGCTCAGTCTGGGCGGTGGCGTCGTGTCTTACCACAATATACCCGAACCAGGCCAGCTCAGGGACAGCAACGGTCCCCTTATAGCCGCGCTGGCGCTGGAGGACGGGGGACAGGTGACCAATGTGGAGGTGAGCGGCGGCGAGAGCGCCGCATGCCTCAAGGAGCACCTGGAAAACCTGATGCAGCAAGCCGATCTGGTAATTACCACCGGGGGAGCCGCATCAGGGGATGACGACCAGGCTACCTATATGCTGAAGAATATAGGAGCTCATTTGCTTTTCTGGGGAATAAAAATAAAACCGGGCAGCCACAGCGGAGCGGCCATAGTCAACAACAAAATTATTATTGCGCTCTCCGGCAACCCGGCAGCTTGCGCGGCCGGCTACCACCTGCTCGCCGGCCCTGTCTTACGTGCCCTGCAGGAGCTGCCGCCATATCCGAAGGTTTTATCTGCAACATGTACCAACTCTTTTCATAAAGAGGGAGGTCCCCGCCGGTTTCTGCAGGGGTATGCGGTGTGTGATGACAAGGGGTGGAGCGTAACCATATTGCCGGGCCAGAAGTCAAGCATGCTCCAGGCGCTAACTAGATCAAACGCTTTAATTGACCTCCCGGCGGGCAGCCCGCCAGTGGAAAAAGACCAAGAAGTGTCCATTATCCTACTATACTCTTAAGGAAGCAGGGGGACGGTTCTTTTGCTTCCCAAAGGAAGCAAAAGAACCGTCCCCCTGCTTCCTTAAGACAATCATGGGAAGTGATATCCATGGTCAATCAACAGCGTCGCGCTATTATTGAAGGTATTGCGCTTGATTCCCTGCTGAAAGGTTGCACGGACTCAGAAGCCATCAGTATGCTGTTCTGGAAATTATCGTCCCTGGATCCTCCGGTAAGCTATGAAGAGCAACTATTATTCTGTGCTTTTTATCGTATATACGAAAGCTATCTTAATGCAAAGATCACAAGTACTGAAAAAGCTTTTGAAATCCTCGGCATATCTATCAGTAAATTAAACATGTCGCAGAGCAGAATAATTAAGGAAGCTAAATTGTCCTATTGGAAGCAATATAATGAGCTGTCGCATGATCTAAAAAAATTATTATTTCACGCGTATGAAATCGGCAGAAAGAAAAAGGCGTTAAGTTATATATGCAAATATTAGGAAGCAGGGGGACGGTTCTTTTGCTTCCTTTTTCGAAAAAAAGGAAGCAAAAGAACCGTCCCCCTGCTTCCTTACGGAGGCGGGTATGGAAAAGCCTATTCCTGTGATCGGGCTGGCTGGTTACTCGGGTTCGGGTAAGACCACCTTTTTGGAAAAATTAATCACTGAGCTGAAACGGCGGGGCTATCGTCTGGGTGTCATCAAACACACTCATCATAAAGACACCCGGCGGCCCAACCCGGCCGGCGCCGCGGTTGAGGTCCTGGCCGCGCCGGATGGCGCCTTCATGTTCAGGGAGTTTGAGACTGAGCCCCCGCCGGAAAAAGTTATCTCCATGCTTGACGGGGTGGACCTCATCCTTATTGAAGGGTACAAACAGGGCAGGTGGCCGAAGCTTGCAATTTTTCGCCATGGAGTAACCGAGCGTCCGGCAATTGACCCGGAGGACCTCCTGGCCGAGATCAGTGATGTATCCTCCGGCTCCGCTGCGCCGCACTTCAGTCTCGACGACGCCGCCGGGGTAGCTGATTTGCTTGAGCGGGTCATCCTGAAAATGAAAAAAAACCTGCGGGCTAATATCCCGGTAAAACAAAAGTGGGTGCGAATCCATGCGCGCCAGGACCCCTGAGAAATGCAGCATGTATTTGCCGCCGCACTTCAATATTGATGTCTTGATAGTGTATTTGGAAGGAGCGCTTCCCTGGCTGCAGAATAGTGATGATAATCCTGGGGGCGCTCACCCTCTTGATTTTCATTCTTTTTTGCCGCATACTGGCAGTAAGGATCTCTTTGCCGGCATATTTTGAAAGGAACGGTGTTTACCTATGACTCAATCGCCGCTTTATAGGGAACGCGCTGTTAAAACTTACGACCATGGGAACACGCAATCTGCCAGTGTTCCGGTTGTGCTGGAAATACCCATTACTGTCTATGTAAACGATACTGAGCTGGCTACTTTGATCTGTTCCCCCGGCGGCCACAAGGAACTGGCGGTGGGGTTTTTATTGAGCGAAGGGCTGCTGCAGGATCTCACAGACATTAAAGATATAACCTTTAACGAACAGGACGGTCTTCTGTGGGTGGAAACCACCGAGCCGGTCCCGCAAATGGAAAATTTTTTGCGCCGGCAGATTGCCAGCTGCTGCGGCAAAGGCAGGGCCGCGTTATATTATATAAATGACGCCCGCAAATTAAAACCTGTACAGTCTTCCTGTGTGTTTGCAGCCGGCCACCTGTTGCGCCTAATCGGCTTGCTGGAGGAGGGGTCAGCCACCTTTCGCAAGACAGGGGGCGTGCACAGCGCGGCGCTGGGCGACAGCCAGGGCATGCTGGTGATGCACGAGGATATCGGCCGCCATAACGCGGTCGACAAGGTTATGGGACACGCTTTTTTAAACAGGCTTAATCCGGCGGACAAATGCCTGCTCTTAAGCGGGCGCATATCCTCAGAGATACTGATCAAGGCGGCTCATAACGGCATACCGGTCGTGGTGTCGCGTTCCGCGCCCACCTTCTTGGCCGTGGAACTGGCCGATGAGTTTAACATCACCCTCGTGGGCTTTGCCCGGGGAGAAAGACTGACTGTCTACAGCCATACGGAAAGAGTGTCGATGTGATTAAGCCGTTCCGCAAAAAGCCTCTTAAAGAATAAAGCCCTGTCCGGTTAATTCTCCCGGACGGGGCTTTAACTGTCTTCTCAATAATCAAGCCTGCCTGGCTCCCTTGATGTCATACTCCTTCATTTTCCGGTACAGGGTATTCCTCCCGATGCCCAGGGCATTCGCCACTTTCGAAATGTTATAGTCGAATTTATTCAGCGCCTCGGAGATGGCCTGTTCCTCCAACTGCCGCAGGTTCAAATCCGGAATGGAGTTACTGTCCGCCACAGGCTGTTTCTGCTTCAGATATTCGGGGAGGTCTTCAACGGTGATGCTCGTTCCCTCGCAAAAACTGATGGCGCGTTCAATTATATTCTCCAGTTCCCGGACGTTGCCGGGCCAGTTATAGCTCTGGAAGAGGACCTTAACCCCGTAGGATATTTGATTAACGACTTTGCCGAGCCGGTGGCTGATTGTTTTCATGAAGTATTCGGCCAGCTCCATTATATCGTCTTCCCGGTCGTGCAGGCTGGGAATGTCGATACTGAGCACGTTCAAACGGTAGAAAAGGTCAGGCCGGAAATTGCCCCTGGCCGCCTCCTCCGCCAAATTTTTGTTGGTTGCGGCAATTATCCTGATATCAACCGAAACCGGGCGTTGTCCGCCGACGCGAACGACCTTGTGCTCTTCTAGAACACGCAGCAAACTGGCCTGGATATCAAGGGGCATGTCGCCGATTTCGTCCAGAAAAATCGTCCCGCCGTTGGCCAGTTCGAATTTACCCTGCCTGCCGCCGCGCCTGGCCCCGGTAAAGGACCCTTCTTCATAGCCAAACAGTTCACTTTCGATCAGGGTTTTTGGCAGTGAGCCACAGTTTACAGCAACAAATGGCCCTTCTCTCCTGTTACTGGCGTGGTGGATCGACTGGGCAAACATTTCTTTACCGGTCCCTGTCTCCCCCTGCAGTAAAACGGTGGAATCGATCCGGGATGCCAGTTCGGCCAGCCGTTTAGCGTTTTGCAGGCGATGGCTGCGTCCGATAATGTCGGCAAAGGTATAATGGGTGGCATTGGCTATAGCCGGTGTTTGCTGCCTGGGTTGTTTAACATTTTTAATTGATGCCACCGCGCCTAGCCAGTGCTGCTTTTTACCCCAAATTGAACGGATGGAGTAGGTGAAACCATGCCTTAAAGACGCCTGCCTGAACAATCTCTCAAGGCGGCCGGGGCCGTCCAGGAGTTCCGTCCAGGCGGAACCGTCCTCGTTTAAAACCGACGCTAGCGGCTGACCCATGCATTGCTCCGGCAGCAAACCGAAAGTCTGGGCAAAACGGCGGTTTACCCGCGTGATCTTATCGCTGCCGTCTATGCAAACATACCCTTCGCCTGAGGACTCCATTATGGTATCGGTATACAGGTCGGCGATAACAAGTTTGCGGTTGGAATCACTAAGTGCCAGGCGATGCTGAATTAAAGAAACCGCAGAAACAACCAGGGCCAGGGTGTGGGGATGGGCATGCTGGTAATCGCCGGTTACATCAAGGACCCCGAGCAGTTCCCCGTTCGGTCCCCAAATTGGGGCGGCGGAACAATCTATTAAATGATTTTCACGGCAGTAATGCTCCCAGCTGTTGATATGGACCGGTTGTTTGAGAGCCAGGGTGGTGCCGATAGCGTTGGTGCCACGCACTGACTCATGCCAGTTGGCCCCCACCGAGAGAAGTATTTTTTGCGCTTTGGCGGTAAAGCCCGGATCACCCTGGCTGACCAGGATATATCCCTGGTTGTCGGCAAGAAAAACCGTATATCCGGACTCTTTCAGTAATACGTACAGCTTATTTATGATCGGGTT
This sequence comes from Pelotomaculum schinkii, assembly GCF_004369205.1. Lineage (NCBI taxonomy): Bacteria > Bacillati > Bacillota > Clostridia > Eubacteriales > Desulfotomaculaceae > Pelotomaculum > Pelotomaculum schinkii. The sequence goes on along the minus strand of NZ_QFGA01000001.1, from coordinate 1,772,686 downwards.
AGCAATTTCCAACAGCTGTTTATTTTCCCGGAGTCTTTCCCGCAAGGCGCGCTGGCCCAAAATTTCATTGTTAAGATGATAGGGATCAACGTTGTAGTCGGCACACCTTCTCCATGAATCCAATACAATTTCAGAAACGGTCGCAGGATCAACCTGCCTTTTTTCGACGAATTGTTGCCAAGCGGGAGAAGTAACGGAAAGGTTTAATCCATCCATTGTGTTCCCTCCTATCATTGGACAAATTTTGTTTTGCCTTGGTGTGTTGCAGATAGGTCTTACGGGTAATAGTGTTTCAGGATCGAACACATTTCGACATTTCCCTATCTAAATTATAACCAGCCCTGGAATCACGCGCAACATCAATTCTTTTGAATTTTCTAGCGCTTTATGTGCCTTTTGTTGTTCCATTCCAGAACAAAATTGCCTGATTTAGTACAATTATGATACAACTTCTACGGTATATAGGTACTGGGACAAGCTTATCGTAATGTTTATAACGGCCAATAACATTAGTAGTATGTAAATAACCAATGCGTTACTATTGGAATATCCATGCAAATTCAGTGCTAATGCACGTTTTTCGAATGAGTTCAACTACATTAAAAAATTTAAAATCTGGCACGAGACTTGCATTACCAAATGGCAGCATTCTTCTCACGGCAGCCTGGATCATTATACGGATATTGAAGGGGGGCAAATGGCCGGGGTAGTAGATTTGACTTTAAGATTATTTTAAATTTTAGGAGGTGTGGGAACCTGTCTAGTAAAAGGACAGGTCCAGCAGACAAAAATATTAGCTTTGGCGCCGGAGAAGTGCAATAGTTGCCGCACCTGCGAATTAGCATATTTTATGCATTGACTAAGAAAATACCATGATCATAAACTTTAGAATATCATCAATACGATATTGAGCCTTACAATATCACTAAAATGGCAAAACAATCAAAAATGAGGTGCGGATAATGCAGGTTGATAATTTTTTCGTGGACTAAATCAATTGCGAATATTTAAAGGAGATGATCTTGTGAACGGTATCACTGAGAGGGTTCATCGGTTGCAAGAAAAGTATTTAGCTACCGCCCCGGCGATAGATGCAGAGCGGGCCGTGATCATTACCAGATCGTACCAGGAGACGGAAGGGGAGCCCATGATCATGAGAAGGGCCAAAGCTATGAAAAAGCTGTTAAATGAAATGACCATCTGGATTGCTGATGATGAACTGATCGTTGGCAACCAGGCTAAAGTAGCTAGGTCTGCGCCGGTCTTCCCAGAGTTCTCCTATGACTGGATTATTGAAGAGATGAACAATGAACCTTTTGAAGAAGGAACCGCGGACAGGTTTTTAATCGATGAGGAGACCAAACAAATCCTCAGAGGTCTCTATGAATATTGGAAGGGTAAAAAAGTTAATGATTTAGTTTTGAATATGCTGCCCGAAGAATCCAAGAAAGCAATAGAGACTTCCGGAGTGTTTGCCTTCGGTATTCCGGAAGTTGCTATCGCGGGTGTGGGTCATTACAGCCCGAATTATAAAACCATTCTGGAAAAAGGGTTTTCAGGGGTTAAAAAAGATGCCCTCAAGCAGCTTGAACAGCTTGGTATACCCAGGGATGGCCGGGACATTGAAAAATATCATTTCTGGAATGCGATAATTATGGTTTGTGATGCTGTGGCAGATTTTGCGAAAAGGTACGCTAATCTGGCACGGGAATTAGCGGATAAAGAAACTAATAAAACTAGAAAAATTGAGCTGTTGCAAATAGCCAGTAACTGTGACTGGGTTCCTGAAAACCCGGCCAGGACATTCTGGGAAGCATGCCAGTCAGTTTGGTTCCTGCAATTGGTTCTCCAGCTTGAATCCAGCGGACACTCAATTTCACCAGGAAGATTTGACCAGTACATGTACCCCTACTATCAAAAAGATATAGCTGCGGGAAATATTACTAAAGATGGTGCCCAAGAACTGATCGAATGTTTGTGGATTAAACTTTCGGAGATTAACAAAATTCGCCCAAGTGGCCCTATCAAAGGCTCTGCAGGATATCCAATGTTCCAGAATCTCTGTGTAGGAGGCCAGACCAGGGATGGCCGGGATGCAACAAACGAACTCTCCTATATGTGCCTGGATGCGACAATGAATGTCAAGCTGCATCAACCTTCTATTTCGGTAAGAATATGGAATGGGACACCTGACGAGTTATGGTTTAAATCAATCGAAGTGACGAAACAGGGACTGGGGATGCCAGCATTTCACAACGATGAAGTGATCATTCCGGCGTTATTAAACAGGGGCAGAGAGTTAGAGGACGCGCGTGATTACGCCATAGTTGGGTGTGTTGAGCCCGGTTGTCAGGGATTTGAGTACGGGTGGTCCGGTGGCACCGGCGATGCGCCATTTTTCAGTTTGCCGGCATGTTTGGAACTGGCGATCAACAATGGTGTAAATATGCTCACTGGTGTTAAGTCAGGCCCTGCGACCGGGGATCTGGCAAGTTTTAGCTCCTTTGATGAGGTTAAAGAGGCTTATGTTAAGCAGATCCAATATTTTGTAGATCATTTTGCGGTAATCACGAATGTTGGTGATCTGGCACATATGCAACTAGTTCCGCTGCCGATTCTCTCCTGTGCCATGGAACCTTGCGTCAACCGCGGTGTGGATGTAACCGCTGGTGGAGCAAAATATAATTGCACGGGCACTGCGGGAGTGGGGGTCAGCAACGTAGCAGATGCATTATCTGCAATCAAGAAGTTTGTGTTTGACGAAAAGAAATATAGTGGTGCTGTACTTTTAAGCGCTTTAAGGTCGAATTGGGAAGGACAGGAGGCTTTACGCAACGAGATTATAACTAGTGCTCCCAGTTACGGCAATAATGACGCTTATGTCGATGATTTGGCCAGGTGGGCGGCAGGCGTTTATTGTAAACTCACGGAAGAATGTTCAGGGCCAAGGGGACCATACAGTCCCGGATTCTATCCGGTAGTTGCCCATATTTACATGGGTTATTGGCGGGCAGCCTCTTTAGATGGAAGAAGGGCTGGTGAACCGCTGGCTGACGGGATTTCTCCCGTTCACGGCAAAGATAAAAACGGCCCGACAGCTATACTCAATTCTGCCGCGGCTGTGGACCATCTCATTAACTCTAACGGAACCTTGCTGAATCTGAAGTTCCACCCAACTGCAGTCGAAGGCGACAGCGGTACAAGAAATCTAATATCAGCAATTAAGACTTTCTTTGACAATAAGGGACTGCACCTCCAGTTCAACGTTGTTAGCTCAAAAACACTGCGTGATGCGCAGAAGAACCCGGATAAATACAGGGGATTAGTGGTACGGGTAGCGGGTTATAGCGCCCTCTTTGTAGGATTGGACCCGGCGATCCAGGAAGATATCATAGAAAGAACCGAGTATACTGAACTGGTTTAAACAATTTCTATGTGAGGCAAACATGGCGCTGGTACGCGAGCCAAGCGCACCTTGCAATTGCAAGTCAGTACACTGAGAATGGGGCTCTCAGTGTACTGACAAGCCTTATATTATCCTTCTTCCAGGGAGAATTCGCCTGATAATTCGGGGAGGCAATTTTATGGACAACGAGAAAATAGGAAAAATTATTGATATCCAAAGATACACGGTGCATGACGGACCCGGGATTAGAACAGGGGTTTTCTTGAAAGGATGCCCCCTGAGGTGTCTATGGTGTCACAGCCCGGAATCACAGGCCCTTGAAGATGAAATCGCCTGGTTTGAAATAAAATGCATAGGTCTGGCTAATTGTGGAAGGTGTCTGCAGGTTTGTCCAACCGGAGCTTTGACAAAAGGGCCTAAGATTTTTTCAAAATTTGAAAAAAAAGAAATTCAGGTTATTGATTTTAATAGAAACAAATGCAACAAATGTGGTTTATGTACCCAGGTCTGCCCATCAAAAGCGTTGTACTTAACCGGAAAAGATATCAGTGTTGATGAGATTATGGAAATAATAGAAAAGGACAGATTATTCTACCGGTGCTCAAATGGAGGGGTTACAGTATCCGGTGGTGAACCGATGGTACAGTACAAGTTTGTCAAAGAGTTATTAAAGGAATGTAAAAGCAGGAGATTGCATGTATGTCTGGATACGAGCGGATACGCAAAATGGGAGCATTACAAAGAGGTTCTGGAGTTTGTGGATCTTTTTCTTTACGATTTAAAGCATATGGACACGTTGCAATCGAAGAGATTAATCGGCGAGCCAAATGAGTTAATCCTGGAAAATGCTTGTAACTTGGCAAAGGCAGGCGCGGCTATGCAAATCAGAATTCCTATAATTCCAGGTTATAACGATTCAGAGGAAAATATCCGGGCGACAGGCCAATTTTGCTCAAGTTTGGGTTCAGCAGTAAAGCTGGTTCAGATTCTTCCGTACCATCGATTGGGTTCTGGAAAGTATGACAGGCTGGGGAAAAAATATTATTTGGAGGATCTTAAACCACCTGGTAAAGAACATATGAATTTATGCAAAGATATTATTGAATCTTACGGGCTTAAGGTGATAATAGGTTAAGGCTAAGAGAGCCTGTATTTTCAAAGAGTTCAGCTGCTTTAGGGATTTTAAACAGTACATTACTATAAGGAGGTAATTTTCTTGGCAGATACCGAAACTAAAATAGCTGACGCTGGTGCGGCTGGTTGGATTGCTAACTCAATAGTGTGCTTTATGGCTTGGGCTTATTTATGCGGGTTTGTAGATAGCAAAGCGCTTCTTCCCATGGCGCTAGTGTCTTTTGGCTGTACTATTTCCTACTTGAGCGCAGGTGTCAGTCTGGTTAAACTTGGGGATTTAGTGGGAGGAGTCACCTGGCTGTACTTTGCTTCGTTTTTCGGCTTCGCCAACGGTTTAACATATGCTTTAAATTTCTTTGCGCCAATATACCATTGGGTAATTGATCCAAAAATCCTTGGATATGAGTGGGCGATATTAGGCGTAATGCTGATTTTTACCACCCCAGTGTTTCTTAAATTTGCTCCTGCTTCGGGAACGATTGCTCTTATAGGAGCTGATATCGGAGTGTGTGCCCTCGCCCTGGTTTACTTAGGTTACTCAAGCAAAGCTGTAGTATTGACAAGTGCGTGGGGTTTATTTGTAACTGGATTTTTTGGTGTGATTATGGCCGGTGGTTTAATTCTGAATAGTGCCGGAATTAAGTTTCCAATGGGTAAAGTATTACTAAAATAGAAAATTATAGAGACAGGTGAAGGGTTGGACCTGTTGACAAAGTAAACTAAGAAATAACAAAATCAGCAATATTTACAAGGCACCGTGTAGAATGAATATCTATACGGTGCTTTAATTTGGGGGTATGTTACAAATGATGGGGAAGGATTTTTTACTCTGGGGAATGCAGATAGGTCTTACAGGTTATTGTGTTTCATGATCGAACAAATTTCGATATAGTCCCTCACCTCAATTGTAATCAGCCTCGAAAACAAGTGCAACAACAGTTTTGTGGATTTTAAAGTGCTTTTTAGACAATAAACTGTTCCATTCCAGAACAGAATCTCTTTATAGAGTACGATAATGATACAGTTTGGAGTCCGGCAAGGCCGTAAAAACAAAAACCAACCCTTTTACACAATGTTTGCTGCGGGAAGTTACAAAAGCACAATATAGACTCAAATACATCTTAATGGAATATCCTTGCAAATTCGGTGCTAATACATTGTTTTCAGGTAAATTGAAGCCCTGCATAAATACATTTTAGGACACAATCTGTAGCTTCCGGCAAAATTACAGGCTGATATCACATACTCACAGCCGCAGAAAGCAGTCTTGATAAAACAACAGTAAATTTTTGTACTTTTTAATTATGCTATATCACCGGTATTACCACTCCTGGCTTGCTGACAGTAATCCTCACTGGAACCTCCTCATGCTTCCTACAAAATGATTGGCATGAGGTTTGCATGAACCCTATGACATAGTATTCTTCAAGCGGTATCGTGCAGAAGGGGGGTAAATGACTGGGTTAGTGGGATTGACTCGGTTTTTAACTTGAAGGTCCAAATCTAAAGGAGTGGGGGTGAAGGAACCTGTCCTGTAATAGGGCGGGTCCAGTATGGCAAAAATTTTAGCTTTGGCGCCGGAGAAGTGCTCCAGCTGCCGCACCTGTGAATTAGCTTGTTCTTTTCAGCATGATCAGGAGTTTCGGCCGACGGCTTCGCGGGTTGCGGTCTTTGCCTGGGAATTGGTTGGCGTTTCCGTGCCCATGATGTGCCTGCAGTGCGACAGCGCGGCCTGCGTGAAAGTCTGCCCGGTGGGGGCCATCACCAAATCCGATAAGGGCGCAATGGTAGTTAATGAGAACCGCTGTATTAAATGTAAGATGTGCTTGATCGCATGCCCTTTCGGCAATACCACCTACGACGGAATCAGTGAAAAAATCATCAAGTGTGACCTGTGCCAGGGGGATCCGGCCTGTGTGAAGTTCTGTCCCAATGAAGCAATCACCTATAAAGAGGCCACAGCGGCAACCATGAAGAAGAAAAAGGCATATGCGGCCAAATTTAAGGAACTGGTCCAGGAGGTGGGTGAATAATGTACGGTTACGTAGGACAGGTTTTGAGAGTTAACCTCACCAACGGAACTATAGCAAAGGAAGCCCTTGATCCGGTGGAGGCCAAAAATTATATCGGCGCCCGTGGGCTTGGGACCCGCCTGTGGATGAAAGAAGTTGATCCCAAGGTTGACCCCTTAAGCGACAAAAATAACCTGATCTTTATAACCGGCCCTCTGACAGGTACCCTTGCCACCAGCGGCGGACGTTATGAAGTAGTGTGTAAAGCGCCGCTCACCGGCGCGATGGCGGCTTCCAACTCGGGCGGCTACTGGGGCCCGGAATTAAAATATGCTGGCTATGACGCCATCATTTTTGAAGGCAAGGCTCAAGAACCGGTCTATCTCTGGATTAATGACGCCGAGGTAGAGCTCAGGAGCGCGGTAAGTCTATGGGGCTCAACGGTTTATGAAACCACCGACATGATTAAAGAAGCCACCGATGAGGATGCCAAAGTTGCCTGCATCGGGCCGGCTGGTGAAAACAAAGTTAAGTTTGCCTGCATCATGAATGACTATACCCGGGCCGCCGGCCGCTCCGGCGTGGGCGCGGTGATGGGCGCCAAGAACCTGAAGGCCATTGCTGTTAAAGGAACCGGCGGAGTACGGGTGGCCGATCCCGATGGGTTTATGGCGTCTATCTCCAGGGCCCGCCAGATGCTCAAAGATCATCCGGTTACCGGACAAGGTTTGAAAGCTTACGGAACCAATATCCTGGTCAACATTCTGGACCAGAGCGGCGGCCTGCCGGTACGGAATTTCCGGGATTCCGGCTCTTATCCTACCGCCAATGAAACCGGCGGGGAGAGCCTGGCGGAGAAATATTTGGTACGGAACAAGGGCTGCATGGCCTGTTCCATCGGCTGCGGGCGGATCTCCGAGGTTGAATCCGGCAAGTACAAAACCTTTGGTGAAGGTCCGGAATACGAAGCCGCCTGGGCTTACGGTGTAGACTGCGGTATCGACAACCTGGAACCGATTCTCAAGGCCAACAACCTGTGTAATGAGCTGGGGATGGACTCCATTACCATGCCTACCACTATTGCCTGTGCCATGGAGCTGTTTGAAAACGGTTATATCACCGCCAAGGAAACGGGCTGTTTTTTAAACTTCGGCAATATGGACGCCATTGTTGACCTGACTTACAAGACTGCTTACCGCCAGGGCTTCGGCAACGAATTGGCGGAAGGGTCCTACCGGTTGGCAAGTAAATACGGCCATCCCGAGTTATCCATGAGCGTTAAAAAGCAGGAACTGCCTGCCTACGACCCGCGCGTCCTGCAGGGGATGGGTCTGAATTATGCCACCAATAACCGTGGCGGCTGCCACGTCCGTGGTTATATGACATCGCCGGAAATCCTGGGGATCCCGGAGAAACTGGACAGCCTGGCGACGGAAGGCAAGGCGGGCTGGGTCAAGCTCTTCCAGGACCTAACAGCTGCTGTGGATTCTTCAGGGATCTGCCTGTTCACCACCTTCGGTATAGGCGCTCCCGAACTGGCTGAGCAGCTAACGACAGCCACAGGGTTTAACTATACCGTGGAAGAGTTGTTGCTGGCCGGCGAGCGGATCTGGAACCTGGAGCGAGTGTTTAACATGAAGAACGGTTTCACCAAGGCTGACGATACGCTGCCGCCCAGGTTCTTGAAGGAGCCGGTCAAGGTCGGCCCCAACAAGGGACAGGTTTCCAAGCTGAGTGTGATGCTGCCCGAGTACTATAAAGAGCGCGGTTGGGACAACAACGGGGTGCCGACCAAGGAAAAATTACAGCAGCTGTCAATTAGGTCGTAAGCCGTAAGGCGTAGGGCGTAGGTCTGACCCAGATACAAATCAATATAAGCCTACGCCCTACGACTGACCGGTAAGAAATGCAGTTAAAAAGGAAAAGGAGAGTAACAGTGCTTACGTTACTTGTAATATTGCTGTTCATGCCTTTTGCCGGGGCGCTGGCAGTTGCCCCGTTACAACGAAAGAAAGCGGATTTAACCGCCATTATCGCTGCAGGGGCAGTCATGTTGATGGCGATCTGGGCCATTATCCGGTCAGGCGGCCGGCACCTCGACTACCCGCTGGCCAACCTGCCCTGGTTAGACGCGCCCGTCCCGCTTTTTGGGATCCAGATTGACCCCTTAAGCAGTTTATTGCTGATTCCCATTACCGTGGTGGGCTTTCTCATTGTTCTGTATTCGGCAGATTACTACAGTGAGTTTAACAAGGAGCATCCCACCCAGGCGGAAAAGGGCCGGTATTATTTTTTCACGCTTTTATTTGTAGGCGCAATGACCGGTCTGGTATTATCGCGCAATTTCTTTCAAATATTTGTGTTCTGGGAATTGACCACCATATGTTCCTGGGGGCTGATCTCACATAAAAGGACCACCATCGCGGTCCGGGCCGGCTTCAAAGCCCTGGCTATTACCGCCGGCGCCGGGTTGTTCTTTATAGCAGCCCTCTTAATCATGTACGCCAATACGGGATCTTTTGAATTTAGCGCCCTGGGACAGTTGACTCCTGATCTTCGCCTTTTAGCTGTCATTTTTCTCTTAATCGGAGCCTGGGGCAAGGCGGCCCAGCTGCCCTTTTCCTCCTGGCTGCCGACGGCCATGGAAGCGCCCACCCCGGCCAGCGCCTACCTGCACGCCGCGGCAATGGTCAAGGCCGGTGTCTATTTAACCGCCCGGATCGTTGTTTCCTCCCAGGCGGTACCGGTATCGGTCGGTTACCTTATGGGCGGATTGGCCGTGGCAACCATGTTCTTCGCACTGATTCTGTATTTCTTTCAGGACGATCTCAAGCGCCTTCTGGCCTACTCAACCATAGCTCATCTGGGCTACATGTTCCTGGGCCTGTCGCTGGGGGTAATCGGCTCCCCGCTGGCTCTGCAAGGGGGACTATTGCACCTCATTAACCACGCCTTTACCAAAACTCTTCTGTTTTTGGCGGTGGGGGCGGTTTCCTGCGCTGCCGGCACGAGAAGTATGAAAGCGCTGAGCGGCCTGGGCAGAAAGATGCCAGTAACCACAGCGGCATTTATTGTCGGGGCGATGTCCATCAGCGGCGTGCCGCCTTTCGGTATTTTCTGGAGCAAGTTCTATATCATAGCGGGAGCGATCCAGCTTGGCACCCCCTGGGGTTGGACCGCAGGGTTGTTGGCTATAGTGGAAAGCCTGGCCGGTTTTGCCTGGTTCCTGATCGTCATACACCGGGTGTTTTTTGGAGAGCCTTCTCCCGCTGCGGCTAAAGCCGTTGACCCACCGCTTTCGATGCTGATTCCGCTCCTGGTCCTGATGGTCTTAAGCCTCATATCGCCTTTATTCGGTCTGGCCATTACTACCGGGATTATGGGAGGTTAAAGGATATGTACCTGTTTACCTGTCTCTGGCTGGCTTTTGCCATACTTCTTATCGGCAGCTTCCTGTGCCTGATTAGCAGGCGGCACGAGGTAACCGGCCCGCTGGCTCTTGTATCTATGGTTGCGGCGGGGCTTCTGACGGTATTTGTCTCGGTAGAGGTCTTTCTGAACGGCCCGGTAACCGCCAGTATCGACAGCCTGGCCATTGCCGGTTTCCCCGCTGTGCCCGTGTTTACCATTGACCGGCTGAGCGCGTTATTTCTGGGTATGATCGGGGCTTTAAGCACAGCTTCGGTGTTGTATACCCAGGGCTATTTGCCGCATATCAAAAGAGAGGACCCGCGCCGCTATTACTTCCCTTTTCTCCTGTTTATTCTGGGGATGATGGCGGTAGTGACGGTCGCCGACCTTTTCTATTTTCTGTTGTTCTGGGAGTTCATGACGCTCACCTCGTATTTCCTGGTAGTCTACCAGCGGGATAATAAGAAAAACCTGGAGGCCGGCTTTCTTTACTTTTTCGTGACGCACGTCACTTCGGCGGGCCTGATCCTGGTGGTAATCCTGTTTGGAGGCTGGTCAGGTTCCATGGCCTTTACCGCCATGCCCGAAGTTTACCGCCAGCTGGCTACCGCCAATCCGGTGATGTTAAACGTGATTATTGGCTTACTGGTGGTTTGCTTTGCCACCAAGGCCGGTATTTACCCCCTGGGCTTCTGGTTTCCCGAGGCTCACCCGGCGGCCCCCGCCGGTACCAGCGCCATGCTCTCAGGGGTCATGAACAAGGTTGCGGTATACGGGCTATTAAGGCTTACCTACTGGATGCTGCCGGCCTCCGATATGACTACAAGCTGGGGACTGGTCATTGCAACTGCCGGTGTGGTTTCAATGATTGTAGGTAACTTAAGGACTTTGAGTGAAAAAGACGCTAAACGCCTGGTAGCCCAGAGCACCATCGGACAGATGGGTTACGTCTGGCTGGGCTTAGGTGTAAGCTTTATGTTTCTGGCCACCAATCCCTGGTTGAGCCTTTTGGGGATGGTTGGCGCCCTTTACCACGTGATCAACGACTCTTGTTTCAAGTCACTGTTGTTTTTAAACGCAGGTTCAATCGAGTACACCAGCGGCCAGCGCGACCTCAATAAAGTGAGCGGCCTGATTAAGCTCATTCCGCTGACCACCGCGGCGGCTCTGGTGGGTTCTCTGGCCATTGCCGGGGTACCGCCTTTAAACGGCTTTATGAGCAAGTGGATGCTCTACCAGGCGGCAGTGGCCGGCGGGAAAACCTGGCCGGTATTGATGCTGTACGGTGTGGTGGCCGTTTTTATCAGCACGGTGAGCCTGGCCGGCTACATCAAGTTTTTTGGCTCGGCCTTTTTGGGGCCGCTCCCGGCTTCGCTTGAGAAAGGGCATAATGTCCCCTTGTCCATGCGTTGTACCGAAGGCTGCCTGGCTGTAGGTTGCCTGGTCCTCGGTATTATCCCGGCCTGGCCGCTGGCCCTGGCTGCAGGCTCCCTGGACGGTTCATCACTGGCCGCAGTGGCCGGGAACAGCAGCCTTTTGGCTTTTGCCCCGTGGGGCGCTGTTAAAGTCAACCTAGCCGGTGTGTTGGGGCAAGTAGCGCCGCTGATCATACTTTTCGGACTGGCGGTGGGATGCCTGGTTGCTTACGGGATTTACCGGCTGGCTGCAGCTCCCGTACGACCGGCAGAGCTTTGGAACTGCGGTGAATTGGAACCCCAAGCAGAAGTCCTCTACCGGGCAGACAGTTTTTACCTGCCGTTTAGAGAACACTTCGCCGCCCTGTACCGCAGTTGGCCCTGGCCGTCTTTGCGATTGCCGAACCTGGCAGTCTGGCTGGACCTGGATCGTCTCTATTTGCCGTTGGGCAATCAATTCGTTAAATTCAGCCGCTGGATCAGCCGGATCCATACCGGCGGGCCGCGATGGTACCTCTTGTGGCAGGTAGCGGGGTTGGTCGTGGTGCTGGCGGCAGTATTCCTGGTGATAAGGGGGTAGGTATGGTGACACGTGAAGAGTTAAGCTTAAAGCTGATAGAACGCCTGGGTAAAGTAAAACTGACAACCTCCGGGTCCGGTAAACAGCTGTTTGTTGTTGTCGCAGAGAAAGATCTGTCCACTTCAGTTGACTATGTGTTCAACCAGCTGGGTGCACGTCTGATCACCACTGTTGGAACCGACCGGACCCCGGTAACCGGTAAATATGAGGTATCTTATATCTTTTCTTTTGACCGTGATAATTTGCTGCTGGTGATCAAGGTGGAAGTAGACCCGGCCAATCCGGTTATTGAGTCGGTTACCCCCATTATACCCGGGGCCGATTGGGCGGAGCGGGAGGTCCGGGACTTAATCGGTGTGCAGCCTGAAAACCATCCCGACCCGCGGCGGCTGGTCCTCTCCGATGACTGGCCGGAAGAAGTTTACCCGATGAGGCAGGATTTTCCGTTTGATTACCAACCGCCAAAGGTGGAAAACGCACGGCCGCAGTTAAAAGAAAAGCCGGAAAATACCTCTGTGATGACCGTGGGACCATTTTTCCCCACCCTGGAGGAGCCCGCTTATTTTCGATTATTCGTAGAAGGAGAGCGGATTGTAGGCAGCGACTACCGGGGGTTCTACAGCCACCGCGGGATCGAAAAGCTGGCTGACAAAGTGCTTGACTACAACCGGGTTCCCTTCCTCGCCGAACGTATTTGCGGCATCTGCGGCTTTGTCCATTCCTGCTGTTACTGCCAGGCCGTGGAGGCTGCGGCGGAAATTGAGGCGCCGGCCCGGGCTAAATACATCCGCACCATTATGCTGGAGCTGGAGCGTATTCACAGCCACCTCTTGTGGTTGGGCCTGGCAGGGCATATTATCGGTTTTGACACGGTTCTGATGCAGTCGTGGCGTATCCGGGAACGGTTAATGTGGCTGACGGAACAAATTACAGGCAACCGTAAAACGTACGGTATGAACCTGGTGGGTGGCGTACGGAGGGATATCACCGTCGATCTGCAGCAAAAAATCAAAGAGGTGCTGGCTAAAATCGAGGCCGAGAGCCGTCAGGTGGTGGATGCCATTTCCGGTGATACCACCCTGTTGATGCGCTTGCAGAATGTTGGATGCCTGTCAGCTGAGGACGCCCGTTTAATATGCGTGGTAGGTCCCACTGCCCGTGCTTCAGGGGTTGATATAGACAGCCGCCGGGACCACCCTTATGCCGCCTATCCGGATCTGCAGTTGACCGTACCGGTATACAAAAACGGGGACTCCTGGGATCGGACGCTGGTACGGCTGGACGAGCTGTTCGTCTCTATTGACCTGGTGCGGCAGGCGCTTGAAAAAATGCCCGACGGGCCAATCATGGCCGAGGATCCGGTGGTGCCGCCTGGTCGGGAAGGAGTGTCCGTGGTTGAGGCCCCCCGGGGTGAGTGCTGTCATTATGTCATAACCGGAACGGACCGGCCGGAACGGTGGCGGGTACGTGCTTCAACCTACCCGCAGCTGCAGGCGGTGCCGGTCATGTTTAACAACCAGACGGTGGCTGACGCCCCGATCATTATCGGCAGCATCGACCCGTGCTTCTCCTGCACCGAACGGTTGGAGACAGTAGACGTAAAATCACGCCGGTTAAAAGTATACACCAAGGCGGAGCTTATGGAAGCCTGCCAATCTGGACGCCTGGATGGTGACAGCCGTGCTTAAGATAATTTTCATTGCGCTCTTTAACCTTGCAGCAGCACTGGCGCTGGCCCCGCTTTTGGACGGTTTTATGCGCCGGATCAAGGCGGTGGTGCATTCCAGACAGGGTCCGCCCTTACTACAGACTTATTACGATCTGTTCAAACTTTTCAGCAAGGAAGACCGGGAGGTAACGAGCGATCTGGTTTTCCGGCTGACGCCGGTCGTCTGTCTGGGCGCGGTGCTGCTCGCGGCCCTGTTTACTCCCATGGGCGGCCCGGCTCCCCTGGGGTTTGGCGGGGACCTGATTTTACTGGTCTACCTTTTGAGTATCCCCGGTATCGCGATCATGCTGGGGGCCATGTCGAGCGGCAGCCCGTACGCCATGCTGGGCGCCAGCCGTGAGATGATGCTGGTTTTAACGGTGGAGCCGGTACTCTTCATCACCCTTTTCACCGCCGGAATCAAGGCCAACTCCCTGGTCCTTGCAGATATTACCGGCTGGTCGGTGTCCCACGGCTGGAGTATTTCACTGGTAATAGCCGGTCTGGCTTTACTCCTGGCCCTGCAGTCGGAACTGGCCAAGCTTCCCTTTGACCTGGCCGAGGCGGAAACGGAAATCATGGAGGGACCCTTTGTGGAATACAGCGGCCCGAAGCTGGCCCTCTTCAAATGGGCTATCTACGCCAAGGTGGTCATCTATGTATCGCTGTTTCTCGAAGTATTTCTGCCAGGACCCAAAACCGGCATCCTGGTAGCGGACCTTTTGATAAACCTGGTCAAAGTTTTCATCGTTGTGGGGCTGGTGGAATTAATCGAGCTGGTTAACCCGCGCCTTAAGATTGACCAGGCGATCAACTATTTCAAGGGTGTGGCGGTCCTGGCTCTTATCGGACTAGCCTTTGCCCTTATGGGCATGTGAGGAGGCGGACTAATTGTTTATCAGTAAGTTGAAGGAGGCCCTGATTTGCCTTAGGGCGGGCCGGGTGACCATGCCTTACCCCTTTGTCCCGCTGGAAACGAAGGACGGTTTTCGCGGCCAGCCTGAAGTGGACGGCACGAGGTGTCTTGGCTGCGGGACATGTGCCGGCGTTTGCCCACCTCGCTCAATAACTCTGGTTGATGACGGAGCTTCCCGTGTGTTTAAGCTTGATTACAGCCGCTGCACTTACTGCGCCCGCTGCGCGGATGTTTGCCCGGAAGGGGCCATTCGCTTAAATAACAGGTTTGAACTGGCTACCGGTAAAAAGGAGGATTTATCCGTGACGGTAAGTTTGAAAATGGCCAAATGCTCCTCGTGCGGCCGGTTCTTTACCCCTGAGCGGCTGTTGAAGAAAACGGTGGAAAAATTAACCGGCGATGAGTTTGGTCAACAGGCGCAGGAGTGGCTGTTCTGGTGCCCTGAATGCCGGAAAACCAGGCTGGCCAAATCCCTGTTGGGAATGGAGGGAACAGAGCATGTCTGAACATTACTCTGTAATCGTGGGCTTAAGCCTGGCCCTCGTGGTAACCTCACTGTTGGTGGTAGAAGTAAGGCACTTAAAATATGCGGCTTTGGCTTACTTTGTCCAGGGACTGCTCTTGGTGGCGATACTTGTTGGTTACGCTACGCTCTTGCCGAACCATGCCCTTTATTTATGGAGCGTCACCGTTCTGATCAGTAAGGCCGGCATTATTCCACTGCTTTTATGGCATTACCTGAAACGCATGGCGCCAATGGAAACACCTAACGCGCTGGGTTTTGGCATATCTCTGGTGATCGGGGTGGCTGTACTGGCGGGATTCTACTGGTTGGTTGACGGCCACATGACCTGGCTGGCGCCGGTACCGCAGCTGGCGGGGGAACCCTACGGAACCAACCTGAGCGTTGCTTTTACCATTTTGGCCTTCGGTCTTTACGCCCTGCTGTCCCGTCGTGATACCTTGAAGGCGGTAATGGGGGTCTGCCTGATTGAAAACGCCGTCCACTTAAGCCTGGTCAGCCTCGCCCCGGGGTTGCCGGAAACAGCCATGATCGGGGTGGTTACCGACGTCGTGCTGTCTGTCTGGATCCTCCTGATAATTATTAAAGGGATGTATGAACAGGTGGGCTCGTCGGATATTCGTGAAATGGCAAAACTATGGGGCTAGGAGGTTAGAATATGGAGAGCAATTCGATTTTGCTCTGGCTTATCATTATAATACCAGCTCTGGCCGCAGGTTTGGAGGCTCTAATGGGGCGCAAAAGGCCGCAGTCAGCCGGCCTGGCTGCCATTGTGGGCGCCGCCATCACCCTGGGACTGGTCCTGGTTCTGGTGTGGCAGGTTGTCCAGGGGGAAAAATTGATGGCCTGGAGCGGGCAGCTCTATGCGGACGGGCTTAGTGCCCTGGTGGTCCTGGTGATCAGCATCGTGGGGCTTGCCGCCACTGTCTTTAGCTACCGGGCCTTGCGGGGCGCTGTTGCCGCCGGAAAAACCGCGGTGGGGCGTTTGCCGCTCTACTTCAGCCTGGACGCCCTGTTTATGTGCACCATGCTCTGGGCGTCGCTGACGAACAACCTGATCATGCTGTACGTGGTGGTGGAAGCCACTACGCTGGCTTCAGCCTTGCTGGTGACCTTTTACTGGAAGCGCGAGTCTTTAGAGGCTGGGTTTAAATACCTGCTGCTCTGCACCGTAGGCATCACCTTTGCCTTGCTTGGCTGCGTTTTGATTTACGCCGCGGCTTCCCCGTACCTGGGGGGGCATCAGGCTATGCTCATTACGGCCCTGGCCCCGGTGGTGGATAAATTTCCCAGAGAACTGACCCTCCTGGCGTTGGCTTTTCTCGTGGTGGGCTTCGGCACCAAGGCAGGCCTGGTTCCGTTTCACTCCTGGCTTCCCGATGCCTACTCCCAGGCGCCCAGCGCTTTTGCCGCGTTTTTGTCGGTCGGCATCAAGGTGGCGGCCTATGCCCTGGCCAGGGTCCTGACCATCTTTTACCCGGAATACAGCGGCATTGGGCTCCTGGTGGTGGCGCTGGGCATGGTGACCATGCTGTCCGGGATTGTGTTCGCTTTTGCCCAGGACGATTTGAAACGGATGCTGGCCTTCAGCAGCGTGAGCCAGATTGGTTACGTGATGATGGGCCTGGGGTTGGGATCGTCACTTGGGTATTTCGGGGCCTTATACCATTTTTTAAACCATGCCCTATTAAAATCGATGCTCTTTCTCTGTGTCGGGGCGCTGGTCTATACCTCCGGGACGACTCTGATATCCGAGCTTAAGGGGCAAAAGGGCAAGAGCGCCTTAACGGCAATCTGTTTCTTTATTGGAGCTCTGGGCATCGGCGGCATGCCCCCGTTGAACGGCTTTTGGAGCAAGTTTACCATCTTTTTAGCCGCCGCCCAGTCTGGTATGTGGTGGGCTACCGGCGTGGCGGTTTTCACCAGCTTGCTTACGCTCACCTGCCTGGTTCGTGCTGCCTACAAGGTATTCCTGGAGCGTGAGGATGAGCATGAGGAACCGGCTGCAGCTTGCGAGAACACCCAAAATCAACCGGCAGTTGCACTGCCCTGGTCGATGCTGGGGATGATGGCGGCGCTGGCGGCTTTGAGTGTACTCATCGGTTTGTCCCCGAATCTGGTCAACCAGTTAATTGCACCGGCGGTGCAGTCCATTATGTACATCGCGGTAGGAGGTTAAAACAATGCTTGAACGTATTCAATCTTTGTTTGCCAAATCCTTCAAAAAGTCCCTCTGGGTCTATCATGCCAACGCAGGCGCCTGCAATGGCTGTGATATTGAGGAAATCAACGTCTTTACCCCGTACTATGACGCTGAGCGGTTTGGCTTGAAGCTGGTCGCCTCGCCGCGCCACGCCGATATCCTGCTGGTTTCCGGTCCGGTCACCCGGCAGGTGGAGCCGCGCCTCAGGCGGTTGTACGAAGCCGTGCCGGACCCCAAGCTGGTGATTGCCTGCGGCTCGTGCGCCATCGGCGGCGGCATCTGGTTTGACAGCTATAACGTGGTCGGGGGCGTGGACAAGGTCTTCCCGGTGGACTACTTTATTCCCGGCTGCCCGCCCCGGCCGGAGGCGATCATTTACGGCGTCGCCCTGGCTTTAGGCCTGGTGGATAAAAAAGTGGAGCCCTATTTCTACCAGGAGGGGGAAACAGGGCATGCTGAAAACCTTGAGTGAGCGGCTCAAAGGGCGGGTGTTTCTGGTGGGCATCGGCAACACCCTCCGGAGCGACGATGCCGCCGGCCCGGAATTGATTGAACGGCTGGGAGGAAAAGTGGAAGCGGACCTCCTGGACGCCGGGGAGGTCCCCGAAAGCTACCTTGGCCGGATTACCGGCCGGCATCCCGATACGATTGTGTTGATTGACGCGGCTGAACTTAAGGCTGCGCCGGGGACGGCGGCAATTATTGAAATTGAAGATATAAAGGGTAAGAGTTTAAGCTCGCACCAGCTGGGTTTGGATTTATTTATGCGCTTCCTGCAGGCTGAAACCGGCGCAGACGTTTTTCTCTTGGGCATTCAGCCCAGGTCCACCGGCTTTGGTGAAATATTAAGTACGGAGGTTTTTGAAACTATTGGATATCTGGAAGAGTTGTTTCAGAAGGTTTTGCCCGCCCAAGGTGTAGTGACAAATTGAAACCGTAGTCATAGAGGAGTGTCTAGAAAGAGGAAGGTCCAACTGAGCTTACCCAGTAGAACCTTCCTCTTTGCTTTACAGGCTAATTTCCAATTTCCATCTGCCCTGAAAATACCTGAATCCAAAAGAATGCTCCAAAAATGTGAGGGCGTTTATCCGATATTTGGTGGCTTTACCCATTTACACAAAACATGGTACACTCCCACTGCCCCTCCAAATTACCGACTTATTTTACATCTTTTACATCTATTTGGACTTTACATAGAATCCGGATACACCCTTTTCCTGGGCTTTTTGTTGCTCCGCCGGCAAGAAATAGGTGTTCCTATGTCAGAAAAGTTAAAGCAGAAGTTACTTGAACGGGGGGGCCAGAACATTTTTTCTGTAAAGTGATTTGCCCTCTATACTGCTGATATTGTATGCACAAAACGGAATAATCTTACCCTCAGGACTTAATACATGTAAACTGCACTCATGCAGCCTCTCAAGATCAACGTTCCAGCAATCCTGAAAAGTCATTCCAGTGATGGTAAAGCCATGAGATTTAACTCGGGCAATAAAGATATCCAATTCATCCAGTTCATAGTCAAGTTTATTCAACCTTTGATTATTTTGAGAACTTTCTCTTACCCATCTTCGTGCAACAAAATTCCTGTTTTTTTCAACCCCGGAAGAATCGGTTTTTTTGTTGCAACAGCATCCTTCCTCATTTTTTATTGTTAACTGTTTAATACTTCCATCAGGCATTACTACAAAATCCCCATGAAAACCACAGCGTGCGTGGTCACAACCCGATGGCGCAAAATGGTCAACCTGGAATTTACCTCCTGTCTGATTTTCAATTTCCCTTAATACCTCGGGCAAAGTTATACGTTGATTGTCTAGAGGGGGGGATGGATATCTGCCGAAATAACTTACAGGTTGAAAATGGATTCCTCTAACATCAGGAACTTTTGACAATCCAAAACGTATTATCTCTCCAATATTGTCCATATTAACTCCTGGAACTATTGTAGGTACCAGCACAATGCCAAGATTATTGTCACCACAGTTTTTTATAGCATTTTCTTTTTCAGCAAGAAGATTTCGTCCCCGAAGCTGTTGATGTATCTCATCTTTTGTTCCGTCAAACTGCATAAATACTGAAGATAAGCCAGCTTGCTTCAGTATTTTTACATATTCCGGTTCTCGTGATAAACGAAGTCCGTTTGTATTTAATTGTATGTATGGAAAGCCCATCTCATTTATCATTCTAATTATTTCAGGTAAATCATTTCTTACTGTCGGTTCTCCCCCTGAAATATGAATAAAAGGTTTTCCAGCTTCGACAAGGATTTTAAGCCACTCCCTGATCTTATCAAAGGATGGATCTGCAATATTTCCTCCACTGCTGGCAAAGCAAAAGTTGCAATTCAAATTACAACGCTGGGTTACCTCCAGCAACGCGCAACACGTTTGCTGTCTATGTTCAGCACATAAACCACAATCAAAAGGGCATCCCTTTTCTACCTCAGTCAGACACCTTTGAAGGTGTACCGGCCATTTATTCTTTTTCCATGAAGTATAATATGGTTCACTTTGTCCTCGCCAGATGATTGTAGAAAAATCTCCATGCTTTTCGCATGTTTTCTGCATGTAAATATCTTCGTCTACCAAAACATGTCTTGCGGGAATTCTTTTCAAACATACTGGACATAAACTTTCAGTTATATGGATCACACTCGTAAATTTATT
This sequence comes from Pelotomaculum schinkii, assembly GCF_004369205.1. Taxonomy (NCBI): domain Bacteria; kingdom Bacillati; phylum Bacillota; class Clostridia; order Eubacteriales; family Desulfotomaculaceae; genus Pelotomaculum; species Pelotomaculum schinkii. Next base: position 1,752,712 of record NZ_QFGA01000001.1, on the reverse strand, counting down.
CATCATAACTCCTCAATAGCATTAAATATATTGATATTTTTGAATACCTGAAAATGTACTATTCAATAATAATCGTTTATTCCCTGCTTCCGAATTCAAAACCATGATTGCCAAGTATTTCTTGTACCTTTTCATAACTTTTTATCAGTATATTACCACATTTTAATACATATTCTTGATTGGTATTCCAATCTGTTACACTGACTACACCTATAAGATCCCTGCATTCCGTACCTCCAAACTCTGATTCAAACCATTCTGTATATTCATCAACCATACTGGAGTACCCTTGTTTTGGATATTCAATGCTATTCCCTTTTCCTGCATAAAGACCCAGGATCGCAATTCCCGCTGTCAGCACTCCACATATCTTCGGAGTACTGCCAATACCTATGCAGAAACCATTTAAAGCTCTTAATAAATCTTCATTCTCTTTTTCTTCTTCATCCAGTGCCATTTTCACCATAATTTGAGTACAGCAATAACCTCCATTGAATAGCTTAAACATTTTAAAAGCCGTATCATCCATGCTCTGTCCCTCCTTTTCTGGTAACCATCATAAAATACACGAGTTAAATACCCGTGTTTATAAAACTCACATTATTTATCCTCCAGTCCTTTTTCGACCTCCAACATCTTACCCAGGGCCAGATCCTCTCCGATAAATACATTATTACACTGAGGGCACTTCATCAGATCCACTTCAAAATTTCCTCCCAGGTAGGATACCTTTACCTTTCGAAGTACCAATTTTTTCTCGCATTTACCACATATCCACGGCATGTTATGTTCATTTTCCTCTTTCATTGCTCTACTCCTTTACTATTTCCATTCTGTGGCTGTAAACGATTTTAACAACTATAGAATAAGCAAAATTTGCGCCAACGAAAAACCCCCCCGTAAAGTACGGAGGTATTCGAAAATACTTATTTTTTTAAATACACTTCCATTTGAGGAAATTAATATGGGTAATGGAAAACCAGACAATAGATTATATAAAGACCAATTTCGCGAAATGTATGAAAAAAGAAGAGTAATTGCGTATTTCCAAAACTATACAAAAATATTCCGAAACAGAGCAGTGTTCCTGTTTGAAACAAATTATTATGATAATTTCTTTGTGCCCGGAGTTACGGAATTAAATACTCTGAAACAGAGTAGTGTTCCTATTTGTAACACATAATTACGATAATTTCTGTTCTATAACGGAACTATTCTTAAAATACATTAATTATATTCAGAATATCCCGTGCTTTTACGGGGTTTTTTTGTTGGCACGAATTTTGCTCAAATATTTTTCACCAGTGGTCATGACTTCTGTCTGCATAACACAATTATATGAAGTTTAAGGTGATATTAAAAAATAATTGGCACGTAAATTGCCTTAGATATGTTTAAGAAAAAATTTAATAAGTATCTCCGAACCTGGCGACCTACGGTTAAAACTATGGCGCCAGGTCCATAGGGCTTATCTGGAAACGGGTAAACCTCCCATGGCGGAAAGGGGATTGGCTGCAAAGCATGTAATTGCTGGACTATACCCTTTAGGGTTTCAGCAATATTAACATAATGCCGGAGTGTGCCCTTGGCCAATCCGGCGTTTTTATTTAGGGGATAATACCGGTGTGGGAGATTATGAGTAATCTAACTTCACACCCGATTAGGAGGGGAGGGCCGGTTAACTACAAACATTGAAATACCTTGAAACATTATCCAAAATCAATAATCGCAACGAGGACAAGGGAGAGGGTGAGTGAATATGCGTCTGCAAGCTTATAAAGACCCGCGGTAAAATGTCAAGTCTCTGAATTGGAAATTTTTTAAGCTGTTATGTAAAAAAGGCTATAAGTATCCTTACCAGCAATCGCAAGGGACTTCCAGTTCTGCAAGAAGATGAGAATTGTAAAGTATTGGTTAAGAAAGCCTCCTTTGCTGGTAGATTTGGCCATCACTCAGCAGCGTGAAGACCATGCGAACGAGTTTGCGGGCCGTAAGGACTACAGCACGTTTATGGTTATGGTGCCTGGCCTCGGTAAATTTTCTACGGTAGAACTCAGCATACTCCGGTTCCCACACCCGGACGGAGTTGGCCGCTTCAACAAAGTAGTACCGTAGGTAATAGTTACCGGACCTGGTCAGGGGAATATCCTGTGCGTTGAACTTACTTGACTGATTCTGACGCCAGGTTAAGCCCGCAAATTTGGCAAGAGCATTATGATTGTCAAACCTTGATATGTCACCGATTTCAGCAACTATGCCGGCTGCGTAAACCGGTCCGATGCCCGGAATGGTTTCCAATGTGTGTGGAATGGCCTTTATTTCTTTGGTGATGGCCTGGTCGATTTTCTTTTGTTGGCTCTCAAAAAACCGAATGGTCTCAAGGGACATGGCCAGAGTAATGTCCACAGACTCTTGCATTTTCGGGTTTAAACGGTAGGAGTTGCGGGCTGCTCTTTTGATAGTCTTGGCCATTTCAGGAACATCCTTTAACCGCTGGTTTCCGTGTTGCAGCATCATATCTACCAGTTCTTCCACAGGCATCGCAGCGATCTGGTCAGGTGTTAAGTTTCCAATCACCGCTGAAGAAGCCTGACCAAACAGGTTCGAGAAAGGACAGTCCTTCTTATATGTGGAGAACTTAAGAAAAATCAGGTTCAAGACCCTGTTTTTTTCCCTGGTCAGGTTATTCACCATGTGATAGCGAAACCGGGTTAGCCGTTGCAAAGGTGCATACCTCATGTCGGGAGGTGGTGTTGGACGGACTCGTCCAAACCGCAAGCAATCAGCAATAACCCTGGCGTCTAGGGCATCTGTCTTGGGCATATCTGTGTAGATACTCTTAAACCCATCAATGACCTTAGGATTAATCACAGCGATTTCAGTTTCCAGAGCTGTTAACTGAGGGTCATCATGAAGGGCCTGGGACAGATGCCACCAGTAAAGGTTGGTGGCCTCCATGCCAATCTTGACCTTTTCGGCGGGTAAGTTATCAGCTGCATCAACCACTTTTTCAACAAATCTTTCCGTTCCAGGGAGGTCGTTGGAGACAGAGAATCCGCAGACATCTTTGCCGGTGTCATCAAGGATTCTAACTACATTGGTGTCGGCCCCTATATCAATGCCGACAAAAAGAGTACGGCCCATGTATCAACACCTCCTTTCAGATGAACTTAAAGAAACCAAAATTTTGGGGTATCCCTGGGAACCTGGTGTAACAGCAACCTTGCCGATGAGCACTCACCCAAAGAGATTGGTGTAATGCTCCTTGCTGAAGGGAGAACCTCTTGGGGCGTGCAACCCGCGCGTAAGCGGTTGCCACCAGGCCCGGGGAGCCGTCTTTAAAAGCACTTAAAGTGCAGGAGGTAATGAACTGCCCCGCCATCGGTTCTACCGTGATTGTCCCAGGGGATAACCCAAAGGTCAATTACTATTATGAAAAATTAATATGACCAACTGGAAATTGTACCGTTGGTCATATCATACAAGGAGGTGAAGTAATGTTTAATCTTGGGCAAGTCGTTATGACACGCGGCATTAGTTCGTTGATTGAAAAGAACCAGATCGATTGGGTCGGCATATACCATATCTTAAACCGCCACGTTCGAGGCGGGTGGGGCGATTTTACGAGGAAGACAAAAAGCTCAACGACAACGCCGTTATAGCCGGCGAGAGGATACTGTCTGCTTATCATGTAAGGTCAAGTCGTTGAAAGCAGTTCTAAAGGCCAACAACAAAATTAACTAATTGAATTTAAGGAGGTGCAACTGGTATCGCAAGTGCGGTAACCAGGGTATCATGAGCAAAATTTTACTGATTTCTCCCAAGAAATGTAATAACTGCAAAACCTGTGAGGCGGTTTGCTCAAATTCTGCTGTAAATGTGATTACTTTTGAAGAAGTGAGAGCTTCAGTACCTGTAATGTGTATGCAGTGTGAAGATGCTGCGTGTATGAAGGTGTGTCCCAATAGGGCTATTTCGAGAGATGAAAACGACGCGGTTGTAGTAGATCCGAATAAGTGTATTGGATGCAAAATGTGTATTAGCGCTTGCCCTATGGGAAATATTCACTACAGCTTCAGTCAAAAGAAAATAATGAAGTGCAATCTGTGCGACTGTAATCCCGCATGCGCAAAATACTGTCCTACAAGAGCAATAGAGTATGTAGATGGTACCATCTCCAATATAAACAAGAAAAGGGCAATTGCATCAAAATTTATAGATCTGTTTGAAGAGGCGTAAAATTAATAAATGGCTGAATAGGAAAGATATTATAAGAGTATTAAGATGCAGCTACGGACAATGCTGCAGTACAAGTATAGATTAGGTTCAGGTAGGTAGTTTCTAAATAGTAAAGAATAAAAAAGGAGAAAATCACATGATTAAAAAAACCTTATTAATAAATGGAGTTAAAAAACATCTCACGGTGGATCATGAAGAATCCCTCGCAAGTGTATTAAGAAATCAACTCTTGCTCACAGGAACCAAGGTTGGCTGTGGTGGGGAAGGAGAATGCGGTGCATGTACGGTTATATGGGACGGTATGCCTGTGAGGTCTTGTCTCTATACAATGGAAAGAATACCGGATAATGCTCAGATTATTACAATCGAAGGCGTAGGCACAAAAGATAACCTGCACCCGCTTCAGCTTGCTTGGATGGTTCACGGATCAGCACAGTGCGGTTTCTGTACTCCAGGATTTATTGTTTCTGCTAAAGCTTTGTTGGATCAAAACCCAAATCCTACTAGAGAAGATGTAAGAGATTGGTTCCAGAAAAACAGAAACCTCTGCAGATGTACAGGATACAAACCATTAGTGGATGCAGTTATGGATGCTGCCAGGCTAATGAGAGGTGAAATTCAAAAAGAAAATTTGTGGTTTAAACTGAAGGACGGCGACAGTATACTTGGGTCAAAAGTAATCCGTCCATCCGCTGCTGCAAAAGTTACAGGAACCTGGGATTTTGGAGCAGATTTGGAAATAAAAGAACTTCCTAAAAATACTCTGCATATCAAGCTTGTACAAGCGACAGTGTCTCATGCAAATATTCTTTCCATAGATACTTCAGAAGCTGAGAAAATGCCGGGAGTATTCAAGGTTTTAACCTATAAGGACGTTCCTGGAACAAACAGAATCAATGGTCTGGCGTTTCCACAGAACAAAGGGGACGGTAAAGAAAGACCAATTCTTAATGATAAGAAGGTATTCCAGTTTGGGGACGCCGTTGCTATGGTCCTTGCAGATACTCCTTACCAGGCAGAACGGGCAGCAGCAAAAGTTAAGGTTGAATTGGAAGAACTGCCGGCATATCTGAGCGCGCCTGCAGCTATGGCTGCAGATGCAATTGAAATACATCCCGGTACTCCAAATGTATATTTCGAAACCCAGATAGCTAAAGGTAACGACACCGCACCTTTAATGAAAAGCCTGCCACATGTGGTTGAGGATGATTTTTATGTTGGAAGACAGCCGCACCTTCCTCTTGAGCCGGATGTGGGGTTTGCATACCTTGATGAAAAAGGAAATTTAATGGTTCATTCAAAGAGTGTAGCTATCCATTGTCATGCTTTGATGGTTGCAGAAGGTATTGGAATTCCTTTAGAAAAATTATTTATTGTACAGAATAATGCAGGAGGAACTTTTGGATATAAATTCAGTCCGACAATGGAAGGTCTGCTTGGTGTTGCTGCACTTGTTACAAAGAGACCTGTATACCTCGAATTCAACATGTTCCAGCAGATAACTTATACAGGAAAAAGATCACCATTCTTTATCAATCTCAAGCTGGGAGCTAATAAGGATGGAAAACTTGTTGCTATGGAATCAGACTGGACGGTAGACCATGGTCCATACATGGAATTTGGTGATCTTCTTACAATGAGAGGCCACCAGTTCATTGGCGCCGGTTACAATATCCCAAATATCAGAGGCGAAGGTAGAACAGTTGCTACAAACCATGCATGGGGCTCGGCTTTCAGAGGTTATGGTTCACCGCAAAGCTTGTTCTCATCAGAAGTATTGATGGATGAACTGGCAGAAAAAATTGGAATGGATCCATTAGAGTTAAGATATATAAATGTATATAGAGAAGGCGATACCACACCAACTGGTTGTAAACCTGATGTAATTGCTTTCCCACAGGCAATTGATAAAATAAGACCTCTTTACCAGGAGGCTAAGAAAAATGCTGCAGCCAAGAATGCACGAAGTGGAGATATCAAATATGGCGTAGGCGTATCACTGCTTGAGTATGGCTGCGGACTTGACGGTGCAGATTCCTCGGAAGCATGGGCAGAGATAACACCAGAGGGAGTTACAGTAGGAAATTCATGGGAAGACCATGGCCAGGGCGCAGATATGGGAACACTGAGCTTTGCATATGAAACATTAAGGCCATTGGGAATAAAGCTTGAACAAATAAAACTGGTTATGAATGATATGAGATATACACCGGACAGCGGAGCTGCAGGTGGAAGCCGTTCAAACGTTTTTACAGGTAATGCTACAACAGTTGCATGTAGAAATCTCTTGGATGCTCTGAGAAAACCGGATGGTACTTTCAGAACATACAATGAAATGATTAATAAAAAACTGCCGGTAAAATATGCTGGAAAATGGACTGCACCATGTACTGCATGTGATGTAGCTACAGGGCAAGGAAATCCATTCCCAATCTACATGTATGGTGTACTTTTAGCAGAAGTTGAGGTTGATACTACAACAGGCAAAACTAAAGTTGATAAACTAACGATGGTATCGGACTGCGGTACGATAATTAATAAATTGGTACTTGAAGGTCAGCTTTATGGTGGTCTGGCACAGGGAATAGGTCTTGCGCTTAGCGAAGACTTTGAAGATTTGAAAAAGCATACGACCCTTATAGGCTGTGGGATCCCGGAAATTAAGGATGTTCCTGACAATATAGTTCTTATTCACCAGGAGACTCCAAGACCACTTAGCTATTATGGTGCGGCAGGCGCTGGAGAAATGCCTCTCTCAGCTCCGCATGCAGCGATTGTCAATGCAATTTACAATGCCACCGGAGTACGTATAACTAAGCTGCCGGCATATCCGGAAAAGGTTCTGGAGGGCTTGAAAAACCTTTAAAGTTAGTTGATATATTACATGTTAGTAAACTAAACTAATAAATATGGAATTGGAGTATATGGAAAAACTCCAATTCCATATTTTAATAATCCAGGAAAGTTCGCTTCAAAGCCTTGCAATTTCTAGATTTCATAAAAAGCTTCACCTGAGAAGTATGGAGCGTAGCGAATTGTAAACGGGTAAACCAATAAAATTTGGGTTTTGATGTTATTGATTTATCCGTTTATTATAATGGAGGTATTCTCAATGGACAATGAAAAGCTGCTGAAAACGGGTGACAGGTGTATTTATGATGAACCTGCAGCTTGTACGGCATGGTGCCCTATTCACATGGATGTGGCAGCATTTGTGGCGGAGATGGGAAAAGGCAATTTTAATAAAGCTTATAAAATATTGGAGAAACGAATGCCTTTTACAAGAGTGCTTGGCATGATTTGCGACCATCCTTGTGAAAGTGCATGTGTGAGAGAGGCTGCCGGTGGAGCGATAAGGATATCGGAGCTTGAGAAGGCAGCAGTAAAGCATGGGTACACACCCCCTAAAAAAGCACTGCCCATTCCTAAGAATGCTGGCAAGGTTGCTGTGATTGGAGGAGGTTTAAGCGGGATTTCGGCCGCATTGGAACTTGACAGAAAAGGTTTTAAGGTCACAATTTATGAAAAGTCGGATAAACTAGGCGGTAGATTATGGGATTACGAAGGTGCAAACCTTGAAAAGGCTATTATAGAAGAAGAGCTTCAAATATTCAGCAAGTTAGATATTGAGGTAATTTTTAACAGACGTATCAGCCAAAAAGAATTAAAAGAGATTATTAACGAGAACAATGCGGTTTTCCTTGGCACGGGCGAATGGAATGAGAATCTGCAAATTAATCCTGAGACTTTTCAAGTACAGTATTCATCCCTATTTGCGGGGGGAAGACTGTTATATAAAAATGGCTCTACTATTTTATCGGTAAGTTCAGGCAGAAGAGCTGCAGCTTCCGTAGAAAGATACGTTAAGAGACTTTCCATGACGGCTGCAAGGGAAAGGGAGGGGGCATTTGAAACACCTCTTAAATATGAAGTGGATGATATTGAACCTGCAGCGCCGGTTGTAAGGACCACTGACGTATACAGCGAAGATGAGGCTGTAAATGAAGCCGGACGATGCTTTAAATGCAGGTGCACAAAATGCATTGATTCGTGCAGTCATATGAAGAAGTTCAATATTGGTCCGAAAAATTATACAAGGCAAATTAATCATAACGAAAATGTAATCCTGGGTACACGGTACGCAAATAAGATGATAAATTCTTGTACAATGTGCGGTTTGTGCGGTGAACAATGTCATGTGGGCATCAACATGAAGGATATAATACAGGAGACCAGGGAAAGTATGGTAGAAAAGGGCAAAATGCCTCCTTCTGCACATGATTTTGCGCTGCAGGATATGGAGTTCAGCAACAGCAGCCACTTTTTCCTGGTTAAGTCTCCATCGCCAAAATACGCGCAATCTCTTTTTAAAGGGGATGAATCAGGTACAGAACAGGCAGACTATCTGTTTTATCCCGGATGCCAGCTTTCAGCGTCCTATCCGGAGTATGTCGAAAAAGCTTATAAGTACCTTTTATCCAGGATAAAAGAAGGCGTTGGAATAATGCTTGGCTGCTGCGGCGCCCCCGCCGACTGGGCGGGTAGACAGGATTTGATGAAGAATAGTATTGAAAGATTAAGAGACGCATGGGCTGAAATGGGCAAACCTACTTTTATTCTGGCGTGCTCAAGCTGCTGCGGCATCTTTGAAAAATATCTTCCGGAGATACCTTTTATATCTTTGTGGGAAATCTTTGAACGTTATGGACTTCCGGAAACCGCCCAAAATGGGAAGAACCATATTTTGAATGTCCATGATGCCTGCTCTACAAGGCATAATAAAAATATTCACGAAAGTCTGAGAAATATCGCGGTAAAGCTTGGTTATGAAATAAAGGAACTGAAATATGCAAAAGAAAAAACAAAATGCTGCGGATACGGCGGACTTGTCTATTTTGCGAACCGTGAACAGACAAATGACTTTGTGATAGACCGAATAAACGAAAGTAATGAAGATTTTTTGGTTTACTGCGCTATATGCAAGGATTTGTTTGTGGAGGGCGGTAAAAGCACCTATCATATTCTGGACCTGATTTTTGGGGAGAATTTGGATGAGATAGCGCATAAAAAAATGCCGAATCTTTCACAAAGACATGCAAACAGAGCGCAGCTTAAAAAGAAATTGCTAAGAGAATTATGGAATGAAGAGTCGGAGGCGGAATTAACCAAAATGGAGGATTTAATCATTCCTAGCGAAGTATGGCGCATTATGGACGAACGGTATATTCTTCTGGAAGACATTGAAAAAGTCATAAAACATGCGCAGGAATCCGGCGAACGGTTTTTTAATCCCGAAGATTCAAGTTTCTTAGCCAATCAGCGAATTGGAAATGTTACCTATTGGGTACGCTATATTGAAAAAGACGGGGCAATTCAAGTAGTCACAGTTTACAGTCACAGAATGGAAGTGAAAAAAGAATAGAAAATGAACCCGCTTCAATCTTGAAAGTGTATATGGTGTCCGCGGTATAAAGGCCATCTTGGCGCTTTTGTATCGGACGATGTTCCTGAAGCAGTTGTCACAGTAAAAAGGAAGGTTCAAATGAGCTTGCTCAGCTATCAAAATAGGCTTGGATCAGGGTTTCTACTGATAACTGAATTTCATGTTTAGTGTATTTATTTTATGTTTAATGTTTTAACGTATATCATTTATTTGATGTGTAGCATTTTAATGTCAATTATTGCAATGTTTTATCAAGTCGTGGGGTATATTTCACCTTTATTTTCAATATAACCTATAATTATTTGAAGAGTACTATTATTTTATTGCTTGCAGCTATTTTAAAAATTTAGCAGGACTTTGGGGTTTTTAGTAGAAATTATGTGGAAAAGGCTGTTAATGCCAAGAAAACATAAAAAGCCTAAAACATAGTTTAAAATATAGTACTTTAAAACTTAAAATCTCCGAGCCGGATTTGCCTAAGGCATTATAGCTATGACTGCCGGCCGTTAGGGTGTGACGGGAAACCGTCGTGCCTTCCAATGCGAAAAGGAGACTGCAATGGCGCTGACGCCGGGCCGGCTTTATTTTTCGCAAGCTGTCCGGCATTTTTATTTTTGGAGGTGGTAAATCCGGTTGTAGTGACGATTGGCAAACAAATTATGGAGGGAATTACGTTGCAGGACAAAGTTAAAATGGTTTCCCTGGCTATTGTTATTCTTACGGTTCTCTTGTTTGTACTATCCGGCTGCGCTAAACAGCAAGCGACTGCGCCGCCAGCGCCGGCTGTCGCCGGCCAAATCCTGCTGGCCTCCACCATTGGTCCGATTGACGCCGGGATTGTGGCGGCGCTGGAAGAGAGTTTTGAGAAAAAGACCGGGATACGGGTCAGACATGTGGGCGCCGGTACGGGCGCTGCCCTGGAAATGGCGAAAAGCGGCAATTTTGATGTCGTAATGGTGCATGCCAAGGATCTGGAGGAAAAGTTTGTTGCCGACGGATACGGGACCAAGCGCATTGACCTGATGTACAACGATTTTGTAATTGTCGGGCCGGAATCGGATCCGGCTCAAATCAAGGGACTAAAAACACCGGCTGAGGCGCTGAAGAAAATTATGGATACAAAATCCCTTTTTATTAGTCGCGGGGACAACTCCGGTACGGATGTTGCGGAAAAGGCCCAGTGGAAGGCTGCCGGGCTGAAGCCGGCGGGCGACTGGTACCACGTATATGAAAAAGGTTCGGAAGGCAACGTCAAGACCTTAAAGTATACCGATGAGCAGAACGCTTATACTATTATCGATCGGGCTACATACCTGACCGTGAAAGACCAGGTCAAATTGAAAGTGCTGGTGGAAAAAGACGAGGCCCTGCTTAACTACATTTCCCTGATCCCCGTCAACGCCCAGAAGTTCCCGGAAGTTAAAGACGAGTTGGCCCAGCAGTTTATTGATTTTTGCACATCAATCGAGGGACAGACGATCATCAGGGATTTCGGCAAGGATAAATACGGTGAGCCATTGTTTTTCCCCAATTCCACCGAGGGGAAAAACCTGCCCAAGTAGGTCGTAAGTCATAGGTCGTATGGCGTAGGTATATACTGCATTCCTATTGGGTCAATAAATAAATTAAACACTAATATGAAAATGTAGTTCGCAGTTTCGTTTTTTGGTATCAGCGAGAATAAAAGCTCAGCGAGGTGCGATTTCAATCGCACACGGCGCGCCAGCGCCGCACTTATGGCAGTCAATGTTGCATTTGTGCGAATGAATTCGCACCTACATTTATAAAGACAACTCAGTACGTTATTTCAAGTAAAATATTTGGAGGAGGACTAACTTTGAGTAAAAAGAACTTTTTAGCGCCCCTTATGATCCTCATGGTAACAATGCTTTTGGTCGTTTTCGCAGGGTGCGGCAAACCGCAAGTGAAAGATGTGATCCTCGCCACCACCACCAGCACCCAGGACAGCGGGCTCTTAGACGCGCTGATCCCGATTTTTGAACAGAAGACCGGATATAACGTTAAAACTGTCTCTGTAGGCAGCGGCGCCGCTATCACCATGGGTGAAAAGGGAGAGGCCGACGTCCTCCTGGTGCACTCTCCCGCGGCCGAGAAAAAGATTGTGGACAGTGGCGCAGTTGTAAACTACCAGCTCGTGATGCATAACGACTTCATCATCATCGGCCCCGCTGGGGACCCTGCCGGTATCAAAGGGACTAAAGCAGGCGACGCCTTTAAAAAAATAGCGGAGAATAAGGCTGTTTTCGTTTCGAGAGGAGACAATTCAGGCACCCACAGTAAAGAAAAAGCAATCTGGGCGGAAGTCAAAATCACTCCGGAGGGCAACTGGTACCAGCAGAGCGGCGCCGGGATGGGGCAGACCTTAAACATCGCCAATGAAAAGCAGGCCTACACTCTGACCGACCGGGCGACATACCTGGCCCAAAAGAAAAATATCAACCTTGAAATCCTGTCGGAAGGGGATGCGTCGCTCCTGAACATCTACCATGTGATGCAGGTTAACCCGGAAAAATTCAGTACTGTCAACAAGGATGGAGCAAAAGCATTTGTTGATTTCATGGTCGACCCCGATACCCAGAAGACCATCGGTGAATTTGGCAAAGATCAATACGGTCAGGCGCTATTCACCCCTGACTCCGGCAAAAAAGTAGAGGATCTCGGTAAGTAACGTAAACCGGTCGCCGACGCGGCGACAGAGAATTAAAACCTGGCAATGCAAGTACGATCTGAAATAAATCTCTGAAATAAATCTCTGAAATAAATCTCTGAAATAAATCTCTGAAATGAATCTCCGAGCTGGCTTTGCCTAAAGCGTCACAGCTAGGGCTGACGGTCGTTTGGGTGCGCTGGAAAACTATTGCGCCTTCCATTGCGAAAAGGAGAACTGGGATGGCCTTGACGCCGGACAGCTTGTTTTTCGCAGGCTGTCCGGTATTTTTCTTATTTGAGCCGGATCCCCATGCTTTAAGCGGCGCCGGCAGGAAATGAAAACTTGGGCCAATGCAACATTTGTCCGAATTATCTACAGCATTGTTTGTGATGGGACCGCAGCGCGGTATGAGCAGCCGTCGGGTACCGGGGGCGTCATTGTCGGTTCGGACAGCCAAGTGTCATTCACTGATGATTTGACTAACCAAATTGAATTCACCGGGACTGGTGGTTATGAAATAGTCGGGTCGGGTGTACCCAAAGAGCAGTGATTAAAAGATGTGGTTGTTTTTCGGGTAATAGTTCTATTTATCATAATCTTTATTGTTTTTTGGCTCAAAGATCCGCTTGCGCTGATAAGCGGAATGCTAACAACAAACTCATAGCTATAATGATATCAATTCTAATCCGGCAGTCCTTGGGTAATTGGGACGGTGAAGAATACCGGGGGAGGAATGGTTTATCTTCCCCGGCAGCAGGTATCTTAAAGAAAGCTTTTGAGTAACTTAAAGGCAGGATCCCCTGGCGGGGTGTTTCCCAAAGGAGCGTAATCTTTTAATCTGGGTGTTATTGGAAATGCCCCGATGGTGTAGGTCCCGGGCAAAGTACGGCCAATCAGGAAAGGCCATACCAGGCGGAGCATCTCCAGGGGGGCAGGCCGGCTTTCGTGTTCATCCCTGCTGACGGAGGCGCATGATAGGTTTTGCAAATATTGCAGAAAATGCTTGATAAATTTTCGGTATTCGACTTAATAATCATTGCCATGATATCCGCGCTGGGTATCGCCAGCAAACCCCTTATTGTACCTCTTAGCCATATCATCACCGGGCCGCTGTTGATTCCCGGCGGGGTTGTGGCGGGCGGCTTTTACATGTTGTGGATTGTCCTGGGGGCGGGCATAGTGGGCAAACCCGGCGCGGCCGCTTTGATAGGGGTTGTGCAGGCGTTGCTGGTGTTCGGAACGGGGGTTTTCGGTTCACATGGAGCCATGACCTTGCTTAGTTACACTTTGCCCGGCCTTGCCGTCGACCTGATCCTGTATTTGATTAAACACAGGGTATGCTGCCTGCTCTGCGCCTTCCTGGCAGGTTTGGTAGCCAATGTCTCAGGCTCGTCTATGGTAAACATAATATATTTCCGGCTGCCTTTTGTGCCGCTGACGCTTGCTCTGGCCGTATCGGCCTTATCAGGGGGGCTGGGTGGTATTATTGCTTATAAAGTAATACAAGTAGTTAATAAACATAGAACGTGGGGAAAAGGTTGTCATGGGGATGGTAAAGACGTATGAACCATGTGGCTATCCTGTAAAGTACATAAGTTCATTGGAGGCAAACTGATGTGGACGCCATCGTGGTCGACCGGCTCAGTTACAGATATCAAGCGGCAGGAGGGCAAATACTGAAAAACATCAGTTTTAAAGTCGCTCCGGGGGAGATCGTGGCCTTGATTGGATTGAGCGGCTGCGGCAAGAGTACCCTGTGTCTGTGTCTTGGTGGTATTATCCCCCATTATCTGGGAGGCGAGCTGACCGGGCAGGTACTGGTAAACGGAAAGGATACCAGAGAATACAGAGTTGCGCAACTGGCGCTTGAGGTGGGTCTGGTTTTTCAGGAGCCCGACACGCAGCTATTCGCACCAACTGTGGAGGATGAAATCGCTTTTGCTCCGGAAAACCTGTGCCTGCCGGCGGAAGAGGTAGGCATGCGGGTAAGTCAAGTACTGGATACTTTAGGCATAAGCGCCTTAAGGAAAGCAAACCCAAGCCACTTGTCCGGGGGGCAGAAACACCTGGTCGCCATGGGAGCGGTTTTAGCGCTGGATCCCGCCATTCTTGTGCTTGACGAAGTAATGGCTCAACTGGACCCGGCAGGCAAAAAGAGAATCAACGGCATCCTGGCTGACTTGCGCCGGCGTGGTAAAACAATCTTAATTGTTGAGCATGATCCGGAAACAGTCTCCATCGCGGACCGTGTGCTGGTGTTGGAAGACGGGCGCCTGATCGAGGATGATAGGGCTGTAACTGTAGTGGGTGAATGGGAATCTATGCTCCGGTGCTAATTTGCCTGTAAAGCTTAGAAACCAGGCTGATTGCGTTGCCTAGTCCGTATGTATTTTCAGCATAGCCGAGGCTGGTCTAATGGCTTATATAGAGTTGGAAAATGTTTCTTTTTGTTATCCTGGCCAAAGCAGGCCCGTTTTACGAGAGATCAATTTAAGCATCTTTAATAAAGGTGTTACCGCGATTACCGGAGCGAACGGCAGCGGTAAAACGACCTTTTCAAAACTACTTACAGGGATATTGACTCCGACAAAAGGACGGATCAAATTAAACGGACAGTTATTGACCTCCCTGACTCTGGCCCAAATCGGCCGCCAAATCGGGTATGTTTTTCAAAACCCTGATAAACAGTTGTTCTGTGAGACAGTGGAGGAAGAGATTGACTTCGGTGTGCGTAATCTGGGTTTGCCGCCGGACCAGGCGGCGCAAAAAGTCAGAGAGGTGATGGACTACTTTGAATTGACCCGGCACGCGCAAGCTTATCCCCTTAGCCTCAGCGCCGGGGAAAAAAGACGTCTGGCTCTCGCAGCCGTCTTTGCGCTGGAGCCCGGGTTACTGTTGCTTGATGAACCGACAACGGGCCTGGATCCCTATCGCAAAAAAGTACTGGGTGATTACCTGGATAAGGTGCTCGGCGCCGGCAGGGGAGTCGTGCTCATCAGCCATGATCAAAAATTTATAAACAGGTACGCCACCCGGTTAATCGGGCTCCGGGACGGACAGTTCATCGAAGAATAGGGGATATACAGCATGACCGGCCTTGACCCCAGGACCAAAATAGTGATTATTATTTGTCTTTCAACGCTGGCTGTTTTTCTTAATGAACCCCGGCCGTTGCTTTTATTGTTCGTTTTTACGCTGGTCGTTTTATTACTGATGCGTATCAATTTTTTCCGTATGGTTATGCGGTTTAAAAAATTGCTGCCTTTGCTCCTATTGATGCTGATAATTCAAAGCGTTTTTACAGCAGGCGGTGAAGTGATGCTTTCTTTTCAGGGCGTTAATATCCTTACGACCAACGGTATTCATTCCTCTCTTTCTATTTTATTCAGGCTGCTTACTTTTTTCAGTTCGGCCATGATCATCCTGACCAGCAACTCCAAAGACTATGTCCTTGCCCTGGTGCAGTTAAAAATCCCTTACGAAATAGCTTTTATGGTCCTGGTGGCGCTTCGCTTCCTGCCTGTTTTTATAGAAGAAATCAAAGACACTCTCGTGGCGATGCAGCTCCGGGGGGTTGACCTGCAAAGAATACCATGGAGGCACAAGATAAAATTTTACACGCATCTCTTTGCTCCCCTGCTCTCCAGCGTGATGCTCAAGGCCTACCAGCTGGCTATCACTATGGAAGCGAGGGCGTTTAGAGTATACCGGCGGCGGACTTACCTGCGCCTTTTACAGTACAGAGTCGCAGACTATGTGGTAATGGGTTTCTTTGTTATAGCAACGATCGCGGTGCTGGCGCAGGATTTCCTTTATTAAAGGCTGTCGGATAGCTGTAATAAGCTCCGGCCAATAAATATCAGAGGTATGGAGGTAGGTAACCGATGAAGCAAAAGAAATGGCGCTATAAGCTCTTGATGCTTGTCCTGGTTTTGCTGATGCTTGTTGGTACGGTTAGTCTGACGGCGCCCGCGGACGCCCTGGCCGCCGGGAGCGACATTACAATATCGGGTCCCGGACTGAACGGCCCCGGGCCCGTGACCATTACCCAAAACCAGCTCCGGGGTACGGAGTCAGTATCAGAAGGGGTTTATTTACAACAGCAAGATGTAATCTACAGCACGATTAACACTTGGCCCACCAAGAGCTGGTACAGGGGGCAGGGCGTCAAACTGACCGACCTGCTTGATTTAGCCGGGGGACTCAAACCGGAAGCCACACAGATCAGATTTACTTCCGGAGACAAGTTTAAAGTTACCTTTACGGTGGATGAGTTATTAAACGCCCCCCAGTATCGTTTCCCTAATTTCATGAGCAGCGGCCTTCCCGGCCATCTCCCCGGTAACCCGTCGGGTAAAGTATTGGTAGATACCATCATCGCCCATAGAAGTTTCTCTGCGCAAAGTTATGACGATATCCTGGATGCGGAAAACTTTAACCGTTCGGACGCCAATCTTCTGCTGTACGGGCAGCGGGCGGTAACCCAGCAGACCAATTCCAGGTTTTCCAAATGGGTAGTACAAATTGAGGTACTCACCGATCCCGTGCCCAAATGGGACAATCCCACGGTCACTCCGGCGCCTGGCGTGGTACCCGCGGGGACCATGGTGGAAATGCACAGTCCCTTCGACGACGAAGATAAGGTTCACTACACCCTGGACGGCAGCGACCCGACCATAGACAGCCCCATGTATAACTGGATTGCCAAACGGTGGTGGTCGTCACGACCTGATGATTTGGCCGAAATAAACCACAAAATCGGCCCCCTTAACCGCGACACCACCGTCAAAGCCGTTGTCATCGGTCCCGGCCGGTCGGACAGCGACATCGTCACTTTTTCCTACCAGGTGCCTGACTCTGCGTTGCTGACGGCTGATGTTACAGATAACGTAGTGGGGCAGCCGGTGGAGCTGACCTTTACGGACGATGCGGCCTGGCGGGCGGCGATCACCGGCGTGAGCGTGGACGGCGCAGACCTGGTTGACGGCGGATATACGGTTTCTGCCGGGAAGATTACCATTGCCGCAACTGTATTTACAAAAGCGAAAGATTACACTGTTGTGGTTAAGGCAACCGGGTACGAGGACGCCTGCGTGACGCAGACAATCAAGGCGGGCAGTGGCGGCAATCCTGACGGAGATGTAAAACTGACAATCACCGGGGACGGGGTGGCGGCTGAAAAGACGTATACCCTGGCCCAGCTGCAGGCAATGGACCAATATGAGCAGGTGTACAGCGCAATCAACACCTGGCCCAGTAAGAGATGGTGTGTGGGAAAAGGTGTCAAATTGAGAACCCTGCTCAATGAGGCGGGGATGAAAAGCAGCGCCAGCCTGATTAAATTTACTGCCAGCGATGGCGTTACAAGGACCCTTACGGTACAGGAGTTGCTTAAAGACAGGCGTTATTATTTCCCGGGATTAAAGGATAATGATGAAAACGGCGGGCAGGTACCCGGTTCTTCCGCAGGCAGGCAAGAGGTAGAGCCTATCCTCGCTCTGGAAAGTGCCGAAGGCAGTGTCGCTCCCGGCGATATGAACGGTATCAACGCCTTGCTGCTGATGCTGGGGCAGCGGGCTGTCACCGAACAAAATTTACAATTGTTTCTTAAGTATGTAGTAAAAATTGAGGTTTCGACCGAAGCGCCGGACAAGTGGGATGAGCCGGAGGCGGAGCCGGATAGCGGCGAGGTGGCCCCGGGGACCCTGGTAAAACTGAGCAGTGAGATAAACGATGATGATAAAATCCATTACACCACGGACGGCAGTCCCCCGACCATAGACAGCCCGATGTACAACTGGATTGCCAGCCGGTGGTGGTCGTCAAGAGAGAGTGAAGTGGACAGTATTAATCACCCGATCGAAATTACAGAAGATACGACTATCAAGGCAGTAACGATTGGTCCCGGTAAGAGAAACAGCAATGTCGTCACTTTTACCTACAAGGTGAAGGAAGACCCAACCGAGAGCAGTAAAATTTCATCCAGTCAAGGGGGCGCTGTAGAGTTCGGCAGCGGCGAAGCCCTCATTGAAATACCGCCTGGAGCGCTGACAAACTCTGATGCGGAGGTCGGCATTCGGAAAGTAAGCAACCCGCCTGCCGTACCTTCAGGTTTCAAGCTGCTGGGAAGTGTTTACGAGTTCCTTGTGGACGGCGAGAAAAGCTACAGCTTTGCTCAGAGTGTAACCATCACGCTTCACTTCGATCCCGGCGCTCTAGGCGAGGGTGAGATTCCGTCCATCTACTACTACGACGAGGAATTGGAGCAGTGGGTGAACCTCGGAGGTGAAGTATCCGGCAATACCATAACAATCCAGGTGGACCATTTCACCAAGTTTGCCGTAATGGTGGCCGGTGAGCCCGGGGTCGCGACCGGGCTAATCACGCCCGGTGAAGGCGGTACCGTAAGTCTTGGCAGCGAAGCCGCCATAGAAATACCGGCCGGCGCGCTGACCGGATCCAGTGCGGTAGAGGTAAAAATTGAGAAAGTTGCCGCCCCGCCCGCCGCGCCCGCAGGGTTCAAGCCGGCGGGCAGTGCGTATGCGTTCAGTGTGGACGGCAAGAGCAGCTACAGCTTTGCCAAGAGCGTAACCATCAAGCTCAGCTTCGATCCCGATACTATCAACGGGGGCGAGACTCCGGCCATCTACTGCTACGACGAAAAGTCGGAGCAGTGGGTAAACCTCGGTGGTGAAGTATCCGGCAATAGCATAACAGTCCAGGTGGACCACTTCACCATGTTTGCCGTAATGGTCGTCGTGCAGGAACCGGCTCTGACAGATATTGCCGGCCACTGGGCTTTTGACAGCATCAACAAGCTGCTGGCCACGGGATCCATCGGAGGGTATCCTGACGGAACTTTCAGGCCTGATAACCCCATATCCAGGGCTGAATTTATCACTGTGCTGGTGAAGGCGTTCGGGTTGGAGCATAAGAAAGGCAAAAGCTTTGCCGACACGGCCGGGCACTGGGCCGAAGAATATATCGCTACGGCCACAGCCTGCGGGATAGTAAACGGTTATGACGGCGGTAATTTTGGTCCGGACGAGCTGATTACCCGCGAGCAGATGGCCGTGATGATCGTCAAAGCAGCCAAAATCGCTCCGGCAGCAGAAAATCCTTCGTTTGACGACAGCGACAGCATTTCCGGGTGGGCCGCAGAAGCTGTTAACACCGCGGCCGGGAGCGGAATTATGAAGGGGTATCCCGATAACACCATCCGGCCTCAGGGCAACGCAACCAGGGCTGAGGCTGTGACGGTTATTATAGATGCGTTGAATATAAGCTCGTCAAATAGTTGATAGAGTATCGCCGCATCAAGCTGTGACTGCCGTTATGTGATTGGATGGCAAACGCCGGCTGATCAGGGCAGCGTAGTGAAAGGGGGGTAACATGCAGGCTGATAAAAGGAAAGGAGATAAACCGGTGGCGGAAAGAAGACACACCGTATCTCCCCGCTTAATAAAGAGATATTGCCAACTTTTGCTGACTTTCCTGGGTTCACTGCTGCTTGCCGCTTTGCTTCACATAGCTGCGCCCGGTGTTGCCCTTGCTGAACCGTCGAAATCGGTTGAAATTACCGGCGAAGGGGTAACGAATCCCGTAACGTTAACCCTTGAACAACTTCAGGCAATGGAACAATACCAGCATGTATATAGTGTGATAAATACCTGGCCCACCAAGAAATGGTATGTTGCGGAAGGGGTCAAATTGCGGACTCTGTTTGATTTAGCGGGACTCAAAGAAGATGCCGCGCTGGTCAACTTTCTATCGAACGACGGTTTCGAAGTGGCGCTTACGGTACAGGAGCTGTTAAGCGATAAGCGATATTATTTTCCATACTTAATGGATCATCACCCCACTGACGGGAGTATTCCCGGTTCTCCGGCGGATGCGGAAGAGGTGGAGCCGATCCTCGCCCTGGTCAGCGCCGAGGATAATAACGATCCGGCCGCTATGAACGACAGGGACTCATTGCTTCTGGTGCTCGGTCAGAGGGTAGTAACCGAGCAGACGAATCCTTTATTTTTAAAATATGTCAATAGAATCGAAGTACTCACCGCTCCTCCCCCAAAATGGGAGAATCCAAAGGCGGATACAGACGAAGGGGAAGTGCCCGCAGGCGCCTTGATCAGACTGAGCACCAAGCGTAATGACATGGATAAGATTTATTACACCACGGACGGCAGCACCCCGACCTTGAACAGTCCCGTGTTTAACGCGAGCGCCAGCCGGTGGTGGCCGCTGCGGGATGATTTGGACCGCGTCAACAAACCGATAGAAATTAACGAGGACACAATTATCAAGGCCATAACCATTGGGCCCGGCAAGCTGAACAGCGACGTCGTCACCTTCACCTACAAAGCTGATTTCACGGGCCGGGCCGCCGAGCGGGCTAAGCTGCCCGGCGGACCGCCCACCGGGGTGACCCTGGATCAGAACGCAGTCAACCTCAAAATCGGCAGCACCTACGAGCTGTCGGCGACCGTAGGCCCCAGCAATGCCGTCGACAAGAGCGTGCTCTGGAGTTCCAGCGACACCAGTGTGGCCACGGTGGATAACACCGGCCTGGTGACGGTTGTCGGGCCGGGCACGGCCGTCATCACCGTAAAGACGGTAGTTGGGGGCTTGACGGCCAGCTGCGTTGTGAATGGGCCAAACCAGGAGCAGGCTGGTAATGGGCAGATTGTTGCGCTTGAGGAAGAGCCTGAAGCGCAGGAGGAACAGGCCGGGCCGGTTGAGCAAGCTCCGGCGGAAACGGATATGGCCGCAGCTGAGCCAAAAAGCGCCGACGAAATCCAGGAGGAGCCTGTTGAACCGAAAGAGCCTGACGAGCCGGAGAAGCCGGTCGAAAACGGGCAGTATCTGGCGGAGAAGGAGGCTTTAGCCGCCGCTTCAACAACTCCGGAGGTCTCTGCGGCGCCGCCGGACAGCCAGCCTGTTCAGGTGTACGAGATGTCGGTCGATGCCGGACCCGCGCAGCTGCAGTTGGAGCATAATGACATGGACATTTATACAGCAGGGGTGTTTGCTTTCCTGTTTCTTTTCGGAGCAAGCAGAAGGTACCTGGAATACGCGAGGGAGGTTGAAATGTGACCCTTGATATGTTGACGCCGCTCAGAGATACGATGCATACTATTTCGTCCGGTTTACTGGCGCCTGCCATTGTCATTCTGCTATTGTTGTTGGCGGTTTCGGTAATAGAGTTGGGCGGCCTGCTGGTGGAGGTCCTCACCGAGCGGCGCAAGATGAAGGTCAATGTGCCGGAGATGGTGGAATTCTTCCAGGGTAAGGATGCCGGGGCGATCATGCGCGGTATTGAGAGCAGCGGCCTGTTCAGGCGACAGAAAGCAGCTCTCGGCGAGCTAATCAGGCACGGCAGTTTACCGGCCGCTTCCTTGCAGGCGCTGGCCCGCAAGCTGCTTGCCGCCGAGGAGCTGCATTATGCCAGGATCACCAACAGAACTGACCTGGTGGCGCGGTTGGGACCCATGTTGGGGTTGATGGCTACTCTGATTCCACTGGGACCCGGTATGATCGCCCTGGGCCAGGGCGACACCAAGACCCTGGCGGAATCACTGCTCACCGCCTTTGACGCGACCGTGATCGGCCTGGCAGCCGCCGGCGTCGCCTATGCCGTCTCCCGGCTGCGGAAAAGATGGTATGAGGGATACTTGAGTTCTCTTGAGGCCTTGATGGAAAGCTTGCTGGAGGTGTTTGCCCGTGGACGGCGGATTGAGGAGCAGTAGACGCAGAGTACCTGAAGATGTCAGTCCCCTCGAGGGCGCCATCAATATTGTAGATGCCATGCTGGTTTTTGCCTGCGGTCTGATGCTTTCTCTGGTCATACACTGGAACGTAGACCTGAGCCGGGTAGGGGAGCGCATCAACCTTAATCGCGGTCAGGAGGTGACCGGGACACCGGAGATCAGGGACGATTTGATCGAAACGCAAGGGGAGGGCAAACTTTACGAAAAGATGGGCACGGTTTACAAGGATCCCGCTACGGGGCAGCTGTTTATGCTGACCGGTGAATAATCCGGTTCGTCCGTATTCGTGATGTAACCGCCCGGGATCTTGCTGGCATACAACAGAAAGGAGAGTTTAACAGTGCAAGCTATAAGTCTGCAGCGGAAGAATTGGTTTTATGGTTGTTTAATAATCATACTGGGTCTTTTACTTTTCTGTATGGCTAACATGATGACGCCCGCAACGGCCCTGGCCGCCGGTACGGATACCCTCGAAATCACGGGCGATGGTGTAACCACGCCTTTGACCTTAACCAGGGAACAGCTTGAGTCAATGAAACAATACCAGCATGTGTACAGCGCCATCAACACCTGGCCTACCAAGAAATGGTATGTCGGGAAGGGAGTCAAGTTGAGAGACCTGTTTAAGCAGGCGGGTATGACCGAGGAGGCCAGGCTGATTAGATTTACTTCGAGCGACGGTTACGTAGTAAACCTGACCGTAAAAGAATTACTGGAGGATAAAAGGTACTATTTCCCTGGCCTTAAGGGTAATACCGCAAAAGATGGCGACGGGCATATTCCCGGCTCTGCAGCGAACCCAAAAGAGGTGGAGCCTATACTCGCTCTGGAAAGTGTTGAAGGCAGTGATAACCCGGACTATATGAACGACTTGAATGCACTGCTGCTGATGCTGGGGCAGCGGGCAGTTACCGAGCAGAATGGTAATTTGTTCAGCAAATATGTCAATAAGATCGAGGTGCTCACAGCAGAACCGGAAAAATGGGACGCTCCGCAGGCGAATCCGGTTAGTGGAGAGGCGCCCGCAGGTTCTATGATAGCGCTGAGCAACGCCCACATGGATGACGATAAGGTTTATTACACCACGGACGGCAGCACCCCGACCTTGAACAGCCCGATGTATAACTGGATTGCCAGACGGTGGTGGTCGGCGCGGGCGGATGATTTGGGCAAAGTGAATTGCCCGGTAGGACCTATTAATGAAGATACAGTCATCAAGGCAATAACGATTGGTCCCGGTAAGTACGACAGCGATGTCGTCACCTTCACCTATCAGGTCGCAGGGGCTGAGTCTGAACCCGGAACAGAAGGACCCGCACCCGGTACAGGAGAGCAAAATAAAGAAGAAGAGCCGCAGCAGACAGTAAACTTAAATGACGTCGCAGGCCACTGGGCCCTGGACAACATTCATAAGCTGGTGGCGCAGGGCTGCATCAGCGGCTATCCCGACGGCAGTTTCAAGCCCGACAGCACCATTACCAGGGCCGAGTTCGCCGCCGTGCTGGTGAAGGCGTTCAAGCTCGAGGATAATGACGGCAAGACTTTTACTGATACAGCGGCGCACTGGGCCAAGGACTACATTGCCTCGGCAGCGGCAAACAGTCTTGTCAATGGTTATGCCAATGGTGCTTTTGGTCCGGACGACCTGATTACCCGCGAACAGATGGCCGTGATGATCGTGAAGGCCGCCAAATTGGCGCCGGCCGCGGAAGCGCCCCGGTTTGCCGACAGCGGCAGTATTTCCGCATGGGCCGGGGAGGCCATTGCCGCCGCTACTGAAAACGGGATTATGAAGGGTTACTCGGATAACACCATCCGGCCCGGAGGCAGTGCGACGAGAGCCGAGGCTGTGACGGTAATTATAAATGCGTTGAATAAATAGTTGAAGAATGTCCTCAAACGTATGCCGGCGCTTATCATTCTGCAGCTTTATTATGGCGTGACGGGAAGTGAAATCAATGAAAGTGAAAAGTTTTCTCTCTAAAAAAATTTACCTTCCGGTTGGCCTTCTTCTCATGCTGTGCATTCTCCTGACTGCCGCCTGCAATAATGGGGGTGCGCAGCAGGATAAGGTCAGCAGCAATGAGAGCGACAAGGCGGTTGTGGTTACCGGCAACGGTGTGACGAAAGAACCCCGGCTGACTCTGGAAGAGATGCTGAAGTTGCCGGGCGCCCGCTTTGATCACGTCTATTCCACCATCAACAACTGGCCGGCAGCAAAGAAGTATGCGGTCAGGGGAGTCAAATTAGCGGCAGTACTGCAAGCCGCCGGCATTAAAGATGAGGCAAAATGCATTACGGTTAAGGGCAAAGACGATTTCGAGTGGTCCTTTACACGGGAGCAGTTGTTGGATACCCCGCGGTATTATTTTCCGGAAGTAATGGCGGGAGATCCGGCCGGCGCCCAGCCGGTTGAGCCGGTTATCGCTTATGAGTACGTGGAAAACAGCGATAATCTAAGCGAGGCCAGGGCGGACGATTTATGCCTGATCATGCCGCAGGCATGTGTTAACGAGCAGGCCAATCACACTTTTGTCAAAGGCGTCAGGGAGATCCTGGTGACTGTGGAAGACCCCGGAAAATGGGAGAAAGCTACCGTCTTTCCCCAGACGGAATATGTTGCCGCCGGGGATACGGTAAAACTGCAGCATAAGGAAACCGGCAAGGTGAAGATGTATTATACGCTGGACGGCTCCACGCCGACCGAACAAAGCACGCTCTATAATCCCAGCACATACCAGCCTGAATTGAACAAGCCCATCAAAATCGAGCGGGACACGACCATCAAGGTTTTAGTTAAGGGTTTCGGCAAATATGACAGTGATATAGCTGAGTTTCGATACAGAATTCAATAGACAGCGATGCCGCTATCACGGCGCCATTAGAGGATAAAAGCCATTTTTCAATGTCATTCTGAACGATAATGAAGAATCTTGGTGTGAACCCCTTCGCTGCCGCTCAGTACGACGCCGGCAAAAGGAGGAAAACTTGCAGCCCAACAATATTTTCAGAGTCGTAAAGGGGGGGTAATGTGTTGCTTAAGAGCGGAAAGGGTATATATCTTTATCTGGTTTTGCTCCTGATATGGATCACCCTGACCGGATGCGCCCAGCAGAACACTCCTACCCGCAATCCGGAATATGAAAGCCAGAATGTTATCGTCGAGGGCGACATAGACCAGCCTAAAGAGATCACTGTAGGAGAAATGCGGGCGCTTCCCCAACAAAAACTTGACGCCAGTCTCACCCGTACCACCGGGCTTCTGGAAGAGTTTAAAGCAACCGGTCCTGAGGTCAAGGATGTGCTGGAACACGCGGGCATCAATTATCAGGATTATAAGGGCATCGGCTTTGCCGGAAAGGATGATTATTATTGTCTGGTAACGCCGGAGATCATGGCTGAACGCCAGCTGATCCTGGCTTTAACCATCGACGGGCAAAGTGAACTGCCGGACGAATTGCGCCCCGCGCGGCTCTGCGTGCAGGGGGAGTTCGGCCCCTACTGGGTGAAGATGGTCGACAGGATTATTTTGTACAAAGAGATTCCGGAGAAAGATATCAATTCCGTTTGGGTTTTTAAAAACCTAGCGGAAGGGATTGAACCTTACCAGTATGAGTATTACGGCAGTAAAGACGACGCCATTGAACTGGCGCAGATCTTTTCCCGCTTTGACAATGTCAACAGCAAGGCCTTCTTTACGATGAAATCATCGGATGGCTTCAAGAAGAATGAAGCCATAAACATGGTCAGCCAGCGCTATTACATCAAAGTTACAGGTGAGGGCGCGCCGATGAACATGGCGCCCAATATTAAGCTGGGTATGAACGTCATGCATATCGCCTGGTTTTCCACCAATGCGGACGCGGCATTTTTCCCTGAGGAAATAGTGGAATTAACCGGGCAACAGCAGATAGAAGCTCAAAAAGGGATTTCTTTACGGGCAATTCTGGAGGAAGTCGGACTGACGGATATTGACAATAAGCAGTTCGAGCTAGTAGGTACAGACGGCAATAGCGTTAAGGTAAGCGGGCAGGACCTTAACAAAGGAATTCTGCTTACCCAAGATGACGGCTCCTATCCGGTAGTCTGGACGGAAGGGGAAGGGCTGAGCCTCATTGATAACTTGATGCGCATCCGTTCTGTTTAAGGAAAGAAGATACGTTTCGGACGCCGGACCTTAGACGTCAGAAGAACAATTCACATAGTAGCAGCATCATTCTTCGCAACAAAAGAACACACCTCCGCCAGCGGGAAGGGGACACACCTCTGCCGGGGAATGTCCCCAATTAGAGAATGTCCCAGATGAAATGCGCACGAGAAAGTTCCCCCAAAATACTGCCTCAGGAGAGATGACAGTGCTATGGATGAATAGGCTGCTTAAAACAATAGGATTCGCGGCGGTTTTGCTGATCGCATGCTTAAGCCTGATCACAGGCTGTCAGGACCAGAAGCGGGAAACGACCCCGCAGACGGCCGGTATAGCGCCGGGCAGTACCGGCCTTGAAACCGGCAACCCCGGCGGTGAACCGGACATGCTGACGATTACGGGAAACGGTGTAGAGCGTGAAACCAAATTTACCCCCGACGAACTGAAGAGCATGGAAGACGCTCTGGCCGGCGCCTGCTACTCGGCCGTAAACAACTGGCCGGCCAAAAAATTTATTGTCGGTAAGGGTGTGAAGCTCACCCACCTGCTGCAAAAGGCCGGGATCAAAGAGGATGCGCAAACAATCATCTTCAAGGCCGCGGACGGTTATAACGCCAGTTTTACCAGAGAGCAGCTGGAGGAAAAGCGTTTTTGCTATCCGGATCTGTTGAAAGGCAGTGCGGAGGGAGCAGTGGAAGTTCCTATGATCCTGGCCTGGGGGTATCAGGAGGACACCAGTAATTTGAGTGAGGCGGCCAGTGGTAAACTTCGCCTGCTTTTTGGCCAGACAGGATTGAACGATGCGGCCACCGCCGCTTTCGTCAAAGGTGTGACCACCATCGAAGTATTGACAACGCCGCCGGGCCAGTGGGGCGCGGTCCGGGCCGAACCTGCGCCCGGGAAGGTAAAGCCGGGCACAGGGGTCGTTTTAAGCCATCCTGAACAGGATCTCGTCAAGATATATTACACCCTTGACGGGAGTGAGCCGGATGCGAAGAGTTTGCTTTATAATCCCAGCACTTCCTACTTCCGGCCGGAATTGAATAAGCCAATTCAGGTTAACCAGACTGTTACCATTAAAGCTATTGCAATTGGTTTCGGGAAACACAACAGCCAGGTAGCAATATTTAATTACGATGTGGAATGAGCGGAAAAGGGGCATATACCTGCCGCTAGAGTGGCGCCACGTATCATGAAAATACCAGCCGATGTAGGCGCCATTTCAATCGCACACGGCGCGCCAGCGCCGCACTTGTGGCAGCCAATGTTGCATTTGGGCGAATGAATTCGCACCTCAGGGTAGGAGACCTATTTTGCCAGGTGTATCTCCAACTAAGGGAGCGGCGATCAAGGGTAAGCCGGTGAGCAGAAGTACATATCGGTAGAGCTGTATACCACCCTAGGAAGCAAGGACGCGAAACTCAGGTATCAGATGGGAGTTGTGAAAGCGTGCGAAAATGCGTAGTCTTGCTGTTTGCTGCTGCAGCTATCCTGGTTTTAACCGTGACCGGGTGCTCTTCCGGTAATTC
The DNA here is from genome assembly GCF_004369205.1 of Pelotomaculum schinkii. Lineage (NCBI taxonomy): Bacteria > Bacillati > Bacillota > Clostridia > Eubacteriales > Desulfotomaculaceae > Pelotomaculum > Pelotomaculum schinkii. Next base: position 1,724,913 of record NZ_QFGA01000001.1, on the reverse strand, counting down.
AAAAAAAATGACGCCTCCCCAGAAGGAAGCCCTGCAGGAGTTGCTGGGAAGCGAGCAGGAAATCGCAGACGAAGCTATAAAGGGCATCGAACTGACGGAGGAAGTTAAAGAAAAGTTTCCTGCCGTAAAAAATGCTTACGAAATAACTTGCGGCGAGCAGAAAAATTATGCTTTTTTATCAAGTCCTCTGGGCTACAGGAGCGCGATAGACCTATTTGTTTTAATAGATGGCGAAAAAAACGAGTTGCTGGGGATCAGAGTATTGCAGCATGATGAGACACCCTTGTACGGAGGAGATAGTCTGACCAAAGAATGGTTTTTGGACCGGTTTAACAACAAAAGCGCCGGCGCCTATTTAAACAGAGTGGTTCTGGAGCCGTCCCGGCCAAATGATATTATCCAGATTACCTGCGCTACAGTAAGCTCCCAGGCAGTGATCAACGGGGTCAACGCCGCAATGGGGACCTACCGCGAGTTGCTCCTGGGGGAGGAAGCTGAGCCGGTACCCCTGAAGGTAGAAGGGTTTGTCACGGAAATACAGTAGGGGAAGGATACCGCTACCACGTAATCCGGGAGTGTGATGATTGAAAAGAAGGGTTGTCCAGACCATTACAGCGGCGCTTATAAACGGACATATTGCCGGTTTTCTGCAGGGTACGGCGTACAACGGGCCTCTGAAAAGGCTCTGTGTGCCGGTACTGAACTGCACTTCCTGCCCCGGCGCTTTTAGCTCGTGTCCGCTGGGACTGATCCAGAGCTCGCTTATATTCGGCAATTATCTGCTCCTTATGGTTACCTCCGGGCTGCTGCTTTTGCTGGGGGGACTGCTGGGCAGGTTCCTTTGCGGCTGGCTCTGTCCCTTTGGCTTCATGCAGGAACTGTTATATAAAATACCGCTGCCCAAGTACCGGCCCGGCCGGAAGTTAATAAAACTCGTCTATTTAAAATACGTCGTGCTGGTCCTGTTTGTGCTCCTGTTCCCGGCCCTTGGTCTGACTTATTTGAGCGGCTCGACCTTCTGCAAGTATTTATGCCCGGTGGAGACGCTGGAAGCGTACCTGCCCTTAATGGCGTTACAACCTTCCCTGATGACAACGGCAGGTGTCTTGTTCAAGTGGAAGCTGGTTTTGCTTGCCGTCGCGGTTTTGCCGTCCATGATCATCTTCAGGCCTTTTTGCAGGTTTATTTGCCCGCTCGGAGCGGTCTATGCCCTCCTGAACCGGCTAAGCCTGCTGAGGTTCGAAATCAATAGGGATAACTGCAAAAAGTGCGGAGGCTGTCAAGAGCAATGTGAGTTGGGGATAGACATATACAACAACCCCAATAGTCCGGAATGCGTCCGCTGCATGCAGTGTTTTGCGGGTTGCCGGGACGGCCTGTTGGGCATCAAGGCAGGTATTGGCGAAAAAACGCTTAGGCTAAAGAAAAAGCTGGACCAGAATAAAGGCTTCAGGATGTAACCAAAGGTTTAAGACAGGCAAGGGGATGGTTCTCCTGTCTCATCCGGCCAAAACCGGCTATGCTTGGGAGGGTATTGTTGATGGAGAGTAAGGCTGTTGACCAAAAGAAGATCCTCTATGCGGTGATTGCATTACTGGTCATTATTATTGTGGTATTTGCGTTTTTGAACCGCGGCGATGAAAACCTGCAGGAAGGCCAAATCTTAGTTAAGACAGGAGATAATGTTATCGGCGTCCTGACAGTTGCCGATCTTCAGAAACTGCCGGCGGCGCAGAAGAAAATGGTGATTCAGTCCACCTCCGGCATGACCAAACATGAGTTTACAGGCGCCCCGCTGCTGGACGCCTTAAACAGCATCGATCCGGGTCTGTCCCAAAAATGTACCAGGATCATAACCAGAGGCATCGACAACTACACCTCCGGGGTGAACATGTCTGAAGTCCTGCGGCCGAATAATGTGTTCATTGTTTACGCCGACCACGGTGAACCGTTAAAAACCAAGACCGGCGGGGAGGGCGCTATGCGCATCATTATTTACCAGGATGAGTTCGGACAGCGCTTTACCAATTTTCTCACAAGCCTGGAACTGCAGTAGAAGTAAATATGCATGACTGAGTTCACAAAAATAAGTATGTTTTTCCGAGCCGCATGACCTAAGGGAGACTATGGTTATCGGCCTCACAGGGTACGCCGGGAAACTGCCGTGCCTCCCATTGAGGAAAGGAAACATAAGCTGCCGGACTTTAAAGCTTTGTCCCTTTCAACCAATGGGACAAAGCTTTTTTGCTTTACAAATCTTTCCGGCTACCCGTAGCCGGGACAAGCAGGAGGTGACCGGTTTTTTCTCCAAAGTACAGGGGTTCAGCGCCGACAGGCCATTTGACGAAGGGGGTGTTGAGAATGCTGGACTGATGCCATATGGCAGATGGTGTAACGGAGGCTGAAAACTATTAAGTCTTTGGGGCTACTCTGATGTGCGAGTTGAGAGAGGAGAAGTGGTTTGTTGTAAATGTTTCTCAGCAGTGTGACTATTATTTGTTGAAACAAGGAGGGAATTCCATGCGTATAAGGAGCAGTTGGGTATTTAAGCTTTTTCTGACCGTCTTCAGCGTGCTGTTGCTTGCCGGTACGGTTAGTCTGATGGCGCCCGCGGACGCCCTGGCCGCCGGGGGTGACATTATAATATCGGGGCCCGGGCTGAACGGCCCCGTGCCCGTAACCATTACCCAAAACCAGCTCCGGGGTACGGAGTCAGTATCAGAAGGGGTTTATTTACAACAACAAGACGTAATCTACAGCACTATTAACACCTGGCCCACCAAGAGCTGGTACAGGGGGCAGGGCGTCAAACTGACCGACCTGCTTGATTTAGCCGGGGGACTCAAGCCGGAAGCCACACAGATCAGATTTACTTCCGGAGACAATTTTAGAGTTACCTTTACGGTGGAGGAGTTATTAAACGCCCCCCGGTATCGTTTCCCTAATTTTATGAGCAGCGGCCTTCCCGGCCATCTTCCCGGTGACCCGTCGGGTAAAGTATTAGTGGATACCATCATCGCGCACAGAAGTTTCTCTGCTCAAAGTTATAACGATATCCTGGTTGCGGACAACTTTAGCCGTTCGGACGCAAACCATTTGCTGTACGGGCAGCGGGCGGTAACCCAGCAGACCAACGCCAGGTTTGCCAAATTGGTAGTAAAAATCGAGGTGCTCACCGATCCCGTGCCCAAATGGGATAATCCCACGGTCAATCCGGCGCCTGGAGAGGTACCCGCAGGGACCATGGTGGAAATGCACAGTCCCTTCGACGATGAAGACAAGGTTCATTACACCCTGGACGGCAGCGACCCGACCATAGACAGCCCCATGTATAACTGGATTGCCATGCGTTGGTGGTCGTCGCGAAGCGATGATTTGGACGAAATAAACCACAAAATCGGCCCCCTTAACAGCGACACCACCATCAAAGCCGTCGTCATCGGTCCCGGCCGGTCGGACAGCGAGATCGTCACTAAAGAATACCTGGTCCCGTTCGGCTCCGCCGGCGCAGGCGACATGGTTTACGTGGCCGGGAAAGATCGGCATACTGTCGCGATCAAGAACGACGGTACGGTCTGGGCCTGGGGTGACGGCGCCCAGGGCAAGCTTGGTGACGGCAGTACTGAAACTAAATACACACCGGTGCAGGTCTCCAGCTTAACGGAGGTCACGGCGGCGGCGCCCGGTTACAACCATACTTTGGCCCTGAAGGACGACGGTACGGTTTGGGCCTGGGGCTATAATTTGTATGGACAGCTGGGCAACGGTGTCAGCGGTACATCCGGAACCAGGACTGTCCCGGAACAGGTTTACGGATTGACCGGGGTCCAGGCTATTGCAGCCGGGGACGGTTTTTCTCTGGCCCTTAAAAACGACGGTACGGTCTGGGCCTGGGGCAAAAATAGCTATGGACAGTTGGGTATCGGCGCCGGAGGTTCAAGAACTGTTGCGGAGCAGGTCTACGGCCTGACTGATGTCCAGGCTATTGCAGCCGGTAAGGAGCATGCTCTGGCCCTTAAAAACGACGGCACGGTCTGGGCCTGGGGCAAAAATAGCGAAGGACAATTGGGTGACGGTACCCAAACGAATAGCAATAAGCCCGTTCAGGCTACCGGCCTTACCGGTGTCTTCAAGGCCATTGCCGCCGGAAGCGGATTTTCTTTAGCAATTAAAGAGGACGGTACGGTCTGGGGCTGGGGCTTCGCTTCGAGTGGACAGTTAGGTAATAAAGATCTGGACCTGACTAAAATAATGAGAAGTCTTGTGCCGGTTCAAGCTTCTGATCTAACAGATGTGAAAGCAATTACGGCCGGGGATAACCACACGATGGCCCTGCAGACCGACGGATCGTTATGGGTCTGGGGCAACAATAGTCAAGGTCAACTCGGTAACGGCAAGATGGGGTATGATAACGGTAGTAAAGTACCTATTAAGCTCTACGGGCCAGAGGCCGGTATTGCCATGTTAAATGCCGGTTCCAACTACTCGCAGGCTTTAAAGACCGATGGTACCGCATGGGCCTGGGGGAATAATTCGAAAGGCAAACTTGGCGATGGGACAACTTCTGAGAGGCTGGTTCCCACGCAGGTTAAGCGGGCGCCCGTGACGCTTACCCCGGCAGCCGGAGTGATAGCCCCGGGTGAAGCTTTAGACCTGACTTTTGCCGATTTTGCGGGCTGGAGAGAGTCAATTACCAGCGTGATTGTGGGCAATAAGAGTCTCACAGAGTTCGATTATACAGTTGGTGAAGGAAAGATTACCATCGCAGCCGGCGTTCTTTCCGCAGCCGGGGAATTTGACATTACGTTCAAAGCTGCGGGCTACGCGGATTCGGTGGTAACTATGCAAGTCCAAGGCCAGCCCGAGGCGCCGCCGGTATTGGCAGCCGACACCACCGACAACAAGGCAGGCAATTCCATCGACCTGACCTTCACCGATGATGCGGCCTGGCGGGCGGCGATTACCGGTATCACTGTTAACGGTAGTGCCTTAACCAGCGACCAGTATACGGTTACGGAAGGGAATATCAATATCACCGCTGACGTGTTCACCGCGGCTGAAGACTACGAAATCACGGTCAGCGCCACCGGATACAATGATGCCACAGTGACTCAGACAATTGGCGCAGCAGAAGCGCTAGCTATTACTATTACCGGTGATGGGGTGCCTGCCGCCGTTGAGCTTACTCTAAGCCAGGTCCTGGCGCTGCCGGAGGTGTCCCACAGCTATAGCGCTATCAATAACTATCCCGCTGAAGATAATGGGTTTGTTGATGTTAAAGGAGTAAAGCTGCAGGATATTCTGGACCTGGCCCAAATAAAAGGTGAAGCCAAACTAATAACCATCAAGGCCTCCGACGGCCTTACCAAGACTTTTACCAGAGATGAGCTGCTTGCACAACCCCGTTACTATTTCCCGGGTTTGATGGAAGGTTCTTCAAACGGTAAAGTATTGGTGCCGGCGATCCTCTCCACGGATACACTGGAAAGTAACGGATTGCGGTTGATCATGGGTCAGCGGGCTGTTACCGAACAGAATAAACCGTGGTTTGTAAAAAAAGTTAATGAGATTATTGTTTTCACAGAACAACCCCTGAAGTGGGATAATGTTACGGCAGATGTAGCAGAAGGCGTGGTTGCACCGGGAACCGAGGTTACACTGGGACATACAGCTTTTGATGGAGTTAAGATTTACTATACCCTGGATGGCAGTACCCCGGATGTAAACAGCAACATGTATAACAAGAGCGCCAGCTATTACCAGCCTGAATTAAATGTGCCGATTAAAATAACCGCGGACACTACCATCAAGGCCATTGCTATTGGGCCAGGCCGAGCAGATAGCGATGTTGTCAGTTTTACCTATACGGTAGATACTGGAGGAGAGCCTGCCGCGCCTGTCTTAAAGGCAGATACCAGCGACAATACAGTTGGCCAGGCGGTAGATATCACCTTTACCGATGATGCTGACTGGCGTAGCGCCATCACAGAAATCACTGTGGACGGCGCAACCCTGGCTGACGGTAAATATACTGTTTCTGCCGGTGTGATTACCATTGCCGCAGATGTGTTTACCGAAGCCAAAGACTACACTGTTGTGGTTAAGGCTGCAGGGTACGAAGACGCTGCCGTAGTGCAGACGATAGAGGAAACGTCTGGACCAAATCCGGTCTACACAGTTACACCTGAGGCTGATGATGCATATACCGCGGGGACGACCCAGGAAGGCATCAATACCATGACCGTTAATGACGGTGTGACCGGGTTTAAATACTTCACGGTCAATATTGCGCCGGTAGTCTCCCATAGCGGTAATGAAACAGTGATCTTTACTCATTTTAGAAACGGCAGCCAGCTCGGGCTTAACGCCACCAGAGCTGATTTTGACCAGGTTGAAATTGCCCAGGCCGGTTTTAATGTCCAATCGGGCGACGTGATCAAAGCTTACATTGTTGATAATTTAACCAACGCAATTGACTTAAACCCGATTATTTTACAATAAATACCTGTTATGGGATATTGTAGTCAAAAAATGAGCTCCTTTGCAAAAATATATAAGCTGCAAAACGGTTTATAGAAAGAACAAGTGAACTTGTCCAGCTAAAACTGGACATCAAGACCACGGTGGGGGACGACTCTGCCCTCACCGTGGAAAAGCTCCCACTGTAAAAGTGTCCGTCTTAGAATTGGATAAAAACCCATTGGCTTTAAAAAGCCTTAAGAACAGTATTTTAAGAACAGTATTTAATGAAAGAACGAATCACGTGTGTTCGTGACGGCGAAGAGGATTGCCGGCTGGTTGATTTGCTGGATACTTCCCTTAGCCTTATCCCGGCACAGGCTTAAGTAAAAAGGAGTGATGAAAATGAAGCTCAGAATAGTAGCATATCTCCAAATAGCGTTAATGCTGCTGATGTGTGTTCCTGCTATGGCGCTGGCAAACACGCCAAACACCACCCTGTCGTTAAGTAAAACTACGGCGTCAGTTAACAAAAGCGTCACAGCTTCAGGCACAACCGAACCAAACGCATGGGTTCCCCTCAAAGTAGTAGACGCGGCAAAAAACATCGTATATTTTGATACAACAAAATCAGATGCAACCGGAAATTACAGCATAGACTTCATCGTCCCGGGAGGCGCTGCAGGCACATTAACAGTTGTTGCCGGTGAAGGCGACAACGTAGACAACAAGAGACTTAACGTAGGCGCCAGCAGCAGTAGTTCTGGTGGTTCTGGTGGTGGATCTACTACTCCGCAACCGGTTAACAGCACTACCGGAGAAGCCTCTGTAAGCCCGGGTGCCGGTGGAAAAATCAGCCTGGGCAGTGATGTTTCAGTAAATATTCCGGCCAACGCCTTAACAGGCACAGCTAAAGTAGACATTACTATTCAGAAGGTTAGTAGCCCGCAAGCTACTCCTGCAGGCTTCAAGCTGCTTGGCTCCGTCTACGAATTTAAAGTAGACGGCAATGAAACTTATACTTTCAACAAGCCGGTCACCCTGACTTTTACTTTCGATCCAGCTTCCTTAAGTCCGGGCGAGACCCCGGCGGTCCATTACTACGACGAAACCCTTGGCAAATGGGTAAACATCGGCGGCGCCGTATCCGGCAATACCATAACCGTGCAGGTGGACCACTTCACCAAATTTGCCGTACTGGCTTCCAGCAAGCAGGAGGAGCAGCCCACGCTGCAGCCCACATTAAATGATATCGCCGGTCACTGGGCTGAGAACAATATCAATCAATTGGTTAGGCTCGGCGCTATCAGCGGTTATAGCGACGGCAACTTCAAGCCTGACAACGCGATAACCCGGGCCGAATTTGCCACTGTGCTGGTTAAAGCGTTCCAACTGACGTCTCAAGACGGTAAAACATTTGCGGATACAGCCGGGCACTGGGCTAAAGATTACATTGCGGCCGCGGCAGCTGCGGGCGTGGTCAACGGCTATGACTCCAATACCTTCGGGCCGGATGATATGATTACCCGCGAGCAGATGGCTGTTATGATTGCCAAGGCCGCGAAACTTGCCCCGGCTGCGGGAGAGCTTCAGTTCTCCGACAGCGGCAGCATTTCCGGCTGGGCCAGAGAGGCTATTGCCACCGTGACGGAAAACGGGATCATGAAAGGGTATCCTGATAACACCATTCAGCCACAGGGTAACGCCACCAGGGCGGAAGCTGTTACAGTTATAGTCAATGCGCTGAACCGATAAGAAACAGTAATGAATGCTTGGGACTTGCGGACAGGGAGTTAAAAACGGGGGCTTTAGCGGAAAGGGGAGTAAGTCAAACCCTTTTCCGCTATCCCTGGAATTCACAGATGAGAACCATGCGCAAAGTTGTCCTAAAATTGTGGGATAAAAGGAGTACGCTGATATGAGCCCTGGATTTGGATACTCCCAAAGAAATATGGCAGTAAGAAGCAAGATTATGTGTCCAGTCTTAATGGTATTAGCGGTTTTTTTCTGCTGGTTTCTGTCTCCGGTTGCCCTTGCTGAGGAAAGCGCAGCGCCGGAGCAAATTATTCTGACCTGGACGCTTGATCCGGCTGCATCTCAGACCATTACCTGGTTAACGCCGGATAATTCGCCGGCCCGGGTGCAGTACATCAGCGCAGATGAATTTGCCGGTAATTTTGACGCCGCCCAGGAAATGAATGCAGAATGCTCGGCATTTGACAGTACCCATTACAGGTTCAAAGTAAATATAACTGGATTGACCCCGGAGACAAAATATGTTTACCAGGTAGGGCGGGAAGAGGCCTGGAGCGGGCCCTTATCCTTTACAACTGCCTCGGACACGCAAGAATTCTCATTTCTGTATATGGGCGACGTGCAGTCCGGATATGCTGAATGGGGCAGTACGCTGGATGCGGTTTATCAGTCCTATCCCCAAATCAAGTTTGCCCTTTTAGGCGGGGATTTGACGGATAACGACAGCGATGAAGAAGAGTGGGGACAGTTTCTTGCTGCTGCCACAGTTTTGTTCTCCAGGATCCCGGTGATGCCGGCTATGGGCAACCACGACGGAGACATGTACTTAGATTTTTTTGCCTTGCCGGATAACGGTCCCGAAGGTTTGAAGCAGGAGTTTTACTCCTTCGATTACGGCAATGCTCATTTCGTGGTGCTCAACAGCAATAAAAATACTGACGAGGGAGCAAAACAATGGCTGCAAAATGATCTGCAAGGCACAACAAAAAAGTGGAAGTTTGTTGTTTTTCACATTCCCGCGTATCCAGCCACTTATGATTATAAGGGGATAGATAAGTCCATCCGGGCCAATTGGGTGCCGGTTCTGGAACAGAACCGGGTGGATATGGTTTTTGTCGGGCACCAGCATGAGTATATGAGGACCCATCCAATTTACCAGGAGGAGGTCCAGACTGAACCCTCGTACGGGATTGTCTATGTGATGGGTAATGCCGGTTCCAAGACTTACGGCGGGGGCGGAGAATTTCCCTACATCGCTGTGGAACAGACCGGCAGCAACTACCAGGTTATTGATATTGAGGGTGATGTCTTGACCCTGACATCAGAACAATCAACCGGTGAACTGATTGAAAGATACATGATCAACAAAGGCGACATCACAGAGCCGGGACCTGTCTACAGGCTTTCTTCCCAGCCTGATCCTGCTTATACTGCCGGGACAACCCCGGACGGTATCAATACCATGACCGTTGATGACGGTGTGACCGGGTTTAAATACTTCGCGGTCAGCATTACGCCGGTGATCTCCCATAGCGGTAATGAAACAGTAGTCTTTACTCATTTTAGAAACGGCAGCCAACTTGCACTTAACGCCACCAGAGCTGATTTTGACCAGGTTGAAATCGCCCAGGCCGGTTTTAATGTACAGCCGGGCGATGTGATCAAGGTCTACATTGTTGATAATTTGACCAATGACACCGGTGTCAATCCTGTTATTTTGCAGTAATGTGCGGAAGGAAAGACTCTCCATTTTTACTCTGCAAGATATTCTTTTTCTTACTGGACCTATACTGGTCAACTGACCAGTAAGATGAAACCTTGAAATTTTAGAGAAAATCCTACGAAGGTGAGTATTATGGTGATGTGACTTTGCTTTGAATTGTAGCAGTAAGAATGATTTGTAGATCACATTATTAATTAATTAAAGGAGGCTCCGGGGATAAATGTTTATGAAGAGACTGATGAAGCGTGGGCTGGGAATTCTACTGGTAACATTGCTGGCAATGCTGCCCGTAGTATTCACCCCGACAGAAGCGGACGCAGGGACGCCGGCAGTTGACGTCCTCTACGATGGGACGGTTGTTTTGACACCCGGCGAGACCTTTAGCGTGACCGCCTATAACTCAGGGGAAGAGTATACTGTCAAAAAGAACACACCGCTTGGAGCGCTTCAGGCAGCCGCAACTGTCAGTGGCTTCACCTATGACGTCACCGACAAGAATTACGCAGCGTCGGGCGCTCTCCTTTTGGACAATGTAGGAGACTACCCTTATGTAAAGGGGGGTAGCAAGTGGTATGCATACGTAAACGACGTCTATAAAGACGGCTACAACAATGGCGATGACGCCTTGAACCTGATCGAGCTTGTAGACGGGGATAAGGTTGAGTACTACTACGCCGCTGGTATTGCTGCCCCGGCTGACCTCGATGCTGTTAAGGCAGCGGCTACCGCCGCGGTGAAAACCGTTGTGGCTACAGGTATTGCGCCGACGGACTGGACTCTTCAGCTCTCCGGGGCAAAGAATGCTTCCGTAACCAAGGCCTACTTCGAGGATGCCCTTGCCTGCCCGTCATCAGGTCACCAGGTGACCTGGACCGACGGTGACGGTAATGTCTGGGGAGGCGTGCCGCTATGGCTGCTCGTCGCCATGGTTGACGACGACCCGGATGTTGGCCCTTACCACTTCAACTTCAACGACGACCTCGCCGCCCAGAACTATGAAGTGAATGTTATAGCCGGCGATTGGTCGGCAACCCTTGACAGCGCCGCAATCGCCCGCGACGATGGATATATCGTCGCCAACACACTGAACGGAGAACCGCTTCCGCTCGAGACCGAATCGGGAAAAGCCTGCTGGCCGCTCTATCTGAAAGGTCCGGCTGTTTTTGGCGGACAACAGGTAGGCAACATCGTCCGGATCGAGCTGTCGGGTCTGCCTGAACCACCCGAAGGATGGACCCTGGAGATGATCGGAGAGGTAGGGGATACCATCACCCAGGAGGAGTTTGAAGCCGGGCTTGCCTGCACGGGTTCAGGCCACAACAGGGAATGGATCGATATTGAAAATAACGTCTGGTCCGGCGTGCCCCTGTGGGTGCTCCTGGGCGCGGTGGACGACATCGAGACAGGCAGCCACTGGACTTTCAATGATGCATTAGCTGCAGACGGTTATACTGTGAAAGTAGTTGCCGGAGATGATTTTTACAAGACTTTTGATAGCGCGGATGTAGCCGGGAGCAACGACTATATCGTTGCAAACAAATGCAACGGCGCCCCGCTTACCGAGGCAGGACCACTGCGCCTGGTTGGGGCCGGTGTTACCAAAGATGATGGCTCCCTCGGGGGCTCTGCTGTCGGTAACATCGTAAAGATAGAGATCCCCGAGCTGCAGACGCCGCCGGCTGATCCCGGAAGCTGGAACCTTGCTCTGAACGGCAAGATCAGTGATGTTATTTCGCAGGCTGAGTTTGAGGCCGCTCTGGCCTGCCCAAATTCGGGCCACCTCCAAGAATGGACTGACGGTGACGGCAATGTCTGGTCAGGTATACCTCTCTGGTTCCTGACCGGCTGGGTGGACGACCGGCAGCCACACGATTATGACGCCAATCAGGCAACTGCCGGTTACACAATCCTGGTGAAAGCCGGAGACGGCTACACCAAGGATTTTGCCAGCGCGGACGTAGCCTGGAGCAACGACTATATCATTGCGAATAAATGCAACGATGCGCCGCTTACCGATGCATGGCCGCTGCGGCTGGTCGGCGCCGGTGTCGCCAGCGCTGAAGGCGCCCTTAGCGGTACCAGCGTTGGGAATATTGAGGAGATTGAATTAACGTCTTTTGCGACTGCTCAACCCATACCCGAACTCCGTGTCATCAAGTACGCTGAAGATCATACCACCATCCTTGACGAGATCACGGTCGATTATCTATGGACGCAGGAAAACCTCGAAGTGATTGGAGACGGGACAACGGTATACCGCTACGAGGGAATCACCAACGACCCGAATGATTTATGGGATGCTGACGAGGAATATCCCGGCGGTTACAAGATAGAAAATGCCGTGAAGGGAACACGCATCAGAGATCTTTGTGAGCTTGTGGGCGGCATGGGAGCAGGTACTGAAATTGTACTGGTTGCAAAAGACGGTTATGAGACTACGCTTCCCTATTCCTCCATATATACCGACCCTGCGGTGCAGGCGCGCCAGGGAGACGCCATTCTGGCCTGGTGGGGTGACGGGGAATACGTTCCCAATTATAAAGATGGTATCCGTTTATTCTTTACTCCGGACGACCACGTCTACGGCCAGTGGGATATGCACGAGACGCTTCCGTCAAATTACTGGCACTACTATTACGATGGAGGTATCCAGTATCCTTCTTGTGCCGGCTTATCATCAAAACTTATTGAAACCATCAAGATGTACTCCTTGCCTGTGGGCGATTGGACACTGGAGCTCGATGGCCGGGATATCGGTGGTTTGAACTATGATGTAAGCAAAACCTATTTTGAGCAGGCTCTCGCCTGTCAGTTCGGCGCCAACCACAAGGCAACCTACACGGATTCTGAAGAACAGGTCTGGGAAGGCATGCCCCTGTGGTTCCTCGCAGGATTCGTCGATGACGCTGACCAGCATACCGATAACGCCTTTAACGATGCGCTGGCTGAGGACGGGTACCAGGTTGTGATTACCGCCTCCGACGGCCATTCGGTAACTATCAATAGCGCGGATATCATCCGGAACAGCAACTACATTATCGCCAATTCCCTGAACGGCGCCCCGATACCCGAGTCCGATGATAACTGGCCGCTCAGGCTTGTTGGAGCGGCTGTCACCGGGTCAACATCGATATCAAAGATTGTAAGTATCGAGTTGGTAAGCTCAAATTCCACCGGTAGCAGCGGCGGCGGTGGCTCATCGTCGCAGGCAGTTACCTCCACCACCGGGAGAGCGACAGTCAAACCCGGCGCCGGCGGCAAAATCAGCCTCGGCAGCGAAGCCACCATTAAAGTGCCGGCCAACGCGCTGACCGGAAGCAGCGCAGTGGAAGTAAAGGTACAGAAAGTAACCACGCCTCCCGCCGTTCCGGCAGGCTTCAAACTGGCCGGCAGCGTATACGAGTTCAGTGTGGACGGCAAGAACAGCTATAACTTTAACAAGGACGTGGTCATAACACTGAGCTTCGACCCGTCAGCGCTGGCTCCCGGTGAAAAACCGGAAATATTCTACTACGACGAGGCGTCCGGCCAGTGGGTCAGCCTGGGCGGCACTGTCTCAGGCAATACCGTGACCGTGCAGGTGGACCACTTCACCAAGTTTGCCGTAATGATTGCCGGGAAAGCGGAAGCCGTACCGTCAGGGCAAGTCCCTGCGGCATTAAAAGACATCACCGGCCACTGGGCAATGGACAACATCAACCAACTGGTGGCCCTGGGCGCCATCAGCGGCTATCCCGACGGTACTTTCAAGCCTGACAACAGTATTACCCGGGCCGAATTTGCTGCTGTGCTGGTTAAGGCGTTCAAGCTCGAGAACAAGGGCGGCGGAGTTTTTGCCGACACCGCAGCGCACTGGGCCAAGGACTACATTGCCGCGGCGGCGGCCAATGGGGTAGTCAACGGCTATGACTCCGGTACATTTGGTCCGGACGACCTGATCACCCGCGAGCAGATGGCTGTGATGATTGTAAAGGCCGCGAAGCTTCCAGCAGTTGCAGGAGAGCCCCAGTTTGCCGACAACGGCAGCATTTCCGGTTGGGCCAGGGAAGCTATTGCCGCCGCGACGGAGAGCGGGATCATGAAGGGATACCCCGACAATACCGTCAAGCCCTTGGGCAACGCCACCAGGGCTGAGGCTGTGACGGTCATTGTGAACGCGTTGGAGTATAAAGCCGATTAACTCATCATGAATGCTGCTACCTATTGCGCTTAAGCCCGCTAATTAGCGGGCTTAAGCGTATATGAGCGCTTTGTAATAAATGGCATAGGGGAAGGCGAAAGGAAATATACATGATAAAGTATTGTACAGGTGGACCATTTTTTCCTTAAAAACGAATGTTGCGCATACCCCGCAATCCGGGGCTGACGCGCTGGGTGCGGTTGAAATCCCCATTGCTGACAGGGATAATGGGTTAAACAAATGAAAAGGTGAGTTGATGAATATGCTGGCAGTAGCGACAAGTTATCTGGGATTAACAGACGAGCAAAAATTTGGGCCTGTTTTTATGAAGTCATTCGATGATTTTATGGTGGTTAAGCTCAGTCCCTGTGGCGATTTAGAGGAAGGACGGCTGCAACTATGTCAACCTGAGGGGTATGGAGATCTGTTGAAGAATATTCAGAAGTCCTGGAACGCATCACAATCCTTGCTGGAACTCCGGGGCCCAAAGGTTAAACTGCAAAGAATGGTGCGTTATATGTTTTTTTTCGACGAGGAAAAGAAGTTTGAAAAAGTTTTACTGGAAGGATGCGATGGCATAACCGACTTTCCGTGGGCCGTGCAAATCGTTGTGATTCAGCTGCCGGTAAAGGTTTTAGAGCAGGATCTGGAATGGATACGAAAAGCGGATATCATTGTTTTGCTTGATTCGGAAAGTGAAGCAGCCAGGGATTTTGCAACTGGAATGAAAACAATTCGTCCGGATATCCCCATTTTTTCAGAAAAGGTCCAGGAAGGCTTGTCGAATGACCTAAAAGTCAGCCTGGAGGTTTTGTTTGCTGATTATATAAAAAAAAGGAATAGAATCAAAGATATATTGAATTCACGGCATCCGGAGCTGCAAATAAGCTGTACATCAGCCCACAGAATGGCCGGGGAGTTGGGGGTTAGTTTGTTTCTGGTCGGCAGTGTATGCGATGAACTGGGCTACAGGATAACGCAATGTGGGTTAGGCTGTTTTTGAAACAGGCCGGTTGAAATAGATTTTCATCCGTCTCCGGTGCAATGTTGGCGGCGTCAGGGCCAATATTTATGATTTACGGGAGGCTGATAAGCGTGGTCTTAGTTCCGAAGGAACCGGTTTCCATTCAGCCGGTTGGCGTTGTTGTTTCCGACTTTAAAAAAGTTAGCCGCACTTATGATTATCACAGAGAAAGCGTAATTTATATGAGGGAAGATCTCACGGACGCTCTCATCGGGATCGAATACTTTTCCCATATCCATGTGATCTATCACCAGCATCGCAGGCAAGACTGGCTGGAACTGGTTGAATGGAAAAAGGAGCAGCCGCCAATAACATTACCTGTCGCCGGCGAACCGGTCTGCCGGGGCGTATACTCCACCCGGTCTCCGTCCCGTCCTTCAGCGATGGGGTCGTGCGTTGTTGAGCTCATCAAATGTGAAGAGAACCGTCTTTATGTCAGGGGTTTGGATGCCCTGGACGGCACTCCCGTCCTGGACATTAAAATCTATATTCCCCATTATGACGCGTTTCCATTAGCAGAAACACCATTAAATTGTTGTATGAGGAATGAACTGAGCGCCACCTCCCGGCGTTTGCACTGGGATACCATCAACGTCGGGCTCGCTCTGGGGCTCAGGACGGGCGCCAGGGCGTTACAGGCCTTGGGTATCAGCCGCGGCGAAGCGGCCAGAGCGGAAGTGTCCGGCGGACATTTCTTTGCCCAGGGAATAGAGGGAGCTACCGGGTGCAGTGTTTTGCGGGGCAATATGATTTTTGAAGAACTCAATACATCGCCGGGACAGTGGAAACTGAAGCTTGCAGGTAAAGACAGTGAAGCAGAAATCTGGCTCAATGATCATATCTACTCAGGTGCAAGTGAAGTACTGGAGGCCGGCGAGAAAATATTGTTTGCCGCTGTAAATAAAAACTAAAACGCTCAATCGATAATTCAAAAGCCTCTTGGGTAGTGGGCGTGGGGTTATCCTCCGCTCTCTTCGCAATTCTCCATTTGTGTACTAAGAACATCATAACGACCGCATCTACAGACTGCCACCCATAACCTACGCGCTATTCAGGCTTTGCTGCATGCAACGCACGCGCTAAGGAACGCACCCAGGTGCTCCTCATCGCTTTCGGATAACCCCACACCCGCAAGTCGGGTCTTTATCAGTCTGCACATGAGACGATTCTCTGCTTTTTTCTCATTGCTACCATAGAAAGAGAGTAACAACAAGAAAAGTCCCCATTGTCACATATTGAACAATGGGGACTTTCTCGTTGTCACATTTATCAGTTTTGTTTAATCTGGTAGTCGCCGTCACCAGTGAATTCCAGCTGTCCATGCAGATTTTCAGTGTAGGACACTTGCTTGTCCGTATCGATAAAGATGGCCCCGGTGTCGGGCAGCTCCTGCACAAAGCCCATGCCTTTTTGAGCCCCTAGCACAAACAGCGTTGTAGATAAAATATCCGCATCCGTGGCTGAATCTGCAACCACTGTGGCTTGCATTACGCCCCTGGCTTGCTTTCCGGTAGATGGATCTACAATGTGGTGGTAGCGGACTCCGTCCTGCTCAAAGTAGCGCTGGTAATCACCTGATGTTACTACAGCTCTATCCTTTACGTACAAGATCCCGATGATGCCCTTGGCGCCGCGCGGGTCCTGCACGCCGACCCGCCAGGGCGAGCCGTCCGGCTTATCGCCAAGGGCGTAAACGTTGCCCCCGGCATTAATAATGGCATGTTGTATCCCCATATCTCTAAGAGCCTTGACCGCCTCATCTGTGGCATAGCCTTTGGCCACACCGCCCAAATCTAAACTCATCCCTGGTTGCGCAAGAAAGACCGTCATATTATCAGGGTCAACCTGGACTTTGTTATAGTCAACCAGGCTTAGTCCCCTTTTTATTTCCTGATCAGCCGGAACATGCTGCTCACTTTTTCCAAAACCCCACAGGTCCATTACCGGCCCTATGGTAACATCAAAAGCTCCGCCGGTTGCACTGGCAAAATAATGTGAACGCTCGATCATGTTTATTGTATCGGCGCTGACCGCAACGGGTTTTGTGCCGGCATTTTCGTTGATCTTAACTACATCGTTTGAGGTTATGGTTTGTTCCTGCTTTTGAAATCTATCAGTTAAACGATGAATCCTTTCAAAAGCGCCGAAAGCTTGCTCCAAAGCCTGCTGTCCTTTCTCTTTATCCTCACTATATACAGTTATTTGGATCAAGGTATCCATAATGAATTTTTCACCTGAAAATCCCTGCATGGCGGCAGGCTTTTGCACACATCCCATACTAAACAGGGTAATACAAAAACTAATAAGCAGAACCATATACTTAAATATGTTTAATCACCACCTTAAGTATTTTATAAACACGTCTAAATCATTATAACCCGGTTTTGGGTCTGCCATAAGGTTTTGCTTTCATTCTCACCAGTTTCGCTTATAAAACAATACCTGTTCATCAGCTTATAAAAACGCCGGGCAGCTTGCGAAAGGCAAGCCTGCCCGGCGTAAACGTCTTACCAGTCCTCTTAACCGTGCCGGAAACTGCGTCTGTTCCCCCATCACGCGTTTAGGAGTCCTGTCTTTTCTAAGTTTACTGGGCAGGCGCCTCTACCTGCGCCGTTTCTGCAGCTACCGGTTTGGGCTTTTGCTGAGGCGCGCTGACCGGCCTTGGAAAGACATGGATGACGTTGGTGGGACACTTCTTGGCGCATGCCGTGCAATTTTTGCACTTGGTGTAATCAATGACCGCGTGGTTATTGATTACATGGATTGCATCGAATTTGCAAGTCTTTTCGCAGAGCTTGCAGGCGATGCAGCCGATGGCGCAGATTTCCCGGGTAACTTTTCCCGGATCGACGGAACTGCACCCGACCACGACACGGGTCTTGTCCGGCACAATCTCGATCAGGGCGTTTGGGCAGGCCTTGGCGCAAAGCCCGCAACCGACGCATTTATACTTGTTGATCACGGCGAGACCGTTTTCAATCCTGATCGCGTCATATGCGCACACATTGACACAGTCTCCGAAGCCCAGGCAGGCCATTTCACATGCGCCCCTGCCCCGGAAGAACAGTTTGTTCGCTTTACAGGTCTGGTGGCCTTGATAATCCATAGCATAGCTGGTCCTGTCCCGGGAACCGGAGCATTTCATGATGGCGATCTTGCTGGAAGCGCCCTCGAACTCCACCCCGAGAATGCTGCTGACCTCCATCGCCACAGCATCGCCTCCGGGGGTACAGAGATTGGCTTTGATGGCGTGTTCCTCGTCCTTGGCCAGCGCATTGGCATAGTCTGCGCAGCCGGCGAAGCCGCAGGCTCCGCAGTTGGCTCCGGGGAGCGCGGCCAGGACCTTTGCGGCGGTCTCGTCCATCTGGACCGCCATAAACTTGTCGGCGATGGTCAGAATGCCTCCTGCCAGGAGCCCCATAGCCGTAACAATGCCGACCGGTATGATGAATTGCATAGTCTAATTCTCCTTTCTTAGTGCCCGAACAATCCGTCAATCACGCCGGAAAAGCCCATGAAAGACAGTGAAACGATTGAAGCGGCGATGAGGACTGCCGGGATACCCTTGAAGGCTGCCGGAAAGTCGTTGTTCTCTATGCGCTGCCGGATCCCGGAGAAAAGGACCATGGCAAGCAGGAAGCCAACACCGGCGCCAAAGGAATTTAACAGTGACTGAAAAAATGTATATTTTTCGTCGATGTTGAGGATCGTAACGCCGAGGACGGCGCAGTTGGTCGTGATCAAAGGAAGATATACGCCCAGTGATTGGTGCAGCGAAGGCACATATTTTTTCAGGGAAATTTCCACCAGCTGGACCAAAGCGGCGATGACCAGGATAAATACGATGGTCTGCAGGTAGCCGATTTGCAGCGGCACCAGCAGGCCCATCTGAATCGGATAGGTCACTGCCGTGGCCAGGACCATGACGAAAATGACCGCGAGACTCATGCCGACGGCGGAATCCAGTTTCTTGGAAACGCCCAGGAAGGGGCAAATGCCGAGGAACTTGACCAGTACGAAATTGTTGACCAGTATGGCGCTTAATATAATGATCATCATTTCTTGCATTACTTACAACCCCCTATTACAATCTGCCGACATTCCGATTTGCTGACAGCCGGCGGCAGAAGGACAGCCCTCGCAGCCGAAGTCTGTTTTCTTGATGGCTTTGCCTTTGGAAACATAATTTATCAATGCCACCAGGCAACCATAGGTAAAGAAAGCGCCGGGAGCCAGCATGAAGACCGAAATAGGGTCGTACAGATTGGCAGTCAGCTTGAGGCCCATCCATGCGCCTGAACCGAGGAACTCACGAATGGAACCCATCAAAAACAAAGCAAAAGTGAATCCAAGGCCCATGCCAATACCATCGAAAGCTGAGTCAATGACCTTATTCTTACTTGCGAACATTTCAGCCCGTCCCAGGATGATACAGTTCACTACAATTAGAGGTATGAACAAGCCCAGGGCCTCATTGATCTCCGGGGCGTAGGCCTGCAGCAGCAAGCCGACTATGGTGACGAAACCCGCGATGACTACGATAAAGCTGGGGATCCGGACCTTGTCCGGAATAATGTTTTTCAAAAGAGCGATCACGATGTTGGAAGAAACCAGGACCGCCATGGTAGAAAAGCCCATTCCCAGACCGTTGATGGCCGAAGTGGTAACCGCCAGGGTGGGGCAGGTACCCAAAAGCAGGATCAACACCGGGTTTTCTTTAATGATTCCGTTTGTTATTAAGCTCAGCTTGTTCATTATTTAGCACCCCCTAACGATTTGTATTGGGCCAGGGCTGTCTCCGTCGCACGGAATACAGCATTGGATGTGATCGTTGCGCCGGTAATAGCGTCAATTTCGGTCTCGTTTGGTTCACCGGACCTGGTAATAGCTTTTTGTCCCTTATATTGCGAGAGATATTCGGGGGTCATGGCCTTGGTGCCGAGACCGGGAGTTTCACTGTGTTTGGTCACTTTAACGCCCGTGATGGCGCCCTCGCTGTCGATCCCGACCATGACTGTAACCTGTCCGCCGAAACCTTTGTCCAGCGTGGTAAACACCATACCGGCGCCGTTGTCGGCCTTATAGACCTCAGCCACGTTTTCCGGGAGCTGGGCATTTACTTGAGAGAAGGAACCTTGCCCTTGCGGCAGTACCTCACCTCTGGCGATGTTGGCGTTGCGAGTATTGATGTCCGCTATGACCGGCGCCGTAACCTGATAGGTAAACGCCAGGGCGGCGGTTACGACCAGGCAGATGAGCAGCAGGACCAGTGAGGGCTTGATCAGTTCTTCGAAACTCGATGTCTTTACAGCCACAACCTGCACGGCTTCAGCTTTCATATCTTCGGTTTTCATATCTTCACACCTCCGTAAGTCTTTCTTCTAAACAGCATGTCGATTTGAGGTGTCAGTATGTTCATGAGCAGGATCGCAAAGGATACGCCCTCCGGATAGGAGCCGTAGAGCCGGATAATCATAGTCATAAGACCGCAGCCGATGCCGAAAACGATTTTGCCCGTTGTGAGGTGCGGAGAAGTCGTATAATCCGTTGCCATAAAGAATGCGCCCAACATCACGCCGCCGGCGCAGATGTGGAAGATCGGGTCCTGACCCGCCAACAAGGCAAAGATGAATACCGTGCCGATAAAAGCCAGCGGGATCCACGGCTCGATGACTTTTCGCCATAAGAGATAGATGCCGCCAATTAAAAGCGCGATTGCGCTGGTTTCACCTAAAGAGCCGCCGACAAATCCGAGGAAGAGGTCCATATTGGAGGGCAGGGAGCTAAGATCTGTCCCCATATTCAAAATACCAAGGGGTGTCGCTCCGGTCACTGCGTCGGTAGTTCCCAGGAGGTTACTGGGCAAGGGCCATGTCGTCATGGGAGTTGCAAACGATACCAGCAGGACGACGCGGGCGGTAATGGCCGGGTTAGCAAAGTTTTGGCCGATCCCTCCAAAGATTTGCTTGACAACCACGATAGCCACAAAGGAACCGACCACCGCCATCCAAAAAGGTAAAGACGACGGAAGATTGAAGCCAAGCAGCACACCGGTCACCACGGCGCTTAAATCTGTGATAGTGCTGTCCTTTTTGGTGATATATTGGAAGCCGGCCTCGAACAGGACGCAGGCTGCGACACAGGTGACCGTTAGAAGGATGGCTCTGGAGCCGAAGATGACGCCGGACATGATAAAGGCAGGAATGAGAGCGATCAATACGTCCAACATAATTCTTGTCGTGGTTACATTGTCCACGATATGCGGGGAGGAAGATACAATAAGAGTTCCTTGATTATAACGGCCCATTATTTTTTACCTCCTTCCATAACTAGTCGTTTGCCCAGTTTATTGGTGAAAGCCAGCTGTTTTTTCGCGGGGCAGACATAAGAGCAGCAGCCGCATTCCATACAAAGATTCACGTTCAGCTTCTGCAGCTGCTCAACATCCTTGGCGTCGTAGGCTTTTGCCAGCAGGGTAGGCATGAGCAGCATTGGACAGGCCTTGATACAGCGGCCGCAGCTGATACAGGGTGTTTCTTTAGGCAATGTGGCTAATTCCTCGTCAAAAGTCAGGATGCCGCTGGTGTTCTTGTTCACGGTCATCCCGTCGTCGTAGACGGCTGCCCCCATCATCGGCCCGCCCATGATGATCTTTTTGGGAGTTCTTTTGTATCCGCCGCAGAATGTTATCAATTGACTGATGGGCGTTCCGATCGGAGCCTCCACGTTCTTGGGAATACGGATGGCGTTGCCGCTCACTGTGACCTTCTTTGAGACCAGAGGCATTCCTGTTTCAATAAAGTTCTGCAAAGCGACCACGGAGCTGATATTCGAAACAATCGCGCCTATGTCCGCGGGAAGCTTGCCTATCGGGATCTCTCTTCCTGTGGTCTCGTAGATTAAAACACGTTCCCCGCCCTGGGGATAAACGGATCTGAGCTCCATTACCTCGATCTCCGGGTTATCCTTGACCATTGCCCGCAGCTTGTTGATCGCCGGAGCCTTGTTGGATTCGATGCCGATGATTCCGCGCTTGATCTTGAGGTATTTCAGCGTGTTTTTCAGGCCGTTGATCAGCAGTTCCGAGTTTTCCATCATGGTCCGGTAGTCGGCGGTGAGGTAAGGCTCACATTCGGCGCCGTTGATGATGAAGCTGTCCACTTCATCGAGGTTCTTGGGGTTGAACTTGATGTGCGTTGGGAAAGCGGCGCCGCCCAGACCTACCAGGCCGGAAGCGCGGACCGCCTTGATAAAGCTGTCCTTGTCGTCGATTTGCGGGGGAGCGAGTCCTTCCAGAACTTCCTGTTTTTTGTCCGTCGTGATCGTTACGATCAGATCCCAGACGCCTGACATGGTCAGGCTTTTGTCGATGGCCGTCACTTTACCTGAAACACTGGAATGAATGGGGGCGCTGACAAAGGCATCGGTGTCGCCGATAACCTGGCCCACCTTGACGAGATCTCCCACCTCCACCTTGGGCTGGCAGGGAGCGCCGATATGCTGTACCATGGAAATGTACACCTTATCGGGCACCGGCATTTTTTCCGTAGGGCTTTCCGCGGTATACTTATAATGCTCTACATGGATCGCCGGGAGATGTTTGCTGAAAATGCTCATTCGTTCCCTCTCTCCTTACGATTTTTGACCCGCCACGCCAAACAGTTAAACGTGTTCGGGGTGAGCGGATCATAAAAAATCGATATTTGACACGTCGCTATTATATCACAAAAGATGTGAAAGAGAAGAGCAAAAACTTTAAATCGGGCATGGAAAAACAACCTAAAGAGCAAGTATTTCTTGAATTTGTTGTGGTAGCTGATTTCTGCCTTCTTATTAAGAAGTTGTTGAGTTTATTGGCATTGACTACCGGTAAGTGCTATTACGATTAACCTTTGCAGCCCATACCAGGGGTTTCCATTCACTCCAGCCGTTGTTTGCGATTTTGCAATTTGATAGTTATTTATAATGATTTTATATAGTATAAATTATAAATACAGCAAACAGCAATAAAGATGTGAATTTATTCGCCCTATTCCTTGGTGATCAGCACCGGCTGCCGGGCTTGTTGGAGGACATAGTTGGATACGCTGCCCAGACCCAGCAGGAACCTTTCCACGGTACCCCGGTTGGCCGAACCCATGACGATCAGGTCCATGCCTTCCTCGTCAGCATAGCGGACAATAGCCTCGCCGGGACGCTCCTGCAGGATGACAGAAAAGACCGGGATACCCTCTTTTTTAACTCTTTCCACCGGCTCCTTCAGCGCCTCCACAAAATAATCGCGGCTTTTCTCTTCCAGATCCTTAAGCATCTCAGGACTGGCAACAGATGAAATAAAATCAGTCATCTTTGCCGAAGTCAGCAGGTAAATCCCTGCCTTGTTCCCCTTGGCAATCTCGATGGCGGTTTCCAGGGCTTTTTTGGCCTTGCTTCCGTTGTCGTAAGCGACCAGAATTTTTTTGATCAATGTTGCTCACCTCCTATAGTCCATAGTAATTTTAATTTCGCTGCCGACAGGTACATTTTCCTGCAAGATGTTAAAAATTTTTTCCGGTAATGTCTTGACCTGACCACAAATGTTACTATAGACTATAGGAGATATATGATAAAGTGTACCGTACTAAGCGCATATCGGTTGTTAACGTGTTGGACGGACCTGAAAGGTCCGTTTTCAAGGAACTCAAGGCTTCTGGGGTGGGAGGTCAGCTTCTGATTTCACCGCCTTTTAAAGGGGCTTGAGGGCTTTTTTAGGGGGGATATGAAATCGGATTTTTTATTTTATCACCCTGTTATAACCCCCCCCGGCATATGGGCGCCGTTTCAATCGCACAAAAGCTTCGCAGCGGCTTAAGGTATTTGAACTTTTACATGGGTGAGTACAATGACTGAAGTATAGCAGAGCCATATGATCAGGTATATCGTGGTAAGTGCATAACGGGTTGCAACGTGTTGGACGGACCTGAAAGGTCCGTTTTCAAGGAACCTAAGGCTTCTGGGGTGGGAAGTCAGTTTTCTGATTTCACCACCTTTAAAAGGAACCTGGGCTTTTTAAGGTGGGGTATGAATCAGATTTTTTATTTTTACCATCTTGTTTTATTTCCCGTAAATATGGGTGCGATTTTAGGTATTTAAATTGTTACAAGAGGTGAGCACAATGAACGAACCATAGCAGTGCAATATGATAGCGTATACCGTGGTAAGCGCATAACGGGTGTTAACGTGTTGGACGGACCTGGAGGGTCCGTTTTCAAGGAACTTAAGGCTTCTGGGGTGGGAAGTCAGCTTTCTGATTTCACCGCCTTTTAAAAGGAACCTGGGCTTTTTAAGGTGGGGTATGAAGTCAGATTTTTTATTTCACTGCCTTGTTTCATTCCCCAACAAATGCTGGTGCGATTTCAATCGTACAAAAGCTTTCACGAGCAGCTTAAGATATAATAATTTTACATTATGAGGTGAACACAATGCCCGAACAGTACCAGCCAGTTATAGCCGTAGCAATTTTTCTAATAACCTACGCGATCATCGTTTCCGAAAAAATCCACCGTACAGTGATAGCCCTGCTAGGGGCGGTAATGGTGATTTTGCTGGGGATTCTCCACTTGGAAACAGCGGTGGAGGCCATTGATTTTAACACCATCGGCCTCCTGGTGGGCATGATGATCATTGTCGGCGTCACCAGGAAAACCGGTGTTTTTGAATACCTGGCGATCAAGGCGGCCAAAGCGTCCGGGGGAGCGCCGCTGAAGATCCTCGCGGCTCTCGCCCTGGTCACGGCAGTCCTGTCGGCTTTCCTGGATAATGTGACCACCGTCCTCTTAATTGTACCGGTCACCTTCGCCATCACCAGCCAACTCAAAATCAGCCCGTGGCCGTTTCTGTTTACCGAAATCTTAGCGTCCAACATCGGCGGCACCGCCACCCTGATCGGGGACCCGCCGAACATCATGATCGGCAGCGCCACCGGACTTGGCTTTATGGACTTTGCTTTTAACCTGACCCCGGTTATTATAGTCGTATATGTTACGACGATCTTTTTGCTCCAGTTCCTCTACCGGGATAAACTGTACGCGCCGGAACAGCTGAAAGCAAATATTATGCTTATGAACGAGCGGGATGAGATCAAGGATGCTGTCCTCCTCAAAAAATGCCTGGTGGTCCTGGCGCTGACCATTTTGGGCTTTGTCCTGCACCAGTACGTCCACCTTGAATCCTCGGTCATCGCCCTGGCCGGCGCGAGCCTCCTCTTATTAATTTCCGGAGAAGACGTCGAACACGCCCTGCAGGCGGTGGAGTGGCCCGTGCTGTTCTTTTTCATCGGCCTGTTCGTAATCATCGGCGCGCTGGAAGAAGTCGGTGTCATTGAGATGGTGGCCAAGTGGGCCCTGGAAACAACCGGCGGCAACATGCTGCCGACCGGCATGTTGATCCTCTGGTTATCGGCGATAGCATCGGCCTTTGTTGACAATATCCCCTTCGTCGCGACCATGATCCCGCTCATCCAGGACATGGGACGCCTGGGTGGGATTGCGGACCTGAACTTTCTCTGGTGGGCGCTGTCGCTGGGCGCCTGCCTGGGCGGCAACGGGACCCTCATCGGCGCCTCCGCCAACGTGGTAGTCGTCGGCATGGCGGAAAAGAGGGGCGTCCGCGTTACCTTTGTTGAATTTATGAAAGTGGCCTTCCCCCTGATGCTGTTGTCCATCTTGATCTGTACCGGCTACCTGCTGCTCTTTTATTTCTTCGGCCACCTGGTAGCGGCAGGAGTGGCGCTGGGTCTGGGAATAGTCCTGTTGGTTCTGTCAAGGTCCCTGAACGGCTTGCTGCTAAAGGGGGGCAAAAAAGAGGCCACCCAGCCCGTTGAGTTATAAATACAGGAGTGAATTCATACGGACATTGACTCCAAAGAAAGCAGTGTATACCGCCGGATAATTACTGAAAAAGAAGAGGGTATCCCGGAAGCAAAATTTCCGTGATACCCTCTTCTTTTTTTTGACCTGCCAAAAGATTGCTTTACGATTGACTTTCATGATAAATAGAAATAGAATTGAAAACATTAATCACTAAATATTTTCCTTTCCAGCTACTGCGCAGCTCAGGATCCGCAACAGATGATATGGTTGCCGTAAGCTATCAGATTTTTTGCTCAGACCATACACCTATAGTTATAGTAACCTTATTTCTCTACCGGCAGGTACATTTCTCTGCAATACTGTAAAAATTTTTTCCGGTACCGTCTTGACCAGACTGCAAATGTTACTATAGACTATAGGGGGTGTATGATCAAATTTGCCGGTAATCGCATAACGTGTGTTAACGTGTTGGACGGATCTCAAAATCCGTTTTCAAGGAACCTAAGGCTTCTGGGGTGGGAAGTCAGTTTTTTCTGATTTCACCATCTTTTTTTATTCCCCCAACAATGTGGACGCGATTTTAATCGCATAAAAGCTGCGCAGCTGCTTAAGGGATTTGTTCATTCCTTTGGGGTCTTCGTGCGAATGAATTTGCACTCACATTGTGATGAGTATGCTATTTTTATATTTATTCGTAAAACATTTACATGAGGTGATCTAATGCCCGAACAGTACCAGTCAATAGTAGCCATAGCAGTTTTTCTAATAACCTACGCGATCATCGTCTCCGAAAAAATCCACCGTACGGTGATAGCCCTGGTAGGGGCAATGGTGGTGATCTTGCTGGGGATACTCTCCTTGGAGACAGCGGTGCATGCTATCGACTTTAACACCATCGGCCTCCTGGTGGGCATGATGATCATTGTCGGCGTCACCAGAAAAACCGGTGTATTTGAATACCTGGCGATCAAGGCGGCCAGAGCGTCCGGGGGCGAACCGCTGAAGATCCTCGCCGCTCTCGCCCTGGTTACAGCGGTCCTGTCGGCGTTACTGGACAATGTGACCACCGTCCTCTTAATTGTACCGGTTACCTTCGCCATCACCAGCCAACTCAAAATCAGCCCGTGGCCGTTCCTGTTTACCGAAATTTTAGCGTCCAACATCGGCGGCACTTCCACCCTGATCGGGGACCCGCCGAACATCATGATCGGCAGCGCCACCGGACTTGGCTTCATGGACTTTGTTCTTAACCTGACTCCGGTTGTTGTCGTTGTATATGTGGTGACGGTCTTTTTACTACAGTTCATCTACCGGGATCAACTGGACACGCCGGAAGAGCTGAAGGAAAATATTATGCAAATGAACGAGCAGGATGAGATCAAGGACGCCGTCCTCCTTAAAAAGTGTCTGGTTATCCTTGGGTTGACCATTTTGGGCTTTGTCCTGCACCAGTACGTCCACCTTGAATCCTCGGTCATCGCCCTGGCGGGCGCGAGTTTCCTCTTATTGGTTACCCGCGAAGATGTCGAACACGCCCTGCAGGTGGTGGAGTGGCCGGTTTTGTTCTTTTTCATCGGCCTGTTTGTAATCATCGGCGCTCTGGAAGAAGTCGGTGTCATTGAGATAGTGGCCAAGTGGGCACTGGAAACGACCGGCGGCAACATGCTGCCGACCGGCATGCTGATCCTCTGGCTGTCGGCGATAGCCTCGGCCTTTGTCGACAATATCCCCTTTGTCGCGACCATGATCCCGCTTATCCAGGACATGGGGCGCCTCGGCGGTATTGCGGACCTGAACCTGCTCTGGTGGGCGCTGTCGCTGGGCGCCTGCCTGGGTGGCAACGGGACCATCATCGGCGCCTCCGCCAACGTGGTGGTTATCGGTATGGCGGAGAAGAGGGGCGTCCGCGTCACCTTTATTGAATTTTTCAAACTGGCCTTCCCCCTGATGCTGATGTCCATCGCGATTTCCACCGGCTACCTGTTGCTCTGGTATTTCCTGGGCCACCTGCCGGCGGCAGGGGTGACGCTGGGGATCGGCATTGTTCTCGCGGTGTTGTCAAGGTCCCTGAACAGCCTGCTG
Organism: Pelotomaculum schinkii; assembly: GCF_004369205.1. Lineage (NCBI taxonomy): Bacteria > Bacillati > Bacillota > Clostridia > Eubacteriales > Desulfotomaculaceae > Pelotomaculum > Pelotomaculum schinkii. Next base: position 1,696,840 of record NZ_QFGA01000001.1, on the reverse strand, counting down.
CTAAAGAAACCCAAAAAAGAGGCTCCCCGTCTCGAACCTTAATTTTGCGCGAATTCATTCGCGATTGACCACAAAGAAATACAGCACAAACTGCGCTAACTAATGAAAATGTAAGGGGTATCCCGGAAGTGAAATATGAGGGATACCCTTTTCCTTTATTTGACCTGCCAAAAAAGATTGCTTTAAGACTGACTTTGCTTTACGATTAATTTTAAAGCGTGGAAACAAAATAAAAAAACATTAATTTAATAATATTAATAAAAAAGTAGCACATGGTAAACCTCTGGAGCTGTTTGAGCAATTTAACAATACCTTGAAAAAATGGGTCCAAATAAGCTGCAAGATAAAATAAAGCTGTTTAAAAAATAAATACTAGTTCAGCATCTATGAACTTTGGAGATAACAATGCAAAACCTTAATCGTTATATAACTGCCGCCCTCTTAGCCCTGGCTCTGATTAGTTTCGTGTTTTTGTACCTGTCGCAGCGCCAACCGGCGGGAGAAGGCTTAACTGTAGAAATATACAAATTTGGTCAGTTGTACCGGCAAATACCGCTGTCTGAGGCCACCGATGAGGAAATTAAGGTTACGGATTCAGACGGACATTATAACGTGGTGGAGATAAAAGACGGCCGGGTCAGGGTTCAAGAAGCCGATTGCCCCAATCAAATTTGTGTTAAGACAGGCTGGTTGAGCAAGCCCGGTCAAATATCCTTTTGTGCCCCAAACAATCTGAAAGTTGTTATCAAAGGAAAGTCTACAGGTGTGGACGCCACTTCCTACTGAGCTTGGTCGTAGGCCATAGGGCGCAAGGCGTAACAAATAATAGCAGGGGATTATCCCCCTACCTTTTTAAACAATCTTACGCCCTACGCCTGACCCAGATACAAATCAGTATGAGCCTACGCCCTATGACTGACCGGTAAGAAATTCAGTATATAAAGCAATGATAATCTTCAGTGTAAAGGTGGACTGCCGGTGTTTAGCACAAAACGTATTGTAACGATTGCCATGTTTGTCGCATTGGCAACGGTTATTAGCATAGTGGAAAGGTCCGTTATTATTCCCGGTGTACCTCCCGGGGTGAAGCTGGGACTGGCCAATATCGTAACTTTATTGTCAATATTAGTTTTGGGGTACAAAGATGCCTTTTTTGTTGTCGCTGTCAGGTGTATTTTGGGGTCTTTATTGGGGGGCAACCCGGTCGGTTTTTTATTTAGTATTACCGGAGGTATGCTGAGCACGCTGGTCATGTCCGTCATGTGGCGCTATCTAAAAAAATATGTCAGTATTGTCAATATCAGCGTGATTGGCGCTATATGCCATAACATAGGTCAATTATTTGTAGCAAGTGTACTGGCTCAGGATTTTCATATTTACATTCTTCTGCCCGTATTAATGATATCCGCTGTGATAACCGGATACAATGTCGGCCTGTTAACAAAGTATGTATACAAGTCCTTGTATGACAGGAACATAGGGGGTTACGGAATACCTTAGGAAAGGAAGAATTGCATGAAAGCTTTTTCAGTTTTTGGGGTTACCCAGTCCGGTAAAACGACAACTATTGAAAATATTATTGCAGAATTAAAAGAAAGAGGTTATAGTGTAGGTTCGGTGAAAAATATTCATTATGAGGACTTTATCCTTGATGTGGCGGGGAGCAACACCTGGCGGCATAAACAGGCGGGCTCGGAGATGATTGTGGCAAGAGGCTTTAAGGAGACAGATATCCTTATCCCGCGGCATTTGGGGATAGACAAGATATTGCGCTATTTCGATCACGATTACGTTGTTATTGAGGGGGTAGCCGATACCATTCTGCCGAAAATACTCTGTGCCGGCAGCGCTGAGGAAATCGACGAGCGGTTGAATGATTTGGTTTTTGCGATTTCAGGCCGTATTTCCGATCAGACATCGGCATATCACGGTGTCCCGGTGATAAACACATTGTCTGACGCGGCTAAACTAGTTGACTTGATTGAGGAAAAAGTTACTGATATAATACCGTTTGTCAACGGGCTGGAACAATGCGGCGCCTGCGGCAGCAATTGCAAGGACTTTGTTGCGAAGGTCCTAAAAGGTGAGGCGGCCCGGGAAGAGTGTGCCTTTGTGAAGGACAGGGCAACCGTCGTTGTCGGTCAAAGGGAAATAGCGGTTGACTCATTGCTGCAGGCTAAACTGGAGGCCTTTCTGGAGGTTCTTTTTTCTAAATTGAATAACTACGATCTCAGCGAGCAAATAAAAATATCAATAAGGAAGTAGTGATAATGGAGGATAGCGTCAATAAGCTGGAACAAGCTCTGGGAGTAAAGGTTGTATACAGTGAAAAGAGATTCAGCAGGCGCAATAATGTTTTTTTTGTTGAAGCGGTTACCGCAACAAATGTAACCCAGCGGTATATCATCAAGGAACATGTTAACTCGTCAACAGGAAATGAGGTATTTATTTTAAATGCTTTGAATAAACAGGGGATCAATGTGCCGGACGTTATATGGCATGATAACAACATCATTATTATGCCATATATTCAAGGCGTTTTGTTGGTCGATTTACTGATAGACATCGAAATAGAAGAGGAGTTATGGATTGGCGAGCTTGCGAAATGGTTGCGTAAGTTGCACGGGTATATGAATATATCCAGTCAGGTATGTTTGTGCATGTCTGACTTAAACTTGCGTAATTTTATTTTTGACGGTCGAAAGTTTTATGGCCTGGATTTTGAAAGCGTTTGTTTTTATCCCCCGGAGAGAGATCTGGGAGGAATATGTGCGTTCATATTAAACAACCACCCAATGTTTGAAAATTGGAAGTACAGAATTTGCAACTCACTGATCCGGGCTTACGAGGCTTTGCTGCCCGGCGGCGGAAGCATGACTAAACTTGATCATGATGCGATATGGTTTTATTTAATTGAGGAGCTAAAGGCAGCCGCCGGGAGGAGAGCAAATCAACGCCACTATTTAAATGCCAAAATAGAAGAGTTGAGTTACAATAAATTCTTTGGCAATGAGTGACAATGGGGACGGTTCTCGTTGTCACGCTTTCTCTTGAGAAGCGTTCGAAAAGTCTCTGGGGTAGGGGGTCCGGGGATTTCCTCCGCTCGCTACCCAATTCTACTTTTGTGCAACTAGAGCATCATGCCCACCGCATCTACAGACGGCCGCCCGGCAGCTACGCGCTATTTAGGCTTTGCTGCATGCCTGCACGCGCTAAGGAACGCACCCAGGTGCTCCGCTCGCTCCGGAAAACCCCAGACCCGCAAGTCAAGCCTTTTCGAACTTAGACTTAGTGACAATGGGGACGGTTCTCGTTGTCATGCGTCCTAAAAGCCTCTGGGGCAGTGGGAAGGGGTTATCCTCAGCTCCCAAGTAGGGGGCTTTTTCTTGTGCGCCATTTATTACCTTACCCCGGAGCGTCTTAAATGTTGTCGAAATATAAATATTAAGAAGGAATATGAGCTGAAGGGAAGAATAGTGTGCTGTTAAGTTGTAGGGAGGTTGCCGTATGTTTCCTTTTCGTGTTGTCTCCGTGACTCCCAAGCTGCCCGCGTCAATCTGCAGGCTAAAAGAATTGGCTTATGATTTCTGGTTTTCCTGGAAACCGGAGGCTATTGAATTATTCAGGACGGTTAAGCCCGACCTGTGGCGCGAGGCAGGCCATAACCCGGCCAGGTTTCTGATCAAAGTGTCAAGCGAAGACCTGGAAAGGGTCGCGCGGGACGATGACTACCTGGCCATGTACCGGCGGGTTTTTGAGCTTTATGACCGCTATAAGTCGGAAGAAACCTGGTTTGCCGAACACTACCCGGAGCACAAGGAAGATGTCGTCGCCTATTTTAGCGCTGAATTTGGGCTGCACGAGTCCCACCCGATTTATTCCGGGGGGTTGGGGCTGCTGGCCGGGGATCATTGCAAATCGGCCAGCGATCTGGGTCTCCCTTTCGTGGGAGTCGGACTTTTGTATAAACACGGTTATTTTACCCAGAAAATTAATGCTGAAGGGCGGCAGGAGGCGGTTTACCCCCACCTGAATTTTATTGAACTGCCCATTACCCCTGTGTATGATGCAAAAGGTGGCCACCTCACGGTCAAATTGGAATTGCCGGGCCGGGATATTTTTATCCTGGTATGGAAGGTGAAAGTGGGCAGGATCTGGATTTACCTTTTGGATGCCGACACTCCCAAAAACACGGGCGATGACCGCCGGTTGACCGGGACGCTCTATGGGGGGGACCACCAATACCGTATTGCTCAGGAAATCCTGCTGGGGGTCGGCGGGGTCAAAGCCCTGTATGAAATGGGCGTATTGCCGCGTGTCTGGCACATCAATGAAGGTCACGCGGCCTTCCTGATCCTGCAGCGGATCAGGGAACTGGTGGCCAAAGGGCTTACCTTCAACACCGCCAGGGAAGTGGTGCGGGCCTCGACCATTTTCACCACCCACACTCCGGTACCGGCCGGTCACGATGTGTTCAGCAAAGAAACCATTGAAAATTTCTTCGCCCCGGCCGCAAAAGATATGGGCGTTGAACTGGAAACCTTGCTGGAACTGGCCTGGGATCGTGAGCGGGAGGGTTTTAATATGACCCTGCTGGCCTTGAACAATTCCTGCCTCTGCAACGGGGTTAGCCGGCTGCATGGCAAGGTTAGCAGGAAAATGTTCCTGGGGCATTACGACGGCCTGCACCCGGAGGAAATACCCATTACCGCCATTACCAACGGAGTGCACCTTGAGACCTGGCTGGCCAAAGAATTGAGGGACTTGTACTTTCGCTACCTTGGTAAGGAATGTGTGGAAAAAGTCGGGCCGGAAATCTGGGAAAAGGTGGAAAATATACCCGACGAGGAGCTTTGGAGGGTGCACCGTTTCCTCAAAGTGCAAATGATTGACTTCGCGCGCTCCTCTTTAAAAAGACAACGCATGCGCAATTACGAGCTGTCCAAGAGGATCCACGAGGTTGACGAGTACTTAAGCCCGGATGTGCTGACAATTGGTTTTGCCCGGCGTTTTGCCACCTATAAAAGGGCTGCGCTATTGTTTCGCGATCCCGGAAGGCTAAAACAGCTGATCAACCATCCGGAGCGGCCCGTGCGGTTTGTCTTCGCGGGCAAGGCGCACCCGGCCGACATGGCCGGCCAGGACCTTATTAAGAGAATATACGATTTATCCAACGAAGCGGATTTCAGGGGTAAGGTTTTGCTCCTGGAGGACTATGATATCCATATGGCCCGCCACCTCCTGCAGGGCGTCGATGTGTGGATGAATACCCCGCGGCGGCCCATGGAGGCCAGCGGCACCAGCGGCCAAAAGGCCGCCTTAAACGGCCTCATAAATATCAGTACCCTGGACGGATGGTGGCCGGAAGCCTACGACGGCAACAACGGCTTTGCCGTCGGGACGGAATGTAATTACCTTAATGAAGAGACCCAGGACCAGGAGGACTGCCATTCCCTCTTCGTTACCCTGGAAGAAAAGCTGATCCCGATGTATTACCGCAGGGAAGCCGGGTTGCCCCGGGAGTGGGTCAGGATGATGAAACACAGTATCAAGACCATTGTCCCGGTTTTCAATACCCACCGGATGGTGGCTGAATACACCAATAAGTTTTATATCCCGGCCGCCCACAGAGGGAACGATTTCAGAAACAACAATTATGAGCAGGGTGAAAGAGTTAGCCGCTTAAAACAGCTGCTCAGGGAGCACTGGGACCAGGTCAAATTCGTCCGGATCGAAACCAACGGCGCCCCCAAGATGTACACCGGGCAAAAGTTGGAAGTCAAGGTCGATATAGACCTGGGGCAGCTTGACCACGGCAGCGTCGCGGTGGAACTGGTTTGCGGGAATGCCGTGGACTACGGGTTAAAGCGTATCAAAAGGGTTGTCCTGGACCATATTGAAGAGATCGGCTCCGGTGTGCATCGTTTCAGCGGGAGCCTGGTCCTCCCTCAGGGAGGCCTGGGCTATACCGTGCGGGTGAGGCCGGCAAGCCCGGATTTTCCGTACACGGAACTGCCCCTGGTCAAATGGGCGCCGGGATTTTGAGAAGTGAGACGTGGGACGTGGGACGTGGGACGTGGGACGTGGGACGTGAGGACCGGGGACGTAGGAGATATGGGTTCTGGCACTGCGTAGCTGAGTCGCAGGGCGTAGGATGCAGGCATTTCTGTGGGGTCGGCGTGAGAGAAGTTTTGGGGCGGTCTGTTTCGCTGATCGCAAAGAGTGTTCTCGAAAAGGCTTGACTTGCGGGTTTGGGGTTATCCGGAGCGAACGGAGCACCTGGATGCGTTCCTTAGCGCGTGCGTTGCATGCAGAAAAGCTCAAATAGCGCGTAGGTGCCGGGGGGCTGTCTGTAGATGCGGGCGGTATGATGTTCTAGGTGCACAAATGTAGAATTGCAAAGAGAGCGGAGGATAACCCCAAACCCACTACCCCAGAGGCTTTTCGAGAACGACGGACAGAGAGAACCTTCCCCTGTTTCATTGTCACAAAGAGTGTTCTCGAAAAGGCTTGACTAGCGGGCAGGGGGTTGTCCGGAGTGAACGGAGCACTTGGATGCGGTCCTTAGCGCGTGCGTTGCATGCAGAAAAGCTTAAATAGCGCGTAGGTGCCGGGGGTCAGTCTATAGATGCGGGTGGTATGATGTTCTATTTACACAAATGTAGAATTGCGAAGAGAGCGGAGGACAACCCCCTGACCACTACCCCAGAGGCTTTTCGAGAACACAAGACATAGGACCGTCCCATTGTCTGTCTTAATCAAGGGTTGTTGCTGTTGCGGTATCCGATGCTGGTGAGGATACCGTTTTTCCTTTTAACAGGAGTCTTGAGAAAGAACCAGACGAAGATGCAGCCGCCAATGGTAATCAGGACATCCCCGACGCTGAACACCTTGGTTATAAAAATCCAGTGCGGCATGAGAAAAATATCAGACAGGTAGTAGAGCTTAGTTTGCGGCCCGGTGGCGATATAGTTATAGGCCGGCAGCCCCTGGTTGATTTTTTCCAGTTCCTCGGCAGAAGCGATCAGCATGAAATATTCACGCTTTAAGGGCATGTAGCCGCCGTTAAAAAATATCGCGGCCAGGTTGCTTAAAAGGCCCAGGCCGATTAAGGCGAGCCCTCTCAGCCCTATGTTGAGGATAACAAAAAGAACGACCAGACCTAAGGAGAGCATATATAATTTGGGAGCCAGCAGGTCGGAGATGCCCAGTGTGTAACGCAGGTTGGAATTCGTAACGATCTTTAGGGCTACGGCCGCCAGAACGAGCCATGGAAACCTGAACTGTATGTTTTTCAAGTTGCTCAACCTGCCGCCGGTGAGCAAGGCGACAGCAGCAGCTAAAAGTACCACGATTACAAAAGCCATATATTTCCTCCTCTAAATAGCATCACTCTTTAATTTCACTCCAAGCTCATTTCTGACGATTTGCACAAAGACCTCTACAATGCTGGGATCAAACTGGGTGCCTGAATTGTTGATAATTTCTGTAAGGGCTTCCTCAACGCTCATTGCTTTACGGTACGGGCGGTCGGAAGTCATGGCGTCGTAACTGTCCGCGACAGCCATAATTCTTGCCCCCAGAGGTATCTGATCCCCCTTTAGCCCGTGCGGATAGCCTGTCCCGTCGTACCTTTCGTGGTGGTGGAAGACAAACTTGGCGCCGGATTTGTAAAATCGCAGGTTGCTGAGAATTGTAAAGCCGATCATGGCATGGTCGATAATTAAGTTTCTTTCTTCAGGTTGAAGACGCTGGTTTTTCAAAAGGATTGAGTCCGGCACGGAAATCTTTCCCAGGTCATGCACCCTTGCCGCGGTAATCAGGGTTTCATAATCGCTTTGATTAAGTTTTAGCTTGTGGGCAATTGCTTCACAGTAATTGGCCACCCGGTAAGAGTGCTGAGCGGTATAGGCGTCTCTTTTGTCAATAATGTCGGCCAGGACTTCGATGGTATTCTTGGTTTCGGTGCGCAAAGTCATATAATTGTCGAAACTGAAATGAGCCATAGCCAAAGGAAGCAGCAGGATTATGATCGAAAGTGGTTCATAGTTGTACAGGATGACAATCAAAAGACTTACCGGGACTAAAGTGACAAAATGGATCATCTCCAGCTTGACGTCGTTGGTCAACTGACGAAGCCACCTGGTCCCCTGGCTTAATGAAATTACCGTAGATACCAGCAGGAAGTTGACGACAACATAAGTCAGGCAGCTCAAGACCATAGCAAGAAAATCCGCTTTTAATTCAAGGGGGCCGGAGCCCGATCGCACAAGATGATAGATAAACCAGGAACAATAAATAGTTACAGCGTACTGGTTGACGTTAAACAGCATCTTTTTCCAACCGCGGCGGCCGACGATGTCGGTGATAATATTGGCGACGGTGGAAGACAGGATGGCTATGGGAACTCCAAACAATATCAGGGCTGAAATATGGACTGCGAATGATACTGTCAGCTGATCATTATTCGGCATGGAGATGGGTTTAAGTTCTGTAGCCGTACTAAACAGCAGCCAAAAGATATAAACCCAAAGCATGTCGGTGTTCCAGACCAAGGCGGCTTTAAAGATAAGGTATAAACCTAAAAGATTGATAATGAACTGAAATATGCCAGCAGGATTTATTAATCCCGAATACTTATGTTTTTTGACGCTGTCGACTGACATTATGTTACTTCCTTTTAACGTAGGTCGAGGAGAATATTTCTGACAAAATGTGCAAATCCCTTCCCAAACGACATCATATTTAAAAATTTTCTTCATGCGGGAGGGAATTATCAAAAATATGGAGAAATAACCAGTTTAATAAGGACAACGTATACAGGGGGTATAGGGTTTTGAACAAGCTTACAAGGCTGTTTATTTATATTTTCTTGGTGGTCCTGGCCGCCGGCTGTTCCCCCTCGAAACCCGCACCAAACCAGACTGTCCGGCAGACCATCAGGTACAACATCGGCGCCGAGCCGGCCACTCTCGACCCGGCCCTTTCTAACGGAGTTACGGAGCAAACTTTGGAGAACGCCCTGTTGGAAGGTCTGGTACGGATGGACCGCGACGGTAACCCTTCCCCGGGCATAGCCAAGAGCTGGGAGGTTTCAGAGGACGGCAAGACTTATATCTTTACCCTGAGAGAGTCCACCTGGACTGACGGGGAGCCGCTTACAGCCGAGGACTTTGTCTACTCCTGGCGGCGGGTGCTGGATCCGGAAACCGCTTCACCTTATGCCTATCAGCTTTATTACCTGGTCAACGGCGAAGCCTTCAACGCCGGCAAAGTCAAAGACCCGGCTGAAGTTGGTGTCCGCGCCGAGGGAAAAGACAAGCTGATCGTCACCCTAACGGAGCCTGTACCCTATTTTCTATCGTTAACAGCGTTTCCCACCCTGTTTCCCGTCAACAAAAAGGCTGTTGATAAGGACGGCGCAGGCTGGGCTCAAAATCCCGCTACATTTACCGGCAACGGGCCTTTCAAATTGACCGCATGGGAGCACAATAAGCAATTTATACTTGAGAAAAATGAGCGCTATTGGGACCAGGAAAGCGTGAGGCTGAAAAGCCTGGTGGTTACCCTGGTCGACGACTCCAACACCGAGTTGGCCATGTTTGAGAGCGGGCAGATAGACATTGCCGAGACGCCACCCTACCGCGAGGTGGAGCGGTTGGCCAAGAGCAACCTGCTCAAGCTGAGCCCGGACCTTTCCAATGAATTCTACATGTTCAATACCAATCTACCCCCCTTTGACGATGTCAGAGTCCGCCAGGCGCTGTCTTTGGCTATCGACCGCGAAGCCCTGGTCAGCAAAGTGACCATGGGCGGGGAAAAGGCTGCCTATGCCTTTGTCCCTCCGGGAGTAAACGGGCCTGCCCCGGGCCAGGAATTCAGGAGCCTGGATGAAAAGCTGATCGCAGGGTTCAACCCGGCTGAAGCCAGGAAGCTGCTGGCAGAAGCGGGTTACCCCGAAGGCCGTGGTTTTCCCAAGGTCAAACTTCTTCTTAGCAACAACCAGAACCACAGGCCCGTAGCCGAGGCCCTTACGGGAATGTGGAAGGAGACCCTGGGCATCGAAGCGGAGATTATTGAGCAGGAGTATAAAGTCTACTTCAGAACCCTCGACGAAAGGGACTACCAGGTTGCCCGGGTGGGCTGGAACGCTGATTACAATGACCCCATGACCTTCCTGGACCTGTGGGAGACAGACGGCCCCAATAACCAGGCGGACTGGAGCAACGAAGAATATGACCGTTTGCTGGAAGAGGCCAGATTGGCCAAAGACCCCGGGGCCCGTATGGACGCCTTTTTAAGGGCGGAAAAAATCCTTATGGATGAGCAGCCGGTTATGCCTGTTTACTACTACACCAATCCTTATCTGGAAAATGACAACATACAGGGCGTTATCCATCCCAGCTTTGCGTTCTTCGCGGATTTTAAGTGGGCTTCCGTTAATTAAATGGCCGGCTATATACTAAAAAGAGCTGTTTTCAACCTGGGAGTCATGTTTGTGGTGGTGACTCTCACCTTCTTCCTGATGCGCCTATTGCCGGGGGATCCTTTTACAACCAGGCGGGTTGCGCCCGAAATTAAGGATAATATCCTTGCCAGGTATGGACTAAACCAGCCTCTGGTGACCCAGTATACCGGCTACCTTTACAATTTGGCCAGATTGGACCTGGGTCCTTCACTTAAGTATCCGGGGCGCTCGGTCAATGACATTATCAAGGAATCGTTCCCCGTTTCGGCAACGGTAGGCCTCCTGGCCCTATTGCTGTCGATCGTACTGGGTGTGAGCCTGGGAGTCGCCTCAGCGGCGCTCAGGAACAAATGGCCGGACCGTTTGGTGCTGGTATTGGCGACGCTGGGGATGTCTGTGCCTAATTTTGCCCTGGGAGCCGGCCTAATTTATATTTTTGCTCTGAAACTCCGTTGGCTGCCGGCAGCAATGTCCACCAGCCCCGTAGGACTGGTTCTGCCGGCGCTTACCCTCGCAGCTTTGCCGGCGGCTATAATCGTACGCCTGGTAAGGACGGAAATGATTGAGGCGCTGGATAGGGACTATATTGTCGCCGCCCGGGCCAGGGGACTGAACTCCTGCTCGGTGCTTTTCAGACATGCCCTGCCCAATGCCCTTTCCGGTATGGTCCATTACTTGAGCCCGCTGGCTGCGACCCTCCTGACGGGAAGTTTTATTGTCGAGAAAATATTTGCCCTGCCGGGACTCGGCCAGTACTACGTCACGTCCGTGGGCAACCGTGATTATAACCTGGTGGCCGGGGTAACCATTTTTTATACTTTTGTATTGCTGGTTTCAACCTTTCTGGCAGACGTCCTGATTTTTTTAATTAACCCCCAAAGCCGGGTCAGGGATGAGGTAACATGATGCTCATCGAGACCTTGAAAAACAGGCTGGTGTTGGCCTGCTTAATCCTGATCGGGCTGTACGCGGTCGTATCCATCGGGGGTACGCTATTTTTTCAATATGAACCCAACAGCCAGGATTTGCTCCAGGCCAATACCGGGCCCGGCGCCGTCCATTGGCTGGGAACCGACTACCTGGGCCGGGACCTGCTGGCCAGGATCGTCTACGGAATCAGGATTTCACTTACGATTGCTTTCTTTGCCACGCTTATCAACATCACAGTCGGATTTCTGGTGGGCAGCGTTTCAGGCCTGCTGGGAGGACTGGCTGACCGCTTGCTTATTGGTATGGTTGACATTTTTTGGTGCATCCCGCCCTTCTTAATTGTGGTAATGCTTACCGTAGTTCTGGAGCCGGGGATAAAGAACATTTTTATCGCCCTGGGCCTGGTATTGTGGATACCGACCGCCAGGATGATCAGGGGTGAAGTCCGCGTTATCAGAAACTCGCCTTTTATCAAATTTGCCAGGCTGAACGGGGCGGGTAGTTTTCAGATTATGGCTCGCCACATTCTCCCCAACTGCATTCCGGTCCTTCTTACCACCGCAGCTTTTTCGATCCCGGACGCGATTATGGCGGAAGCTTTTTTAAGTATCGTCGGCTTAGGCGTACAGGCGCCAAACGCCAGCTTGGGCGTATTGATTTCCGACGGACTACAGTCATTCAGAGTTTACCCGTGGCAGTGGTTTTTTCCGGTCCTGACCCTGACCATGCTTGTGCTATGTTTCAACATACTGGGTGACGCGTTGCATGAGGCATACAGTTCCAAGGCGAAGGGATTGCTCGAACATGATTGACGTAGCGGATCTTAGCGTCAGCATTCGTAAAGATAAGGCGGTTATCCCTCTGCTGAAAGATGTCAGTTTCAGCCTGGGACCGGGGGAAACTTTGGGTATTATCGGTGAATCGGGCAGCGGTAAAAGCCTGGTCACCTATACCTTACTGGGGTTGTTGAACCATACGGCCGGCCTGGAGGGAAATATAGCGGTGTGTGGCTGCCGCAACCTTCTCAAGGCCGGCCGGAAGGAAATTCGCCAACTAAGGCGTCAGAAAATCGGGTATGTTCCCCAGAACCCGCAAGGGTCGCTGACCCCCACGCGAAAGATAGAAGCCCAAATGCAAGAAGTGATTGCCGTAACAACCGGTTTGCGGCGGAAAGAGGCGGCAAATTATGCCGCGGAACTGCTGGTTAAGGTTGGCTTCAGTGAGCCCGGCCGGATCTTAAGGATGTTCCCTCACCAGTTGAGCGGGGGTATGTGCCAGCGAATTGCTGTGGCCATGGCGATCGCAGGCAGGCCCGAAGTCATACTGGCGGATGAGCCTACATCATCTCTGGATCTGTTGTCAAAAATCGAAATTATGACACTGCTGGGGAAAGCTCAGAAAGAATACAATTTTGCCATGGTCCTGGTGACCCACGACTTAGGTATAGCTCTGAAATATTGTAATACACTGGCTGTTCTTTACAGTGGTCGACTGGTGGAGATGGGTGACACCAGGGAATTGTGTTTTTATCCCCGGCATCCCTATTCTAAAAACCTGTTTGGCTGCTTTTTTAATGAGATGAAGGGGCGGGAGAGCGCATTATTTCATGGCGAACCGCCGGTTCTCAACGACCGGGCGCCGGGTTGCCGTTATTTTGCCTGCTGCCGCGAGCGTATAACGGCATGCGAAGTACAAGAGCCGGTTCTTATTCGGATAGGGACCGGCCAGGTGGCATGCTGGCTTTACGATGGGGGCGAAAACCAGTGAGAACGGGATCACTGCTGGCTGCGAGGGAGCTTTCATTTTCCTACCCGGGTTCGGCGCGCAGGATTTTGCAGGACATCAACCTCAATTTGGACGATGGGGAGATATTGGGGATACTGGGTGAAAGCGGCTCGGGAAAAACCTCTCTGTCCCTCGTCCTGGCAGGCTTTGAAAGACCCGTTTCAGGTCGTGTCTTATTTAGAAGCTTAAGTATAGCTCAAAGTAAAAACTACCGGGAGTACCGGCGCAGTATCCAGTACCTTTTTCAAAACCCCAGGAGTTCGGTCAACAGGTACAGGAACATCTTCGATATTGTTGCCGAGCCGCTGTCTTACCGCGGATTCCACAAGGGGACCAGAGAGGCTCTGGCAGCTGAGGCGCTGAAGTTGGTGGGACTGGAATACGGCCGTTGGTATGATTACCCCGACCAGTTCAGCCTTGGCCAACTCCAGCGTATTTGCCTGGCCCGCGCCATCACCACCAGGCCAAAGTTGATTATCTGCGACGAGCCTTTTTCAGCGCTGGATATATCGAGCAGGGCCAGGATGGAACAAATATTGGTTGAGTTAAATAAGAAAAACGGCGTCGCGTTTATCATCATAAGTCACGAACCCAGGACTCTGCTGAAGCTGTGCCATAAAATTATGGCTCTGCGGGAAGGCCGGCAAACAGACTTCTGGTATGTGGGCCAGGAGCAAAGTCTTGATGATTACACCGAAAAATTGATCGTTGCGGAAGGTGTCAGGGTCAAATAAGTAAAATTGCCTAAATACTCTGTGTTGGCTAATAAAAAAAGACACTATATCTGTAAAGCTCAGTAAAAAGACCTCTAATGGGTAGTAGGTTTAGTTTTTTGTTGCTTTTTTTGATATCTTAATATGAGAGGGGTGGCAAGTGAAGATTTGCTGCAAATTGTTGAAAAAAATTGAAATGTTTTTGTAGACAAGTCGCTAATGTTGATATATAATAAATGTAATCAGAATATGGGATTTAAAGATGCTTATAATTGTATCATCGGTGTACTATGAGGTATTTATCGTTACTATGTTGAGATCTGTGATATAATTTAAAAAGTTTGCAGGAAGGAGGAAAAACAGATGCGTTGGGTATACAGCCTGGTAGTGGTTCTCTCCCTGGTCATCGCCTCCGGCGCTGGCCACAGGTGGTAGGAGCTTAAAGCAGTCACAAACCAAAATGGTGAAGATAATCTTTTAAAATCTGAAGGAGGAAAAACAGATGCGTTGGATATACAGCCTGGTAGTGGTTCTCTCCCTGGTCATCGCCTCCGGCGCCGGCCACAGGTGGTAGGAGCTTAAAGCAGTCACAAACCAAAATGGTGAAGATAATCTTTTAAAATCTGAAGGAGGAAAAACAGATGCGTTGGATATACAGCCTGGTAGTAGTTCTTTCCCTGGTTATCGCCTCCGGCGCCGGCCACAGGTGGTAGGAGCTTAAAGCAGTCACAAACCAAAATGGTGAAGATAATCTTTTAAAACCTAAAGGAGGAAAAACAGATGCGTTGGATATACAGCCTGGTAGTGGTTCTTTCCCTGGTCATCGCCTCCGGCGCCGGCCACAGGTGGTAGAAATTTTACATACAAAGCTGAAATACGCAAAAAGCGTCGCCATTGTCGTAGAGGGGGACGCTTTTTTCATGCAATCAAATATTAATTATCTTTGTTCCAGCAGCCGGTACAGGGATTTCTTAAAGTGATCGTCGTCCGCGGCCGTTCTTTTTCTGGGTCCTCTGGTTCTACCCCCGCTTCTTCTGAATTTCGCCTTTAGCTCCCGCTCCTCCAATAGGAAGTCAATTGTCTCCTTCCGGAAAATCCGGCCGGCCGGAGAAAGAGCGGCGGCCCCCTTGCCGAGGACGATAGCGGCCAGGCCCCAGTCCTGGGTGACCACAATGTCTCCTTTACCGGTCAGGTTGACCACTTGCAGGTCGGCTTCCTGGGGCGCGTTTCCCACAGTGATGTGGTGGTCGGATTCAATCCGGTGATTGAAGCTTGCCACTGTCACCAGGTTTACTGCAAATTCTGCGGCAGCCGCCCTGCAGGTTTCCAGCGCCTTCTTCGGCGTGGCGTCCGCGTCAACAATAATTTTCATAATTACATCCCTTGCCGCCAAATTTAACATTTATTCCGGAATTTACATCCCACTTTTTACGCCCTACGCCTTACGACCTACGACTTGCTTTTTCAGGTCAAGCCCTCGACATTATTATAACCTTCTTTACCGATATACCGGCCGGTTCTTTTTTGAGATTTCTTTTAGCTGTCGTTTGTGTTAGTTTTATAGTATAAAAAAAACATTAGGGGGTGCAATTTTTTGCCTGCCAATCTTACACCCCAGTATTATGACGCGGAAGAGTCCTACAAGAAAGCGGTAACTGTTGAGGAAAAAATCGCCGCCTTAGAAGAGATGCTCGCGGTTATTCCCAAGCACAAGGGTACCGAAAAGATGCAGGCCGATTTAAAGAAGCGTCTTTCCAAACTTCGGGAGGAAGGTCAAAAGAAAAGCAAAACCGCCCGGATCGACCCTTTCTTTATTGAGAAGCAGGGGGCCGGGCAGGTGGCTCTGGTTGGATTTCCGAATACCGGCAAGTCGGCCCTCGTGGGCGCTGTAACCAGGGCCAGGCCGAAGATTGCCGGATATCCTTTTTCCACTACCGTGCCTCTGGCCGGTATGATGCCTTACGAGGATATTTACATCCAGCTGGTTGATACTCCACCCATTACGCAAGAGATTGTACCACCCGGGTTGGCCGGCGCCCTGCGCAACGCAGACGCGTTGCTGGTCCTGGTCGATGCGGGCTCAGACGAATGCCTCGAGCAGTTGGAGTTTTGTTTGAAGTATTTAAATGATAAAAAGATCGTCCGGGACGATGCGGCTCTCAACACTCGCGGGATACCACCCGGCCGGCGCCTGGTGCTGGCCACCCGCGCGGATATGCCGAACAGCAGTGACAATATTGAGATCATGCGGGAACTGGGCCCCGCCGGTCTGGAGATTTACCCTGTTTCAGCTGTCACCGGTGTAGGTCTGGAAGCGCTGAAGGAAAAGATTTTCACGATACTGGGGATCATTCGCGTCTATACCAAGGTTCCCGGCAAAGAGCCTGATCTGAAAACTCCGTTTATATTGCAGCAGGGCAGCACAATTCAGGAATTGGCCGTGTCTATCCACCGGGATCTGCCGCGCCTGATGAAAAATGCCAGAATCTGGGGTTCCGCCCGTTTTGAGGGTCAATCAGTCATGCGCGACTACGTGCTGCAGGATCGCGACATCGTAGAAATAACTCAGTGATTGAATGAACCGGCCCGGAATGAATGAGCTTGCTCACGCTGGTATGAAAAAGCCTGTCGTTGTGAACGATAGGTTTTTTTATAGCGGGTATGTGTTCACGACCTTGCCTGTGAAAAAATGCCTGGCAATGCACTGAGCTGCGGAGGTGAATAGGCGTAAATCTCAATATTTTAGTAATATTTTCTTGTTCTGGGTCATAATGTCTAGTAGTTCCGGTAAGCTTTGCAGCGCCACCGGCATATACATAATGACATTTAAATAAGAAGTGGAGCAGGGGGAGATGGGAGCATGATTTCCGGAATTTATCAGCCCGCAGCTGTTGGGGCCGGACCTTGGATAAGAGTATAAAATCGCCAGATGCGGGTTAGTATAGGGACGCCCCCTTAATATTGCATCTTTTCAAAAGATATTTTCTTTTGGCCTTTCACTATAAAAAAAGAAGGACTTTTGCTTTCTTAGCAGAAAATTCTTCTGGTGTACTTTTTTATGAGACTTTAACGTTTGCAAAGGGGATAGCCATGGAGGTACTTTTTTACGGTGTCCAAATTTTCCTGACTGGCTTTACGTTTTATTACTTTGTGATTTCTCTGTTTGGGTTCTTCCGTAAGCCGGAAGACTATTCTTTGCCGCCCAGTTCCCGTTTTGCTATAGTGAGCGCTGCGCACAACGAAGAGAAGGTTATTGGGGAATTAATCCGGAACCTCCATGAACTAAACTACCCGAAAGAGCTTTATGACATCTATGTTATCGCTGACAATTGCACCGATCGTACCGCCGCTATCGCAAGAGAGCATGGCGCTCAGGTAATCGAGCGTTTTAACAAGAAAGAGATAGGCAAAGGCTATGCCCTTGAGTATGCCTTCAACCAAATTTTTGCGGGCAACGTTTCTTACGACGCGGTGGTTGTCTTTGATGCGGACAACCTGGTCGACAATGATTTTTTAAGGATCATGAACGCGCACCTGCTCAAGGGAGAAAGAATCGTCCAGGGCTATTTGGATACCAAGAACGCCAGCGATACCTGGATTACCAAGTCTATTTATATCGGCTACACACTAACCAATCGCCTTTGGCAGCTTTCTAAGTATAACCTGGGCCTTACCTGTGCTTTGGGCGGTACCGGTATGTGCATTTCAGTGGATCTGCTGAAAAAGTATGGGTGGGGTATGACTTCCCTCACCGAAGACCTGGAATTTCAGACCAAGGCTCTATTGAACAACGTCAAGGTTTGCTGGGCTCATGAAGCCAAGGTCTATGACGAGAAGCCCCTGACCCTGGGGCAGTCCTGGAACCAGCGCAGGCGCTGGATGCAGGGACACACCAATGTTGCCGGCCGCTATATGGGCAAGTTGTTGCGGGAGGGGATTCGCACCAGGAACTTTGCCATGATTGACGGCGCCCTGTATTTGATTCAGCCCTTTTTTCAGATGCTTATCGGTCTGAGCGTGATTGTAAATGTTTTATATCTTGGTCCGGAGCTGCTGCTGGAACATTCAGCTTGGGGCTATATCGGTTTCTTTGCCCAGTTTTTCTACTTCGGCCTGGGTCTATATCTGGAACGGGTCAGGTTTAAAGTATACTGGTGGCTGGTGTTTTACCCAATCTTTGCCCTGACCTGGATCCCCATCGCCTACATCGGTTTCGCCATGCGCAAGAACAAAGAGTGGTCCCATACCCTGCACATCCGCAACATCAAGCACGAAAACCTGCCAAACCTGTACCTGCCGGCCAAGGCCGAAAGCAGGAGAACGAGCTAACGATTTGCTTTGATACGAACCCCCCAAGCGGGGTTTTGTTTTTTTGTGGGTGGTTGACAAGGGGACGCAGGTGGACAATTTTTTTAGTTGTGGTTAACCTGACAACTAAACAATGGTATACTTGCATTGGATACCATTATCTTAAAGGAGGGTTACGAATGTGAGTAAAGCCCAAATATACTTTATTGTGGCTCTTTTATTTGCTCTCAGCGTAGCAGTCTTTGCTATCCAAAACACGGAGAGCATCAGTATAAAATTTTTATTCTGGCAGTACCAGGGCATTTCCAAGGTCCTCGTAATCCTCGCCTCGGCGGCAGTTGGCGCAGTGATGGTTATGTTTTTAGGCTTTTGGTGGCAGATTAAAAAAGCTATGTATATACGCCAGTTGGAGGCGGAAATTAAAACTTTGAAAAACCAGCAGCCGGCAGCCGTGACAGTAGAGCCTAAAGTGCAAGAGGCGACTAAAAAAGAGTTGGATTCGTAAGCCGGCGCGTAATAAAAGAAGCGTCTGAAACCGTAAGATAGGGGTTTAAGGATGCTTTTTAATTTAAGGTTTTAATTGCCTGTGTTTTTTTATTGTAACCCCTGATAACAAAGTCCGGTCCATCTAGCAATAGAATCAAGTTTCATGGTAAAATGAGCTATTATATATCTACAAAATCCTATCATTTACGCTGTTTGTCCACAGTGGTATGTGGGGAAATGTTTTCGAGGGACTGTAAGTGAAGGAGATCCTTTTCCTAAAGGCAGTTGTTATTGGTTTTTTTCTGGCCGTACCGATTGGGCCGGTAAATTTACTGTGTATCCGCAGGACCCTGCTCGGAGGCAGGATTATTGGTTTTATATCCGGGCTTGGAGCAGCCGTGGCGGATACTTTTTTCGCCTTTGCCGCAGCCTTTGGATTAAGTTTCATTACTAATTTCTATGTCCAGGAGGAAAAATGGCTCCAATTTGGAGGCGGAATCTTTATATGCGTTTTGGGCGTGATGTCCATGCTCTCACACGAATCCGGGAAGCCCGAAAAGAAGAACGGAGGACGCGGTAGGGGAGGCTTCCAGGCCTTTATTTCGAGCTTTTTTCTCACTTTAACCAACCCCATTACCATCCTGGCTTTTGCCGCTGCTTTTGCTGGGTTTGACTTAATCAACCCGGACGAGGGACACGCCTTTGCGTTCCTGGTAGTCACCGGTGTTTTTCTCGGATCTATTATCTGGTGGTTTACAATCAGTTCGATAGCGAGCTTTCTGCGCAAAAAATTGAACAGTCATGTCCTCCACAGGATCACCCAGATCTCCGGACTGGTTATCACCGTGTTCGGTGTTTTAATCCTGTTGGGAGTCATATGAAAAAGGACAGGCATTGCGCCA
Source organism: Pelotomaculum schinkii (assembly GCF_004369205.1). Taxonomy (NCBI): domain Bacteria; kingdom Bacillati; phylum Bacillota; class Clostridia; order Eubacteriales; family Desulfotomaculaceae; genus Pelotomaculum; species Pelotomaculum schinkii. The sequence goes on along the minus strand of NZ_QFGA01000001.1, from coordinate 1,677,248 downwards.
TTTTCTTCTTGACTTGTGAGAGGGGTTCCTCTATTATTAGCACTAAGGATATATCGCCAAAAGCGATGAAGGGGAAAAGTAGACGGGACACAGCTTTTCAGGGAGGAAGCGTCGCGACTGAAAGCGCTTCTACAGTATGAGCCGTTGAAGTTCTCCCCCGAGTTGACGGACTGAAACCATGAAGGAAAGTAGGCCCGTACGGAGACTTCTACCGTTAAAAGGAAGGGGGTATAAGGAATTTGTTCCCGTACCCTGCAAGGAGTGGGCTCTTTTTGTGAGCCAACTAGGGTGGTAACGCGAAATTCTTTTCGTCCCTATCGGGCGGAAAGTTTTTTTATTTTACATTAAGCCTGCAGGTAATGGGATAACCTGTACCTTTTGAAGTGGGTTCTATAACAACCAACCGGGGTGGTACCGCGGAAGTCCGCAGCTTTCGTCCCCGCGAAGGCTGCGGTTTTTTTGTGCATATTTTACGTAAAGGGGGTGAGCCGCTTTCTTTATACAGCTTATTTACCCAACAAACCTTAAGGAAAATGAGATGAATATGATTAAGGGGGAAAAGGCGTTGCCGAAGGCAAGGTTGATCGTGGTTACAGCGCTGGCAGGCGTTTTGGCCGTTGTGTTATTGCTGCTTGGCGGGTGTTCCGGCAGCAGTTCTACCGGCAGCAATGCCGGCGCGGTAAAGGAACCATATAAAATTGGAGCTGTTGTAGACATTAGCGGCCCGTCCTCATCATTGGGGGTACCCGAGCGAAATACGCTCCAGATGCTGGCTGACAAGGTCAATGAAAGCGGTGGAATTAACGGCCATCCGTTAGAGTTAACCATCCTTGACAATAAGAGCGACGAAACTGAAGCCGTACTTGCAGTTAAAAAGCTAATCGACCAGCAAAAGGTGCTGGCGGTAATCGGGTGCAGCGCCAGCGGAACCTCCATGTCGATGATTGATACCGTGCAAAAAGAGCAGGTGCCCATGATCTCCATGGCCGCGGCCAGCGCCATTGTAGAACCGGTACAGGAAAGAAAGTGGGTCTTTAAAACTGCCCAGAGTGACCTGGTTGTGGTCAACAGGCTGATAGATTACCTGAAGGAAAACAACCTTACCAGGGTGGCTTTCCTCTACATGAACAACTCGTACGGCGACAACGGAAGGAACGCTTTTAAGGCGGCGGCCGGAGCAGGCGGCCTGGAAATAGTGGCGGAAGAAAAATTTGAAGCGACCGACAAGGATATGACCCCGCAGCTTACCAGAGTCAAAACCAGTGGGGCACAGGCAACGGTTGTATGGGCTATTCCGCCATCGGCCTCGATTATCACTAAAAATTACAGGGATCTGAGCCTGGAAATTCCGCTCCTGCACAGCCATGGTGTAGGGAACCAGAATTTTATTGAGCTGGCCCAGGGAGCGGCGGACGGAGTACGGCTGCCAATCGGCAAACTGACCGTGAGCGGGCAAATTCCTGACAGCGACCCGCAGAAGAAGGTTCTCGACGACTACATCGCCGACTACAGCAAGCGTTATAACTCTCCTCCCAACTCTTTCGGCGGGTATGCCTGGGACGCCTTTTACCTGCTGGTGAATGCCATTGAAACAGCAGGCCCGGACCGGGCGGGTATCCGCGACCAGTTGGAAAAAACCAGCAACTTCACCGGAGTCTCCGGGATCTTCAACCTGACGCCAACCGACCATAATGGCCTCGATGAAGACTCCATGGTCCTGGTACGGATCCAGAATGGTCAGTGGAAACTGATGGAGTGAGACGTGGGACGTGGGACGTGGGACGTGAGAAATGAGATGTGAGAAGTGGGTGTAAGAAGGCTACAGGTATTTGAACTCATAAGAAAGCCAGGATCCCACGACCCAGGTCTAAAGTATGTAGGTGCGAATTCATTCGCACAAGACCCCAAAGGAATGCAACACCTACTGTTTAGCAGGTCTTGTGCGATTGAAATCGCACCTCCATCAAAACAAGCTTTAATAGATGTCATTTTGACCCGTTAGAAATACCAGGATCCCACGTCCCACGACCCACGTCTCACGTCTCACGTCCAAATGCCTCGACTAGCCAAAAACTTTTAAATTTGTTCTACGTGCAACATGAAAGTTCTAATCTATGAATAATTTACGGATCGGGGGCTTTTGAAATTGACTTTATCCAGTCAACTGCTCCAGCTGTTTATTTCAGGGCTTACCATGGGCAGCATCTATGCGCTGACTGCCCTGGCCCTGGTTTTAACCTTTAATATTACGGGAGTGCTCAATCTGGCTCTGGGTGAGTTTTTGGCCCTGGGCGCCCTGCTGGCCGCCAGTCTTTATGCGGCCGGACTCCCTCTTGCCGCGGCATTTTTGATTGCTGTAGCGGCAGTCGCGGTACTTGCCGGATTGCTGGAACGGGTGGCTGTTAAGCCGGCTATACAGTCTTCGGTGTTGACCCTGGTGGTGATCACCGTTGGCATTTCCATATCCCTGCGGGGTCTGGCCCTCCTGATCTGGGGAACTGATCCCGTCTCGCTCCCGGCTTTTTCTGAGGGAGGACCACTGGTGGCCGGGGGGGCCGCGATCAACCTGCAGAGCTTATGGATAGTAGGCCTGCTGGCGGCAGCCCTGGCCGGACTCTACGCTTTCTTTGAGCTGACCTATGCCGGCAAGGCTGTGCGGGCCTGTGTAATCAACCGGACCGCCGCCAGGCTGGTGGGTATTAACCCGTCCGCCATGTCGTTCGCCGCTTTCATCGCCAGCGGCGCCCTGGGAGCGGCAGCAGGTATTTTTATCACTCCGGTCACCCTGGCAACCTATGATATGGGATTTTTACTGGGTGTCAAGGGCTTTGTCGCGGCTGTTCTCGGCGGCATGCAGAATGTGGGGGGAGCGGTACTGGGCGGCCTCCTCCTCGGGCTCCTGGAAGCTTACGGGGCGGGCCTGGTATCCTCCGGGCTGAAAGATGCTCTGGCTCTTTTGGTCCTGCTGGCCGTGCTGCTGATGAGACCGGAAGGCCTGTTCAGCCCCGCCGTCAGAAAAGTATAGACGTGAGACGTGAGACGATATGCGAATTAATTCGCACATCGTCCCCAAGAAAACGCTGTATAAGGGCTATTGCACTGCTTCGCAGTGCAAGTGCGATTCTGCATAAAAAAGGCTAATAATTTGACGTAAAATGTGAGAAGCGTTAATTCATCGATAAGCTTAATCTTTGACCCGAAAGGAATACCTGTATCACACGTCCCACGTCACACGTCTCACGTCTCACGTCTCACGTCCAAAATTATTACGGGAGAATAAAGATGAAAAGAAAAAACCTGCTGATGTTAGCGGGGCTTGTGCTGCTTCTATTGCTGCCATTCTTGCTGAAAAGCAATTACATCCTGGGCATTCTAATCGTTACCGGACTGTACGCCATTGTTGTCACGGGGCTGGGTCTCCTGATGGGTTACGCCGGCCAGGTTTCGTTCGGCCATGCCGCGTTTTTTGGGATGGGTGGTTATACCGTGGCAGTGCTGACCACGGCCTGGCACTGGCCCACCCCGCTCGCCCTCCTGGTTGCGCTGGTACTGCCCGGGCTGGTTGCCGCCCTGATTGGCGCCCCCACCTTAAAACTGAAGGAACTGCACCTGGTCCTGGCCACCCTGGCTTTCGGTATTTTGGTACATATTCTATTTAACGAACTTAAGTCCTTGACCGGGGGGCCATCCGGCCTAACCGGAATTCCTTACTTTTCCCTGGGAGGTCTGGTTTTTGACCGGGATATCAAATTCTACTACCTGACGCTGGCCGTTCTAACGCTTGTTTTGCTCGGAGCCAGGAACCTGATTGGCTCAAGGGTGGGAAGGGCCATGCGGGCCATCCGGGAAAGTGAGCATGCCGCTGAAACCTCCGGTATCAATACAGCCGGCCTGAAACTTCAAGCTTTTATCTTCAGCGCTGTGCTGGCCGGCCTGGCGGGGGGACTGTACGCTTTTTACGTAACCTTTGTAAGCCCATCCCCTTTTGGTTTTCAAACCTCTGTACAATTTGTGCTTATGGCGGTGGTAGGTGGTTTGGGGACGATGTGGGGGCCGCTCCTGGGGGCGGGACTGGTGGTTGTCCTGGGGGAAGCGCTGCGCTGGGCGATCCCGTTGGCCATACCAGGGGCCGGCGGGGAGTATCAGATCATATTTTATGGAATCATCCTGGTATTGGTGATGATTTTTCGTTCCGGATTTAAACAAAGGGGGGTTAGTCAATGCTGATGGAAGTAGCCGGCCTTACAAAATATTTCGGTGGCGTCGCTGCCGTAAAAGATATAAACTTTATGGTATGCCAGGCGGAGATTTTTGCTCTGATCGGTCCTAACGGGGCGGGTAAGACTACCCTTTTCAACCTGATAACCGGCATGTTGGCGCCGGACGAGGGTAGGGTCATTTTTGACGGACGGCCTATATCCGGCCTGAAGCCCCACCGCATCGCCGCCGCCGGGATAGCCAGGACCTTTCAGAATCTTCAGCTCTTCGGCAGCATGTCGGCGCTGGAAAATGTAATGGCAGGCGCTCATTTGAAGGGACGTACCGGGTTTTTAAAGTGTCTGGCACGCTGGCCCGGTTCTGCCGCTGAAGAACAAAAGACCAGGCTTGACGCCATCACTCTTTTGGGCGAGGTGGGACTGTCGGAATATCAGGACACACCTGCCGCGGCCCTTCCTTTCGGCAAGCAGCGTCTCCTGGAAATTGCCAGGGCGCTTGCCTCCGGCCCCAAGCTGCTTTTACTGGATGAACCCGCGGCCGGCCTAAACAGCGCCGAGACCAGCGAGTTGGCTGCCTTTTTAAAAAGGCTGAGGGAAAAGGGTTATGCCATGGTGCTGGTTGAGCATGATATGGAAACGGTAATGGAAGTGGCCGATCGCATCATGGCGCTCAATTTCGGCAGTTCCATAGCCCAGGGAACACCATCCGAAATCCAGGCCGACCGTGACGTAATCAGCGCTTACCTGGGGGAGGATGAAGAGGTTGCTTGAGGTTAACGGACTTGAAGTTTATCATGGTTGGGTGCAGGCGCTGCACGGCGTTTCCCTTAAAGTGTCCAGGGGCGAGCTGGTCGCTGTTCTGGGACCCAACGGGGCCGGGAAAAGCACCCTGCTGGGGACGCTGGCGGGTCTTTACAAGCCTGCCGGAGGTGAAATAATCCTTAAGGGCCGGTCTGTTACCCGCAGGCCGCCGGAGTATATGGTGAGGCAGGGGATCGCGCTGGTGCCCGAACGAAGGGAGATTTTTACTTCCCTGACCGTTTATGACAACCTGATCTTGGGGGCCTATCACCGCTATCATTCCGGGAAGGCTGATATAAGGCGGGATGCCGGCATGATATTAGACCTCTTTCCCGCCCTGCGGGGAAGAGAGGACCAGCCTGCAGGCATGCTGAGCGGCGGCCTGCAGCAGATGCTGGCTATCGGGCGAGGGCTGATGTCCCGGCCCTCCTTCCTGCTCCTTGACGAGCCTTCGACCGGGTTGGCCCCGCTGGTGGTTAAGGAAATCATGGCGTCACTTGCGGCTTTGAAAAAGACCGGTGTCGCCGTGGTCCTGGTGGAACAGAATACGAAAGCCGCCTTAAAGGTGGCTGACCGGGCGCTGGTGGTGGAAAGGGGCCGGGTGGCTTTAAGCGGAACAGCAGATAATATGCTGAAGGATACCAGGGTGCAGGAAGCCTACCTTGGCCGGGCCAGGCCGGCGGTGTCTTGACAGCATTGAGCTGTTGACGTATAACGGGCGCAAAATATGTTGGCAAGCTGTAATTTAAATAAAAATATCATGGAAAGTGGTGTATGTTGGATGATTTCTATTCTCAAGGAAAGCAAAACAAAGTATTGGGACCAGGAGATTGAAACCATGTCCAGGGAAGGCCTGGAAGAGCTGCAGCTTGAGCGGCTCAAGAAGACAGTAAAAAGGGTTTCCCGGGTGCCGTTTTATCAGAAGGCTTTTAAAGAAAAAGGTATTGAGCCGGGAGATATCAAGTCGCTGTCAGACCTGAAAAATCTGCCTTTTACGAATAAACAGGATCTCAGAGACAATTATCCTTTTGACCTTTTCGCTGCGCCGATGAGCGATATTGTACGCATTCACGCCTCTTCGGGTACAACCGGCAAACCGACGACGGTTGGCTATACCAGGAAGGACCTCGAAAACTGGGCGGACATGATATGTCGAGGTCTGACAGCGGCCGGGGGGACTAAAGACGACGTGGTGCATGTCGCTTACGGGTATGGACTTTTCACCGGGGGCCTGGGGCTGCACTTTGGGGCTGAACGGCTGGGCGCCTCTGTTGTACCCGCTTCGACCGGCAACACAACACGGCAGCTGATGCTGTTGCAGGATTTTGGCGCGACTATCATTGCCGGCACCCCTTCCTACGCCCTGTACCTGGCTGAAGAAGGAATAGCGGCCGGCGTTGATTTCAAAAAACTGAACTTAAAGGCCGGCTTTTTCGGGGCCGAGCCATGGACGGAAAACATGCGGACCCAGATTGAGGAGAAGCTCAACCTTACAGCCCTGGATATTTACGGGCTGAGCGAGATCATGGGTCCGGGAGTTTCTGTAGAATGCCCGGTTCAAAACGGCAGTCATATCCATGAGGACCACTTTATAGCTGAAATTATCGACCCGGATACCGGTGAACCCCTGCCTTACGGGCAGCAGGGAGAACTGGTCCTGACCACAATTACCAAAGAAGGCATCCCCTTAATTCGCTACCGTACCCATGATGTTTCGGCGCTCTTACCTGAAAAATGTGCCTGCGGACGTACCCACGTGCGCATGCAGCGGATTACCGGCCGCAACGACGATATGCTTATAATCAGGGGCGTCAACGTCTTCCCGTCCCAGGTCGAGAGCGTGCTTTTGGAATTTGGCGAGACCGAGCCGCATTATTTATTGGTGGTGGACCGCAAGGGTGAATTAGACAACCTGGAAGTATGGGTTGAGCTGTCCGAGAAGATGTTTTCGGATAAGATTAAACAGCTCGAGGGTCTGGAACAAAGAATTCGCGCTAAGATCTTAAGCGTCCTGAATATAAGCGTCAAGATCAAGTTCGTAGAACCCCGGACCATTCCCAGGAGCGAAGGCAAGGCCAAGCGGGTGATGGACCGGCGGGAACTTAAAAATTCTATTTTTTAATTTTTCACGAATGACCGCTAAAAAATAGCGGTCATTCTTTTGTGCAGATCTCGTTATAAAACGTTCTCGAAAAGCCTCCGGGGTAGTGGGCACGGGGTTATCCTCCGCTCTCTTCGCAATTCTCCCATTTGTATAACAAGATAGTTATGCAGCCCGCATCTGCAGACAGCCACCAGGAAGCTACGCGCTATTCAAGCTTTGCTGCATGCAACGCACGCGCTAAGGAACGCACCCAGGTGCTCCGTTCACTCCGGATAACCCCATGCCCGCGAGTCAAGCCTTTTCGAGAACACTGTTTGTGGCAAGTGACAATGGGAACGGTTCTGGTTATAAAACGTTCTCGAAAAGCCTCATGCGTAGTGGACACGGGGTTATCCTCCGCTCTCTTTTCACCCGGCAAAGTGCTCTTTAACAAAAGCGGGCGCATCATCTTCAAAAAGGAGTCCCGCAAAGGTGGCGCCGTTTTTTAGCAGGAAAACCACACTATACGCCGACTGTTCCATGTTTCCTCTATTATAATTGCCATAATTACGCAAATTTCGTAAACAAAGCTCCAGTTTTTCCGGATCAGTGATTTTTAGAATACCCGGCTTCTCTTCTAAATCCTGAAGATCCAGTTGGCTTGGCAGTTTGTACATATCTTGCTTGTTAAGATCAGGACTTTTGTCAACAATTGCGTAGGCGATGTCATCCGGAAGCAATCGAGCCTGATTATAAGCGCCGAGATCAATGAGCCACTTGCCGAAATTATCATATGATTTTTCCCAGCCCAGGTCGACACTGCGATGATCTTTTAAAGAGATATTGATATGAGCCCAGGGGGGCCGCATGTCCGTCATTTCTTCATAGCTTCTTTCGTAAACATCACTCTGCAGGACGCCGACGGCTTGCGCAATTAATTCCGGATCAATAATATGGACGTTCTTATTTATCCCGGACGCGCTAACCTCGATCAGATTTATATCAGCAATATTTATGCGAAGAATTTCATTGTGCAGCTGCTTGTATTCCCGCGATTCATAAATTGGTTTCAGATATGCCGCATAATCCTGCGCGGCAATCTCATACTGCCGGTAAATATGTCTGCCGTTTTCCAGCTCGTAGGCCAGACAAATTTGCTGGGAATCATTATTTGTACGTTTTGTTAAGAACGCTTTTTTTCCATCCAGTCGGTTGGCGACTATTTTCTGGTGCATTGCATAAATATTGGCTATATTATCCTTTTCGGTAAATATGGCCGGGACAGGCGGCTGGTACTTATATTGAACCCCGTCCCGCACATTGACGGCAGTACGTATATTATTATCTTTTTCTTTTAAGGCGTAAAAAGAGTAATCCAGATAGATGCTTCTTACTTCGACCGGATCGGGCAGCCTTTTTTCATAACCGGCGCAATCAAAATGAAGCAGACCTAACAAGGCGATAATGACCAGGCAATAAATGCCGTAGCCTTTAAGGCGACGCAGCTGAAAAACCTGCAGGGATTTGTTGAGCAGTATTTCGGCCAGGAAATAGGCCAGTAATGAACCGAGAAAATAACCGAAATAGGTCCAGCCCATATTGCCCTGGTTACTGTAAAAATAACTGCCCACAAGCAGCATGAAGCAAAAAGTGACGCCGTATTTGAAAACCGGCCGCAGGATATCGAAGGTAATGGCGTCGCCGGCCGTTTCCAACCGGCGTTTCCGGTAAAGGCGCCTGCCTAAAAAATACAAGGCGATGCTGCTTGCCAAATAAACCACGATTTCAACGGCTGTAATAGAGCGGATAGAGTTTTCAGTCAGCCTAATCAGGGGAGAAAGGTGCGTTACGTTATCGTAATAGAAACCATACGGCAATCCGTAAATATACTTGCTCATATTATTCAGCAGCAATAGAGACAGCCCGCTGGGCAATAGGAGCAGGATGAAGCTTAACACGCCCTGCACAGTGGACATACCGGTAATCATGCCGACAGCCACGCTGCATATGAAGAAAAGCAGGTTCATCAGCAGGCTGACAGCCAGCCAGCTCAGTATGTCCGTACCGTTCACATGTTCAATCCCCAACCCGGCGGCCAGCGCCCAGGTGACCAGCGCAGTAAGGATAAGCGGTACGAACAGCAATATAATGCCTGCCATAACATGAGTCTGGTAAAGGGTTTCCCGCTTGACGGGCAAAGTGTGCAGCATATCCGAGGCCTGACTGTCCTGCAAATATCTAAATAGCAAAAGGCCGGTCAAAACGGGAACAATGATTAACGACATGACCTGCAACAGGGCGGCATTGGTATCAAACTGAAATATGCGCAAATACACAGACGTGTTATTGATGATCATGTCTTCGGATTTACTGTACAGCATGAACACTTTCAGCGGGACACTCAGAAGCAGTATCAGCAGATATCCGGCGCCTATCCAGGCGAATCTTTTAAAATCATTGAGCAATATGCCGCGGTTAAGCAAGGATGTTTTTGATTTCATAACCATGATCCCCCATTTCATAGATGAATATTTCCTCCAAAGTGAGCGGCAGGACATCCAAAATGGCAGGGTGATAGGACTGCATGCGCTTCATGATCTCTTCATATGCGCCGCGCACGATTAAGATCAGCACGCTGCCTCTTTTTTCCCGGTAGAGCGCCGGCATGTCCTGAAGCAGCGCCGGGGGGGTCTCTCCGCTAAAAGCAATCTGGATCTTATGTACGTCCGCTTTCAGAGCGTCCAGGTCCTTCTGAATCAGCATTCTGCCCTGGTGTAAAATGCCGATATAGTCGCAGATATCTTCCAGATCGCGTAAATTGTGTGAAGAGAGCATGACGGTCATTTCTCTTTCAGCCACGTCCTGAATAATGAGGTTCTTTACTTTTTGACGCATCACCGGATCCAACCCGTCAAGAGGCTCGTCCAAGATCATCACATCAGGTGTCAGCGCCAAACTCAGCCAAAAGGAGACCTGGCGCTGCATCCCTTTGGACAGAGTTTTCACGCGCCGTTTGGCCTCGATATTAAAAGCGCCCCCGAGTTTTTCGAAACGCGCCTGGTCCCAGCGGGGGTAAATATGCGCATAGAAATGAGCCATGTCTTGAATTGTAAAATTAGGGAAATAGTATAGCAGATCGGGAATAAAAACTGTGCGCGATTTAATCCAGTCGTTTTCAAATACCGGTTGGTCGTCAATCGTGAGCTTGCCTGAATTTTGTTTATAAATGCCGGCTAAAAGTTTTAATAATGTTGTTTTTCCAGCTCCGTTGGAGCCGACCAGCCCGTAAATAGAGCCTTTGCGCACGGACAGGCTTACGTCCTTAAGCGCCTCTAAATCCTGGAAGCTCTTGCTGACACTTTCCAGCTCAATCATCCGTTTTTACCTCCTCCATTTTTGGCTAACCGCGTTTTAACCCGGGTAATGATTTCTTGGGGGGAAGCGCCAAGATAAAGCATCTCCGACACAATTCTCGAAAGCTCGTTTTCCAGTGTTTGCATGCGAGCTGTGTTGTTCTCGGGAATAGCAGGCTTGACGAAGCTGCCTTTTCCCGGAATAGAGTAAATATATTCCCGGTACTCCAGTTCCCGGTAGGCCTTCTGGATGGTATTGGGATTAATGGTTAATTCACTGGCCAGAACCCGTACGGCAGGTAATTGCTCGTCAGGTTTGAGGACGTTATTTATGATGAGCTCTTTGATTTTATCAACCAGTTGTTCATAAATAGGCGCGCGGCTCCGCAGGTCCAATTCAAACATAGTGCCCCTCCTTTCCATAAGATTGTATTAATACAAATAGTACAGTTGGTACGCTTCTAAATTATATACCCATTATTTGGCCTTGTAAAGAGGCTTGAACCATACCTTGAAAATCAAGTACAATAACCGCCCGGGCCGGCCCCGGCAGCCTGCCGGCATTTAGTTTGCTGAAAGAGAACAGCCCCGGCGGGTTCCATCCGCAGGGGCTGTTTGCTCTTGATGTTTCTATAATGCCATTATACAGCTTTACCTTCGTCAACTTCTAATTGACCTGCTAAACATGACCCGGGCATAATTCTCGATGTCATAAGTTTTCCAATGTTGTACTTTTGTGGAGCCCCTTTCAATGTGCCTGTCATAGAACATTTTCGACAGAATAGGCGACATCTTTTTTGCATTCTTCACAGAATGCATTTTCTGGTTCCCACCACAAGCTAACAGAGGGGGAAAGATATTGTCTTTATAGGGCCTACTCTACTTCGGCTGGCGGCAATGATGGCTATGGGTTGTTTTCCGATATAAAGAAAATTTCCTTGAACAGGAAAGCCTATTGACAAATATTTCTTGTACGTAATAATATTATATTTAGTTATGTAACTTTTTGTATCGTTTTGTTTACATGAAGTCGTTTTTGGGTTAAAACGAATTAAGTTATACATTGCTATGCATTATTATGTCTCTTGTCGTAAAGCCAATGTGGAAAAGAAAGTATCTCCCAATCTCATAATTATAAATCTACATATCTACCACGGGACTATCTGAAAAATCACTCCGAGTATTAAACTCATGAGCGGCCTTCGGCTGCGCCGTCCGCATGGGCGGTATTCCAGTCTCCCTACGGGCTCCCTTCAACCGCCGGTCAATAATCGACAATGCACAATATAACAAATTAAGGAGGAATGCCTAGAGAAAGAAATTATGTGCCGTCAAGGGATTTTAGGCAGGCCCGGACCTAGTTGTAAATTAAATATTCTGTCAGGCATGATCGGCACTAGCGGACGTTAATTTCATTTATCAGAAAGGAAGGATTCGTGAGAAGATGGTATTTTCAAGAAAACTTTTTAGGGCGTTATTAGTTTCAGTATTTTGCTTGTTGTTAATGGAAGTTGCTTTTGCCGAGGGTGACGAAGCGTCAATCAGTCTTGATTCGCCAAGTTCTTCCCAAAGCTATAAACCGGGAGATAACGTTCAAATTTCTGGAAAAGCCCAAAATACTAACCAGGTCGCTATTCTAGTGCGCAATGCTGGAGGCGGCATTGCCTATGCGGCGCAGCCTCCGGTAGAAAACGGCGCTTTCTCTACGGAGTTTCAACTCAATGATGACGCGGTGGAGGGTCAATATACCATCAAAATTGGAGCAGAAGGATTAGCTGTGCCGGTTGATTTCACTTTCAAGGTTAGTAAGAGCGATACACCTTCCAGTGGCGGCGGTGGCGGCGGTGGCGCCGCAACGCCGCAGGCAGTTGCCTCCACCACCGGGACGGCTACCGTCGCACCTGCCGCCGGCGGCACCATCAGCCTCGGCAATGAAGCCACTGTTGTAGTGCCGGCCGGCGCGCTGACAGGCGCCAGTAAAGTGGAAGTAAAAGTCCAGAAAATAACCAGCCCTCCCGCCGTGCCCGCCGGCTTCAGACTGGCCGGCAGCGTGTACGAGTTCAGCGTGGGGGGCGAGAGCAGCTACAGCTTTGCCAAGGATGTAACCATCAGGCTCAGCTTCGATCCCAACTTAATCGGCGCGGGTGAAACCCCTGCGATCGGATACTACGACGAAACCCTGGGCCAGTGGGTGAACCTCGGCGGCACCGTGTCCGGCAACACCGTGACCGTGCAGGTGAACCACTTCACCAAGTTTGCCGTGCTGGCCGCCGTCAGGGAAGCAGAAACCGGGCCGGCCGGGACGACGGCGGCAACATTAAAAGACCTCACCGGCCACTGGGCTTTGAGCAATATCAACAAGCTGGTGGCCTTGGGAGCGATCGACGGTTATCCAGACGGCAGCTTCAAGCCTGACAATACCATTACCCGGGCCGAATTTGCCACCGTGCTGGTGAAGGCCTTCCAGCTTGAGAACAAAGGCGGCAAGGTCTTTGCCGACACCGCGGCGCACTGGGCCAAAGACTATATTGCCGCGGCAGCAGCCAATGGTGTGGTGAATGGTTATGAGGATAATACCTTCGGCCCGGACGACCTGATTACCCGCGAGCAGATGGCTGTAATGGTCGTCAAGGCCGCCAAACTGGCCCCGGCAACAGGACAGAGCCAGTTTGCCGACAGCGGCAGCATTTCCGGGTGGGCCGGGGAAGCCATCGCCACCGCCACCGGGAACGGGATCATGAAGGGTTATCCCGACAACACCGTCCGGCCCCTGGGCAGCGCCACCAGGGCGGAGGCGGTTACGGTCATTGTGAACGCGTTAAATAAGTAGTTGAAAATATTATTTTTCATTATCATATGGTTTGTTTGTGATTACGATTATAGCCCGCCATTGTGAACATGGAGTGAACAGATAGTGAACTCTTCACGAAAAATAGGGGCGATGCCGGCATGCCGGGGGGACGGTTCTGTTGGTACTAGCACATAACATCAGATTCCATTTTTTTGCATGACCAAATGACTGCAACCAAAGTGTTTCTTACTGCTCAAAAACAAATTTTATCTTTTCCATAACATCAAATTTGGTAGCTGTGAAAGGTGGAGAATAATGGCATTTTATAGAAAATTTAATTTTCGAAAACTGGCGGCCTGCCTGGTGATGTTGAGCGCTATTGTCGGGTTCCTGGTCATGATGGCGCCGCAAGTGTCGAGTGCGGACGACACGATAGCGTTAACGGTGAAAGGCGACGGTGTTAATAAGACGGTGCAATTTACCATGGATCAGTTAAAAGCTATGCAAACAACAGCAGACTATACCGGCTACAATTATTATCCCTCTTTGCAGGATTATAGAAACACCACCGGCGTAACCTTAAAGACACTTTTTGAACAAGCAGGCGGTCTGAAAGACAGCGCCACCACGATCAAAATAAAATCACCCACCAGCACCTATGCTTACTTCACCAAAAGAGATTTAATGGATCTGCCTCGCTACTATTTCCCAGCGGGCGAAAATTTCCTTGACTGTTCCGAATGGCCGCCGGCCGGGAGAAGCGAAGAAGGAGCCGTGCCGGTGGATGCCATGATTGCCTTTCGCAACGGCGGCAAAATTATTTACGGGCAGCAATCACCGCTGGAGCCAACCTGCTGTAAAGGAGAACAAATGGAAGGACTGCTGCCCGGATGCACGATCGAGGTAACCACCGAATCCCTGGAGCAATGGGACATGCCCTGGGCCGAGCCTGACTCCGGCACGGTGGTTCCGGGAACAGAAGTAAAATTGCACTACGGAGACGACTCCCTTTGGCACACCAGAATATACTACACCCTGGACGGAACCGAACCCACGGTAAAAAGCAATATATTCAACATCAGCTACCCGACCTTCAGGCCAGAGTTTAATAAACCCATACCCGTAACCGGAGATATGACCATCAAAGCCAGGGCCATAGGCCTGGGCAGGCTGGACAGCGAGGTGAGTACCTTCCATTATAGCCTGGGGTCGCTGGCTTGCACCGTCAAAGGCGCGGGGATTACCACCCCCATTGACTACACCGTTGAGACATTAAAAGCCATGGTCCAGACCCAGGCGGCTTACCAGTGCAGCGACAACGGCCAGACCGTAACCCTGAACGCCAAAGGGGTGCTGCTGAGCACCCTGCTGGGACAACTGGATGTCTCCAGCAACTGGCAAGTAAAATTCATCGGTGCCGGCGGCGAAGAATATGACGGCGGAACCGTGCAGAGCTTGACAGATCAGCAATGCCTGCTGGCTTACGAGGTAAACGGGCAGGAAGTAAGCGATGTGTCGGGCGGCCAGACCGTGAAAATACAAATCCTGCGCAATCTGAACAGCGGCGATTTGAGCGCCAACCGCCTGCGGTATGTCAACACCATTAAATTGGTTAATGTAGATGACGAAGTAACCATAGATCAAGTGCGGCTGCTGGACTATAGCGGACAGGCGGCAACGTCCGTGGCCCCCGGCGGGGGATACTGCATCGAAACAAAGATGATTAACGATGTAAATACCGCCAAAGACACCTTCCTGATCATCCAGGTGCGCGCGGGAGAAGACGCGGGCGCGGCCAGCGGGGGAAAAATCGTTGGATACACAGCCGCCCAAACCGTGGTAGATGTTGATGGATGTACGGCGAAAGCAGAATTCACCCTGCCCGATGGTTTGAGCGGTAAAGCCTATGTCGACGTATTCGTCTGGGACAACCCAATCGACCATAACCTTCTGGGCAATAGCAATCATGATCTGAGTTTCGACATTAAATAGCGTCGTCAGGTCCAAGGGAAGGAGAGAGGAGAATATAAATGAAGTTATACCAAAACCAGAAGAAGATCCTGTGTGCCTTAATGACACTAATCCTGGCGCTGACGATGTCAGGTATCAATATATACCCCGGTTATGCGGGCAGCAGCGTCCAGGCCAGCCTGACTTCCCCCAAATCCCGGCAGGTATTCCAGCCGGGCGGCAGCGTTGAAATAGCGGGAACCGCTCAGGGCATATCCGAGGTCTCTATAGCGGTAAAAAATGAGCAGGGAGTCCTGGTATATACGGCCCAGCCCGAAGTGGAAGACGGCCTGTTTGCTACCAGCTTCACCCTGGATGCCGGCGCCGCGCAGGGAGAATACACCATTTCCCTCAGCGGTTTAGGACTGTCCGTAAAAAAGTACAAGTTTATAGTAAGCGCTACCGAGACTGAAGTTGGACTGCAAAGTCCGTCGAGCGGTCAGAGATTTAAAGCCGGAGACGTCGTGGAAATAGCCGGCACAGCCACCAATGTAAGCCAGTTGGCCATTACCGTGCGCAACAGCGAGAACGGGCGGGTTTATATAGCCCAGCCGTCTGTGGTCGACGGCAGTTTCATGACCATGTTTACCCTGGCCGCCGACGCGGTGGGCGGCGAATATACCATTGCCATTACCGGGGCCGGGCTGGCCGCCGCCCAAACTTCCAGCTTTACGGTAACAGGGGGTGGAGGCGGGGATGACCCAACAAAACCGGATGCTATTTTATTCATTAACGGCAACGGGGTATCCCAAAAAGTTTCTTTTACCCGGGCTGAGCTGGAAGCGATGCACCAGGAAAGGGTGCTGTATTCAACGACGAGCGACATGCCCCAGGATAAACCTGTGGCCGCTGAAGGTGTGCTGCTGCAAACTTTACTGAATCAGGCCGGAACTGGCGGCGCCAAGATGATCACTTTTCAGGGCAGCGACGGATACACGATCAGCTTCACTGCAGATGAATTGTTGCATACAACACGCTACAGGTTCCCCGGCCAAACGGAAGTGGAGCCGATCATAGCCCTGAAGCGGGTTGAGGGCTCTTCAGACTTTGGCGATATGGATGCCACCGATACGCCGGTACTATGTTTTGGGCAGCGGGCGCGAACGGAACAAACCCTCCTGGGGTTTGTCAAAAGATTAAAGTACATTACCGTGTCGACCAGTTCACCGGGGCAGTGGGCCAAGCCGGTGGCAAAAATCATTACTCCTGATTCCTCAAAAAAAGTAGCCACGCAGGGCGGCGAGGTGGCAAGCGGCTCAGAAATCTACCTGGAGACTGAGTTAAAATCCAATACTTATTATACCACCGACGGTTCCACGCCGGACCTTGACAGCAAGATCTTCAATCTACACGGCTGTGGCCCGCAGCAAGGGCAGGTTGATCCGATTGTTGTGAATACCACCACCACGGTCAAAGCGATGGCGGTGGGGCGGGGCAAGCGGAACAGCGATGTTCTGGCCTTGACGTTCAACGTCCCCGGAGCAACGCCAGCGCCTACCGGGGCTGCCGGGGTTGCTGCGGTTGCTATTAATGAGGAGAATATAAAAAAAGAATTAATAGACCTGGAAAACGGACGTAAAGGAGAAAAGCTTACTTTGCTGGCGGGCGTGCTGGAAGATATCGAAAAAGGAGAGCCGGGGGGCAGGCTGGCTGTGAATTCCACCGCCGATGTGGATGAAGTGATCGTGGAAGTACCCGCCGCGGCGCTGCAAAAAGCTCAAGAAAAAGGGATGCTGCTGGGGATAAACAGCCTGACCGGGAATTACACCCTGCCTCTGGAGGCCCTCAATCTTGACGAAATAGCCGCCGGGCTGGGCGTAAAGCCGGAAGAGCTGAACATGAACATTGTGATCTCCAAAGCGACGGAAGACATTAAAAGCGAACTTGCCGCCCATGTCCGGGAAGGACAGCAGATGCTGGTTGAACCGGTGGAGTTCAGGATAGAAATTACCGCGCCCAACGGCAAAAAAGTGGAGTATAAGTCTTTCGGCGGCAAATACGTGGAGCGGGAACTCACGCTTGGTGACAATGTCAATGTCAACCAAGCCACCGGCGCCCTGTGGAATGAAGCGAAAAGCGGATTTCTGCCCGTGCCCACCCGCTTTGAAACCAGGGACGGTAAAAATATCGCGGTTATTTTGAACCGGACGAACAGTTTATATACTGTCCTGCAGTCCGCCGAAACCTTTTCCGACATCCAGGACAACTGGGCCAAAGCGGATATTGAGCTGCTGGCTTCCAAGATGCTGATCGCCGGCAAAGGTGAAAACATCTATGAACCTGACAGCAATGTAACAAGGGCAGAATTTGCCGCCCTGCTGGTGAGGGCTTTAGGTCTGGAAGAAGGAGTTTTAAAGGCAGGACAGTTTCAAGATGTGGCCGGCACGGACTGGTATGCCGGCAGTGTCGCCGCCGCCGCGGCTGAAAACATCATTAAGGGCTATGAAGGAGGCCTTTTTAAGCCGGACGCCTGCATCACCCGGGAGGAAATGACGGCCATGATTGCCAGGGCGGCGCGCGTAGCCGGCAAAGAGGATAGCTTATCCGCTCCTGAGCAGGAAGAGCAGTTGGCCAGGTTTAACGACAGGCAGGAAATTTCTTCCTGGGCGGCAGCCGACGCGGCCCTGGCGGTTAAGGCGGGTATTATAAGCGGCATGCCGGGTGGCGCGTTCTCCCCCGGAAGCAATGCCGACCGTGCCCAGAGCGCGGCGATCCTGAAGCGATTCTTGATTTATGTCAATTTTATCACCGCGCAGTAAAAAAACCTGCGCATGTCATAAAAATGGCGGCGCAATCCGCTATATGCCACGGGTGAAGCCCAGGAAACAGAGAGGAGAGTAGCTATGTTAAAAATGAGAGACCGGCTGAAATGGATGGGATTATTGCTGGTTTTAATGCTGCTTGCCGGCGCTGCCTTCATTGGTCAGGGAGCGGCCGGCAACACCGACCCGCCGGAGCAGACCGTCGGGCAAGAAGTATATGGTTCAACCGGGCTGCAGGCCCCGGCCGTTCAGACATTTGTCTACGGAGCCGCCGGCGCGCCCGAGCAAGTCATTCTATCCTGGACCGGCGATCCGCGGACTACCCAGACTATCGCCTGGCGGACCGGCGACGCCGTTACCGGCGGGAAGATTCAATACATGAAAGAAAGTGAAAAAACCGGCGACTTCAGCGGCGCTCTGGAAAAAGAAGCCGTTAGCAGCGAGCTTTATACGGGATTCAATCATTTTGAAGCCCAACTGGATAGCCTGGAATCAGGCGTCACCTATGTTTACCGGGTCGGCTGCGAAGGCGGCTGGAGTGAGGCGGGCGCCTTCACCACCGCCGCCGATACCGATAAGTTTAGCTTTATGTATATGGGCGATCTCCATATAGGTTATGACCCAAATAGTGCCGGTGTGTGGAAACAGCTATTGGAAAATGCTTTAACCAATTACCCGGACCTGAAATTTGCCCTGCAGGGCGGCGATCTGGTTGATGAAACTACAGATACCGGGCAATGGGAAGAGTTTTTCAACACCGCGGCCGGCGTGTTTGACCGCATACCCTTCATGCCTGCCATCGGCAACCATGAATTTGAGAATGCGAGCAGCATATATTTAAAATCCTTCGCCCTGCCCCAGAACGGCCCTGAAGAGCTCAAAGAACACCATTATTCATTTGATTACGGCAACGCCCATTTTGTGGTATTGGACAGCAACCTGATGGGCAGTGAAGGCGATCTCAGCGAAGCCGGGATGAACTGGCTGGAGAGCGACCTGCAAAGCAGCGATAAGACATGGAAGTTTGTTATGTTCCATCACCCTCCCTATGGAGTGGATTCCCGCGACGCAACCCTGAGCGACATGATCAAGGCCAGCTGGGCGCCGATAATGGAGAGCAACGGAGTGGACATGGTCTTCGTCGGGCACCAGCATCTGTACATGCGCACCTATCCCATCAGCGCCGGGGTAATACAGGAAAGACCGGACCAGGGCATTACTTACGTGCTGGGCAACGCCGGCAACAAGACCTATCTTCAAACGGAGACGCATGACTATATCGCCGTGGTGAAGGAAAGCTCGGCATCCACCGGCTATACCGCCATAAATATAGACGGCGACGTGCTGACCATGACAACCAGGGGTTTGGACGGCGGGATCATGGACGAGTTTGAGATAAGCAAGAGCAGTGACATGGACTCCAGGGTTGCCGTCGACAGCGTTAAACTCGTGAACAGTGACTATCAAGAAATAAGCGCGGCATCCGGCTCCGGGTACTGCCACCTGAAGGCCCGCATAAACAACTATACCAGCAAAGCGCAGACGGCGGACGTGCTCTTCCAGGTGCGCAGCGGAAGCGGCGCCACGGCGGAATACGGCGGGGAACCGCTGGGCATCGTCAGCTTGCAGTCGGAAATTCCCGCGACGGGAGCGGATGTCTATGCCGATATTATCTTGTCCGATGTTTCCCCGGGCAAGGCTTACGCGGACGTGTACGTTTTAGATGACGCCGGAGTGCCCATTAATGTCCCATTTGAGTACAGCTTTGATATAACGTCTTAGACCGCGTGGGATAAAAAAGCAATAACCCTATGCCGCGCAAGGAGGTGGAACTGGGGCGGAGCCGCGCCGAAAAGAAACCTAGACAACTAACTGGGGGGAATAAACCTAGATGAAAAAAATATGCTTGATTTTTCTCTGCTTAATGATGTTTTTTGCATATATGTCCATGGGGAAGGCGGATGAAACCAATTCCCCGCCACTGCTCGCGACAGCCTATGCCGCCGGCGACAGCCATTGTTTTGTCATCAGTAAGGCAGAGTTGCTCAACATGGCCGGCCAGAGCGTCAATACCGTGGCCGGCGGGGGCGGCTACCGCGTCAGGGCCTCCGTGCACAATAATAACGCCGCCCCCGCCGCCGGCCTGGCCATCATCCAGGTGCGCGGCGGGAGCGGCGCCACCAGCGCCGGCGGCGGCCGGGTGTTGGGCTGCGTGGGGATAGCCAGCGACGTCCCGGTCACCGGCTCCACTGTCAGCAGCGACTTCACCCTGCCGGCGGGTATGCGCGGAGAAGCCTACGTGGACATTTTCGTCTGGGACGGCTGGGACACCATGGCGCCTCGCGCCGCAGCCAGCCAGACATTGAGTTTTACCATAACGGAATAGGAAGCAAAACAACACACTATCCTGTGGGCGACAACCCGGTGGCCGTGGCGGTAACCGCGGGAAACGGCGCCGCCGGCAAGACCTATACCCTTACTATTAAGCGCGCCGCTCTCTATAATGACAGTAATCAACTGGTGGATTATACAGATACAATCCCTGCTGAATTGCAGGGGGTAAGAGTAAAACCGATAGCAGCCGGCCAAAAGCCGGGGCCCAGGTCATACCCGCCTACCACCAGACCGCTTAAGTCAGCGTGATTGTTCACAGACAGCGTGCGGAACACAAATAGACATAACATTATATAACATGATAAATTATCGTTGATTATTGAGCTGTGTAGTGTTATGTTATGAATAGAAAAGATATGGAATATTTAAGCGATTGAGCATAATTAGTCAACAAAAGGTGGAGCTGATCGAACAGAGCCATGCCCAAAAAGGATTTAGAGACCCATGTGAGAGGAAAGGAGAATGAACCTGGATGAAAAAAATATGCTCGCTCTTTCTCTGCTTAATGATGGTTTTTTCATATATCCCCGCAGGGATGGCGGATGAAACCAACCCCCTGCCCCAGACCCCGGCGGAATACGCCGCCAGCGATTATGCCAGGTATGCCGCCAGGATGGCCGTAGGCGAAGGACATCTGGCCCTGATCAAGGCGGACGGATCCCTGGCGGTAGGCGGTGACAACACTCGCGGTCAGTGCATAGTGCCGGCGGAATTAAGCGGAGTCAAAGTTAAAGCCGTGGCCGCAGGAAGCTGGCATACCCTGGCCTTGAGCGAAAACGGCCGGGTCTACGCCTGGGGTTCCGCAACCGCCGATGCATCCGGTACAATAGCGCCCGTCACCATACCGGAACAGGTGCAGGCAGTGCAGGGCAGCATCAAACTGATAGCCGCCGGAACCGGCATGTCCGCCGTGGTGACAAATAACAATAACGTTATAATCTGGGGTCATACCACTAACAACCTTGATCAAGTACCGGCAGGCTTAGGCAATATAGTAGCAATAGCCATAAGCGCCAATGTCGCCTTAACCCTGGATGATGCGGGCGAAGTTCACGTATGGGGGGCCAGCGCCTGCACAACAATACCGGATGGCTTAAACGGAGAGGTAGTAGCAATAGCTGCAGGGCAATGGCATTGGCTGGCCTTGAAAAAAGACGGCACAGTATCAATAACCGGAAACAGCACCCAGATCAATAACTGTCAAAACATAAAAAATGAGGCCGATGTAAGAGCCATTGCCGGGGGCTGGCAGTCGGCGATGGCCTTGCTTGCCGACGGCTCAGTCAAAGGCTGGGGAAGGACTTGTTTAGGCACGGCTAAAAATGGAATTGAACTGATCCCGGCCAGCGCAGGAATAAAAGCTTTTGCCGCAACCGTATCGGGGGGGCTGGGAAGCCCGGCAATTTGCGCCATGCGAGGAGACGGCACGTTTGTGGTCGCGGCCTCGAGTTCTTTTACCGGCAATAGCGCCGGTTTAAGCGGCCTCACGGTGGCGGGTTCGGTGTACAACTACGACCTGGATCCCGCTTTTGACACCGGGACTACCGGATATACGGTCAATGTGCCCAACGAAGTAAGCAGCGTAAATATCACCGCAACCACCGTTGATACCGCGGCGACCCTGCAGATCAACGGAACGGTGGCCACTAGCGGCAGCGCGCAGGCGGTGGACAACCTGGCTGTGGGCAATAACTCTGTGGACGTGGCAGTGACCGCGATAGACGGGACCACGGTCAAGACCTACACCCTCACCATCAAGCGGGCCGCGGCGTCACAAGACCATGGCGCTGATTTAAGCAGCCTTTCGGTGGCAGGTTCGGTCTACTACGACCTGGCCCCGGCTTTTGACGCTGGGACTACCGGATATACGGTCAATGTGCCCAACGAAGTAAGCAGCGTAAATATCACCGCGACCACCGCCGACAGCAGCGCGACCCTGAAGATCAACGGGACGGCAGTGACCAGCGGCAGCGCGCAGACCGTGGACAACCTGGTTGTGGGCAGCAACGCGGTGACCGTGGAGGTGACCGCGGCGGACGGGACCACGGTCAAGACTTACACCCTCACCATCAAGCGGGCCGCGGCGTCACAGAGCAACGGCGCCGATTTAAGCGGCCTCACGGTGGCAGGCGCGGTGTACAACTACGACCTGGCCCCGGTTTTTGACCCCGGGACTACCGGATATACGGTCAATGTGCCCAACGAAGTAAGCAGCGTGCATATCACCGCAACCGCCGCCGACACCGCGGCGACCCTGAAGATCAACGGGACGGCAGTGACCAGCGGCAGCACGCAGGCGGTGGGCAACCTGGTTGTGGGCAGCAACGCGGTGACCGTGGAGGTAACCGCGGCCGGCGGGACCACGGTCAAGACCTACACCATCACCATCATGCGGGCCGGGAGCGGCGGATTGCCGCAGACCCCGGCGGAATACGCCGCCAGTGATTATGCGCAGTTGGCCGCCCGGCTGGGGGGCGGCAGCAATCATGCGGCCGTGGTTATGGCCGACGGGGCGGTGCGGGCCTGGGGCGATAATACCTACGGACAGTTAAACGTGCCAGGCGAGGCCACCGGAGTCAAAGCCCTGGCTGCCGGAGTTAATCATACCCTGGCTTTAAAAGAGGATGGCACAGTAATAGCCTGGGGCGACAACAGCTACGGCCAGTGCGACCTCCCGGCCGAGCTGGCGGGGGTCAAATTTAAGGCCGTGGCTGTTCCTGCCACGGGTCTCTTATCCGCCGTTCTCAGTGAAGACAATAGAATAGGTGTGTGGGGTTTAAATAATTATAATCAAACATTAATCGACCAGATACTTGTTAGCGACAAGACCCTGACGTCCATAGCCATGGATACCCGGTATGTGCTGGCGCTCTGCGACGACGGTACGGTAAAGGCCTGGGATTGGCGAAACAGCTTCTCACCCTGCGAAGCGCCGGCCGGTTTCAGCGGCAATGTGGTGGCCCTGGAAGCGGGCAGCCAGCATATCCTGGCCTTAAAGGCCGACGGCAGCGTAGTAAGCTGGGGCCATGACGGCTATGCTTACGCCGTACCCGCAGGACTGACTGATGCGCGGGCTGTCAGCGCTGGCTACAATTACTCCGCCGCGCTTACCGCTGACGGGAACATTACCGTCTGGGGGCAAAACAGTTACAATCTGTTTACCGTCCCCGCTGATTTGGGCCGGGTGCAGGCGCTGTCCGCCGGAAGCGGCAGCCTTTACGCCCTGCAGGAAGACGGGACGATCGTGGCCTGGGGGCGTAATAGTTATGGCCAGTGCGACGTGCCCGCAGGGCTGAACCTGTTCAGTACGGTCAGCGACGACAACCGGCTGGCCAGTCTCAGCGTCGCGACCGGTGACGGCGCCGCCTGCGGCATCTATCCCGCCTTCAGCAGCGAACAAAGCGAGTTCGTGGCGGATGTGGCTTATGAGGCTCAGGAAGTGCGCGTTACCGCGCAGCCCTTCAGCAGCAAGGCCGGCCTGGAGATCAACGGAGCGCCGGCCGCGGCCGGGGTCGCCGCCGTGATCAACGCGCAAAGCCTGGCGGTGGGCGACAATACCGTGCAGGTCAAAGTAAAGGCGGAAAGCGGCAACGAGCGCAGCTACACCCTGCATATCAAGCGGGTCAGGTCCGGCTACAGCCTGCCGCAGACCCCGCATGCCTACCGGGAGAGCGAGTTGGCCGGCTACGCCCGGCGGCTGGCGGCCGGCGACAGGCACAGCCTGGCCGTGAAAAAAGACGGGGCCGTGGCCGCCTGGGGCAACAGCAGTAACGGGCAGTGCAACATGCCGGCCGGGCTGGGCAATGTTGTGGCGGTGGCGGCCGGAAGAGTGCACAGCCTGGCCCTGCAGGCGGACGGCGCCGTGGTGGCCTGGGGACCTCCCAGTGGGAGCAGTTACAGTGACGGCCAGTGCGACGTGCCCGCCGGCCTGAGCCAGGCGGTGGACATTTCCGCCGGCAGCAATTTTTCCGCCGCCCTGACGCAAAACGGCCAGGTATATGTGTGGGGCAGCAATACCTACGGCCAGTGTGACCTGCCCGCCGGCTTGAGCAATGTGGCGGATATCCAGTGCGGCGCCAACCATATCCTGGCCCTCAAGGCAGACGGCACGGTAGCGGCCTGGGGCGACAACCGCTACGGCCAGTGCGACGTGCCTGCCGGTCTAAGTCAGGTGGTGGCTGTCGCCGCCGGCATGCGCCACAGCGTGGCCCTGCAGGCGGACGGCGCCCTGGTTGCCTGGGGGCAAACTGATACAGGCCAGTCCTTCGGACATCCCGACCTGCAGTTTGTCAAAGCCATCAGCGCGGGCGAGGATTACGCGGCCGCCCTGAAATGGGACGGCAGCCTGGTGGTTTGGGGCAGTTATAATGGCCAGAACGTCGATTTCGGTCTCCCCCTGATCCAGGACCGGGAGTATCTGGCCGTCAGCGGCGGATCCCAGCACCTGCTGGGCCTGAACCCGGACGGTACCGTCAGCGCCCTGGGCAACCCGCTTGACAACAGTGGATTTAACAGCAATGGCAATGTAAGCGGCCAGTGCGACGTGCCGGCCGGCCTCAACCTTTTTGCCGGCGATACACCTTATAGCGGGCCGTCTCCCGATATCCCCCAGACGCCGGCAGCTTACGCCGCCAGCGACTACGCCCGGGCCGCCGCTAAAATATGCGCTGCGCATAGTGGCCTTGGTGTTTTAAACATGGACGGCACGGTAAAAGTGGCAATCAGAAAGGCGGACAATTTGTTTGACGGCGATATAGACGCCGTGCCGGCGGGCCTGAACAATGTCACCGCCATCGCAATTGCGGATATTACCGGGATGGCCTTGAAAAAGGACGGCACGGTAGTGGTCTGGGGCTATAACGGAGACGGGCAGTGCGATGTCCCCGCCAGCGTGCGGGATGTCACCGCCATAGCGATGGGCAATCAATTTTCACCTTGCTGCCTGGCCTTGAAAGCGGACGGCGCCGTGGCGGCCTGGGGCGGCGATGTATACGGCCAGTGCCAGGTGCCGGCGGATCTGGCCAATGTCGCCGCCATCGCCGTGGGCGACAAGCACTGCCTGGCCCTGAAGGCGGACGGCACCGTGGCGGCCTGGGGAGACAATACCGGCGGCCAGTGCGATGTGCCGGCGGGCTTGAATAATGTGGCGCGCATTTACGCCGGCTACAACTTTTCCCTGGCTTTAAAAAACGACGGCACCGTGGTGGCCTGGGGAAGCAATTATAACGGAGATAGTTCGTACTATTGCGGACAGTGCGACGTGCCGGAAGGCTTGAGCGGGGTGGTGGATATTGTTATCGACACTAACACCTGCGTCGCCTTGAAAAACAACGGCACCGTCGTCGTCTGGGGTGACAACCTCTACGGCAAGCGCAACGTGCCGCCCGGCTTGCATGACGTGGCCGCCGTAGCGCTGGGTGACGGAGTTAAGGCTATCAGGACCGACGGCACAGTAGTAGTCTGGGGCAATGCTCCTGTGACTGACGATACGGAGTGGACCGGCTTGAGCCAGGTCTTAACCATAAAGAATGATACAATTATCTTCCGGGACGGCGCCTTCAGGATGTTTGGCGACGGTGCAGTTGCAGCCGCCGTTAACGCGGGGCTGGCCGGGCTCAACGTCCTGTCCGGCCACTATTTTGCCGTCAATAAGGCCGAACTGCTCAACCCGGCCGGCCAGAGCATCAGTTCCGTGCCCGGCCAGGGCGGCTACCGCATCAAAACCTTCGTGGGCAATAACAACGCCGTTCCGACTGCCGGCCTGACCATCATCCAGGTGCGCGGCGGCAGTGGCGCCGCCAGCAGCGGCGGCGGCCAAGTGTTGGGCTGTGTGGGACTGGCCGGCGACATCCCGGTTGCCGGCTCCAGCGTCAGCGCCGACTTCACCATGCCGTCCGGCGTCAGCGGGCCGGCCTACGTGGACGTCTTTGTCTGGGACGGCTGGGACACCATGGTGCCCCGCGCCGCAGCCAATCAGAGCCTGAGTTTCGGGATAGATAATTAACCCTTTACATGCCGCCATGGCCGGCGGCCAGGCCAGCATGCCTCAATCCGGGCAGACAGGAGGATAGGTATAGATGAAAAAAATATCTTGGCTATTGACCTGTTTCATAATGATATTCGCCTGCATGCCGGCAGCCGGGGCGAGTGAAAGCAGCCTGCCGCCGCAGACCCCGGCGGCCTACGCCGCCGGCAGCTATGCGCAATTGGCCGCACGGCTGGCGGGCGGCGGCAGTCATGCGGCCGCGGTGCTGGCGGATGGCACGGTGGCGGCCTGGGGTGACAACAGCTACGGCCAACTGGCCGTACCGGCCGGGGTTATCACAGTCAAGGCGCTGGCCGCCGGCGGCTGCCACACGCTGGCTTTAAAAGAGGACGGCACGATCGCCGGCTGGGGGCTGAACCGGAACGGCCAGGGTGACGTTCCCGCCGCCCTGGCCGGGGCGCGGGTTAAAGCGCTGGCCGCCTGGGGCGGCATATCCGCCGCCCTTGGCGAAGACAACAAGATCGTGGTCTGGGGCTACGATACAGAAGAACAAAAAAGCTTCAGCCGGGTGTTGGAAAGCGCCAAAGCGCCCGTGACCGTCGCGGTAAACAGCATGTACGTGCTGGCCCTCACGGAAGACGGCAAGGTAGCGGCCTGGGATTGGCGCGACAATTTCCGTACCGGCGAATTGCCCGCCGGGTTCCCTGAAAAGGTGGTAGCCTTGGCAGCCGGCAGCCGGCATGTCCTGGCTCTGAAGGCAGACGGCCGGGTAGTCAGCTGGAGCGGCGGCGATTATCAAGACCGTGTTCCGGCAGGACTGTCCGGGGTGCGGGCGATTGCCGCCGGCAGCGATTGCTCCGCGGCGCTTACCGCGGATGGCAAGGTGACGGTGTGGGGTGATAATAGCGACTTGCTGGCAGTGCCTGCTGATTTGGCGCAGGTGCGGGCGCTGGCAGCCGGATCCGGCAGCCTTTACGCCCTGCAAGGGGACGGCACGGTAGTCGCCTGGGGGCGCAGCAACAACGGCCAGTGCGACGTGCCGGAGCAACTGAACCTGTTTGACGCAGTCAGCGGCAACAACCGGCTCAGCAGCCTCAGCGTGGAAAGCGTGACAAATATAGAGGGTGAAGAGCAGCGCAATACCTGCGGCATTTATCCTCAATTCAGCAGTGAGCGGACGGAAGGCGTCACAGATGTGGCTTATGAGGCCAGGGAAGTGCGCCTTACCGCCGGGACCTTCAGCGGCAAGGCCGGCCTGGAGATCAACGGAGAGCCGGCGGTGGCCGGCGCCGCCACGGTCATCGACGCGCAGGATCTGGCGGAGGGCGATAACCCCATTCAGGTCAAAGTAAAGGCGGAGAACGGCAGCGAGCGCATTTACACGCTTCATGTCAAGCGGGTCAGGGCCGGCTACGCCCTGCCGCAGACCCCGCAGGCCTACCGGGAAAGCGAGCCTGCCGCCTGGGCCCGGCGCCTGGCGGCCGGCAGCGAGCACAGCCTGGTCGTGGAAGAGGACGGCACCGTGGCCGCCTGGGGCAACAGCAGTGACGGGCGGTGCAACATGCCGGCGGGCTTGGATGAGGTCATTGCCGTGGCCGGAGGCGCCTGCCACAGCCTGGCCCTGAAAAAAAACGGCCGGGTGGCTGCCTGGGGGGCGGGGGGAATGAATGATTATGGCCAGGCAGATGTGCCGGCTGCTCTGGGACAAGCTGCGGGTATTGCCGCCGGCGACCTGTTTTCCGCCGCCGTGGACCAAAACGGCCGGGTCTTCGCCTGGGGCGACAACAGCAGCGGCCAGTGCGACGTACCGTCCGGGCTGGAAAACGTGGTGGAGATCAAGTGCGGCCCCAACTATGTGCTGGCCCTTAAAGCAGACGGCACGGTCAGCGCCTGGGGCGACAACAGCAGCGGCCAGTGCGACGTGCCCGCCAATCTTAACCAGGTGGTGGCCGTCGCCGCCGGCAAGAGTCATGCCTTGGCCCTGAAAGCGGACGGTACGCTGGTTGCATGGGGGCAAAGCCATAGCGATTTGCGGGGACAGGAAACAAAATTCAAATGTCCAGATCTTCAATATGTCAAAGCCATTACCGCGGGAGACAACTACGCGGCCGCCCTGCAATGGGACGGCAGCCTGGCGGTCTGGGGAGATGATCTTGGCCGGAATATAGATTTCAATCTGCCGCTGCGGCCGGACCGGGAAATCCTGGCTCTCAGCGCCGGCCCCAACTACCTGCTGGCCCTGAACGGCGACGGCGCGGTGACAGCCTGGGGCAACCCGCTTGACTACTATAAAGGCAATTTTCAAGGCCAGTGCAATGTGCCCGCCGGGCTGAACATCTTTGCCGGCGCCGCTGCGCACGGCGGGCCGTCTCCGGACATCCCTCAAACACCCGCGGCTTACGCCGCCGGCGTGTACGGCCAAGCCGCCGCCAGGATCGGCTGGCTGTATTACGGCATCGCGGTTTTGAACCGGGACGGCGCCGTGCAAGTGGCCCTTACGGGCAAGGACGACTATGGGCTGACTGAGATACCGGCGGGCTTAAATAAAGTCAAAGCCATAGCCAGCGCCTATTTCAATGTGATGGCCTTAAAAGAGGACGGCACCGTCGTCGTCTGGGGCAATAACCGGGATAAGCAGTGCGAAGTGCCAGAAAACGTCAAAAATGTTACCGCGCTGGCGATTAATAACTTTAACGCCTGCTGTCTGGCCTTAAAGGCGGACGGCGCCGTAGTGGCCTGGGGCAGCAATGTCAACGGCCAGTGCGACGTCCCCGCAGGCCTTGCCCAGGTTACCGCCATTGCCGCCGGCGAGACCCATTGCCTGGCCCTGCAAACAGACGGCACGGTGGTCGCCTGGGGCGACAACGACCATGGCCAGTGCGATGTGCCGGAAGATTTGCACAGCGTGGCCCGTGTTTATGCCGGCAACGATTTTTCCCTGGCCTTGAAAAATGACGGCACCGTGGCCGCCTGGGGGAGCAACAATTCCCCGGATGAAATGTATTATTGCGGCCAATGCGACGTGCCGGCAGGCTTGAGCGGGGTGGTGGATATCGCCGTCAACGGCGCGACCTGCGCCGCCTTAAAGGACGACGGCACCGTGGTGGTCTGGGGCGACAACTACTATGGCAGCCGCAATGTGCCGGCCGGGCTGCGCGGCGTGGTGGCCGTTTCCAAGTGGGCCGGGGCCTTTGCCGTGAAGGAGGACGGCACGGTCGCGCTCTGGGGCAAGTTTCCCCCTTTTAATGAAGCGGAAGTGACCGGGTTGAGCAATGTGCTGACTATATCAAACGCCACGGTGATCTTCCGGGACGGTTCCCTCAAAAAACTGGGCATACGCTCTGACATGGACCAGATCAATGAGCAGCTTAAGGATGTAAGTGTGTTGTCCGGTGCTGAAAAATAACCTTGAGAAATTGAATAATATCTTCCTGAATGGTGGATTTAATTCTATGACTATGTTTTTTCAGCCTGATCTCCAAGCTCACAGGGTGATGAAAGAAAATTCATGGCTTTTTGATTGTGGAAAGGGGGGGCGAATAGAGCTGAATTATTAACCTTAAAGAAAAGCAATTTGGGCCGCGGCAGCAAAAAAAAAATTAGGAGGTTTGTCAAATGAGACTAAAAAGCGGAAAAATCATCGGGATCCTGTTCGGTATGGCCTTAATGATTGGCTTGATGGCTCCGGCCGCCTTTGCGAGCGTAACCTTTCAATTGCAGGATGGCAGCGGTGCGCCCTATACTTTGACCTCGCTTGATCCTACTACCGGTGATCCACTTACTTACTCCAGCTATTACTGCAATCAGGGTACCTACAAGTATTATGACGCCAAAGGCCAGAATTTGCTTAGTATGATCAATACTGCTTTGACAGGATCGGGCTTTAGCAGCGGCGATGTGGATTACGTCGAGTTTATCGGCAGCGACGGCTACGATACCGATGACTACGGCGCCATCACCCTGGGCGACTTGAGCGGATATTATTATTATTCGCCAACTACGTCCCCGGGAACTGCGGTGGCCCCCATTATTGCCACTCAGTATCGTACTCGTGATACCGGTGATTTCAGCCCTGCCAACTGTCCCAGGAATTTCTACGGTCAGCCGGGTCCGACAGGCGGCGCCGATGAGGACACCATGCAGATGTGGGTTAAAGGTCTGAGTACGGTTGTCTTGAAAGTGAACCAGTAAACACATATTTGGATAAGCGAATGGAAACCAATCAAGTAACCAAGTAGATTGAGCCCAAGCTGCTGCGGACCAATCCATTTAAAGGACCGCCCAGGGAGCGGTCCTTTAAACTTGCTAATGAGAAACCTTATGTTCTGTAATTTACTCAATCCGGTGTTGTGATCAATATCCCGGCCATCACATTATCGACCTGAACGGAAATAATAAGCCGCAGCAGCATGAAAGGATTGTCCCGCAAGTGAACCAGCTGGCCCATATTGGATAAGCGAATGGAAACCGGTCAAGGAACGGAGTGTATTGAGTCAATGCTGCCGCGGCCCAATCTATAAAAAGTAACGCCCCGGAGGGCAGTTTTTCCCATCAACGGCAGGAAAACTTCGTGTCTGAAAACTGCGGTCATGCCGCGGGTAGATTTTTTCGACAAAATAAACATATACATAATAACAAATATCATTGTTTTTTACAAGCAGCGTGCTCGCAGGGGAATAGTCAACATGACATGATCAAACAGTATTGCCGTTGATTGACAATCATGTTATGTTGGTTTATACTTTGTATTGTAAAGGTTTGGCTGTTTATGTATTGAAAATGATAATTTGGATATTATTTATCAGCCGCGAAGCCATCTTAAACAAAGCCACTTCAAATACTTCAAAACCACTTAATACGATGTGCTCTCTAAGCACGCAACCACCGACAATCCCAACCTGGTGCAAAACATTGCAACGATTACTTTAGCTATTCCATCAACATTACTGGTCTGTAGGTATGCCCGTCATATACATCAATATTTCTTGGGAGGAGATGTTTTTGTCCAGCCTTAAAAGCAAGATATTGCGCGCACTGTTCCCGGCAGTATGCGCTATGGCGATATTGTTAAGCCATAACCTTGCGCAGCCGGTCAAGGCGGCGGAGGCCGCCGGCGACGCGCTGTCGTCCCAGGGCGGGCTGAAAGCGGCGCCCGCCCTGGCGGCGGACGCGGCGCAGAACGTGATCAGGAAGCCGGTGGAACTGACCTTCGCGGACGACGCGGCCTGGCGGGGGGCGGTCAGCGGGGTCAGCGTGGACGGCGCGGCGCTGGAGGCCGGGAAATACGCCATAGACGCCGGCAAGATCACCATCGATAAAAGTGTGTTCCGGACGTCCGGGGATTACGCCGTCGTTATCAAGGCCGGCGGCTATGCGGACGCTCGCGTGACGCAGAAGATCGGCCTGCTGTATATCACAGGAGACGGGGTGCCGCGGGAAGTTGTCTTTACCCGGGCCGAACTGGCGGCGATGGAGCAGGAAAGCGCGGTGTTTTCCGCGACAAACGATTTCCCCGCGGATTTATCGGTTGCCGCGGAGGGGGTGCCGCTGCGGGCCTTGCTGGCTAAGGCCGGAATGAAACCGGAAGCCCGGATGATAACTTTTACAGGCAGCGACGGGTACAGGGCCGAATTCACCAGAGATGAATTATTGGAAACAAAACGTTACATATTCCCCGCCGGGACAGAGGTGGAGCCGGTAATAGCCCTGAAAAAGGCGGAGCGGTCCACTGATTTCAGCCAGATGAGCGAACAGGATACGCCGGTATTATGTATTGGCCAGCGGGCGCGGACTGAGCAAACCCTCTTGAGTTTCGTCAAGATCCTGCAAACCATCACCGTAACCACTGATGCTCCGGGGCAGTGGGCCGGGCCAACGGCGCAAATCATCGATCCGGCCACCCGGCAAAAAGTGGCCACGCCGGGCGGCGTGGTAAAGCGCGGCACAAAAATCGCTCTGGCGGGCGACCCGAAAACAAAGATTTATTATACCACCGACGGCAGCGCGCCGGATCTTGACAGCAAAATCTACAACGCCCACGGTTGCGGACCGCTGGCGGGCCAGGACGAGCCGATCCTGGTGCAAACCGACACCACGGTCAAAGCTAAAGCTGTCTGGTTCGGCAAAAGGGACAGCGAGGTGGCTACCTTCACGTTCGCAGTGGACGGGTCGCAGCCTGGTCAGTCAACTGCTCAGCAGGTTGCTGAGGATAAACCTGCCGGGCAAGAAGCGCCGGCCGCTGAAAAAGGTCTGGCCTTTACCGACATCCAGGGCAACTGGGCCGGAGAGGATATTGAATTTCTGGCTGCCAGGAAGCTGATCTACGGCAAAAGCGAAACCATTTATGAACCCGGCAGCGACATTACCCGGGCTGAATTTGCCGCCCTTCTGGTGAGAGTTCTGGGCTTGCCGGAAGGAGTTTTGCAGGAAGGGCGGTTTCAGGATGTGAATGTTGCGGACTGGTACGCCGGCAGTGTGGCTGCCGCCGCGGATGAAAAGATCATCACGGGCTATGACGGCGGCTTCTTTAAGCCGGACGCTCAAATCACCCGGGAGGAGATGGCGGCCATGATCGCCCGGGCGGCGCGTGCCGCCGGGAAGGAGGAGACTTTGTCCGTCAGCGGGCGGGAACAACTGCTGGCCCGGTTCAAGGACCGGCAAGTGATTTCTCCCTGGGCGGAAGAGGATGTGGCCCTGGCTGTCCGGGCCGGGATCATCAAGGGCCTGTCCGGCGGGGACTTTTCCCCGCAGACTTATGCCGACCGCGCCCAGAGCGCGGCGATCCTGAAACGGTTTTTGACTTATATTGATTCCAATACAATGTGAGGTGGATAGCGATGATAAACATCAGGGGTTTTAGACTTAATAAACTGCTGGCAATTGTTGTAGTGGGGTTAAGCATGGTTGCCGGGTTGCTGGTCGTCGTTGCGCCGCAAGGTGCGGGCGCGGCTGAGCCGGTGGCGTTGACGGTGACGGGCGACGGGGTTGAAAAAACGGTGCAATTCACCCTGGCCGAATTGCAGGCGCTGCCGCAAAAAACGTACACCTACTCCGGATACAACCACTGGCCTTCCCTGCAAATATTTAAGGATATGAAAGGTCCGACGTTGAAAACCATTTTAGACGCGGCGGGATTAAAGGACAACGCCACCATGATCAGGTGCAAATTGTCTGACGACGTGTATAGTGAGTTTACCAAGGCACAGTTGCTGGACGAACCCAGGTATTATTTCCCCGATGGTGAAGACGAGGATAATCTGGGGAAATGGCCGCCCACCCGCAGTGAAAGAGGGAAAGTGCCAGTGGAGACGATGCTCGCCCTGAACGAGTCCAACGGAAAAATAATCTATGGACAGTGCGCGCTGAACGAGCCGACTTGCTGCAAGAACCAGATGCTCGGAGGGCTTTGCGAGGGAGGGACGATTGAAGTATTTACAGCGCCCCCGGCGCAGTGGGAGGCGCCGTCCGCCGACCCCGCGCCCGGCCATGTCGCCACGGGCACGAAAGTAACCCTGCAGCACAGGGACGGGACGCCTTATCACGCCATCGTGTATTACACCCTGGACGGGAGCGGGCCCGCGTATGGAAGCGACATATTCAATATCAGCTACCCCACCTTCCAGCCGGAATTGAACAAGCCCATACCAATTAACGGCAGTATGGTGATTAAAACTAAAACAATAGGCATGGGCAAGCTGGACAGCGAGGTGGTGACTTATCAGTACAATACGGGGTTACCGGCCCAATCCGGCGCGGTTGAAGAAAATACCGCGGGCAAGCCGGCGGACGCGGACAAAGCGGGCGCAAATAAATTAGATAACGCTGCGGAGGACAAGGCGGCGGCCGCCCCT
Source organism: Pelotomaculum schinkii (assembly GCF_004369205.1). Taxonomy (NCBI): domain Bacteria; kingdom Bacillati; phylum Bacillota; class Clostridia; order Eubacteriales; family Desulfotomaculaceae; genus Pelotomaculum; species Pelotomaculum schinkii. Next base: position 1,643,001 of record NZ_QFGA01000001.1, on the reverse strand, counting down.
GCCGGAGATTTTGCAGACATTGACGGGCACTGGGCCAGGGACGATATCAAAGCTTTGGTGGCAGGAGGCGTGATCGACGGGACCGGCGCGGCATTCAATCCGGAAGAAAAAACAACGCGCGCCCAGTTTGCCCAGTGGCTGGTCAGGGCTTTGCGCATCGAGGTTAAGCCGGGTGTGGCCCTTTCCTTCAGCGATGTGCCCGCGGGTGCGTGGTATCACGACGATGTGGCGGCGGCGGTTAAGGCAGGGTTGCTCATGGGTGTTGACGATAATACTTTTGCTCCGGATGAAAGCATAACCAGGGAGCAAATAGCCGTGATCATTACCCGGGCCTTAAAAATGAAAATAACTGAAGATTTATCCCATAGTATCACTGACCAGGGAATTGACAAGTTCACTGATAAAGAGGATATATCACCGTGGGCCAGGCAGGATATTGCGCTGGCGGTATCGTGCGGCATAATCAGCGGCATGGGCGACGGCACCTTCGCTCCGCAGGCTACTGCCACCCGGGCCGAGGCCGCGGTCATGGTTCTGCGGCTGTATAAGCAAGTACAATGACCATAAATGTTTTACAAGGGAGAAAGAAAACATCATGAAAACGCTCCGGATTGGTAAGTATTTACTATGTGTTTTGACGGTTCTGTCCATGTTGCTGCTGTCCGGCGCCGGTTACGCGGATGACGGGGATGTCAAGGTGAATCTCGCTTCGCACAGCTCCCACCACGTGTACGGGCCGGGCGACAGGGTTGAAATGGAGGGAACGGCGCAAAATCTAACCGAAGTTTCCATAACTGTCCAGGATGAACAGGGCGGGTTGGTATATAGCTGTCAACCCCAAGTGGAAAACGGTGTTTTTGCAGCCGGCTTCACGCTGTCTCCGGCGGCGGCCGAAGGCAAATACACCATTATCGTCGGCGGCGCGGGCCAGCCGGAATTAAAAAGATATAAATTTTCAGTAGCTTCAGCGGATGGCTCCGGCGGCCAGACGACGGCGGGAGCTATTCTTACCATTAACGGCGACGGGGTGGAAAAGGAAATTTCTTTTACCCGCGCCGAACTGGAGGCAATGAGCCAGGAAAGAGAGATATTTTCAGTGGTCAGTGACTGGCCCAGCAATCTATTTGTGGCTGCGGAGGGTGTTCTGTTGCGGACCCTGCTGGAAAAGGCTGAAATGAAACCGGAAGCCCAAATGATTACTTTCCGGGGCAGCGATGGTTACCGTATCGACTTCACCGTGGATGAACTGTTGAATGAGAGACGCTACTATTTCCCCAATTTGATGAAATCGTCAGCCGTCGGCAAAAAAGCGGTGCAGCCGGTGATTGCCCTGCAGCGGGTGGAGGATGACGACGATTTTGCGAAGATGAGCGACCGTGACACGCCGGTGTTGTGTTTCGGCCAGCGGGCGCTGACGGAACAAATTCTTTGCGAGTATGTTAAAAGGTTAAAGACCATTACCGTTACGACGGATTCCCCGGCGCGGTGGGAACAGCCCTCGGCAAAAATTATCGACCCTGATACCCGGCAAGAAGTCGCGGCGCCGGGCGGCAAGATTAAAAAAGGTTCGGAAATCATTCTGGATGGCGACCCGAAAGTAAAAATTTATTATACCACCGACGGCGGCACACCGGGCCTGGAAAGCAAGATCTACAATGTCAGCTTCCACGTCCCGACATTAAACAAGCCGATTGCCGTGGAGAAGGACACCATTATTAAAGCTAAAACCGTCGGATGGGGCAAACGGGACAGCGAGGTGGTCACCTTCACGTTCACAGTGGACGATTCGCCGTCTGGTCAGTCAGCTGCTGAACAGGCTGTTGAGGATAGACCTGCCGGGCAAGAAGCTGCAGTCGCTGAAAAAGGTCTGGCCTTTTCCGATATCCAGGACAGTTGGGCCAGAGAGGATATTGAATTTATGGCTGCCAGGAAGCTAATCTACGGCAAAAGCGAGACTACTTATGAACCCGGCAGCGACATCACCCGGGCTGAATTTGCCGCCCTTTTGGTGAGAGCTCTGGGCTTGCCGGAGGGTGTTTTGCAGGAAGGGCAGTTTCAAGACGTCGCCGGTACGGCATGGTATGCCGGCAGTGTGGCCGCCGCCACATATGAAGGGATCCTCACGGGCTATGACGGCGGTTTCTTTAAGCCGGATGCTTTCATCACCCGGGAGGAAATGGCGGCCATGATCGCCCGGGCGGCGCGTGCCGCCGGGAAAGAGGATGCTTTATCCGGCGGCGAGCTGGAACGGCAGCTGGCTCAGTTTAAGGACCGGCAATTAATTTCACCCTGGGCGGAGGAAGATGTGGCCCTGGCCGTCCGGGCCGGGATCATCAAGGGCCTGCCCGGCGGGGACTTTTCACCGCAGACAAACGCCGACCGGGCCCAAAGCGCGGCGATCCTGAAACGATTCTTGAATTATATCAATTCCCCTGCCGCTCAGTAAGAGAATATGGTGTTTAGCAGGTAAATCCGGTTTTGTCTAGTTATATGGAGCCTGTAGGTCGTGTGTCTGTCAAAGTCCGTTCGGACGGAAATTTCCATCTGGGGGTGGCAGAATGACTGAAAACAATGTTGATGAAAGTAAAGATAGAGCTATTAACTCCAAAAGGTGGCCGGCTTTGGGGATTGGGCTGCTGGTCCTGATTATTGCCGTCTGCTTGTTTGTAAGCCGCGGTAAAAGCGGCCCGCAAGAAGGAACGGTCGTAATTAAAGCCGGTGCCGCCACATTAGGCAGCTTTACCGTCGCCGACCTCCGGAAATTGCCGGCCGTTGAGAAGAAAGTGGTGGTTCAATCCAATTGCAGCAATAATTGCGGCAACAATAGCGGCAATAATAGCGGAAATAGCGGTGAAAACAGTAGTGAGCACGAATTCACCGGCACACCGCTCCTGGGTGTGTTGAACAGTATTGATCCCGGACTGACCCAAAAGCACAAAAAAATCATTACCAGGGGTGTCGACTACTACAGCCAGGTGCTGGAAATGTCTGAAGTCCTCCAACCGGACAATGTGTATATTGTCTATGCCGATAATGGCAAATCATTGCAAACCAAGGCGGGCGGGGAGGGGAGCCTGCAAGTCATTGTTTGCAACGACATATCCGGGCAGCGCTTTACCAAATGGCTCGTGAGCCTGGAGCTGCAGTAAGCGCCGCCGGCGCGGAGCACGGGAGTGAGCGGTGATAAACACAGTGTTGAGTTGCGGCTTTGCTGAAAATATACGTTTAATATTTAGTGCGAGGGGGAGAGCAATGATAAACAGCAGGAGTTTTAAACTTCATAAAATTCTGGCTGCTGTGGTGGGGCTGAGCATGGTCGCCGGGTTGCTGGTCATGGCCGTGCCGCGGGGGGCGTGCGCGGCTGAGCCGGCGGCGCTGACGGTGACAGGCGACGGGGTTGAGAAAGAAGTGACCTTTACCATGGCCGATTTACAGGCGCTGCCGCAAAAAACTTACACTTATTCCGGGTACAACCACTGGCCGGCGCTGAAAGTTTTTCAAGATATGACCGGACCGTCGCTGCAAAGCATTTTAGACGTGGCCGGCTTAAAAGATAACGCTACTTTGCTCAGGTTAAAACCAGCCGGCGGCAGGTTTGTGCACGCTGATTTCACCAGGGAACAGTTGCTGGAAGAACCCCGGTATTATTTCCCCGAGGGTGAAAATCCCGGCGATCTGGCGGATTGGCCGCCCATTCGCGGCGAGAAGGGAAAAACACTGGTTGAAACGATAATTGCTCTGAACGATTCCCAGGGCCGGATATGTTTTGGCCAGCGTGCGCCGAATGAACCCACCGGCGGCGATTGTGTGATGATTCAGGAAATGTGCAACGGGGGAGTCATTGAAGTGTTGACGGCGCCCCTGGATCAGTGGGAGGCGCCCACCGCCGATATCCCGTCCGGCACGGTTGCCCCGGGTACGAAAGTAACTCTGAAGAAACCGGATGAGGCCGCGGATAATGTCATGGTGTACTACACCCTTGACGGGAGTGAACCTGCTTATGGAAGTTACATATTTAATATCAGTTACCCCAGCTTCCGTCCGGAACTGAACAAGCCGGTGCCGGTCAACGGCAATTTGACAATCAAGGCAAAAACCATTGGTTTCGGCAAATTAGACAGTGAGACGGCAACTTTTCAATATAACATAGAGAACCCTGAAAACGAAGCAGAAGGCGAAACGGCAGGAACGGCAATGCCTGCTCTAGCTAGGGATTTTGCGGACATAGCAGGGCACTGGGCCAGGGACGAAATTAAAGCTTTAGCGGAAAAAGGAATAATCGACGGGGTGACCGCCACGGAATTCAAACCGGAAGAAAAAATCACCCGCGCCCAATTTGCCAAGCTGCTGACTGCGGCTTTAAATATCAAGGCTGAGCAGAATACGGGTATTTCTTTTCAAGATGTGCCCGCCGGGGCTTGGTATCACGATTACGTGGCGGCGGCAGTTCAGGCGGGGTTAATCATGGGCTATAGCGACGACATATTTGCTCCTGATGACAACATCACCCGGGAACAAATGGCAGTGATTATTTCCCGGGCTCTGAAAATGAAGTCGACGGCGGATCTGTCGCATAGTGTAACTGAGCAGGTAATCAACAAGTTCAAAGATAAAGGGGATATATCGCCGTGGGCGGGAAATGAAATATACCTGGCGGTGTCTTGCGGCATAGTAAGCGGCTTGAGCGAAGACACCTTCGCCCCGCAAGTGACTGCCACCCGGGCGGAAACGGCGGCCATGATTTTGCGCTTGATGCGCTGGAGTGAAGAGCAATGAAGTTGAGAGGGCTGGAATTCAGACCCAGGCCGTGGAAAACCGTCGCCGGCGTAATGCTGCTGGCCGCGCTGCTCAGCCCGTTGTGGATTGCCGGGCCGGCCGTGGCGAGCACCGGCTGCGGCACCGGCGTTACAGGTGTGGCGGCCGACACGCTGACGATTAAGGTCGGCTATTTCGGCGGGCCCTATTACACGAAGAAGGTCTACACGCTCAGCGACCTGGACGCATTGCCGCAGGTCAGGCAGGCCTATACCTTCATCGACAGCCTGCCGGCGGTGTGCGTGGACGCGGCCACAGGGGTCAAGTTGACCGATTTGCTGGAAGACGCCCGCATCGACGTAAACTCCGTGCAGAAATTTTATTTTTTCTCAACCGATGTCAAAAAGGGATGGTACCAATGTTTAGACAAGTCTTTCCTGCTGGACATCCCCCGTTTCTATTATCCGAATCTGCCTTCAGGCTGGGATTATGAGACCGCCTCGTCCACACCCGAGGCGGTATACGGGGCGGTCCGGGTGGAGCCGATCATAGCGTACAAGGACAACTGGCAGCGGTTTGACGCTGCCCCGGATTTCAGCGCTTACGACACCTCGACCAGGTTCAGGCTGCTGTTTGGCCAGAGCGACCCCGGTGAGCATACCGCTCCCCAGTCTGTCAAATGGGTGCACGCGATAGAGGTAATGCTGGGCGGCATGCCGCCGGCCGGGGTCACCCTCGACCGGAACATGGTTGAACTGAAGGTCGGCAGCACGGTCCGGCTGACGGCGAACGTAGCTCCGGATGAAGCAACAGACAAGAGCGTGCACTGGAGTTCCAGCGACACCAGGGTGGCCACGGTGGATAACAAAGGACTGGTGACGGTTGTCGGCCCGGGTACGGCCGTTATCACCGTGAGCACTGTGGTCGGCAACATGACGGCCACCTGCGTCGTGAACGGTCCGGACCAGGACGCCGGTGCGCAGGGTGTCGCACCCACCGACGCCGGTTCTCACCGGGATGGGGCGCAGAGGACTCCTGCCGGGCCGCCGGCGCCTGCTCAGCGCTACCTGGCGGAAAAGGATAAGTCCGTCGCCGGTTCCACAACCACCAGTGTCTCCTCAGGGCAGGCGGGCTACCAACCCTGGCGCGTATTCGAGATGTCGGCCGATGCCGTGCCCCTGCAGCAGCAGAAGGAGCAGAACAGGATGGATATTTTTGCCGCAGCATTATTTGGAAGCTTATTTCTGTTCGGGTTGGGGAGAAGATATATGGAATATACGAGAGAGGTAGCAATGTGACAATTTTTATGTTGATGCCGCTCAGAGATACAATGCGTACCATTTCGTGCAGACGGCGTCGCCTTTTGCCATCTCCCGCCTGCGGAAGAGGTGGTATGAGGATTACTTCAGTTCACTTGAGGCCTTGATGGAAGCTTATTGGAGGTGTTTTCCCGTGGGCGGGGGATTGAGAAGCAGGAGGCGTAAAACACCTGAAGGGACCAATCCTCTTGAGGGAGCTAGCAACATCGTGGATGCCATACTGGTGTTTGCCTGCGGGTTGACGCTCTCTCTGGTCATGCGCTGGAATGTTGACCTGGGCCAGGGTAATCTGTATGACAAGATGGGCACAGTCTAAAAAGACCCCGTCACGGGGCAGTTGTTCATGCTAACCAACCAGTGATAAAACGAGGTGAGAATCCGTGCATGTTTGGCATAAATTTCTGGATAAGTTTTCTCTCTATGATTTGATCATCATAGCCATGATGTCCGCTCTGGGAATTGCCATCAAACCAGTACTAGTACCCTTGTCTCATATCCTTACCGGACCGCTCTTAATCCCCCCGGGAGCAGTAACAGGCGGCTTCTATATGGTGTGGCTGGTCTTGGGGTTTGGGATTACTGGTAAAAGGGGTACGATGACCCTGATTGGCTTGGTCCAGGCCATCTTGGTAATGGCCACTGGTATGGTTGGCTCGCAAGGAGCGATGAGCTTACTGAGTTATACTACGCCGGGTATTCTGGCTGACCTGGGGCTGCTCCTCATCGGTCACCGGGTTTGCTGCCTGCCGTGCGCCTTTCTGGCGGGGATGTTGTGCAACATTGCCGGTACCGCTATGGTAAATTTCATTAACTATCGTCTTCCTCTTGTTCCCCTGGTCTTAAGTTTGAGCGTCGCTGCCCTGTCCGGCGGGTTGGGCGGAATTATTGCGTTCAAAATCGTACAGCAGATTTGGAAATTCCAAAAACGGGATTGGAACATGCGTGAAGGATGAGGCCGGTTAGTTTTTCGAACAAGCGGGACAACTCATATGCGGGGTTTCATTTTGCTGGCAGACCGGCAAATTTACTGATAGAGGCGGGAACCCGCTGATGGAGGCTGTGATGGTTCAAGGCTTGGCTTATCGATACCAGCCGTGGGCCCTCGTCTTAAAGAGAATCGATTTCCAGGTGGCCAGGGGAGAAATGGTAGTGTGACTGGCTTGAGCGGTTGCGGCAAAAGCACCCTTTGTTATGATTATAATAGCGTTACAAGACAGCCTGGCGATTGCCGCCGTACTGGCCGATGGACCTGAATTTCTGATCCTGGATGAGTCCACCGCCGGCCTGGATGCTTACCGCAAAAGAATCCGGGAAGGGTATTTAAAGAAAATTGCCCGGCTGGGTAGGGGCCTGATGCGCCCTGCGCTCGTGCTCATTGTTCTGCAAATTATTTGAAGCAAAACCTATTATGGAGAAAAGGATGTGCTGGAAGGTGAATTCATACAACGAAACCGGTGTGATAACCATAAAACCAATAGGAATTGTCAGGTCTGACTTTAAGGCGCTGGACCAGGTCCCGATTATAGGAGGAGGTTCCTTGATTGAGGTGTTTCCTGAATACAAACGCGGGTTACTGCGTATCGAGGAAAATTCTCATTTGTGGCTTCAATTGTGGTTTCACAAGGCGAAGCGCGATATCCTGTCAGTCGTTCCCGGGAAGGTTAATCCCAACCTTCCTGAATACGGAGTTTTCTGTCTCCGTGCTTTTAGCCGGCCTAATCCAATTGCTTTGTCATTAGTCCGTTTGGATCGGGTGCAAGACAATCTTCTTTTTGTCAGTGGTTTGGATGCCCTGGACGGGACTCCTGTGCTGGACATCAAACCCTATTATGAGCAGGAAATTGTTTTCTCCCCGGTTACTCCATATATTCGTCCGTTAAAAAGGGAAATGCGCCAGGAAATTTTCATGAAACAGGCCTTGCACCACCACCAGGAGGAGTGTGCCGGGTTATTGTTGGGAGTACGCATGGCTCTTATAGCTGATGATTATTTGGGTCAGCTCAACTCAAGGGGGTTAAACGTAACAGTAAACGGTTCACCGTGCTTGGCCGATGTGGTACAAGGTTTAAGCAATGCCCGTTTGGCCAATCCCCCACGGTTTAGATATAATGAATCCAATGATTTGGAACAAAGCATTTGGGAAAAAAATGGGGACTGCTTGACGATAACTGCCAAACAGCCAACAACACACGGTGAATTTTTCCATGCTGATGATAATCAAATATTTACAATTAGATTTACTGCTTGTCCAGACTTAGGTGAACGTAATGATTAATAATATACTAATCTTGTTTGACAGCGTATGGCTGATTATTACCAAGCTAAGCCAGTTCTAACAGCAGGGAAAAGGAAAAGGGAATCAGTGCCTACGGCTCTAAGCGAGCCGTACCGAAGTTATATGAGGTGGCGATGAAGCCTTTCAAGACAGCTCTTGCTGTGCAGAGAGGCTTCTTTGTTTTTAACTTTGAACCATTCAGCAAATTTTTGACCACTTCGAATCAAACCCAGTTAAGGACTACGCGCATGCTCAAGCACAGGCTTTAAGGGATGTAAATGCAAAATCGTACGCAGGAAAAACAACCAGTGGATTTGGAGAGTTAGAAAAAAATACAACTAAACTTTGACGAAATACATGTTCCCGTCAATGAGTGTCGCGGATTTAGTTTTTCTCCTCTGCGGCCGCAGGGCTAACGGTATATACATCTGAAAAAAACATGCTTCTAAAAGGAGAGTGGATTTTTCTGTCGAATTATTAATTGCATAATTCAGGGATTTTGTCGTATCAGGGATAATCAGAGTGATTTTCGTCAATCATAGTTTTATAATCAATTTTCAGCCGGGAGTATATTATGGATTATTTGAAAAACAAAAAGGTATCTGTGAGCATTTTGATTGTAGTACTGTTTGCCCTGGTCGGCGCAGCAGGTTATGCCCTGAAAAAACCTGCAAACGTAACCGGGCCGAGCAGTTCAGGTGAGGTTTACCAGGCTCAGTCCAACGTCGACGAGACTATTCCCACTGCCATTACCGGGGATGCGCCGTCAATAGATGAAGATGGAGCAACCGCCGGAGTTCCAGCGGAAGAAAAGCCGGCAGCGGAACAAAAGCCCGCACAAAGCACAGTTGTGACCGGCAATCTCTCCAACAACAAGAAGGGCTGGGGCTTAAAACGCAATGACACCCACCAGCAGCCGGAGATGTCTGCGTCTACCAGCGCCGGGCTTAGTAAATACGGCGCTTACTGGATTGGCGGCCCCGACGAAAAAACATTGTACCTGACCTTTGACGAGGGGTATGAAAACGGCTACACCTCCCGGATCCTGGATATACTCAAGGCTAATGACGTGAAGGCCGCTTTCTTTGTCACAGGACATTACTTGAAATCACAACCGGAACTGGTCAAACGCATGGTTGATGAAGGGCATATCGTGGGCAACCATACCGACAGCCACCCCAGCCTGCCTGGCATATCAGATGAGGAAATAAAAAAGGAACTACAGGTTGTGGAGCAGGCTTACGAACAGCTTACCGGCAGGAAGGGTATGAAATACCTCCGCCCGCCCATGGGCGAGTACAGCGAGCGGACCCTCGCGGTAACCCGGGAACTGGGCTACCACAACATTTTTTGGAGCATGGCCTTTGTTGATTGGGTGCCCATGCCCGGCGGGCCGGACGAGGCTTACCAATCGGTAATGGACAACCTGCACAACGGCGCCCTGATCCTGCTGCACGCGGTCTCCAAGGATAACACGGAGGCGCTGGACAAGATCCTTAAAGATACCAAAGCCCAGGGTTATTCTTTTAAGACCCTGGATGACCTCGCCGGAAATTAACCGGCTCTCACGCGCAGAAAACAGGGCGGCAAACAGCCGCTCTTTTCTCATTTCTTAGGCGCCAATAGAGATGGTTCCCGCTGGAAACGTTTTCTTGCCGATCTTTTTCTCTGATCGGAACTTTGGTTGTTGTAATATTATACAGTCATCTGTATAATTATTAATATTACGTTTTGTGATTTAACGGAGGGAGAGCTTTTGTCAATCAAAATAAGTATTATCGGAGCCACGGGCTATACAGGCGCGGAGCTGGTCAGGCTCCTGTCCGGGCACCCGGAAGCCGAACTGGTGGCTTTAACCACCCAAAGCTACGTGGATATGCCCTTCTGGGAGGTTTATCCGCACCTGTATAAATATAATCAGCTCATAGCTGAAAAAATGGATTTAGCCAGGCTCCTGGACCAATCGGATGTGTTATTTGTAGCCTTGCCGCACGGCCATGCCATGCCGGTCGCCCTGGAGGCGGCGCGCCGCGGCAAGGTCGTGATCGACCTTGGGGCAGACTTCCGCCTGAACGATTACCGTGTCTATGAAGAGTGGTACAAGGTTGAGCACGGAGCCAGGGAACTGCTCGGGACGGCAGTTTACGGCTTGCCCGAGGTGAACAGGGCGGCGGTCGGCAAGGCGTCTCTGGTGGCCAATCCAGGCTGCTATCCTACCAGCGCCATTTTGGCTCTGGCGCCCCTGCTGAAAAACAAACTGGTCAACCTGCGCAGTATCATTATAGACTCGAAATCAGGCGTTTCCGGAGCAGGCCGCGGGCTTTCCCTTGGTTCGCATTTTAGTGAGGTTAATCAAAATTTCAAGGCTTACAATGTGGCGATCCACCGTCATACACCGGAAATTGAGCAGGAACTGGGGAAAATAGCGGGAGAGGCTGTGACCGTATCATTTACCCCGCACCTTTTGCCGGTAACCAGGGGTATCTTAAGCACGGTTTACGCGGAGCTCGCCTCCCCCCTGCGGCAGGAAGAGATCCAGGAAATTTTCCTTGATTATTACCAGGATGAGTATTTTGTCCGTGTGTTGCCGCAAGGGATGCTGCCCCAGATAAAATGGGTGGCCGGAACCAACCACTGCGACCTTGGAGTCACGGTAGACACCCGCACCGGGCGGGTGGTGGTTATTTCCGCTATCGACAACCTGGTTAAGGGAGCCTCCGGCCAGGCGGTCCAAAACATGAACATCGTCTGCGGCCTGCCCGAATATACCGCCCTGGCCGGCCCCGCGCTTTACCCGTAGAGGCGCTGAAGCTTTAGAAACCCATACCGCTATCGCGGCGCCGGCAGGGAATGAAGATATGCCAATCGACAACATTGGCGCGAGTGAACGCGCGCCTGCGTTGGGCCGGGATGCAAGCGGGGTCTTTTATTTTGGGTGGGCAAACATTTTTACCGGAGGTTTTTTAAAGTGGAAATAAAAGAGTCCAAGTTTGATTGGGTCCCCGGAGGGGTTACCGCGGCTTCCGGTTTTTCAGCCGGTACCGCTTTTGCCGCGATCAAGCAGGTTGACAAGAGGGATGTGGCGGTTGTTCATTCTGTTGTCCCGGCTGCCGCCGCCGGGGTTTTTACCTTGAATAAGGTCAAGGCCGCCCCGGTGCTGGTGACCATGCGGAACCTGTCTACGGGTACCGCCCAGGCCGTGGTTGTCAACAGCGGCAACGCCAACGCCTGCAACGGCGAGCAGGGCTTGCGCGACGCGCAGGCTATGGCCGCCGTGACGGCAGAGGTCCTGGGCATACCGGCGGAAGCCGTTTTGGTGGCCTCAACCGGGGTCATCGGCCGCAAAATGCCGATGGGAAAAATCCTGCCGGGCATCCGCGCGGCTGCCGGCCAGGTTGCGCCGGAAAACGGTCCTCTGGCAGCCCAGGCTATCATGACCACCGATACCTTCCCCAAGGAAGCCGCGGTCCGGTTGGAATTGGGAGGCAAACAGGTCACCATTGGGGCTATGGCCAAGGGCTCCGGGATGATTCATCCGAATATGGCGACGATGCTATGCTTTATCACCACCGACGCCGCAGTAGCGCCCGCCTGCCTCAAACAAGCATTAAAATACGCCGCGGACCGGAGCTTCAACCTGGTCACCGTGGACGGGGATACCAGCACCAATGACATGGCGGTAATCCTGGCCAACGGCAGGGCCGGCAACGGGGTAATCCGGGAAGAGGACAGTGACTACGTCAACTTCCGGGAGGCTCTCACCGAAGTATGCGCCAGCCTGGCCCGGGACATAGCCAGGGACGGTGAGGGAGCGACCAAGTTGATTATTGTTGAGGTTTTAGGCGCCGCCACTGAAAAGGACGCCCGCCAGGCGGCCAAGGCGGTGGCTGGCTCAAGCCTGGTCAAGGCGGCGGTCTTCGGGCGGGACGCCAACTGGGGGAGGATCATCTGCGCCGCAGGTTACTCGGGGGCCGATTTTGACCCGGAAAAGGTTGATATCTTTCTGGGGGATGAGCAGGTGGCAAGGGACGGCGGCTCTATTGACTTCAGTGAAGAGCGCGCCCTGGAAATACTTAAAAAGGATACGGTCAAAATTACTTTGAACCTGAACTCCGGCGACTGCCGCGCCACCGCCTGGGGCTGCGACCTTTCCTACGATTACATTAAAATAAACGCAGACTATCGCACGTAGGATGGATCTTACGGGTCAGGCGTAGGGCGTAAAGAATTTAGATAAGGGGCGAGGAATATCTTAAAAAGGCCCCACAGGTGGCAGATGTACTTACGGCTTGCGCCTCACGATCGAATAAATGCAGGTGCGAATTCATCCGCATACGGATCGTTGATAAAATCTTGTCCCAAATACTAGAGTAAATCATGCAAACATGGGAGCCGGTAGACTGTCCCCGAAGGGATACAGTAAATATATACTACTACGCCTTATGCCCTACGACATCATACAGGAATGCAGCGTTAAAACTACGCCCGACCACAGGGGAATGCAGCATAAGCCTGCGCCTTACGACATCTGCAACGTCTTACAGTGAAATATTGGGGGGGGGTAAATCGTGACTACTGCCCAGGATAGAGCTAAAATACTGGTGGAGGCCTTGCCTTACATCAAGAAATTTTACGGTAAAACCATTGTCGTCAAATACGGTGGTCACGCCATGCTGTCCCAGGACCTTAAGGAAGCAGTCTTTACCGACATGGTACTGATGAAGTATGTGGGTATGCATCCGGTAATAGTACACGGGGGCGGGCCCGACATCACCGCTATGCTCCAAAGGATTGGGAAAAGGTCCCACTTTGTAGGAGGCTTAAGGGTGACTGACAGGGAAACCATGGAGATTGCGGAGATGGTCCTGATCGGTAAAATCAACAAAGAAATTGTCGCCCAGATTAACCGCATCGGAGGCCGGGCCGTGGGCCTGTCCGGCCAGGACGACGGGCTCTTTGAAGCAGTTAAAAAGTACCGTATCGTACGTACTCCCGAAGGCGCCGAAGAACTGGCCGACATCGGCTTTGTGGGAGACATCAGCAAGGTTAATCCCGAAATTGTAACGGCGATTATCGAGAGGGGCTGTATACCGGTGGTATCACCTGTGGCTGTGGGAGCAGGCGGGGAAAGCTACAATATCAACGCCGACCACGCCGCCGGGAGGTTGGCTGCCGCGCTCGGCTCCGATAAATTGATTATACTTACCGATGTGGAGGGGATCATGGCCGACCGCAGCGACCCCAGCTCACTCATTTCATCCATACGTGCTGATGAAATTGCCCTGTTAATTGAAAAGGGCGTCATCGACGGAGGCATGATCCCCAAGGTCGAATGCTGCCTGGACGCCCTGGCCAGTGGAGTGCAGACGACCCACATCCTGGACGGCAGAGTCCCTCACTCAATCCTGTTAGAAGTTTTTACAGACAAAGGTATTGGAACCATGGTGGAGAAGTAGAAATGGACGTGGGACGTGAGACATGGGACGTGAGGATTTTGGCGGAATTGTATTTGCACAGTGTAAGTTATGTCTTAAGTCGTAATTTGATAACAGGAACTTAGAAGTAGCAAGCTGAAATAAGAATAAGCGTCTCGTCGTGGGACCTGAAAGGAATGCAGTATATACCCACGTCTCACGTCCACGACTCACGACTAACAACTGGGGGGATTATTCATGAACACGAGGGAAATTATTGAACTGAGCGAAAAATATCTGATGAAAAATGTCGGGCGTATTGCCCTGGCCCCGGTGCGGGGTGAAGGAGCGCGCCTGTGGGATGCGGACGGTTTGGAATACCTGGATTTCGTCAGCGGTATTGCCGTAAACTCACTCGGCCACTGCCCGCAGTCCGTGGCTGACGCGATCAGTTGGCAGTCTCACCAGTTGATGCACTGCTCCAACCTCTACTACATAGAGCCGCAGGCTCTGCTGGCCAAGCTTCTGGTAGAAAACTCCGACCTGGACAAGGCTTTCTTCTGCAACAGCGGCGCCGAGGCCAATGAGGCCGCCATCAAGCTGGCCCGCAAATACGCCAGGTTGAACTACGGCGAAGAGAAGTTTGAGATCATCACAGCTTTAAACTCCTTTCACGGCAGGACCCTGGCAACCGTGACCGCGACGGGGCAGCCGAAATACCAAAAGGGTTTTGAGCCGCTGCCGGGCGGGTTTAGATATGTGCCCTTTAACGACCTGGGCGCTCTGGAGGAGGCCATAGGCCCCTCAACCTGCGCGGTTATGCTGGAGCCGATTCAGGGTGAGGGCGGGGTCAACGTGCCTGCGCCTGAATACCTGGAAGGGGTTGCCGGGCTCTGTCAGGAACACGGGGCGCTGTTGATCTTTGATGAGGTCCAGTGCGGTCTGGGCCGGACCGGCAGCTTCTTTGCCTATGAACATTACGGGGTGGCGCCGGATATCCTCACGCTGGCCAAGGCTCTGGGCGGAGGTTTTCCGATTGGCGCCACGCTGGCTAAAGAGAAGGTCGCCGCAGCCTTTCAACCAGGCGACCACGCCTCCACTTTCGGCGGCAACCCGCTGGCCTGTGTCGCGGCCCTGGCCGCCATGCAGGAGTTGCTTTACGGCGGGGTCCTGGAAAACGCCATTTCCGTTGGAGAATACTTCTATGAACAGCTAAAAGGACTGGCCGCCAAATACGATTACGTGAAGGATGTCAGGGGCATGGGCCTGCTGCTCGGGATGGAACTGTCGGTCAAGGGTAAGCCGTTGGTAGAAGGCTGCCATACAAGAGGACTTTTGATTAACTGCGTGAATGATTACGTTCTCCGCTTTATTCCTCCCCTGACCATTAATACGTCGGACGTGGACCTGGCGGTCGGAATTCTCGATGAGGTAATGGCAGAATTAAAAACTGAATAAATATAAACCGTTGAAATGGCGCCTACATCGCTGGTGTTTTCAATTGATGCGTGGCGCCGCCGGCGGTATAGGCGACTATTCGAAATATAAGTGACCGCGTCCGATAGTGAAAGGTGAGCTGTTTAGTCGATATTCGACGGATTAATTGCCCTGCATTTCAATGTTGCGGCTGGCCGTACCTGCGGCGCGGAGTCTCTTGCACCATGCCATACGTTTAGGTTACTTAAGAAAGAAGGTATTTAGATTGCTATCTGTAGGAATGAATATGAAAGGCCGGGATTTTTTGAACCTGCAGGATTATACGCCGGGGGAGATAGGCGCTTTACTTGAATTGGCCGAAGAGCTAAAGGAAAAGCAAAAGAGTAACGTGCCTCACCCTTACTTGCAGGGGAAAACCCTGGGGATGATTTTTCAAAAATCCTCCACCCGTACCCGGGTTTCCTTTGAGGTGGCCATGTACCAATTGGGAGGGCGCCCCCTATTCTTAAACGCCGGCGACCTGCAGTTGAACCGGGGTGAATCCATCGCCGATACCGCCCGGACGCTATCCCGCTACCTGGATGGAATAATGATCCGCACCTACTCTCATGCGGACGTCGAGGAACTGGCCAAGTATGCCGCCATACCTGTGATTAACGGTCTCACCGACCTGAACCATCCCTGCCAGATCATGGCTGACCTGATGACCGTCAAGGAGCATAAAGGGCAACTGGCCGGGCTCAAACTGGCCTATGTGGGGGATGGCAACAATATCTGCCATTCTTTGCTTTTTGGCTGCGCCAAGGTTGGTATGAGTATCAGTGTAGCTTCTCCCAAAGATTACTGGCCGCAGGAGCAAATCGTAAACCAGGCCAGACAGGACGCCCTGTCGGCCGGGGCCGCGGTTAGAATAACCACTGACCCGGTTGAAGCGGTGTCCGGGGCGGACGTAGTGGTGACCGATGTTTGGGCCAGCATGGGGCAAGAGGTTGAAAAGGCCGAACGCGTTGCAGTCTTTGCGCCCTATCAGGTCAACCGGAAGCTGGTTGCGCACGCCAAGCCCGACTATATTTTCCTCCATTGCCTGCCGGCCCACCGGGGCGAAGAGGTTGTGGAGGAAGTTATTGACGGATCTCACTCGGTCGTCTGGGACGAGGCTGAAAACCGCCTGCATGTTCAGAAAGCGGTGCTGGCAGCCCTGCTCTAAAGACATCTGTCCTGCTCGACGCGAAACCAGCAGAAAAGCAACCTGGCAATGTGGGCGCGATCGCACTTGCACGAAAAGGCTTGACTTGCGGGTCCGGGGTTATCCTCCGCTCGCTCCGGATAACCCCGGACCAACTACCCCGGGGGCTTTTCGAGAACCATTGCAATAAGTTTAATTTTAAAAGGATAAGGAGATGTTGTTTGAATGCCTAAAGTAGTGCTGGCCTATTCGGGGGGCCTGGATACGTCCATCATCATACCGTGGTTAAAGGAGAACTATGGCTACGAGGTTATTGCCATGGCTGCCGACCTCGGCCAGGGGGAAGAGCTTGCCCCATTGCGCGAGAAAGCCGTTAAAACCGGAGCCAGTAAGATATACATCGAGGATGTGCAGCGGGAGTTCGTCGAGGACTATATTTACCCCACCTTAAAGGCGGGCGCGGTATACGAGGGCAAGTACCTGCTGGGGACTTCCATGGCCCGGCCGCTGATAGCCAAAAAACTCGTTGAAATCGCCAGGAAGGAGGGGGCCGAGGCCATAGCCCACGGCGCCACCGGCAAGGGCAACGACCAGGTCCGCTTCGAGCTGGCGGTGAAGGCATTGGCTCCCGATTTGAAGGTGATCGCGCCCTGGCGGGAATGGGATATCCGTTCCAGGGAAGACGCTGTCGACTATGCCGGCGCCAGGGGCATCCCAGTCCCGGTCACCAAAGCCCGCCCCTACAGCATGGACCGCAACCTGTGGCACTTAAGTCACGAGGGGGCGGACCTGGAGGATCCCTGGAACGAGCCGCAGGACGATATGCTGGTCCTGATTACGCCGCCCCATAAAGCGCCGGATAAGCCAACCTACGTCACGCTCGATTTTGAGCAGGGGATTCCCGTCAAGTTGGACGGGGAGACTCTCGACCCCGCAGCCCTGATCCAGAAGCTGAACGCAGTTGCCGGGGCCAACGGCGTGGGTATCGTCGACATGGTGGAAAATCGCCTGGTGGGGATGAAGTCGCGCGGTATTTATGAAACCCCGGCTGGTACGGTGCTTTTTGCAGCCCACCGCGAAATGGAGCTTCTGACACTGGACCGGGCGACCCTGCACTTCAAGGAAGGTGTCGCTTTACGTTACGCCGAGCTGGTTTACGACGGGGTATGGTTCGCCCCGCTCAGGGAAGCCCTGGATGCCTTTGTAGACAGCACCCAGCGGACGGTCACCGGTACCGTGGTGATGAAGCTGTATAAAGGGAACTGCTCGCCGGCCGGCGCCAGGTCTCCCTACTCTCTCTACGACCAGGAGCTTTCCACCTTCAGCCGCGACGAAATTTACAACCAGCGGGATGCGGAAGGCTTCATCAACCTGTTCGGCCTGCCCTTGAAAGTCCGCGCCATGATGGAGCAGAAGGCGGGCTTAAGGTAGGCCCTGAACTTAATGTCATACTGTTACAACCGAAAATTGGTTCAGTTAACAGTTGGCGCCGCCCAAAACGGCGCCAACTTTCTCTGTCACGCCTATCTCAAAAAGTATGTTCGAAATGACCCGACTTTGCAGGTCTGGGGTTAAAATTAGCCGTAGGCCGTAAGGCGTAAAACATAATAGCAAGGGATCATCCCCCTACCTTTTTTAATAACCTTACGCCCTACGCCTGACCCAGATACAAGTCAGTATAAGCCTACGCCCTACGACTGACCGGTAAGAAATGCAGTATCAGCCTGCGCCTGGATGCGTTCCTTAGCGTGTGCGTTGCATGCAGAAAAGCTTGAATAGCGCGTAGCTGCCGGATGGCTGTCTGTAGATGCGGTCGGCATGACGTTCTTGTTGCACAAATGTAGAATTGCGAAGAGAGCGGAGGAAAACCCCGTACCCACTGCCCCAGAGGCTTTTTGAGAACATTTGACAGAGAAAATTGTAACCTCCGGATAAGCACACGAGAACCGTCCCGGTGTGCTCCCAAAGGCTTTATCGCGAATCATTCTACAATCACCTTTTCCTTAACCCGAATTTAAGCTTGGCTTAACATTGCCATGGTTGTCTCTTGGACTGCTTCGTATACAATATAATTAATTTCTGTACTTTTAAGGAGGAGGATTTTGGTATATGATTATATGAGGTAATGTAGTGACAAGAGGTAATCTAATTGAGGAAGCTGACTGTGACCTTCGTATGTGAAAACAGGCATGATGTGGAGAGCGTTACGGTAGACCTGACGCGCCGGGGCGATTTGACCAATGATGAGATTTGGGAACTGCAGACCAAGGGCTGCCAGTGTAAGAAATGCGGCAGCAAAAATTTTATCTACCGCACCCGGTACAAATAGATATCATTGACTTTCCAATATTTAGGTGTTATGATGAATGCATTCCGTTGAAGTGCTCCAAATATTTGCGGAAGGAGGAAAGTGATGACAGGTGAGTTAATCAACGAAATCCTGGCCGGTATAGGCCTGGAGCTGTTGGAGGAAGACACCCGGCAGGGCAATGCCGGCCGCGAAATCCCGGTTAGCCAAAAGTAAGAGGAGGTAGGTGAGTGAAATGGCCTTCCTCTTTCTTATTTTTGTTTATAGTTGCATAAAGGCCAGGACATGTTAAAATTAGATAAAAACTTACATTGAGGTGAAAAAGAATGGAAGAACAGGAGAGAATTGAAGGCCGCGAGTTCACGGAGGACCATCCTTACCGCAACAACAAAGGCTTAAAGATTTTTATTCTCGTGCTTACCATAGCTGTTTTTGTCATTCCTGTCTTTGTAGTGTTAAACATGCTCAAAGGTAGACCACCTTTTATGTTTTTCTAGAAGGAGCGCGGTATATGACCAAACTTTGGGGAGGTCGTTTCCAGAAGGAGACCGACCACCTGGTAGAGGATTTTCATTCATCTATTTCGTTTGACCAGAGGCTTTATCAATATGATATCAAGGGCAGCATAGCCCACGCCCGGATGCTCGGCAGGTGCGGCATTATTACTGAAGAGGAGGCCGGCGCGATTGTACGCGGGCTGGAAGAGGTGCTTGCTGAAATAAAAGCCGGCCAGGTGGAGTTTTCGGTTGAGGCCGAGGATATCCACATGAACGTTGAGCAGCTCTTGACGGCCAAAATCGGCGACCTTGGCAAAAAGCTGCATACCGCCCGCAGCAGAAACGACCAGGTGGCGCTGGACATCCGGATGTACCTCAAGGACGAGATCGACCAGGTCAGCGGGTTGTTGCGCCAGCTGCAGGAAGCCCTGCTGGACCTGGCTGAAAGGCACCTGGGCGCCTTAATGCCGGGCTACACCCACCTGCAGCGCGCCCAGCCCGTTACCCTGGCCCATCACCTCCTGGCCTACTGCCAGATGTTTGGCCGGGACGAGGGCCGGCTGGCCGACTGCCGCCGCAGAGCCGACGTAATGCCCCTGGGCGCAGGAGCCCTGGCCGGGACCACTTTTCCGCTCGACCGGCAATATGTGGCTGAACAGCTCGGCTTTGCGGCCATCACCCAGAACAGCCTGGACGCCGTCAGCGACCGTGACTTCGCGGTTGAGTTTACCGCGGCCGCGTCCCTGGTGATGGTACACTTGAGCCGTTTTTGTGAGGAGATTATACTCTGGGCCTCAGCTGAATTCGCCTTTATTGAACTGGATGACGCGTTCAGTACCGGCAGCAGCATGATGCCCCAGAAAAAGAACCCGGATGTTGCGGAGCTGATCCGGGGCAAATCCGGGCGGGTGTTTGGGAACCTGCAGGCTTTGCTGACCATGCTGAAAGGGCTGCCCCTGGCCTACAACAAAGACATGCAGGAGGATAAAGAGGCTCTGTTCGACGCGGTGGACACCGTCAAAAAATGCCTCCTGGTTTTCAGGCCCATGCTTGAAACCATGCGGGTCAAAGAGGATAATATGCAAGCCGCGGCAAGCAAGGGTTTTACCAATGCCACCGACCTGGCCGATTACCTGGTGCGCCGGGGATTGCCTTTCCGGGAAGCCCACGAGGTAGCGGGCAAACTTGTGTTTCACTGTTTGCAGCAGAAAATTACCCTTGACCAGTTAAGCCTTGATGATTACAGTAAATTTTCCACTCTGGTGGAGGAGGGCGTGTATGACGCCATCAGCCTCAAAAGGTGTGTGGATGCCCGGCGGGTGCCGGGCGGTCCCGCCTTGGAAGCCGTGCGGGAAGCCATCGCCGAAGCCAGGCAGCGGTTGGCGGCGAGTAAATAAAACAACTGCGCCCGTATAAAGAAGTCAAAGTCGCCCTGAAGGCGACTTTGCTGATCCATGCAGTGGCCGGCATACTAAAACAATTCTTGTTTCATTCGGCGCTATTTTTCTTCTTTCTTTTCCTTTTCCTTTTCCGCGTAAGGAACGCCTGGATATATACCTGGAGATAAACCGGGAGCAATGCCTGGCGGGGAAATGGGTACCCATGGGGGTAAGGTTGCTCCGGGGCCGGCCGGTGGAAGAATACCGGGGATCGGGCCTACGCCAACGCCAGGGCAGGGAACGCCGGGGATCGGCCCTACGCCAACGCCAGGGCAGGGAACGCCGGGGATCGGCCCTACGCCAACGCCAGGGCAGGGAACGCCGGGTCCCATGCCCATATCAGGGCAGGGCACGCCAGGACCCATGCCCATACCGGGTCCCATGCTGGGGCAGGGCATGCCGGGGGATACCGGCGTACACATATCACTGTATGCACAAAGTATATTATGGTAAACCATAGCTTCTTGCAGTTCACCGCTCATAAAGCGCAGCAGCTTTTTTCTTGCCAACTCGTTTGGAGCTACCATGGCCAGCTGTGCCGCCATGCAGATTTGCCGGAGTTCCACGTTAAGCAGTTGGCATATCTGATCCATAAACAGGTTTTCCTGCATGATTTTTTAAACCTCCTTTACTCATGTCTATTTTTTGTCAGTTTGTTCTCCTTCGCCATAAAACAGCGGCGGGCCGCCGGGGGGATTTACCATGTGACCCGGACCGCCCATTCCCGGAACGATAGGGGCACAGCCGAACTCTCCTGCCAGTGCACATAATCTTTGCACCTTCATGGCTTCCTCCGCAGCCGATTGGGCAAACATTTGCCTGAGGCAGGAACTTGGCGCGGTCTGGGCAAGCTGGGTATAGACGGGTATCTCCATTTGTTCACTCTGTATGAGCCTTTTTAGAATTTCACAGGGGTCACGTGGACACATCATATCGTCCATCATGCCGCCGGTCATGCCTCCAAAAAGACCTTCTTTACTCGCATCCATAGGAACTCCTCCCAATACTAATTTGCTATATATATATGAATAAAGAATAAATGTGGTTACCTTCCCCTCTGAAGCTAAATTTTACAAACGCTATGTTTACAGGGTATACGCCGTCAAAGAAAAAATCCTTGACACATATTTGGGTTTTATGTATACTGGATAACAAATTCAATTTGGTAAAGGCTGTGAAGGGGACCAAGGCTTAGTATCATGGCGGCAGAGAGCTGGGGTAGCTGAAAACCGGCGCTTATGTGCAAGGCTTGCACATCACCCCGGAGCCGCCGGCTGAAAGAATTTAGTAAGCCGGGCCGGGTTGGCGCCCGTTAAAAAAGCCGTGCTTGTTAAGCACATCAAGAGGCCTTCGCCTTTGGCGGGGGCAAGCAGGGTGGTACCGCGCGGGTTATAAGCCCCTCGTCCCTGGCAGTATATTCAAGCTGCCGGGAGAGGGGTTGTTTTATTTCTTTAATAACTTTAATATTAGAGAGAAATATCAACATGTTTAAACATAATTAATTCATCTGGGGGAGTGGATACCATGATAATTTACCTTAACGGCGAGTTTGTACCAGAGGAGCGGGCTGTAGTTTCGGTCTTTGACCACGGCCTTTTATATGGTGACGGGGTGTTTGAAGGGATCCGCGCCTACCATGGCCGGGTCTTTAAACTGGGTGATCACCTGGACCGGCTTTACGACGGGGCCAGGGCTATTGCCTTGGAAATACCTGTGGCCAAGGAGGAAATGCAGGAGATCGTGCTTGAGACACTGCGGCGCAATGATTTGCGTGACGCCTACATCCGCCTGGTGGTGACCAGGGGTGTCGGCGACCTGGGTCTCGATCCCCGCAAATGCCCCAAAGCCTTTGTTTTCTGTATAGCTGCTTCTATTACACTGTATCCCGAAGAGCTATATGAAAAAGGGCTGTCGGTGATCACTGTGGCAACCCGTCGCAATATCCCTACCGCCTGTATTCCCCGTGTCAAATCGTTAAACTACCTGAACAACATCTACGCCAAGATAGAAGCTGCCCGGTCCGGCGCGCCTGAGGCCATTATGCTGAACCAGGAGGGTTACGTGGCCGAAGCGACGGGAGATAATATTTTCCTGGTCAAAAAGGGCGCTCTTATTACCCCGGCGCTCCATGTGGGACTCCTGGAAGGCATTACCCGCAATACGGTAATGGACCTGGCCAGGGAGCGAAACATACAGGTTGAAGAAAAAGTGTTTACTCTTTACGATGTTTACACTGCCGACGAGGTCTTCTTAACCGGTACCGCCGCCGAGATTATTCCAACCGTCCAGGTTGACGGGCGACTTATTGGAGACGGACAGCCGGGACCCATGACCAGGGAATTAAGGACTGCTTTTCACGAACTGACCAAGGTGGACGGTCCCCTGATTTATCAGGAGAAGGCTGAATGCGGCTGCTGCGCGAAATAATAATATGAAATAATTTAAAACGGGGCTATCGGCCGGCCGCGTTCCGGCCTTTTTTATTACTTATACTGACTTTGTACTACGACTGATGACCGGGAGGATTAACTGTGGGTGGAGTGAAATTATCCGGGGCGGAGATCCTGTTAAAAAGCTTGCAGGCTGAAGGTGTGGATACCATATTCGGCTACCCCGGCGGCCAGGCCCTGCCAATTTATGACGCGCTTTACGATTCCGACATCAGGCACATCCTGACCAGGCATGAGCAGGGAGCCGCCCATGCGGCCGACGGCTATGCCCGCGCCACCGGAAGGCCAGGTGTGTGTCTGGCCACTTCAGGCCCCGGCGCCACCAACCTGGTGACCGGCATAGCCAATGCCTACATGGATTCGGTACCGATGGTGGCTATTACCGGACAGGTTTCCCGCGCTCTTTTAGGCCGGGATTCTTTTCAAGAAGCAGATATCATCGGTATCACCCTGCCCATTACCAAGCACAGCTACCTGGTGGAGGACCCGTCCGAACTGGCCCGGGTTGTCAAGGAGGCGTTTCATGTCGCCACCACCGGCAGGCCTGGTCCGGTGCTGATCGATATGCCCAAGGACGTTTCTTCCGGAATGTTTGATTATGAAGCGTCCGGTGAACTTCAGCTGCCTGGCTACAGTCCGGTAAAAGACGGAGAGCCCGGCCGGGTGCTGGAGGCGGCCAGGGCTATTGCGGCATCAAAGCGCCCGGTTATTTACGCCGGTGGCGGCGTGGTAATATCCGGAGCGCATCAAGAGCTCTTACAACTGGCTGAACTGCTGATGGCGCCGGTTTGCAACACCCTGCTGGGGATGGGGAGCTTTCCGGGCAATCACCCGCTTTCCCTCGGTATGCTGGGTATGCACGGGACCAAGTACGCCAACTTTGCCGTTTGTGAGTGCGACCTTCTGATCGCCGTAGGCGCCCGTTTTGATGACCGCGTTACCGGTAAACTGGAGACTTTCGCCCCGGAGGCCAAAGTTATCCACATTGACATAGACCCGGCTGAAATCGGGAAAAATGTGCGGGTGGACATCCCCATCGTAGGGGACGTAAAAAGGGTCCTAAGCCAGCTCCTGGAAGTCCTCCAGCCCGGGCTGGGGGAGGCCTGGCGGGACAGGATCCAGACCTGGAAGAAGGAATATCCCCTAAGCTACTGTGATAATGGAAGACTGAAGCCGCAAGCGATCATCAAGGAAATATACAACCTTACCGGAGGCGCCGCCCGGGTGACGACCGAGGTGGGACAGCACCAGATGTGGACGGCCCAGTATTACACCTTTACCAAGCCCCGTTCTTTCATTACTTCCGGCGGTCTGGGCACCATGGGGTTCGGCTTGCCTGCCGCCATCGGCGTCCAGGTGGGCTGCCCGGACGAGGTGGTCTTTGATATTGCCGGTGACGGCAGCATCCAGATGAATATCCAGGAACTGTGCACGGCAGTGAATTACGAACTGCCGGTCAATGTCGCTATCCTGGACAATGGAGTCCTGGGTATGGTCAGGCAGTGGCAGGAACTCTTCTACAACCGCCGTTATTCCCAGACAGAGCTGTCCAACCCGGACTTTGTCAAACTGGCTGAGGCCTACGGAGCTGAAGGGATCAGGGTAACCAAACCGGCCGAGGTGGCCCCGGCCTTAGAACAGGCCATCCGCTCCAGCAGACCGGTGATGATAGATTTCGTCGTGGACAGGGAAGAAAACGTACTCCCCATGGTACCACCTGGGGGGTCAATCGGCAAAATGCTAGGTTAATAGGACGTGGGACGTGGATCGTGAGACGTGAGAATTGAGAGTTTTATAGTGGAATTATATGTAGATTGTTGAAATCGTAGGCTGTAAGGCGCAGGGCGAAAAAATAGACGTGGGAAGTAAAAAATGAGACGGCACATGGAACATGCTGGGAAAAGACCTCATAGGAATGCAGGATATACCCATGTCCCACGTCCCACGTCTCACGTCCAAATTGGGGGGTAGAAGGATGAGGCACACCCTGGCGGTGACAGTGGAAAATAACCCGGGTGTATTGACCCGGGTGGCCGGTCTTTTCAGCAGGCGGGGTTTTAACATTGACAGCCTGGCGGTTGGCAGGACAGAAAACCCGCGCATTTCGAGAATGACTATCATTGTGGAGGGCGACGACCAGGTCGTTGAGCAGGTCGCCAAGCAGCTGCACAAACTGGTAGACGTTATTAAAATCAGTGACATCACGCGCAGCCCCTATGTTGACCGGGAACTGGTGCTGATCAAGGTGAACGCCGAACCTGCGTCCCGTGCCGAAATCATGCAGCTGGTGGACATTTTCCGGGCGCGCATCGTCGACGTGGGACCTAAAACCCTCACTGTCGAGGTAACCGGAGACGAAGGTAAAATTGACGCTTTTGAACAATCATTGCGCCCGTTTGGGATCAAGGAACTGGTCCGTACGGGTAAAATCGCTATGCTGCGAGGCATAAAGACCAGTTCTAAAAATAACAGCCACAAAGAGGAGGATACCAACTAATGGTAAAAGTCTATTATGACGAGGATGCGGATCTCAGTTTGCTAAGGGGTAAAAAAGTCGCTGTTATGGGTTACGGCAGCCAGGGGCATGCCCAGGCCCAGAACCTCAAGGATAGTGGTGTAGAGGTCATCGTCGGCCTGCGCAAGGGCAGGCCCAGCTGGCAGCAGGCCGAGGCGGACGGGCTGAAAGTTATGACCGTGCCCGAAGCGGCGGAACAGGCGGATATCATCCAGATCCTTCTGCCGGACGAAATGCAGGCCAGGATTTACCGGGAGCAGATCGCGCCTTATCTCAAAGAAGGCAACGCCTTGATGTTTTCCCACGGTTTTAACATCCACTTTGACCAGATTGTACCGCCGGACAATATAGACGTGTTCATGGTAGCGCCCAAGGGACCGGGCCACATGGTCCGC
This sequence comes from Pelotomaculum schinkii, assembly GCF_004369205.1. Lineage (NCBI taxonomy): Bacteria > Bacillati > Bacillota > Clostridia > Eubacteriales > Desulfotomaculaceae > Pelotomaculum > Pelotomaculum schinkii. The sequence goes on along the minus strand of NZ_QFGA01000001.1, from coordinate 1,617,011 downwards.
CGCATGTATGTGGAAGGGAAAGGAGTCCCTTCTTTGGTTGCGGTTTACCAGGATTATACGGGCAAAGCCAAAGACCTCGGCCTGGCCTATGCCAAGGGTATCGGGGGGACACGGGCAGGTGTGTTTGAGACCACTTTTAAGGAAGAAACCGAGACCGACCTTTTCGGCGAGCAGGCCGTGCTGTGCGGCGGTGTCACCGCCCTGATGAAAGCCGGTTTCGACACCCTGGTAGAGGCGGGCTATGCTCCTGAAATGGCTTATTTCGAGTGCATTCACGAGATGAAATTAATCGTTGATTTGATTAACGAGGGCGGCCTTAGCCAGATGCGCTATTCAATCAGCAACACTGCCGAATACGGCGACTATATGACCGGCTCGCGCCTGATCACTGAAGAAACCCGCAAGGAAATGAAAAAAGTCCTGTCCGAAATTCAAAACGGCGTATTTGCCAAGAATTGGATCCAGGAGAACCAGGCCGGCTGTCCGTCCTTTAAAGCAATTGCCAGACAGGAGAAGGAGCTCCTGGTCGAAAAAGTCGGAGCCAGGCTCCGCTCAATGATGTCCTGGTTGAAAAAGTAGAGGGTATTTGGGGATGAAGTCGTAGGCCGTAAGGCGTAAGGCGTAAAAATGCAGACGCGTGAGCTTTGCAACGACCATATTGATGCAGGTGCGAATTCATTCGCACAGACCTAAGAGGAATGCAGAATAACTACGCCCTGCTAGGATGGAAATATAAATCTGTATTTTAAGGGGGTGTTGGCTGTGGAAATCACTGTGGCGGAGGCGCTGGTTCGCTGCCTGGAACAGGAAGGCGTCGAAATGGTTTTCGGTTATCCGGGGGGAGCAATCCTGCCCGTATACGACGCCTTGAACCATACATCTATTAAGCACGTCCTGGTACGGCACGAACAGGGCGCTGCTCATGCTGCGGACGGGTATGCCCGTGTCACCGGCAAGGTTGGGGTCTGTATGGCCACATCCGGACCCGGCGCCACCAACCTGATTACCGGTATCGCCAACGCCTATATGGACTCAGTCCCCATGGTGGTAATCACAGGCCAGGTAGCGACCACCCAGGTGGGTACGGACGCTTTCCAGGAGGTGGACATAACCGGCATCACCCTGCCTGTAACCAAACATAATTATTTGGTGAAAGAACCGGAACAGCTGCCGGCTATCGTCAAAAAGGCCTTCCATATCGCGTCCACCGGACGTCCGGGACCGGTGCTGATCGACCTGCCTAAAGACGTGGCAGAATCCAGAATTAAATTCAAGTATCCCAAAACCGTCGAACTGTCCGGCTATAAGCCCACCTACAAGGGACACCCCTCGATGGTCCAGCAGGCGGCCAGGATGATCATGGAGTCTGAGCGCCCGGTTATATATGCCGGCGGAGGGATCAGGATCTCCAACGCCGCTCCGGAACTGCTGCAGCTCGCGGAAACCATCTCCGCCCCGGTGACCCATACGCTGATGGGCCTTGGTTGTTTTCCCGGCAGCCATCCCCTCTTCCTGGGCATGCTGGGCCTGCACGGAACACGCCATGCCAACCAGGCGGTAACAGAGTGCGATTGCCTGATTGCCGTGGGAGCCCGTTTTGACGACCGGGTGGTAGCCAAGATAAGCGGGTTTGCGCCAACAGCCAGGATTATCCATGTTGATATAGACCCGGCTGAAATCGGCAAGAACGTCCGTATTCACCTGCCCATTGTAGGGGATGTCAAAAATGTCCTGCGGGCGATCCTGCCGCTTTTGGAGATGAAGGACAACACCCCCTGGGTCGAGCGTGTCCAGGAATTGAAAAGGAAATACCCTTTGCAGTACAGCCGCGACGGCCTTTTGAAACCACAATTTGTTCTTGAAAAGTTGAATGAACTAAAAGATGACAGCGCCATCGTCGTTACCGATGTGGGGCAGCACCAGATGTGGGCGGCACAGTACCTCCGCTTTAAGGAGCCGCGCAGCTTTTTGTCTTCAGGCGGCCTGGGCGCCATGGGCTATTGCCTGCCGGCGGCGGTCGGCGCCAAGCTGGGCGCCCCGGACAAGGATGTCATTGTGGTGATCGGTGACGGCGGCTTCCAGATGACCATGCAGGAACTGGGGACAGCAGCCGAACAACGGCTTAACCTGAAAATTTTCATCCTCAACAACCACCGGTTGGGTATGGTGCGTCAACTGCAGGAGTTTTACTGCGACAAAAGGTATATTGCCGTGGACCTGCAATTCAATCCCGATTTTGCCGAACTTGCCAAAATATACGGGATGGAAGGCTGCACCGTTAACACGGAGGAACAGCTGGAAGCAATCCTGCCGCAGGTCCTGGCATCTCCTGCTCCGGTAATTATTAACTGCATGATTGACCCGAATGAAAACGTCATGCCAATGGTCCTCAGTGGTTCGACCATCAGTGAAGCAATAGACTAAAGCTATACTAAGTGAATCTCGTATCCGCAAGAAACAGTTACAGGCTCAAAAAATATATGTAAGCGAAAAAGCATTGGCGTAAGGCGTAGGGCGTAAGGCGTAAAAAAACAAGTTGCTTGATGGGTTATCTCTCAGGATATGTGCAGATTATCCAAAGACCCGGATGGAATGCAGGATATAATACGCCCTACGCCCTACGCCTTACGACGTCCAGAAACACTTACCCAAACAACAATCCGACATCCAGAAACATTTACCAGCTTAACTGAACGGGGGTTCTTTCATGGGCCAGCGAGTCTACATTTTTGACACCACCTTAAGAGACGGAGAACAATCTCCGGGGGTCAGCCTCAATATTGGTGAAAAAATTCAGATAGCCCGGCAGTTGGCCAGGCTTGGGGTCGACATCATCGAGGCCGGCTTTCCCATTTCCTCGCCAGGTGACTTTGAGGCGGTCCGTGCCGTAGCGCGTGAAGTAAAGGGTGTGACGGTAGCCGGCCTGGCCAGAGCCGACTTCCAGGATATTGACCGGGCCTGGGAAGCGGTCCGCCACGCCGAACAGGCGCGCATACATACTTTTATCGCCACTTCGGATATACACATGCAGCATAAGCTGCGCATGAGCCGGGAGCAGGTGCTGGAAGCGGCCGTGGCCGCGGTTAAGCGCGCCAAAGGCTTTACGGGCGACGTTGAGTTTTCGGCGGAGGACGCGTCCCGTACCGAACCCGCTTTTTTATTCCAGGTCATTGCCGCCGCCATTGAGGCCGGGGCCACGGTGATCAATATACCGGACACCGTCGGCTATGCCGTCCCCGGAGAGTGGGGCAGCTTTATCGAGACCATCTGCCGCGAGGTCCCCGGCATTGACCGGGTGACCGTCAGCGTGCACTGCCACAACGACCTGGGGTTGGCTGTCGCAAATTCTTTGGCGGCTGTCTTAAACGGCGCCAGGCAGGTGGAAGGAGCGATTAACGGCATTGGTGAGAGGGCCGGCAACGCCGCGCTGGAGGAAGTGGTGATGGCGCTTTACACCAGAAAGGACAGGTATAATAATCTTTACACAGGTGTTCATACCGAGGAAATTTACCGTACCAGCAGGCTGGTCAGTACTTTGACCGGCATGAAGGTCCAGTCCAACAAGGCCATTGTCGGCAACAACGCCTTCGCCCACGAGTCAGGTATCCACCAGGCCGGCGTCTTAAAAGAGCGCACCACCTATGAAATTATGAACCCGGCCCTGGTCGGCGTCAGCAAAAGCAACCTGGTCATGGGCAAGCACTCCGGCCGGCACGCTTTTCGCCAGAGGCTTGAGGACATGGGCTTCGCCCTTTCCGAGGAAGAACTGAACAAGTCCTTTGAACGTTTCAAAAAACTGGCTGATAAAAAATCGGACATTACCGATGATGATATAGAGGCTATTGTCGAGGAAGAAATGAAACTGGCGCCGCAGACCTACAGCCTCGACTATATGCAGATTTCCAGCGGCACCGCGGTCGTTCCCACCGCCACCATCGGGCTTTTAAAGGATGAAGCGCGGCTGGAGGAAGCCGCCTGCGGCAACGGACCGGTTGACGCCATCTGCCGCGCGGTGGATAAAATTACCGGCATCAACTGCACCATGATCAGCTGGGGCATCAACGCCATCACCGCCGGCAAGGACGCGCTGGGTGACGTGACCTTAAAGATTACCACCGACGGCCAGCGGGTTTACACAGGCCGCGGGATCAGCACCGATGTCCTGGAAGCCAGCGCCAAGGCCTATATCAACGCTGTCAACAAGCTGATATGGGAAGCGGAGCAGGCTAAAGCCGCGGAAGGGGAATGATTATTTATCAGTGAACGGAGTGAAAAAGCATGGCAATGACCATCACCGAGAAAATCCTGGCTGCCCATGCAGGCAGGAAGAGGGTCTCTCCCGGAGAGCTGATCAACGCCCGTGTTGACCTGACACTGGGCAATGACATCACAGCGCCGGTTGCTGTCCGGGAGTTTGAAAGAATAGGGGTGGCCGGTGTTTTCGACCGGGAGAGGGTAGCGCTGGTCCCCGACCACTTTACCCCCAATAAGGATATCAAGTCGGCCGGGCAGGTCGCCATACTGAGGGAGTTTGCCAGGAAGCACGATCTACCCAACTTTTTCGAAGTCGGCCGGATGGGTATTGAACACTGCCTGCTGCCGGAGCAAGGCCTGGTGGGCCCCGGCGACCTGATTATCGGCGCTGATTCACACACCTGCACCTACGGCGCGCTGGGCGCCTTTTCCACCGGCGTGGGCAGCACCGACCTGGCCGCGGCCATGGCCCTGGGGGAAATCTGGCTTAAAGTTCCGGAAACAATTAAATTTGTTTTCGAAGGGGAACTGCAGCCCTGGGTGGGCGGCAAGGACCTGATCCTCCATGTTATCGGGGACATCGGTGTCGACGGAGCGCGGTACCAGGCGATGGAATTCGCCGGCCCTGCAATTGAAAACTTGTCCATGGACGGGCGCTTCACCATGTGCAATATGGCTATTGAGGCAGGCGGCAAAAACGGTATTGTGGCGCCCGATGAAAAAACCCGCGCTTTCGTGGAGGGCCGCTGCCGCCGTCCGTACCGGTTTTACCGGAGCGACCCGGATGCGGGCTATAAAGAGGTGCGCCGCTATGACGCCTCCCGCGTTGAACCCCAGGTGGCCTTCCCCCACCTGCCGGAAAACAGCCGGCCCATAAGCGATGTGGGGGACGTGGAAATCCAGCAGGTGGTCATCGGCTCCTGCACCAACGGCCGCATGGAAGACCTCAGGGCGGCCGCCATGGTGATCAAAGGTAAAAAAGTGCATAAAAACGTACGCTTAATTATTTTCCCGGGCACCCAGGAAATTTACCTGCAGGCCTTGCGGGAAGGTTTGATTGAAACCCTGGTCGAAGCCGGCGGCGCTGTCAGCACGCCCACCTGCGGGCCGTGTCTGGGCGGGCATATGGGTATCCTGGCCGCCGGCGAGCGCTGTGTGGCCACCACCAACCGCAACTTTGTCGGCCGGATGGGGCACACGGAGAGTGAAGTCTACCTTTCCAATCCCGCCGTTGCCGCGGCGTCAGCAGTACTTGGCCGCATAGCCGGTCCCACGGAGGTGCTATAGATGGAGCTCAAAGGAAAGGCCTGGAAGTTCGGAGCGGACGTTGACACCGACGCCATTATTCCGGCGCGTTATCTGAACACTTCGGACCCGGGCGAACTGGCAAAACACTGTATGGAAGACGCCGACCCCGGCTTTCCTGCCAAGGTGCGGCCCGGTGACATCATTGTGGCCGGGAAAAATTTCGGGTGCGGCAGTTCCAGGGAGCACGCCCCTATCTCGATTAAGGCCGCCGGGGTATCCTGCGTCATTGCCGGCACCTTTGCCAGGATTTTTTACCGCAATGCTTTCAATATCGGCCTGCCCATCTTTGAATCGCCCGAGGCGGCGGCTGAGGTGAACGAGGGAGAAGAGCTCGCGGTTGACGCGGACACCGGCGTGATCACCAACCTCACCACCGGCAAAAAATACACAGCCACCCCGGTGCCGCCCTTCATGCAGCAGATTATCGCCGCGGGCGGACTGATTAACTACGTTAAAGAAAAAGTGAAGTAATAAAGAAGGAAGGAAGCAGGAGAACCGTCCCCTTGCTTCCCGGATAGGAGAAAGGTTATGTCTAAAATAGCTGTATTGCCGGGTGATGGAATCGGCCCGGAAATTATCGACCAGGCGGTCCGTGTTTTGGAAGCGGTTGGCCAACGCTTTGGGCATAAATATGAGTTTGCCTGGGGTTTAGTGGGTGGAGCGGCCTATGACGCGACCGGCGTGCCGCTGCCCGAGGAAACCCTGGAGCTCTGCTTTAACAGCGAGGCCATCCTCTTCGGAGCCGTAGGCGGCCCCAAATGGGACGGTTTGCCGCTGCACCTGCGGCCTGAACTCGGGGCTCTCCTGGCTCTCAGGAAGAAGCTGGGCTTGTACGCCAACCTGCGGCCGGTCAAGGTATTTCCCTCACTGGCCAATGCTTCCACGCTGAAACCGGAGGTGGTTGCCGGCCTCGACCTGTTAGTGCTCCGGGAGCTTACCGGCGGCCTTTACTTCGGCAAGAAATACCGGGAGGCGCTGCCTGACGGCGGTACCCGCGTGGTTGACACGCTGGAATACACCACCCCGGAAATTGAGAGGATCCTCCGCAAGGCCTTTGACCTGGCCAGGCTGCGCCGCGGCAGGGTGACTTCGGTGGATAAGGCCAACGTGCTGGAAAGCTCGCGTTACTGGCGGGAGGTGGCCGTGGCGATCGGCCGGGAGTATCCGGATGTGGAACTCAATCATATGTATGTAGACAACTGCGCCATGCAGTTGGTCAAGAACCCGGGGCAGTTTGACGTCCTTGTGACTGAAAATATGTTCGGCGACATCTTAAGCGACCAGGCTTCCGTACTGGGCGGCTCTTTAGGAATGCTGGCCTCCGCCAGCCTCGGAGGAAAAATAGGGTTGTACGAGCCTGCGCACGGCACCGCGCCAGAACTGGCCGGCTTAAACTGCGCCAACCCCATTGCCGCCATCCTGTCCGCAGCCATGCTCCTGCGCTTCTCCCTGGAACAGGGCCGGGAAGCGGACTGCATCGAGCAGGCCGTCACAGACGTGCTTGACATGGGCTACCGCACCGCCGACCTGATGGAAAAAGGCAAACAACTTGTCAATACGGATGAGATTGGAAGCCGGATTATAGAGCAAATAGGACGTGAGACGTGAGACGTGGGACGTGAGAAGCCGGAATATCCATAGGGAAGTGAGACACATATGCGGACCGGGTATAAAAACCTTGAGGTCTATAAGAGGTCTTACAGACTGGCACTGGAAATACACAAATTTACCCAATCATTTCCAACCTCAGAGAAGTATGAACTTGGCAGTCAACTCCGAAGAGCTTCACTTTCGGTAGCCTTAAATATCGCTGAAGGATACGGTAGAAAAGATTCTTCAAGAGAATTTCAGCATTTCTTAAGGAATGCCTTAGGCTCCTGCAACGAAATTTGTGTCCTGCTGGATTTCATTAGAGCGCTTAATTATATTCAGGAAGAGTATTATAAAAAATTGTCTGAGGAGTACGATGTCCTTGGAAAACAAATCTTTCGTTTAAGGGAAAAAAATATTGGATAACTACAAACAATGTTTTTCCCACGTCTCACGTCCCACGTCTCACGCCCAATTTAGGAGGTTTTTCAATGCCCTCAGTAAAGATTTACGACACAACGTTACGGGACGGCACGCAGGCTGAGGGCATTTCCTTGTCCTGTGAAGATAAGATAAAAATCGCCCAGCGTCTCGACAAAATGGGCTTCCATTATATTGAAGGCGGCTGGCCGGGGTCCAACCCCAAGGACGCTGATTTCTTCTGGCGGATTCGCAGTTACAGCTTCAAGAACGCCAGGCTGGCAGCTTTTGGTTCCACCCGCCGGGCGAAACTGGCGGCTGAAAGTGACGACAATGTCAAGGCCCTCCTTGCTTCGGGGGTCAGGTGCGCCACCATTTTCGGCAAGACCTGGGACCTGCACGTAACCAAGTCCCTGGGTACCACGCTGGCAGAAAACCTGGCCATGATCCGTGATACCGTCTCTTACCTCAAAAGCCACGGGTTGGAAGTGTTCTTCGACGCCGAGCATTTTTTTGACGGCTACAAGGCCAATCCGGCTTATGCTCTGGCGGCGCTTGAGGCAGCCGCGGAGGGCGGGGCCGATACCCTGGTGCTTTGCGACACCAACGGGGGCAGCTTGCCTCTGGAGATTAAAGAAATTGTGGAAGTGGCCGTGCAGCGGCTCAGTATACCTATAGGGATCCACGCCCATAACGACGGTGAACTGGCTGTCGCCAACACGATCATGGCGGTGCAGAGCGGAGCGTCGCAGGCGCAGGGGACGGTCAACGGCTACGGCGAGAGGTGCGGCAACGCCAACCTCTGCTCCGTTATTCCCAACCTGTACCTGAAACTGGGCATCGATACCATCCCTCGCGAGAACCTGGCGCACCTGGTGGAAATGTCCCATTACGTCAGCGAGGTAGCCAATCTCAGCCCGGATGCCCGGCAGCCTTACGTGGGGATCAGCGCCTTCGCCCATAAAGGCGGTGTACACGTCAGCGCCCTCTTGAAGGAGCCCAAGACCTACGAGCACATTGAACCGGAACTGGTGGGCAACCACCGCCGCGTGCTGATCTCCGAGCTGTCCGGCATGTCCAACCTGCTTTACAAGTATAAAGAGATGAACCTCGGGTTTGACCGGCAGGGCCCTGAAGGCAAGCGTATCCTGGCGGAAATTAAGGAATTGGAAAACCAGGGTTTTCAGTTTGAGGGGTCGGAGGGGTCTTTCGAGCTCCTTATGCGCAAAGCCCAGGACAACTACACCGAGCCGTTTTCCCTGGAGGCCCTGCGCCTCCTGGTTGAAATGAAAGAAAACAACCCCGCCTATGCCGAGGCTATTATTAAAATACGGGTAGGTGACCAGGTGGTGCATACAGCGGCTGAAGGCAACGGCCCGGTTAACGCCCTGGACCACGCCCTGCGCAAAGCTTTGAAGGATTTCTATCCCAACATCGGCTCGATGCATTTAAACGACTACAAGGTGCGCGTACTGGATGAGAAGGACGGTACCGGGGCCAGTGTACGTGTCCATATCGAGACCGGCGACGGCCAAAATTCCTGGGGTACGGTCGGGGTCTCCCAGAACATTATTGAGGCCAGCTGGCAGGCGCTCGCCGACAGCATCGCCTACGGTCTGCTGAAGGGGGAAAAGACAAATCTGGAGAGCAGTTCAGAAAAGTCTGCCGCAGGAGAATAGTTTGAATAGACGTGGGACGTGGGACGTGGGACGTGAGAATATACTGCATTCCTTTGGGGTCTTAAAACCCTTGAGATCCATCATGTATTCCCACTTCCCACGACTATTTTTATTATTTTCCTGCAGGAAACGACATGCCCGCCACAGAAATAAAACATTTAACAGTGGTGGGTATTTCACCATCCAGGAGAAATACTACTTCCTGTAACCTTTCAAGGGAGGAATACCGGTGGAGCAGTTCTGGCTCCCGAATTTGGACTACCTTAAAGCGGTACTTAAATTTAACCTGAGCAGCGTTATCGATATTGCGATCGTTGCTTTTGTTATGTACAGGTTGATGCTTTTAATCAAAGGGACCAGGGCGGTGCAGTTGATTAAAGGCTTGATCGTACTGCTGGGCCTTACCGCCCTTTCCAGTCTTTTTAACCTCAACACCGCCAACTGGCTGCTGCGGCAGGCCATGACCGCGCTGGTGGTGGCGCTGCCGGTAGTATTCCAGCCGGAGCTCAGGCGAGCCCTGGAAAAACTGGGGCGTGGAAGATTACTCTCGACCAACACCATCAGTCATGGTGAAGTCGACCCGTCCAGGGTTATCGCCGAAATTTGCCGGTCGGCCACTTTGCTCTCCAAAAATAAAATGGGGGCGCTGATTGTCCTGCAGCGGGAGACGGGTCTGGAGGAATATATCGACACAGGTGTCAAAATAGACGGCGTGGTTTCCGCCGAATTTCTGGTTAACATATTTATTCCCAAGACGCCGCTGCATGACGGGGCGGTAGTAATTCGCGGGGAACGCGTGGCTGCGGCGGCCTGTTTTCTACCGCTCAGCGAAAACCCTTACCTGACCAGCGACCTCGGCTCCAGGCACCGGGCCGGCATCGGCATCACTGAACATTCCGACGCGGTGGCCGTTATTGTCTCCGAGGAAACCGGCAGCGTTTCCCTGGCCGTTGAAGGTGACCTGACACGATACCTGGACGAAGCAAGCCTGATGGACAGGCTTTCATCTTTATTAAACCTGAAGGCCGGCAGTTCGCTTTCATCACTCTGGTTCAGGAGGTAATGACTTGGGTCGTCTGGACTGGCAAAACAACTCTCTAATACTGCTTGCAATATTTCTGGCTTTTGTCATGTGGATTTACGTAAGCAACGAACAAAACCCGGTCAGGGAAAAGATCCTTACTGTAACCCTGGAGCACACCGGTCCGGCCCAAAACTATATCATTACGGGCGGCCTGCCTGAAAGCGTCCGGGTAAGGGTGCAAGGCAACCGCAATGACTTAGCCAATCTCGCTCCGGCTGACTTCAGGGCAGTTGTCAACCTGCCGGAAGGCAAGACCGGGGATGTGCTTCTGCCGGTACAGGTAAGCGCCCCGCCCAACCTGCGGGTGGTCCAGGTCAGCCCGGAGGAGGTTACAGTTGGATTAGACCGCATGGTGGAAAGGCAAATTGCCGTGGCGGTCAGCCTGAAGGGGACGCCGGCCCAGGGCTATTCCGCGCTGGCGCCCGCGTACAATCCGGAAACGGTAACCGTAAGGGGACCCTCACGCGTGGTTAACGATATCGGTCAGGCATCCGCGGTAGTTGACATTCAGGACGCTTCAAGCGATGTTACCCTGACCGTACCGGTAAACGCGGGCTCCTCGAATGTCACCCTGATTCCGGCAACGGTACAGGTGGTTGTGCCTGTTGTCAATAGCATAGCTTCCAAGAAGGTACCGGTGGCGCCACAGACAACCGGCAGCGTTGCGGCAGGGTTTACCGTAAAAAGGAGCGCCGGAGATCCGGCTTCGGTCCAAATCTACGGGCCGGTGGAGGTTATCAGCAATATTGATGAGATCCGCACCGAGCCTGTCGATATCAATGGCGCCGATAAAAATGTGACCAAAGAAGTGGGCCTGCTGGCGCCGGCAGGTGTGACCACCGTACAGCCTGCCCGGATAAAAGTCCTGGTGGAAATCAGTAAGTTGGATGAGACGCCCCCTTCACCGGGAGGAGACAGTGAAGATCCCTCCGTGCCAAAACCATAAATTGTTGGGCTTTCTAACGTTACCATGGACCTATGGCTGACATACAATAACGTAGATTCAGAGAAATTGACAATTCTCCAGCCTAAAAGTTATAATAAGTTGTTGTAATTTGCCTTGGATGAAAGGAGAACCGGTTATATGGCGGGTATGTTTGGTACAGATGGGGTAAGGGGTGTGGCCAACCGTGAGCTGACACCTGAACTTGCCTTTCAGCTGGGCCGGGCCGGGGCCTGTATCCTGGCCGGAAACGGCGCCGGCTCCCGTATAGTGATCGGTAAAGATACCCGCGTCTCGGGAGATATGCTTGAGGCCGCCCTGGCGGCCGGTATTTGTTCTGCGGGCATTGATGTCTTGAAAGTAGGGGTTATGCCCACTCCCGCTATTGCTTTCCTGACCCGTGATTTACAGGCGGCGGCAGGAGTGGTCATCTCGGCTTCTCATAACCCCGTGGAAGACAACGGGATCAAGTTCTTCGGCCCCAGCGGCTACAAACTGCCCGACGAAACCGAGGCTGATATCGAGGCGCTGGTGCTGGAAGACTGCGCCTCCGTGCCGTCTCCGGTGGGAGGCGGGGTGGGACGTGTCTACCAGGTGGCCGACGCCGCCGACCGTTACGTGAACTATGCCTGCAGCACAGTCAGCACTGACCTGAAGGGCTTAAGGTTTGTGGTGGACTGCGCCAACGGGGCGGCTTCTTACGTGGCGCCGTTGATATACAGGAAACTGGGAGCCGAAGTGCTGCCCATCTTCAACTATCCGGATGGGGTGAATATTAACAAGGGGTGCGGTTCGACCCACCCCGAGGACCTGATGGAAGCTGTAATTGAGGCGGGGGCTGACCTGGGCCTGGCCCACGACGGGGACTCCGATCGTGTCCTGGCCGTGGATGCCGACGGCCGGCTGGTCGACGGCGACCAGATTATGGTTTCCTGCGCCGGTCATTTGAAAGCCAAGGGGCGGCTGGAAAAGGATACGGTAGTGGTCACGGTTATGAGCAACCTCGGCTTGCACCTGGCTTTACGGAATTGCGGAATTAACGTGATTGAAACAAAAGTCGGCGACCGCTACGTCCTTGAGGAACTCCTGCGTACCGGAGCACGCTTTGGGGGAGAGCAGTCCGGACACATTATTTTTCTGGACTACAACACCACCGGCGACGGCATTATTACCGCATTGCAGCTGCTGTCTGTGATGAAGGAAAGCGGCAAGCCGTTGAGCAAGCTGGCGGCACAGATGGAGCGCCTGCCCCAGCTCCTGGTAAATGTGCGGGTAGCCGACAAAAATGCGGTAATGGACAGCCCTGTCCTGTCGGCGGCGATCAAGGAGGAAGAAAAGAAAATGGGCGGCGCCGGCCGCATCCTGGTCCGGCCGTCCGGTACGGAGCCGCTGGTGCGGGTAATGGCCGAAGGAAAAGATATGCTGCAGCTGGAGGGAATAGTTGGCAGGCTGTCGAATATAATTCAAGAGATTGAGTAAGGGGGGTGAAAAATCGAGGACCAGCAAATATCAAACAATAATAAAATATGCAAGCGCCTGAACCCTGCCCGAGTTTTATTTGTAGTTTTTCGGGTGGTGGCGGGATCGGTGAGTTTTGAGGAAAGCCGGTTCCGCTTCACTTGCCAGGGTTGACGAGGAGGGGGTTTATCGAAGTTTTCGGCGGGTGCCCCCCGGTCTAAGCCGGACCGTTAACGGCATGACAAAACCACCGGGTAACCGGTGGGACAAAAGTGCCTGCGGCAGCAGCGGCTAAATATGCAAGGGGTAAGTGTCGCTTTTTTGACAGCCCTAAATACGCGGGTTTATATGCCGTGGCTAATTATGCCCGGTTTTTTTGTTTTTTAACTGCCTATGCGTACATGAAAACTTAGCAATTGCGCCCATATTTTTATGGCAGGCTCCGTATATGTTCGGAATAGTTGGCTATGTCGCCGGCGGCGCCACGTATCATAAAAATACACCAGTGATGTAGGTGCGGGTTTAATCGCACGACGGCGCGCCAGCGCCGAACTTGGGCATCTAAAATAACTTTTGTGGGGAATGAATTCGCACCTACATTTTCAGGGTTGTTACCTGGAGTTTAAACAGGGAAACACGTGGAGGTAAATAAAACATGTGTGGTATTGTAGGATATATCGGTCCCAAAGAGGCCGTTTCTGTTCTGGTTGACGGACTGGAAAAGCTGGAGTACCGGGGCTACGACTCCGCCGGGGTGGCAATCCCTGGTGAAGAAAACCTGGAAATATTAAAAAAGGTCGGCAAACTGGCCGTCCTCAAGGATCAATTAAACGGTGAGGAACACTGCGCCAACGTCGGTATCGGGCACACCCGCTGGGCCACCCACGGCAGGCCTTCGGATACCAACGCCCACCCGCATACGGACTGCACCGGGCAGTTTGCCGTGGTGCACAACGGTATCATTGAAAACTACCTCAGCCTGCGGGAATGGCTGGAGTCTGAGGGCCATGTCTTTCGTTCCCAGACCGACACCGAAGTACTGCCCCACTTAATCGAGCACTTTTATAACGGGGATCTGCTGGAAGCCGTGCTGGTGTCAGTGTCGAAGCTGGTGGGCTCTTACGCCATGGCGGTAGTCTCCTCCAAAGAGCCGGATAAACTGGTGGCGGTTCGCCAGGACAGTCCGCTGGTGGTGGGCCTGGGTGAAGGTGAGTACTTTCTGGCCTCGGATATCCCGGCTCTTTTGAAGCACACCAGGTTTACCTATATCCTAAATGACGGTGAAGTGGCAGTGCTGGAAAAGGGCGGGGTCAAGGTTATGGATCTTGACCGCAAGGAAATCCGCAAAAGCATCTTTGAAGTAAAATGGGCCGCTGAGCAGGCTGAAAAAGGCGGCTACGACCACTTCATGCTGAAGGAAATCCATGAGCAGCCCAAAGCCCTCAGGGATACCTTAAGCGGCCGGATTGAGGCGGACAACTCGCGGGTTAACCTGGAAGAGGTAACAATCACCCCGGAAGAAATAAAAGGACTGAAGAAAATCTTTATTACCGCCTGCGGTACGGCCTATCACGCCGGTTTGGTGGGGAAATATATCATTGAAAAGCTGGTACGGCTGCCGGTGGAGGTGGATATCGCCTCCGAATTTCGCTACCGCCAGCCGATTATTGAACCGGGCACCCTGGTGGTTATCATCAGCCAGTCCGGCGAGACCGCCGACACTCTGGCCGCGCTGCGGGAAGCCAAGCGGCAGGGAGCCAGGATTGTGGCCGTGACCAACGTGGTGGGCAGTTCCGTGGCCCGTGAGGCTGACGATGTCATCTACACCTGGGCCGGTCCCGAGATTGCCGTGGCCTCCACCAAGGCCTATACCACCCAGTTGGTGAGCATGTATCTCCTGGCCCTGCACCTGGCCGGCCTGCGCGGGACGCTGGCGCCTGAGAAAATCAGTGAGCTCCTGGCCGAGATGAAGACCCTGGACGAAAAGACCCAGGAAATTCTCAACGATTCTCAAGTAATCAGGGATTTTGCCAGGGAAATCGCCAACAGCGACGATTTGTTCTACCTCGGGCGGGGCCTTGACTACTCTGTGGCCATGGAGGGCTCGCTGAAGCTTAAGGAGATCTCCTACATCCACGCCGAAGCCTATGCCGCCGGTGAACTGAAGCACGGCACCCTGGCCCTGATCGAAGAGGATACGCCGGTGGTGGCCCTGGTCACCCAGGAAACTCTCTTTGAGAAGATGGTCAGCAACATCCAGGAGGTCAACGCCCGCGGCGCCGCCGTGCTAACTCTGGCCATGGAAGGTCTGAAGGAAGTGGAGAAGGTGTCCCGCAAGGTCGTCTATATCCCCAGGACCTACGAGGTGCTGGCCCCGATCCTGACCGTGGTCCCGCTGCAGCTGCTGGCCTACCACACCGCCGTAGCCAGAAACTGTGATGTCGATAAACCACGAAATTTAGCGAAATCGGTGACGGTGGAGTGAGTGAAGGTAATCTTCCGTTGTGTTGTTGTTGGACAATAAAGTTGTGTACTAGACAATAAAGTTGTGTACTAAGCCAATAAAGTTGTGTACTAACAAGCCCCTCTATGGGGCTTTTTCAAAATCACAGATAGGTTGAATTTTTGGCCTTTACGTTGCATTTCAATTGGTGTCGGAGGGCCAACACATATACTTTGCAATTACTTAGAGAATATAAATTACCTATGTTTAAGCCCTATTTAAAATGGTGTCCAGTGCGGTAGTTGGTCAGAAATGTATACTGAAATTACTATATGAATAATCAAACCCGCTTTATGGCGCCCGGGGTTTTAACCTCGGGCTATTTATAGATTAAAAAATAGGGTTTCCATTACAGACCGTGTTTTTCCAGTGTCTGTAGGTCCGAAAATATAGGTAACTTCCAACTGCCGGAAAGTATCCTTGAATTGACTTCCCTAATTGTCTGTCTTGCCGTTCAATTAAAACCTGTAACTCTGCAATAATATACTATATGCTTTGAATTTTAAGATGTATAATTTATGAAAATACTTTCAATTAGGATGCTTCATACTATAAACAACGTGATTACATTAATGGTAGAAGCCAAACTCCGTGTGATAATTAGAAGAAAGGGAATAAAATGATGAATAGAACTGAATTAGCTGTTTGTGGATTGGATTGTACAAGATGTGCGGACTATGAAAACGGCGAGATCAAGATCTTAAGTGCGAGACTGGCAGAGCTGCTTAGAGGTTATGAACGAGTGGCAAGTTTGAAGTCGGTAAATAACCCCCTCTTCAATGAATATCCTATATTTCTCGAATTTCTACAGCACTTTGCCCAAGGAGCTTGTGGTGGTTGCCGTAGTGATAATTTACGGTGCCCTATCGAATGTCATGCGAAAACTTGTCATCGACAACATGGTGTGGGTTTTTGTTTTGAATGCAACGAGTATCCATGTGACAAACAATTTGAAGGCAAAACCAGAGAAAAATGGTTGGAGCGAAACAATCGAATGAAGGAAATAGGCGTTGAGAATTATTATCTGGAACAAAGTAAATTGCCCAGATATTAACAGCAACGAGAGCAATATAGATACAAATCGGAGTGTATGAATAGTACAATTAAAACAACGTACCCCCCAAGCAACGAGATTGAGTACTTGAGGGATACGTTTCTTTTATTGAGCAAAATTTCTATCGTAAAGAAGAGCTGCATTTAAAACAACCAACACCGATCCGGCATTATGCACCAAAGCGCCTGTAATGGGGTTCAGAAGACCCAAAACCGAAAGAACAATGGCTACGGCATTGATACCCATGGATGCGGTTATGTTGCCTTTGATTGTACGGAGAGTGGAGTTTGACAATCGTTTGAGATACGGTATTTTATCTATGTTGTCACTCATCAAGGCGATGTCGGCGGCTTCTATGGCAATATCGCTTCCCATACTGCCCATTGCAACACTGACATTTGCCATTTTTAGAGCAGGAGCGTCATTCACGCCATCGCCAATCATGCAGACGATTTTGTTTTCCTTTTGTAAGTCCTCAATGCTTGAAACCTTTTGTGCCGGAAGCAGATCTGCACGGATATTCTTGATCCCAACCTGCTCTGCCATATATTTCGCTGTCAGATGATTGTCACCTGTAAGGAGAACAACATCGGTATCCATAGCACCAAGTTTCGCAACAAGATTTTTTGCAGTTGGGCGAATGGTATCAGAAAGAGCTATGATTCCGATTGCATTACCATTTTCAGCCACGATGATAGATGCCTTGCCTTGATTTCTTAAATTGACTAAGATATTCTGCATTTTATCGGTTTCGGCAATCGAGTTTTCCTTTATATAGAGAGCATTGCCGCAAATCACTGTTTTACTGGATATTGTTGCCGTCACGCCTTTTCCAGGTATCATCTGAAAATCTTCTACTTCGTTAATAACCAATCCATTATCTTCAGCGTACTTGATGATTGCTTTTGCAAGAGGGTGTTCAGATCGTTTTTCAACGGATGCCGCCTTTGAGAGTAATTCAACATTACTAATAGTTTCATCCAGAGGAATAATATCCGATACTTTCAGATTTCCATAGGTAAGAGTACCGGTTTTATCAAAGGCAATGCAGTCTACATTTCCCATGCGTTCTAAGGCTTCACCGGACTTAATCAGTACACCATGTTTAGTAGCCTGACCGATGGCTGCCATAATCGAGGTTGGTGTTGCAAGAGCCAATGCGCAGGGGCAGAATACGACCAATACAGTGACTGCTCTGACAATGTCATTTGTGGTGATATATGCAACTATTGCAATCAGAAGGGCAATAGGTACAAGCCATGCTGCCCATACATCAACGATTTTCTGCATAGGCGCTTTCTTGTATTCTGCTGCCTTAACCATATCAATCATTTTTTGCAGCGACGAATCCTTACCTACTTGGGTAGTACGGATGTCAATTGATCCATAGCAATTCATCGTTCCGCAGAAAACGCTGTCGTTTTCTTTTTTATCTACAGGCAGAGATTCACCAGTCATAACAGATTGATCAACAGAGGTATTACCATAGATAATGATGCCGTCAACAGGAATCGTTTCACCTGGAAGAACACGAAGCAGATCAGCTTTTGATATCTGTTCTATGGGGACAAACTCTTCACGAACACCGTCAGCATTATGAATCAATTTTCTGCCTTGCTGTGGTAAAAGTGAAATCAGTTTACCGATACCTTTTTTGGCACGAGCAACGGTCATGTCTTCAAGAATAGCGCCAATTGCCATAATAAAAGCAACTTCGCCTGCTGCAAAGAGTTCGCCAATTGCGATTGAAGCAACCATAGCAATAGAAATTAGCAGAGCGGATGAAATCCATTTCTCAAAAACCAATCTTGTAATTGCAAGATATAAAAGCGGTAAGCCGGAAATCACAACTGTAACCCAAGCTGGGTCAACAGGCAGTTCCGTTCCGGTTAGCATTAAAATTAAACTGGCGGCTAAGAAAACACCTGAAACTATGGTCATCTTTAATCCGGCTAGAAAGTCCATAGTTTTCTCCATAGTCCATTCCTCCTATTTGGATATTAAAGATTGGCAAAAACAAGTTGATGTGTGGATTTCCCAGTTTGAAAAATGTTATTGGGAGCCTTCTTCGATGATGCTGTGCTTGATTGAAGAAGTTTGGGAACTGGCCCGGGAAGTAACCACTGTTACGGCGAAAAATCCAAAAAGCCAAGTGAGGTGGAAGGCGATACGGCCTGTAGATGGTTGATATCCTGTTTATTATTTGGGAGATGCTTTTGCCCGCATGCTGGAAAAATACGGCCTGCGCGACACCTCCGCTGGGCCAGAAAACCAGTGCAGGATTAGATTATGCCCAGCCCAATTAATAGACCAAAGCAGCCTGTCAGCATCATATCACCATAGGGTGCTGCCTCATGCCAGCCCAATGGTTTGGCCATAGTCCGTCGTGGTCCGGTAACCGCAATATAGTCCCAGCCCAGACCCATATCCGGATGCAAGGTTGCGCCATGCCCGCCGGCATTATAAATTTCGTCATTGGTTAATTCGTTGTTTTGCATCCGTTTAACCAGCGATGCCAGCAATTCAGTGCTCAAGTACTCGGTATGTTGCTCAAATAGTCCATAGACACGCTGGCCGCGAATAGCTGCTGCCAGTGTATGCGAATTGCCGATATTGACAGCGAGTATCCCTTTTTCCAGCTGCGGCCGCACAGCCGGATCCGCTGTAATGCCCAACAGAGCCGCTGCCCCGGTATCTGTGAGCACCGCGCCGGGCACTATCGCTCTAATAGCTTTCATCCGGGTATAAACTTCCGGTATTTGCTCTGTAAAGACTAAATCCCTCAGAAAACCGCCTTTAGCAATGAATTCTTTCCATAAGCGGAACCTGAGCGTACGGTTGCTCTCCTCAGCGCTGAAGCCGTGGTCTTGAACAGCTACGGCCAGCTGGGAAGGCAGGGGCTGTTCAAAGGCGGTCAGAGCTTGTCGAAATGCTGGCAGGTCGATATCTCCCAGCCATATTTTATCTGCGTTATCTGGTACAGCTTCGACCAGTTCAATCCCCATCTGGCGGACTTTGGTTAGATTATCATTGAAGGTATAGGCGGCCTGCTCTGTCGCGTAGACCTTAAAGCCTGCTGCAAGGTGCTGTTTCAAAGCAAGATAACAGGCCCCACCGCCCATCACATGACCATGAAGACAAATGCTATGCCCTTGCTGCGTTGCCCGACGGATCTGCCCAGCGACAAGCTGCGTCCGGCTGGGCATAACCAATTTTGGACAATTTTCTATATTTTTGCCGGCCTGATAGACCAGCACATCCTGGGTCCCTGAACCAACATCAACCACCAGGATATCTTTTTGCTTAAATAATAATGATTTGCTTCCACATACAGTCACCATTGATGCCCCTTTGCTTTAAATTGACTTAATATAAAAAATATAGTACAATTCATACTGTAATGAACATAATGTTCAATAATTATTATACGGTTTTTTTATCAAGCAACAACAATCAAAAGAGATGAAATGTAAGATACTGAATAAAATATTATCATTTGTACGGAATAGAGGATCGGATATGGATAGACGAATACAAAAAACGAGGGAATCAATCTTTAGTGCTTTCAGCTCACTTTTGGCACATAAGCGATATTCTAAAATTACGGTGCAGGAAATCATTGATGAAGCCAATATAGGTCGAAGTACCTTTTATTCCCATTTTGAAACAAAAGACGATTTATTGAAGGCATTATGCAGCGATATATTTGACCACGTATTCTCCGAGGATCTAGTTTCTGAGAGTACTCATGATTTTTCCTCTTCTAATAACGACCTGGAGGCTAAAATCACGCATATTTTATATCACTTAAAAGATAGCAAAAGGGATATGAAAGGAATTCTCACGTGTGAAAGTGGAGAGTTGTTTTTAAGCTTATTTAAAAAGTATCTGGAGCAGTTGTTTAATGAATTTTTGTCAAACGAAAGTGTGGATGGAATCCCTAAAGAGTATGTTGTTAATCATATGGCTGGTGGTTTTGTTGAAACCGTCAAATGGTGGATACAAAATGATATGGCACAGTCCCCGGAAGAATTAACCAGGTATTTTTTCATATTACATCGATTATATCAGTAAAATGAAAATGCAAATTTATAGTGGTTTACCACAATGTTCTGTTCCTGCTCAATAAACAAGCTGAAGGAATAGGCCTGTCAGCTAAGTAGTCAATATCCTCAATGCAGGCATTTTGAAGTTGAATATTGTGTAATCAGAAATGTTACTATTTAGTAAGTGTGCATCATCTGGAACAGCGAACAGTAAACATGGTTGGGGGTGGGCATATGTTCTCTGTAGGCTCAAAACTGATTTATGAAAAGGTGAAAAATTAAGATTGGGTACGTAGACATTTCTATATAGAACAAGTGTGGTGTGTGAGATTTATTGATTGACCGTTCTATTTACGAATGAGGGAGGTGGTTATTGGAAAGAGTTGAATCCTGTATTAGATCTTTGCAACCAGGGACCGTCATAAAAATTTTCCTCTGGAATACTAAAATTAAACATTTTGAGTCAGCACCCTTGTGGTAATACATGGAACCCAGTACACAACTTTATTGTTTTTTTCAGCTTGATCCGGTCAGTTTTGCTGCTGTTTCAGTACACAACATTATTTTATAATTATTAAGAAATCAAAAGAGAAAAGATGGCTAAATATCAGGTATAGCGGCTTCAGTCAGTACACAACTTTATTGTTCAATAACATTTGTTGTTGGACAAGAAAGTTGTGTACTGAAAAAGCCCCTCTATGGGGCTTTTTCAAAATCACAGATAGATTGAATTTTTGGCCTTTACGTTGCATTTCAATTGGTGTCGGAGGCGGGAGTTGGTCAGAAATGTATGCCAAATTACCATATAAAAATCTTACCCACCTTTTATGGTCGGTATTTCTTTCTTGTATCGGAGGTTTGTTGTTAAAAGGAGAATTTTGTAGAGGTGTCCATTTTGAAACGTTTTGACAAGCAATTTCTATGTCTGCCTGGACGACCTAATGTCAATTATTATTTTTGCTCTATTTCCGTAACACATTCGTTTTTGATTTTTCCAATGAGGAATTGGAGGGCATCTACAACATGTGGTCTAATATCGCCGCCTATCAGTACATACATTATGTCGTCACCAACCTCAAGCCGGCCTTCATTAAGCCAAACTTTAACATAGAAGATACCATCCATTTTATAAGTTTCCGCAATCGCCGCATCCACTTTCATTGCATCATAAGCAAATTCCATTCCTTTTACCAACGAACCATCATCAAGCCCTTGGCGGACCTTGGCTTTGGGCGTCTGACGCACAACGCCATTATGGACTAAAAACATCCCTTCCTGTAAAGCCATTGGATCCGCTTTTGCTTCTTTGAGCCATTTATCGATAGATGGTGATACTTTTTTTATTTTTTCATTAATCATAAATCAATACACTCCTTATTTATTAAAAATAATTGCGGTCTGCCTGCAATAAGTTTCCATGAAAATCAATTCCATACCGTCATAATATTTACAAGCAATACATTCTTTTTTTTTTGCCTTTCGTGGGGAATCACTATCTCCTCAGTTGTTTTTCCAGTTACTTTTTGTGTTTAAATTCTTTTCTCCATGCGCTTATCAGTTCACGCTCGATCGGAACGCCGTCTTCCAGCTCAAAATAGTTTACTCCGTTGGCTCGAAATTTGCGGCGAACCTTGCCTTTTTGCCACAAATAAAGCAAATGGGCCTGAGCTTCACCAGTTGCAAACCATTTCTGGGAAGGCGGAAAAGCATTCCAGTCTTTTGCCTGGATATCCCATGTCATTTTTTCAGCAGCCTCCCAAGCATCGAGTGGTCCGGATTCCAGGACCATCAGAGCTTCCTGGCAGCGCGCGGCATGATGTTCCCTGAGTTCCTTGATTCTACCGTAAACATCCTTGAGCATGCTCCTGTGTCCGACAAATATATGTTTGATATCGAGCTTCTCCACTTTGTCCAGACTTTCCAGATAGTCTGTCAGAGGATATTCCAGATAAAGTTCTATACAGAGGTTCGGTGTGATATCCCCCAGGATCATGTCTCCCGCAAACAATATTTTTTCATTTTCTTCATACAGGCACATGTGGCCGGGCGAGTGGCCGGGTGTATAAATGCACGTAAAGGTATACCTGCCGACAACGAGCTTATCGCCGTTTTCGATATATGTAAAATCTACATTATTATTTGGCCTGTATAGCCAGCCGGGGTGAGTCTCCACTGCAAGTTCCGGTGACATCCTGAGCCCGGTTTTTATAAATTCATCTGCAAGATAATCCCAGTATGTGGGGTCTGACAAGCGGTTTACTATAGCTGCGTCTAACCTCTGGCAATATGCGGTGTTGTTGTCAGTTTTGATTTTGAAGAGGAGGCCGCTATGATCAGCATGCAAATGAGTGATAAAAATGTCTGTTTTATTAAAATCCACTTCCAGTGAGGCCAGCTCTGACATAAGTGCTGCCTCACATTCGGGACGGTTGAATCCGGTATCGATCAGCAGATTGCGTTCTTTGCCCTTGATCAGATATGAGTTCAATAATTTCAGCGGATTTTTCGGGAGAGGGACTTCAAGTCTGTAAATATCTTTCATTAATTCTGTTGCCATTATTTTACCTCCCTGCGGCTGTTAGTGTAGCATCAGCCGTTTTACAAAAAGTATTGCGTACTTGCATCATATTCATTATTCGTGATTATACGGAAATTTTATTAGTACGATATAAAAGGTGGTTCAAACTCTATTGCGCTCGAACACGTAAAGCACCAATTTGTTTTTAATAATAGTATTATATAATATAGTATATGTATATTATAATTCAAGCAGCATCAATAGAACAAGCAGTCAAGATCCATTTTAACAGATGCAGCATGTGAAGCTGATGCTCCAGAGCAAGCCAATGTAATGTGGTACTTTATCTAGGCTACTTTTTAGAAAACAAATAAAGCGTTGGAACAATGTCCTACGCTTTATTTTGCTTGTGGTGTCGGAGGGCCAACACATATACTTTGCAATTACTGTTACGGAGAGCGTTACAGGAAGAACAGTATTTCAGGCCGCTGGATGCTGCACACGCAAAACAATTCAATTGTAAAGTGTTCCATCAAATAGTAAAATATTAGCGTCGATACGTCGTAACTGATAGCTGTCGCTTCGGCCGTGCCGGCACGCCGGCGTTGTCCGCCGGCCGGTTATTCAAACACGGATGCTGGTTCCTCTGAAGCGAACGAAAGGAGCAAATCGGATGAAACGAGAGGAACGCAGCCCCTGGTGCTTTGGCTGCGGCACGCAAAACCCCATCGGTCTGAAACTCGACTGCCGCGAGGAGAACGACAAGTTTATCGCCGCTTTTACCCCGGGGCCCGAACATCAAGGCTATGGCGATGTTGTGCACGGGGGAATCATCAGCACGCTGCTTGATGAAATAATGACAGGGTATCCTTTTTTCAAAGGGCTGGGCCCTAGAACCGCCCGCCTTGAGGTGCAGTTCCGCCACCCGGTGTTTGTCGGCCAGCCGGTGACGGTAACCGGCTGGATTACCGGCCGGAACGGCAAGCTGATGGAACTGGAGGGAAAGGTGACGTTTGCCGACGGCACGGTTGCCGCCGAAGGCAAGTCCACGGTGGTGCTGGTCGGCGACAAGCCCCTTAAGGTCCCCGCTGCCGACAGCAGCCGACCATAGCGTGAAAAAGGGGCTGTCTCAATAAAAAATTTGAGGCAGCCCCATCTTTATGGCAAAAAAGGCAAGAGACAAGTTCCGAAGAACCTGCCTCAGGGTGTAAAATTAAACTGTCATGAAAAACCTATGAAACTTTAACAAAGATTTTTTGCTTTTAGAAAACCAATCGTAATGATAATAGTCAATTTTTCCATTCTTTAAAAACTCGGTGATAGATAGAAAAGAATCGTCAGAAAAAACAAAAGTTTTCCTTTGACAAATCAAAGAGGAATTCTTGCCCGTCTGATCTGTATCTCTCTCACCTTGAATAATGTCATTATAACTCTTTTTAGAAAGGGTAAATTTGAAGGAGGTAGATTTGTCATTCAGATATCCTCTTCAACAAATATTCCCATTCTTCCTTATCCTGAACCTCTGATTCGGTTATTTTTTGTACTACAGATTAGTTTTGTATAGTAGTTAGTATCCAACTTTATTGTTATTTCGGCTTGAGCCGGTCAGTTTTGCTGCCGTTTCAGTTCACAACTTTATTTTAATATAGGACAGAAATCAAAGGGCATAGATGGCGTAATTCCTGGTATCGAGGCTTCAGTCAGTACAAAACTTTATTGTTCAACACCAGTTGTTGAACAATAAAGTTTTGTACCCAAAGCCCCTCTATGGGGCTTTTGGTCTAAGGCAGTTCTAACAACAACTGACAGTTGTTTTCTATAAAACGTAAACAAAATTGGATTTCAGCCGGTCCATCATCTCCTGGTAGTCGATTGGAAGAGACTTAGACTGAAGAGAGTTAAAGGTGTTCACGAGTTCCGGTACCATGAGCAGGGTGGTGACCGCTAGCGAGACGCATGCCTTCTCTCGTCCTGCCAACGTTGACGAGAGAGTTGCAGGAACATGCACAAATTATGTAGAAAAAGATATCAGGTTACTGAATTACATCGGATTTAGATTGACGAAGATGTGTGGGATTTTATGGAGACAGTGTGAGGAAGGTATATGAAAGACGACAAGATATTATTCTTGACAGAGGAACAGATCCGCAAGTTAGCTGATGGGTCCAGTTTCAGACGTGGGATCGATTATTACGAGTCCGGCAATATCTCCAACCCCGTCCGCCAAGGAAAAGAACTGCGCGGGGAGTGCTACGGGTCGCGCGACCAGCCGTACAGAGTCAGGGTGGTCTTGAAGAAGAACGGTATCGAGGATGCATCATGCTCTTGCCCGCGGGGCGGGTTCTGCAAACATATCGTCGCCCTGTTATTGCAATACATACACGAGCCCGATTCCTTCGAAGATGTGGCATCGCTGAACACCATCCTTGCCCGGCTTAGCAAGGAGGAACTGATCGCCCTGATCGGCGAGCTGGTACTGAGAGATCCTTCCCTGGCATCCGTGGTCGGGCTGGCGGCGGGAACGTCCAAGGGACAGCTGTTGGATGTGGCTGCCTTGAACCGTGAGGTACAGAGAACATTGCGCCGGCATGACCCCTATGATATCGAGACGGATCTGCGCCAGATTCTGCAGATGGCCGAACGCCTGGCTGAAAAGGAAGACTGGCGGGGGGCGGGGATGGTCTATGCCGCAGTGTTGGACGCCATGGCGCAAAGCTACCCCGATGAACTTCAGGAAATGGATGAGTCGGGGGACATCGCCTGTATTGCCCAGGACTGCGAAGAGGGGTTGAAGGAGTGCCTGGAATCAGGTGTTATCGATAAGAAGACAAAGCGGGGCTGGCTGATCACTCTTTTGGACGCTGAACTGGCCGACATCGAGATGGGTGGTATCGATTTTGCTCCTGAGGTTGGGGACGTCATTCTCAGATATGCCGATAAGCAGGACTGGGAGCAGCTTGCGGCCTCAATCCGGGAACGGATACCGAAAAGCGATCGCTGGCAGCGAGAGTGCTTGGTTAATCTCCTTGCGGGCTGGGAAGAACAGCACGGAAAACTGGAGCAAGCCCGGCAACTGGTCCGGGAGTTTGGTACTCTCGAACAGCAGATATTTCTTAAAGTCGAAGAAGGCAGGCCGGAAGAGGCAATGACTTTGGCCAAGCAGCATCTGCGTGACAAGCCGGGGGCTATAAAGCAACTGGCTGATGCCTTGGTGGAAGCCAGCGCCGGGGAGTTGGCGGTCAGCTTTCTGACTGAACTGGTAGCGGAAAAAGCGTATTCCGGTTACCTGGAATGGCTGGTAGCGCATCACCGGCAGGATAAGCCGGAGGTGGCCCTGGCATGGCAGCGCCAGGTTTTTCAGCAACTCCCCACCCTAAAATCATTTCAAGCGATGCGCCAGCTTGGTGAACAGGTGGGGGTATGGCCGCAGGCGCGCACCGAGGCTTTAGAAACAGTAACGCAAAAGAAAAATGGTGGCCTGCTGATTGAAATTGCACTGGACGAGGGCGATGTAGCACGGGCGCTGGAGCTGTTACC
This sequence comes from Pelotomaculum schinkii, assembly GCF_004369205.1. Classification (NCBI taxonomy): domain Bacteria; kingdom Bacillati; phylum Bacillota; class Clostridia; order Eubacteriales; family Desulfotomaculaceae; genus Pelotomaculum; species Pelotomaculum schinkii. The sequence continues at coordinate 1,590,617 of NZ_QFGA01000001.1, read as the reverse complement.
CCAGGTTGTCTCGGGGCACAGCTACAAAGGTGAAGTGGCCAAGGCGGCAGAGTCCGAACATCCCCGGGAAGCCATCAAGTTATACCAGGGGATGGCGGAAGAGGCTATCGCTTTTAAGCAGACGAAAAAGCTATTCCTATGCGGCAAGGTTGTTACGGCATGTTGGGGAACTTTATGTGCGACTCGGTGACAGCACCGGTTGGACCAAATATTATGGCGCTTTAAAAAATAGATACGCCCATTTGCCCGCCTTACAGGACGAATTGAGAAAAGCTGGACTCTGAGCGGCGCAGACCTGTAAAATCGAATTAAATAAGCAGGAAAACCGGTTATTACGAATCAAACCTTTGTCGGCACCACTACTTTTGGCAAACGAGAGCAATATAGATACAAATCGGAGTGTATGAATAGTATAATTAAAACAACGTACCCCCCAAGCAACGAGATTGAGTACTTGAGGGATACGTTTCTTTTATTGAGCAAAATTTCTATCGTAAAGAAGAGCTGCATTTAAAACTACCAACACCGATCCGGCATTATGCACCAAAGCGCCTGTAATGGGGTTCAGAAGACCCAAAACCGAAAGAACAATGGCTACGGTTTATTGAAGGCATTATGCAGCGATATATTTGACCACGTATTCTCTAAGGATCTAATTTCTGAAAACACTCATGATTTTTCCTCTTCTAATAACGACCTGGAGGCTAAAATCACGCATATTTTATATCACTTAAAAGATAGCAAAAGAGATATGAAAGGAATTCTCACGCGTGAAAGTGGAGAGTTGTTTTTAAGCTTATTTAAAAAGTATCTGGAGCAGTTGTTCAATGAATTTATGACAAACGAAAGTTTGGATGGAATCCCTAAAGAGTATGTTGTTAATCATATGGCTGGTGGTTTTGTTGAAACCGTCAAATGGTGGATACAAAATGATATGGCACAGTCTCCGGAAGAATTAACCAGGTATTTTTTCATATTACATCGATTATATCATTAAAATGAAAATGCAAATTATATGTTAGCGGTAACATAAAATACAGCAATTTCGGCCACTGAGTACAGCACCCTCACCACCCGTGTTGCGGGTTGGAAAAACGAAGGGTACATCATATTTTATCTAACTCATACGCAGAGGGCTGTGGAATTTCCTAAACTTGACAATAAGTATTTTCACTGATATAATCATTTTCAGCAAATGCTGAAAATGGTGATAATAATGAAATATGAACAATTGGAGAATAAGGCTGAAAAAGCTCTGTTGACTTGTCTGGCGGATGTTCCTTTTTTAAGTATTAAAAAAGTTGAAAAGATGCCTTTAAATGACTGGGCTGATATGCGTGTAAAGCTCAAGCTTCCAGATGGTGATCTGTTTCTTATTGTCGAAGTAAAAAGCAACGGGCAACCGAGGCTTGTACGTGATGCTATTAATCAGTTATTAAGGTACAAAAACGCACTTCCCAATAGCTATCCTGTACTTATTGCTCCTTACATCTCCCCACAGTCTGCGGAAATATGTGTCAATGAAGGAGTTGGTTATATCGATCTGGCGGGGAACAGCCGTCTTAGTTTTGGCCAGGTTTACATATACAAGGAAGGAAAGGCTAATCCATTTAACCATAAGCGGGACTTGCGGTCACTGTATTCTCCCAAAGCAACGCGAGTATTGCGGGTTCTTCTGAGCAATCCCGGCAGGGAGTGGAAAATGCAGGCTTTGGCAGAAGAGTCTGAGGTAAGCTTAGGGCAGGTTGCCAACGTGAAAAGTCTGCTGGCTGACCGAGAATGGCTCAGCTTTAATATGAACGGACTTTTGCTTAACAAGCCGAAACAGTTGTTGTTTGAATGGGCAGAGAATTACGATTTCCGGCGCAATCAAGTTCATGATTTTTATTCACTAAAATCCGTAAGCGAAATTGAATATGAACTGGCTAGAATCTGTGACATGAAAAATATCCAATACGTTTACGTTTTAACCGGATTTTCCGGAGCTGCAAGAATGGCGCCTTCTGTTCGATACCAGCGCGTTACGGCCTATGTCCAGCAGGAAGCCATTGAAAACCTGGCTCTACAGATGAACCTTAAGAAAGTATCTAGCGGTGCTAATGTCAGTTTGTTGGTTCCTTACGACGACGGTGTTTTTTATGGAGCCAAGAACTACGATTGGGTTAAGGTAGCGACGCCCGTCCAAGTTTATTTAGATCTTCGTGAGATCCGAGGACGCGGTGAAGAGGCTGCAAGTGTTCTTTTAGAGGAGGTTATTAAGTCGCAATGGTAGCCACACGCACAGATTATACAGCTGATGCAGTAGCAGCGGCGAGGTCCGTACTGCTGGAACTAACCCACCTGCTTGGTCAATACCGGGAAGATATCGTGCTTGTAGGGGGGTGGGTTCCGGAGCTTCTGCTTCCTCAAAGCCAGGAAAGACATATTGGAAGTATGGACATTGATATGGCTTTAAATCACCGTACGCTTATGGATACTCATTACAGAACAATTATGGAACTTCTCTTGGAGAGAGGCTACCGTCAGGGAGCTCAACAACCTTTTATTTTTTACCGGACTGTTTCCGTCAATGGCCGGGATGTTGTGGTTGAAGTAGACTTTTTAGCCGGGGAATACCAAGGAACAGGTAAAAGCCATCGCACCCAGAAGATTCAGGAAATAAAAGCACGTAAAGCACGTGGTTGTGATTTGTCTTTTGAAATGTACCAGGAAGTAGCCATACAAGGGGAACTGCCGGGTGGCGGTAATGATACTACTACCATCCGGGTGGCTTCCATTGTGCCATTTATTATTATGAAAGGTATGGCACTGCATGACCGATTAAAGGAGAAAGACGAATTTTGAGAATGGAGGAGAGGACTGTGGAACTAAAAGATTTGATTTATTCGAGGCATAGTATCAGAAAATTCAAGGATACAGATGTCCCAAAAGAAGACATCCTGAAAATACTTGATGCGATACGAGTAGGTCCATCCGCGGAGAACGATCAAAATTGGCATTTCATCGTAGTTAAAAACAAGGATTTCATGAATAAACTGGCTGATGTCATTAATACAAAGCTTGCGAAAGTTGTCAGCAGAGTTGCTGAGGTCGATGAAAAAAGAGCCGCACGGTTTGAAAAGTTTACGAAGCTTTTCACGCTCTTTGCACTTAATGCTCCCGTACTGGTGATGATCTATTCGTATACGGCACCGCCAGCTGCATACACTGAATATAAAATGATAAACATGCCGCATGAGGAATTAGATCATCTGTTTCTGCAGAACTGCGGTATGCAGAGTTTGGGTGCTGCCGTAGAAAATGGCGTACTCATGGCAATGGATTTAGGCTACGGCTCCTGCACCATGACAAGTCAGAATTGGGCACACAGGGAGATTGAGGCTTTTGTTAAAGAAGAATTAGGATTTGAAAGAGAAGGTTGGTTTCTCGCAACTATGCTCCCCATAGGTGTTCCAGATGGTGAAGCAAAAAGTCCTGGAAAAAAACCGCTGGATGAAATGGTAATATTTGTAGAATAAGCTCTTGTTTAAATTAAGCACCTGCAGAGTTTTTGCGGGTGCTTTTATTTTGCCTGGTAACGTTCGCAGTTTTAATTCTCTTAATTAGTAAAACCAAACGATTTCGTAAATCCTGTAGAAACTAGCTTCAAGAAAATTTTAGCAGCGTCTTCTTTTGAATATACATCCTGATTGATCCACCACTTTATAATGATCATAAAAACCGAGGACACTGAACTGGTTAACAACTCTTGGGGTATTTCAGAGAGGTCCTTAGCCGGATTTGCCTTAATTAATTTATAGATAATTTTTGTCTGTAAGAGCCGTTCTATTTGCATAGTAAGTTCATAGCTTGAGCTGCTGCTAAAGAGAATTCTAAATAACCTCCTGTTCTCGGTGACATTATGCAAAATCGTCTGGATAAACCTGACCCGATTTGATGGACACGGTAAATGGCTGGTACAATAAAACCAGTGGAGGTGTCCATCATGAAACGTTACGATAAGCATTTTAAAGAAGAAGCGGTCCGCCTGGTAGTAGAGTTGGGGCGATCCGTGGCAACGGTGGCCAAAGAACTCGGTATCCATGAGAACACCCTGCACAAATGGGTTAGTCAGTATAAAGAACATAAGGAAAACGCTTTTCCAGGCAGCGGCAATCTACTGCCAGAGGACGCAGAAACCAGGCGTTTAAAAAAAATGATAGCTGATTTACAAGAGGAAAACGCCATTCTAAAAAAGGCCACGGCCATCTTCGCAAGACACCAGAAATAGCTTATAAGTTTATTAATCAGCACCGCTTCAAATTTCGGGTGGAGAAGATGTGCCAGGTTTTTGGAGTCTCTCGAAGCGGTTACTATGCTTGGCTGAAAAGGCCGGAAAGCCGGCGAAAAATCCGGAATAAAGAACTAATTAAAAAGATCCGTAAGGTTCATCAGATTTCCCGGGGTACTTATGGTAGTCCGAGAATAACCAGGACCTTGAAGAAACAAGGCATTACTTGCAGCCGGAACCGGGTGGCCCGCCTGATGCGGGAGAACGATATAGCCGCCAAGACAAGGAGAAAATTTAAGGCTACCACTAACTCAAAGCACCATTATCCGGTTGCTGAAAACATTGTTAATCAGAACTTTACTGCCAGCCATCCTAATCAGGTCTGGGTTGCTGATATTACATATGTCGCAACGGATGAAGGGTGGTTATACCTTGCAGCTATTGAAGACCTGTTCCAAAGAAAGATTGTGGGCTGGGCTATGGACAGTACAATGACTCGCCAGTTGGTCCTGGATGCTCTCAGACAGGCAGTTTGGCGGTATCGGCCATCAGCAGGACTTATTCATCACTCAGACCGCGGGAGTCAATATGCCAGTCATGAATACCAGCAAGCTTTAAAGGACTACGAAATGAACGCCAGTATGAGCCGCAAAGGTAATTGTTATGACAACGCCTGTATGGAATCGTTTTTTGGAACCCTGAAGAGGGAACTGATTTATGGTACCCGATTTAAAACAAGAGCTGAAGCCCGTCAAGCCATCTTTGAATATATTGAAGTCTTTTACAACCGGGTTCGGCTGCATTCAGCCCTTGGATATATGTCGCCAGTCGAATACGAACAATCCTTTAAAACAGCAGCGTAAGTGGCCGTTCATCGTAGCGAAGCGAAGACCCTTTACATGGAGAATGCCCGTGTTAGCCTTGATTGGCAAGGGCCATAAGCAAAGCGATACTGGCCCCTTGGTCCTTGGCAACACGGGTGCGAGGCTCCATGTCAAGGGCGGCCACGGCTCTTATTCGATACTTGGTCGAACATGAGAAAGAATTTGCTAAGCCTCATTCCCAGCCTAAAATTGAAAATCTGTGAAAACAGAAGATAATCCGCCATTTTCTATGTCTATTTTAATGGGGCAAGCTCAGGATTTCCCTTTGTAAATCAATAGAGAAAAGAGCATCGTCAAAATCCAATTTTTCATACTGTAAATTTTGCATAAGCAGATCCAGGGTATCCTTGACTATTTCATCAAAGAGAACAGCTTTACTTTCATAGTGAGAATAAAAGGTTTTCCGGTTGATCATGGCCCGTTTTGCAATGTCCTTGATAGTAATATTTTCATACCCTTCTTTTTCAATTAAATCAACAAACGCATCCTTGATCATTTTTTTACTCCGGACAACACGAAGATCGGCCTGATTCACCATGGGTAGTGCTCCTCTTGTCCTGTAAAATTTTTCAATGATAAGTAACATTCGGCACGGGTTTTCATGGATATGCCACACATTTTGGTTTTTTGACCATTGTTTTGTACTAACAAAAAACTTAAATTAATTTATGTAGCACAATAGGTAATAAGCATACACGGTGTTTACTATAATGTAACATAATTTGCACGAAAGTGAAGGGAATCTTATGAAAAAAGAAGTTATAAAAAAAAGCATTATCATTTTCCTGGTGATTTGCCTGGTGGTTGTGCTGGGAACTGTTATGAATCACCTAACAGGGGAAGACATTATTGCTAAAGAATCCAAGAAGCTTGTCGTGCAGTCAACCTTGGAAATGAAAGAAACCAACATTAACTCCCAGGTTGCAGGACAAATAAAGCAATTGAATGTAAAGGAAGGAGATACAGTAAAAAAAGGCCAGATTTTAGCGGTTATAGATAGCGATAATCTGCTGGCGCAGAGAGAAAAGGCACAAGCCGCCATTGCCACCGTTTATGGACAGATCAGTTCGGCAGAAGCAGCAAAGGCAGGGGCTCAGGCAGCATTGAAGAAAGTGCAAACCGGGGCGAAACCGGAAGAAATTGCCCAGGCAAAGGCAAACTTCGATCTGGCGCAGGCAAACTATGATCGAAAGAAAAGCCTCTTTGAAAATAGTGCGATCTCCAAATCTGAACTGGACTCTGTTGCTGCTCAGTATGAAGTGGCCAAACAGCAATATAATTTAGTCGTAAATGGAGCAACCCGGGAAGAGCTTGATCAGGCCCAGGCAAATCTTGACGCGGCAAGCGCATCTATTACTACGCTGCAGGGACAGTTAGAGCAAGCTCTTGCGGAGGTTGAAGTCAATATCGGCAAAACTGAAATCACTGCACCGACCGACGGCATTACTCAGCTAAGTGTGGAGGAAGGAGAGTTGATTTCCACAGGATTGCCTATCGCTGTAATTACCGACACTGCTGCGCCGTGGGTGGAGTGCAAAGTGATGGAAGACAACTTAAGCAAAGTAAAATTGGATCAATCTGTCGAAGTCACCTTTCAAGCATATCCTGGTGAAGTATTTCAGGGAAGGATCACACAAATCAATAAAAGCGCTGATTTTGCCGTAAAGAGAGCAACGAATTCAAATGGCGAATTTGATATTTTAGCTTATGGGGTCAAGGTTGAACTGCAAGACGTTGATGTCCCGCTTTATGCAGGCATGACTGTTTTCGTTAATTTCGGAGAGGAAAAGAAAAAATGAATATTGGAGAATCAGCAAATGAAGAACAGGCATATAATCAACAAGGGTCTTTTGATACCCATTCTATTTACCCTGCTGCTCCCTCCAGTTTGCAGTTTAATATTAGGATATGAATTCAGCGGTCAGCGAGTCACCCATGTTCCTACCGCCATTGTAGATCATGACAATTCTACATTAAGCAGGAACTTAACCGATAAAATCAGTTTAAATGATGCTTTTGACATCAAGTACTTCGGCCAAGAAAACGATGTCGTAAAAAAATTGATTGAATCTGGAGAGATTGCAACAGGCATCATCATACCCAAAAACTTTTCTTCGGATATGCTTAACGGACAAGCACCCGAGATTTTAGTCATATATGACGGCACCCAAATGGCAATGGCAGGGGCTGTAAAAACAGGAATTTCTGAAGTGTTGGGAACAATCAGAAGCGGCTATCTTTTGCAGGTAATGCAGGGGAAACTGAACTTAACACCGGCGGAAGCACAAAACTATATTCAACCAATTGCCTATACGACCAGAATTCTCGGTAATCCTGCTAAAAGTACGCCTACTTTTATCCTGCAGGGAATCCTGGTAAATATTGTGCAGGTTGCAGTTTTCCTTCTCGGCATAGAAATGTTCGACAAAAAAAATAAAAGATTTTCGGCCTATTTCAAAAAAGGGATTTTCTGTGGTTTGGCAGGTACGCTATCAGCCGTGGGTACCCTATGGATTCACATAAATTTGTTTAAAAGTCCCTTTAACGGCAGCGCAATTCCGGTACTGGTATTGACTGTGCTCAACATGACCGGCATGGCCAATATTGGTATTTTGCTCAGCCTGCTTACAAAAGAAAAGCAACTCGCAGTAGAATTTGCAACGCTGATCATGGCCACATTACTCCTTGCCGGATACACATTTCCTGTCGTTGCGATGACGGATCTTTTTCAGAAGGTATCTAAATTTATCCCTATTTCCTATTACGTGATTCCCCTGAGAGATGTGACCTTGCTGGGAACAACGTTACAGCAAGTATTACCGGACATCTATTGGCTGCTAAAATTCATGCTGTATACCTGGTTGGGTATTCTGTTCGCATGTAAATTTGGTGAATTGCGCAGCCTGATCAGCAGTTTTATTTCGACGCGCCGGGGAAAAGAGGCAAAAGAAGTATGAAACTGGCAGAATGTATAAGCAAGGACGGAAAGTTACTGTTGGTCTTATTGGCAATACCAATCCTTGTCCAGTTGGGGCTGTGTTACTTTTTGGGAGGAGTTTATATAGAAAATATACCCTTTGGGATTGCAAATCTGGATAATTCTTCACTTTCAAGAACGATCGTTCAGAGTTTTGAAAATCATCCTGGACTGGACGTCAATTATTATGCGGTTTCTGAAATTGAACTGCAGGATGCCATAAAAGCAAAAAAGATCATTGGCGGAATTATTATACCGAATAATTTCAGCCAGGATTTAAGCCAGAAGAAAATGCCCAAAGTAATTTTACTGATTGACGGTACTAACTTATTGCTCGCAAATAATGCGCAGGGCTATAGCAGTGCGATTTTAGGGACATTCAACGCACAGTTTCAGCTTAATATTTTTGAAGGTAAAAATATGCTTCCTCAGGCAGCAAAACAGGCCATGGCGGCTTTTGCCTTTAAAGACCGGACTTTATATGACCCGCAATTAAGTTATATGTGTTATTTAACGTATGTTGCCACTCTCTTGATAATTCAATTTTTCTATCTAATTATTTATCTCCTACCAGCTCTAATTGAAGAGAAAAAATTTCTGGCCAACGATAAAATCAGCTTGAAAGTGCTTATACTAAGAGGCAAGTCTCTACTGGTGCGGACCGGAACCATGTGGATCACGATCTGTATTTCCAGTTTCACCGGTTTATGCCTGTGCGGCAGAATTTACAGTTTACCGGTCAGGGGTAATATTCTGGCTTATTTTATCCTGATGATAATATTTTTACTGGCCCTGACGGTAATGGGCCTGGTACTTATATCTTTTCTGAATAAACAAAACTACACCTACTTTGTAGAATTTTATTCTATTATTTATACACTTTTTATTCTTACTTCGGGCGCTGTCTGGCCGGAATACATGATGCCGGCAGGTTTTTCCCAGGTTGTGAAATGCATCTGGCCGTATATCCATGTGGCAAATGCCTGGAAATATTTAAGTTTAAAAGGAATCGGCTGGGATATATTATGGCCCTACATCAGGAATGGCCTCTTATTTTCCATTGCCTGGCTGGTGATTGCAATTTTCCTGCATGCATTTAAAATATACCGTAAGAAAAAAAACCCTTTGGCTAATTAAAAAGGGTAGACTTCTAAGACGGATAATGCCAACTTTTTTACTGACACTTTATGTGAGAATTATCGACATTGAACGAAACCGCTCCGCGGTGGATAGAAACCCAAGATAGTATCAAAGCGAAATGATCCGATCTGCTCATAGTAGATACAAAAGTCATGGCTAACACAAAACAACCCCTTTAAAATGAGAATGCGGCCTGTCCGCAATATCAAACAAAGGGGTTGTTTATTTAATGATGACTAACCGTCAGGCGCTGCAACGCCTGAAAGCTGACATCCAGCTTAGGGGGCTATCCAGAAACACACTCGATTCCTATACGACTCATGTTGGGATCTTCCTTAATCACTTCAAAAAACCTATCGAGAAGCTCAATGAAATGGACGTTCGAAGTTTCCTGGGACACTTGATTGTCGAAAAGAAATTATCGCCAGGCACGGTCAATGTTTACAGTGCTTCCATTCGCTTCTTCTTCGCAGTTACGCTGAACCGGACGATGAACTATCTACAAATTCCACGCCTTAAGCGGCCTAAGAAGCTACCGGAGATTTTAACGCGGAATGAAGTTGCAGAACTAATTTCCCAGACAACGAATGCCAAACACAAAGCCCTGCTCTTAATGGCGTACGGTTCCGGCTTACGAGTCAGCGAACTTGCCAGTCTCAAAACGACGGATATTGATTCGGCATCCATGCGGGTTTTGGTGCGCGGCGGCAAAGGCCAAAAGGATCGCTATACTCTTCTGCCCGAAAGCGCTTTATTCGCGTTGCGTGACTATTGGCGCAAGTACCGCCCGAAAAGCTCAGATGGATACATTTTTCCCGGAATCAAAAATGTTGGGCATATCACAACAAGCGCAGTAGCACGAGCGATTAAAGAAGCGCTTGCCAAGACAGCTATCCAAAAGAGTGTGTCGCCGCATACCCTTCGGCACTGTTTCGCCACTCACTTATTAGAGGACGGGCTAAGTCTACTCCAAATAAAGGCTTTGCTCGGACACGCCAGCATTTCCTCAACCACGATCTATCTTCATCTGGCAAACACCACGAACGGAATAACCAGTCCGGCGGACAACATGCCTCAGAAGTTTGTGGACTGCCCATTATGATTGAAGTGCAGGACATCTTTCGGGAACATGGCGATGAATACTTGCGCCAGCATCCGCTTAATACCGTTCAAATAAAGGCATATCGCGCTATCTTGAACTGCCGGACTCATGCTTTGGGCGGGCATATAGATACATGTGACCAATGTGGCCATCAACGTATCTCTTATAATTCCTGCCGAAACAGACATTGCCCCAAATGCCAAATGCTTGCCAAAGAACAATGGATCGAAAGCCAGGAACGTTGCCTGCTTAACATTGGCTATTTCCATGTCGTGTTTACGGTGCCGAACGAATTGTATATGGTATTCCGGCAGAACCAGGAAACGATGTACACTTTATTCTTCAAAGCTGTCTCGGAAACCTTGTTAGAGTTAGGCCAAAATCCAAAATATCTCGGCGCCAAACTCGGAGTAACCGCAATTCTCCACACATGGGGGCAGAACCTTCTGTATCATCCCCACATCCATTGTGTTGTACCGGGCGGCGGGTTGACCAGCGCCGGTCATTGGAAAAACTCGCGCAAGAAGTTCTTCATTCCGGTTAAGGTATTGTCCAAGAAATTCCGGGGGAAATTTCTCGCTCTCATGCGTGCGGCTCAATTACGCTTCGATGAATCTACGAACAAACTCAATAGTTCGAGAGAATATGCCCTCTTTCTGCAGGATTTGTATAACAAGGACTGGGTAACCTATTGCAAACCGCCCTTCGGCAATACCGGCAAGGTGATTCAATATTTAAGCCGCTACACACATCGCGTGGCTATTTCCAACAATCGGATTCTGGCGCTTCAAGATGATAAAGTCACATTTAGTTGGCGGGACTATGCCGACCATAACAAGGTCAAGCAGATGACTATTACAGCCGAAGAATTTATCCGCCGCTTTATGCTCCATGTACTGCCTCGAGGATTCCGGAAGATACGACACTACGGACTTTTGGCTTCCGGAGGGAAAACCAAACGGATACAGTTATGCCGGCAACTTACGAATACACCTTTTAGCATATTCTCTAAGCCGCGTTCATTATTCGAAATCCTCATTGACAAGTTCAATGATACATTTCGTAAATGTCCCTGCTGCAGAATAGGAATGATGATACGCGCATCTCCTCTTCCGTAAAAACAAATTCCTTATACAAAAAAGCCCCTTCTATGGGGGAGGGGGAAACTATGCCCATCGACAGGCGAATTTCCCAATAATGACCCTGTTCTTTGACTGAGATTTCGCCCCATAACATCGGAACCCTTTTAGCGCCAGAAATTCTGCAACTTATACAGTTCCTTTTTCCCCATAGCACCTACCGACATCGGCGGTTCCGTTCAATCAAATTATCTGAAGCCCTACGTAGCCTCTGCTTACATGGGGTTTCTTTTTTGGGCTTCAGATAATTTGCTATTCATTATCCCTAAAGGTAAAATATTACAAGGCATAGAACATATCATAATAATAACGAGGAGGGATTATCATGTCGAGGATAGTTTTAATAATGTTGGTTGTGATAACATGTTTAGCCTTGTTTCCAGTGGGGTTGGTTTGTGCAACTACAGTAACACTAAACGGTGAAACCCTTCAATTTGATATACCCCCAACTGTTGAAAACGGTCGCACCTTGGTTCCGATGCGAGCAATATCTGAAGCCTTAGGTGCAAGTGTTATTTGGGACGAATCTACTCAAACGGTTATTGCAATAAAAGATAGTACTGAAGTAAAACTAGTCATCGGAGACGCTGCATATAAGAACGGTGTACCAGTAAAACTTGACGTTCCGGCAAAAATTATCAACGATAGGACAATGGTACCACTACGGTTTATATCAGAGGCTATGGGCTGTACAGTAAATTGGGATGATTCTAGACAGATAATTACTATTTCTTCTACAGATAACCCTGCTGAAACTCCACCCAACAATGATGACAAGAGTTCAAAATCCTCTCAGCAAAATGGCTATCTCGCTGTACATTATAATAAAGTGTTTTATATAACTTGGACAGAGTCAGGCACAAAACTTAAAGGGGAATTCCATAGCTTTCAAATCAATAATGGTGAAATAATGAGTGCACAAGTTCCATTTGAAGGCACTAAAAATGGTCCTGACATCAGCATAACAGTTCATTACCAAACCGTTCCTGTAATTGATATAACTGGATCTATAAAACATGGTGTATTGAATTTACAGTACGCTGAAAATGATGAACTAACAAAGTTTACTTTCAGGCCAAGTTCACTCGATGATTATACCAAGACCGTGGATGAAGTCAAAAAAACATGGCAAGACCAGGACATATATAGTTTTCCTGGTGGCTCTATGGAACCGACTATCCCTGCTGGCAGCTGTATAATAGTAAAAAAGTATCAAAATATAAATTCACTGAAACGTGGGGATATAATCGCTTTTAAGTATCCATTAGATACCAAGAGGGTATTTGCTAAGAGAGTTATTGGCCTTGGAGGCGAAACTATTTCTTTGAAGGATAGTCACCTGTTTATTAACGGACTAGAAGTGCCTGAAGAGTATTTGCCCAAGGACTTACAGTTTTCTGATTACGGCCCAAAGACGATACCTGATGGCATGTATTTTGTAATGGGTGATAACCGCAATAACAGTGATGATAGCCGTGTATGGGGGTTTTTGCCTCAAGATTTGATTACAGGTAAAGTTATACAAATAATAGATAATACAAAGAATGAAAGCTTGAAATGATTGGAAGGAAATACCTGTCTGGCGGATGTTCCTTTTTTAAGTATTAAAAAGTTGAAAAGATGCCTTTAAATGACTGGGCTGATATGCGTGTAAAGCTCAAGCTTCCAGATGGACCGGCACCAGTATATGTATCACCATCTCATGCCGGCCTTCAAGCGGGCTCCCTGCGAGATGTGTGTAGACTGGTCGGCGGAATTGGCAGACCTCTCCGTGGGGGATTACTGGGATCCCCAAGCTCAAGCCGGTGAGACCATAGGGACCTCTTCCTGCCTGGTGCGCACACCTATAGGTGAAGATATTCTGGACAGGGCTGTCAAAAATAAATACATTGAAACAGCCGGCCTGGAAGCTTCCCGGCTGGCGGCCGGGGTGGGTTTTGAATTAAAAAAACATGCGGCTGCTTTCCGGTTGAGGCAGCGACGCCGTTTTGGCTGGCCGGTGCCTGACTATCACAGGGAAACTGACCACACTCCCTTTGTCAAGGAACAGCACTTGGCTCCGGAAACAAAAAACGGTAAGAAATAAGTGCCGAAAGTTAATAATTAAAGCATGAATTTTTAGTACCTGATTAATAATAAGCCTAATTGTTTGGAAGAAGCCACTTGAAAGATAGTGGTTTTTTCATGCCTATTCACCATAAAACCAACCTTCCCCAGAGGAAGAAGTATATAGGAATTTGGAAAAACTATTGCAAAAAATTAGCATATGATGTAACATAAATTATATAACATATGATATATAATTTATGTTACAAGAAGGAAGTGTTACTATGGGACCTAAGGTTAAATTTACCAAGGGGCAAATAATTGATGCAGCCTTTGAAATAGCTAAAACAGAAGGAATTGATGGTATAACCATCAGAAAAATCGCAGAACAAATGGGCAGTTCTGTAGCCCCCATCTACGTAAATTTTAAAAACATTGATGAACTGAATGAAGCTTTAATAGAGAAGATAATAAGTGTCAGTCAACAGCTTTTAAGCGAAGAAAGTTCAGGAAACCCATTTCATGATATAGGGAGGGCAAGTCTAAGGTTTGCCTCAGAATACAGCATAATTTTCAGAGATTTAGTCATGACCAATAATAGCCGCATAAAAGTCTATGATGAGAAAATAATACCGGCCTTGATTGAACAGATGAAAAAGGACCCTGAGTTGGAAGGTTTCACGGTGGATGAGTTAAAAACTATTTTATTAAAAATGAAGATATTTCAATTGGGCCTCTCGGTAATGGTTGCCCACGGCTTACTGCCCAAAGATTATGAAATACAGGATTTGATGGATTTATTATCAAGTGCGGCTAATGATGTAATACTATCCTCCCGGCTAAGTAAAAGTTAATCAAAATAAAAAACGGAACGGAGTGATAAAATGTTTAAAAGGATTAAATATCTTACGTTCGTTAGTTTTTTGATAAGCTTGATTTTAGCCCTATCTGCAGCGGCTGCTTCTGCAAACGACATTCAAGATATCAGCTTAGAAGCCTTTTTTGACAATACAATGAAATCCAAGCTGGAGAAATATCATATTCCCAATGCAACCGTATCTGTCGTGAAGAATGGCGAAATTGTATATAAGAAAGGATTCGGCCTGGCAGATATTGAGAACAATATTCCGGTTGATGCCGATACTACCCTTTTTCGTATTGGTTCTACTTCCAAATTAATTACCTGGACTGCAGTAATGCAGCTTGTTGAAGCGGGCAGACTGGATCTAAATACCGATATTAACAGATATTTGGATTTTGAAATATCACCACGGCTTGAAAAACCCCTCCAAAAAACTATAGCAGAACCGATAACAATGACCCATTTGATGACCCACACTCCAGGTTTTGAAGATTACCCCGACATACTTTTCAGGCTTTCGGAAGATGATCTTTTACCTCTGAATGAATATATAAAGAACTACCTGCCTGCAAGGATATTTCCCGCTGGTGAAGTTGCTGCCTATTCAAATTATGGTACTGCTTTGGCAGGTTATATTGTAGAAAGATTATCTGGTCAGCCCTTTTCAGATTATGTTGAAAAAAATATTTTCACGCCTTTAAATATGAATAACAGTACCTACCGGCAACCTCCAACATTAGACTCGCCTGCCTGTATTGCTAAACCCTACAGGTTTATTAATGGGTCATATACTGAAGCAAGTTTCGAATACATAATGCTCGAACCAGCAGGCAGTATGAGCAGTACTGCCTCAGATATGGCCAATTTCATGATAGCCCATTTATCTGGTGGTGCTTATAGCGGAGGACGAATCCTTAAGGAAGAAACCGCAAAAGAAATGCATAAGCAGCACTTTACCTATGATCCGACGTTGGGAGGCATGACTCTTGGATATATGGAGGGGGTCTTTAATGACAAAGATGTGCTTTTTCATGGTGGAAGTACTATGCTCTATAACTCAGGTCTTTACCTGGTGCCGGAAGTGAATACAGGAATTTTTATTTCCTACAGTGGTGGTAATCATCTTCTTCATTCCGAGGTTTTTCAAGAGTTTATGGATTTTTACTATCCAATTACAGCTCAAATAAAGGGAGTACCTGGCGAAGGCAGCCGGGAAAGGGCTAAGAAGTTTACAGGTGAATACCAGATGAACCGGAAAAGCGTTACTACTGATGAGAAAATTGCCAGCATATTGGCTGGGGGTATTATTAATGTTGATGTGGATGAAGATGGATATCTTCTGGTAACTAATGGCGGAGAAACAAATAAATTTATTGAAATTGAGCCTGGTGTGTATCAGAACCTTAGAGAAGGAAGAACTCAGGATGCCTTTGGCCCGTTTCATAAAATTATTTTTAAAACAGATCCCTTTGGCAGAATAATGTTAACCACCGATGGACCCCTGACATATTCGAAAGCTCCATTTTATTCAACTATGAGTTTTACAGCATTAGCTGCAATAATCATATTATTAATCACTATAAGTTCGCTTATTTGCTGGGCAATCATGATGATATCAGGTTGGTTTAAAAGGGGAAAAAATAAAAACTCCGGGTTTTCTGCCATTGCTTTTTGGGTTGGAATTTGTACGAGCATCACCATCCTGATTTTATTCGCCAGCCTGTTTTCTTCAGGCATTGATCCTGTATACCAATTACCAAAAGAAGCGTATATGCCTGTAGAAGGAAATCCATTACTTGATTTTATACCAACCCTTATGTGGATTTTCAGTTGTTTACTGGTGCCTTTTACGGTGATTGCTTGGTGGAAGGGACTTTGGGGGCGGATTGCCCGGGTGCATTATAGTATATTTACCCTGGCAGTTATGGGATTGATCTGGATCCTTAATTATTGGAATATATTTATTAAGTGATATCTTAACTATTAAGCCCCTTAATTGAGTTTGAGCCATACCCCCTATGCGAAAGGCGGGACGTATCGTGTTAATCACGCTTTCTATTTTACTGGCCTGTATACTCATTCTTGTTGGCGTACTGCTGGCATGGAGCCCAGGTAAGCCAAAACCATTTCTCTTGACAATGTATCGGAGTTACTATAAACTTTTATCATATTAAAATCGAAAAGGTAGTGTCTGTTTGGCTATTGTCCTGTAAGGAACACATAATTGTACATGTTAGAAAAGGCAATTGCGATTGCTTTTATTTGTGTGCAATTTTTGTCTTCATACAGAACTATGTCAAGCTGATCTTAAGATATGATCTTGGGTTTGGCATAGTATTGTACTATGCTTTTTTTCTTTTCTGTATGGAAAGTGTGTTCCAAATTGAAAATCGCTTATTCATTATTAGAAAGGAAGATAAATTATGAAGTATACAAAATCAGGAAAATATGACAGTAACTATATAAAAGAAAATATAATGGGACCAAATCCCATAAAGCTGCTGGAGGAATTACTTGCACTTCACAGTATTCCCCAAAACGCAACCGTGCTTGATCTAGGATGCGGGCGTGGAGTTACGTCTGTCTTTATGGTTAAGGAGTATAGTCTGCGTGTATTTGCAACCGATTTATGGGTCAGCGCAACCGATAATAAAACGCGTTTTGATGATCTGGGATTGACTTCTGAGCAAATTATTCCAATCCATGCGGAGGCGCACAGCCTGCCGTATGCCGAAGAATTCTTTGACGCAGTGGTAAGCATAGATTCCTATCACTATTTTGGACGTGATGAGAAGTACCTGGGTAAGCATTTGCTGCCTTTAGTGAAGCATGGAGGATACTTGCTGTTTGCCGTTCCTGGGCTTAAAAAGGATATTCACGCCAATCTGCCGCCTGAAATGTTGCTTTCATGGACAGCAGAAGATATAGAAACTTTACATGATACCACATATTGGCGGAAGATGCTTGAGATTACTGATGGCATCGAAATTATATCAGTCTGCGAAATGGAAAGCTTTGACGAATGCTGGAATGATTGGCTTGTCTGTGACAATAAATATGCCGTTAATGATCGCAAGTCCATGAACGCTGGTGCAGGCAAGTATATGAACTTTATAGCAATAATCATACGCAGAAAGTAAGTTGCTAACAAATCGAGCCTCCTCAAAAGGGCTATATTATTAGCTGATGTAACGGCACACTTTGGGCAAGACCCGTAAATCTGATTACGGACATGCCAAATGTGTGCCGTTTAATTTCAAATGAGAAAGGATCGATTTATGACAAGAGCCGTGAGTACTCTTGACGATCCTAAATTTCGACAATATAATCTATATATTGCATTATTGTATACAAGTATAATATACAGTGAAGGGTGTGCTTTTATGATCGAGCCAAACAAACACAGTAACCTATTAGAACAGGATCCTTATAAATACAAATTGCAGGAAGTGGCAGAACCCAATCTTTATAGAGATATCTTTCCTTATACGGAAGTGCCCAAAATACCCTTTAACCACCGGCTTGTGCCAATAGGAATGCCCGAGAAAATCTGGATTACCGACACCACCTTTCGGGACGGGCAACAATCCCGTGCCCCGTATACTGTGGAACAAATAGTTGATCTATATAAGATGCTCCATCGTTTGGGGGGGCCTAACGGTATTATCCGGCAGACAGAATTTTTTATCTACAGTAAACTAGATCGGGAAGCAGTCAGTAAATGTATGGATCTCGGTTATGATTTTCCGGAAATTACTTCCTGGATCAGAGCTACCAAAGAAGATTTTCAACTGGTTAAAGATATGGGTATCAAAGAAACCGGCATCCTGGTCAGTTGCTCTGATTATCACATATTTAAAAAGCTGGGCAAAACCCGCAAGCAAGCCATGGACAGTTATTTGTCTGTGGTAGCACAAGCATTAGAAGTAGGTGTACAGCCTCGCTGTCATTTAGAAGATATCACCCGGGCAGATTACTACAGCTTTGTCGTACCCTTTGTTAATCAATTAATGGCCATGTCAAAAGAGTCAGGTATCCCAATCAAAATTCGTGCCTGTGATACCATGGGCTACGGCATTCCTTTCTCCGGCGTTGCATTGCCCAGAAGCGTCCCCGGTCTGATTTACGGCTTCCAGCATTATGCCGACGTGCCTTCAGAACTGTTGGAATGGCATGGCCACAACGATTTTAATAAAGCTGTGATAAACGCAACCGTTGCCTGGCTTTACGGCTGCTCTGCCATAAACTGTTCCTTGTTGGGCATCGGGGAACGGACCGGAAACATTCCTTTGGAATCTATGGTCTTTGAATACGCTTCTTTAAGAGGCGCTTTTGACGGCATGGATCCCACTGTAATCACAGAAATAGCTGAATACTATGATAAGAAAATCGGTTATCACGTTCCGCCCATGACACCTTTTGTGGGTAAAAACTTTAATTTAACCCGTGCCGGCATTCATGCCGATGGTTTGCTGAAAGATGAAGAAATATATAACATTTTTGATACAAAACTATTGTTGAATCGTACACCAGTGGTAGCTGTGAGCAAAACCTCCGGTTCGGCCGGTATTGCTTACTGGATAAATTCCTATTATGATTTGCCTGATGAAAAAAAAGTTAGTAAAAATAATCCCCTGGTTAAATATGTGAAAGAATGGGTGGACAAAGAATATAGCAACGGCCGAACCACCAACATCAGCGATAAAGAACTGGCATCTGTTATCGAAGAATATAATTTGTCTTTTGAAAAAAAAGCATAACTTGTTAGCTGCTCTATCCATAGAGCTGCTATAACAGGTTTAAAACCCACAGGAAATGCTTTGAACATGCACCTTCTTTTCATTACCTGCCAGATATTCCTTATAGGAGGCAAAACGATTATGAAAAGCCCGGACAGTTCCAATTCATTAAGCGTACGCGTTTTTGAAGAACTGGAAGAGAGTATCTTGAACGGCATAATTAAACCCGGAGAGAATCTCATTGAGATGAAGCTTTGTGCGGAATTGGGCGTTAGCCGGACGCCGGTGCGGGAAGCAGTTCGGATGCTGGAGCAAAAAGGCCTGGTACAAATTATCCCAAATAAAGGTGCTGTCGTTCTAGGAATCAGCGAGAAGGATCTGGAAGATATTTATACCATCCGTATGTATATCGAAGGATTGGGGTCCAGGTGGGCTGCCGCCAATATTACCGAAGAACAAATTAGAGAGTTGACGGAAATTGTTGATTTGCAAGAATTCTATCAAATAAAAAATGCCATGGAACACATCAACCAACTGGATTCTCAGTTTCATGAAAGGGTTTTCGCATACAGCAACAGCCGGACTTTGCAGCATACCCTTTCGCATCTGCACCATATGATCCAGTATTACCGGCAGCTTTCTTTCAACTCCGGTGGACGAGCTGAAAAAGCCATAAAGGAGCATCGCCAGATTTTGTTGGCTCTCGCAGATCATGACCAAGATGCCGCCGAGAAGCTGACCATAGAACATGTTGTCCATGCAAAAGAAAATCTCTTGCATATTATCAGGACACATAAATAACAGCGGGCCGCCTCTTCAAAACAAGACCAACCTTCACATGAAAAAAGGAGAAATCTCCACTGATTAATGGCAGCAGATGTCAATAAGCTTAATTTGGAGTCTATGGATTTTATTTAAAAAATGAGATACAAGGAGAATATACATGTCCGGTACAATAACGGAAAAAATCTTGAGACAGCACATTGTTGAGGGGAAAGCTGCTGCAGGTGAAGTGGCAGCGCTAAAAATTGATCACACTTTAACGCAGGATGCCACTGGAACAATGGCCTATCTGCAATTTGAAGCAATTGGCATCGACCGTGTTAAAACGGAGTTAAGCGTCAGCTTTGTAGACCACAATACCCTGCAAACAGATTTTAAAAACTCTGATGATCACTTGTTTTTGCAATCTGCAGCACAAAAATATGGGATCCACTTTTCCAGACCCGGAAATGGGATTTGTCATCAGGTTTTCCTTGAGAGGTTTGCCCGTCCGGGAAAAACTTTGATAGGTTCTGATAGCCACACACCTACTGCAGGTGGCATTGGTTCTTTTGCTATGGGAGCTGGCGGACTTGATGTTGCTGCCGCCATGGCCGGCGAAACTTTTAGAATAAAATTTCCGAAAGTTGTTGGTGTAAAGCTTACCGGTAAGTTGTCTGACTGGATCTCTGCGAAAGATGTGATCCTGGAAGTTTTAAGACGAATCAATGTAAATGGAGGAGTCGGAAAAGTATTGGAGTATTTTGGGCCCGGAGTGAAAAATTTAACTGTTCCGGACCGGGCAACCATCACGAACATGGGAACGGAAACCGGCTGCACAACCAGTCTTTTCCCCAGCGATGAAATAACCAGGAGTTTTTTAGAAGCACAGGGCAGAGGAGAACATTGGCAGGAAATAGTGCCTGATGAAAATGCTGAGTATGATGAAGTAATTGAAATCAACTTAAGTGAGTTGGAACCTTTGGTGGCATTGCCCCACAGCCCGGGCAATGTTAAAACGGTAAGGGAAGTTGCTGGTTTAAAGGTGGACCAGGTGGCAATCGGGTCATGCACCAATTCCTCTTTAAAAGATCTGAAAGTTGTTGCCAATGCGTTAAAAGGCAAAACGGTGTCCCAAAACCTTCATCTGACTATTAGCGCAGGCTCCAGGCAGGTCGTTGAGCACTTAATTGACAGCGGCGAAATGAAATATCTTATCCAGGCTGGAGCGAGGATCCTGGAAAACACCTGCGGGCCTTGTATTGGAATGGGTTCGGCGCCATGTTCCAAAGGGGTGTCTGTCAGGACTTTCAATAGAAATTTTGAAGGTCGAAGCGGAACAAAGGATGCTCAGGTCTATCTGGTCAGTCCTGAAGTGGCTGCAGCAACAGCGCTGACAGGTGTTTTATCTGATCCCAGGGATTTAGGCGAATATCCTAAAATTGAAATGCCGGAAAAGTTTTTTGTCAACGATAACATGATCATCAGGCCGCGGCCTTTTGAGGAAGCTAAAAACATTAAGGTTCACTATGGGCCTAATATTAAGCCTTTACCTCCATTCCCGCCGCTGCCCGATGTTTTGCGGGGTGAGGCTCTGATTAAGCTAGGGGACAATATTACCACCGATCATATTATGCCGGCAGGCGCAAAAATATTGCCATTGCGCAGTAACATACCAGAAATATCCAAATATGTTCTGGAGGTGGTCGACAATAATTTTCATCAAAGGGCTGTCGAAAAAAATGGCGGATTTATCATTGCCGGTGATAATTACGGACAGGGTTCAAGCCGTGAGCACGCGGCGTTGGCACCCAAACACCTGGGAATTAAAGCGGTTATCGTGAAATCCTTTGCCCGCATCCACCTGGCAAATTTGATTAACTTTGGTATCGTACCCTTAACCTTTGAAAATCCTGATGATTATGACAAGATCGAGGCTGGAGATTCTTTAGAGGTGGAAATAGGCAATCTTCAGAGTGAAGTATTCCTGCACAATATAACAAAGGGAACTAAGATTAAATTACTGCATACCCTTTCAGAATTGGACGCTGAGATCTTAAAGATGGGCGGCAAGCTTTCCTGGATCAGAAAGAATATAGCAGAATAAAAGGTGTGGGGGAATTGAAATGAGCGAAAAAATCATCATGAAAACACCGCTGGTCGAGATGGACGGCGACGAAATGACCAGAATCATCTGGGCGATGATCAAAAAAATCCTTTTAGAGCCCTATGTGGAACTGAATACGGAATACTATGATCTTGGACTTGAGAAGAGGGATGAGACCGAGGATCAGATCACGGTAGACGCTGCCAACGCCATAAAAAAATACGGCGTTGGTGTAAAATGCGCAACCATTACCCCCAATGCAGCCAGGGTTGAGGAATATAAACTTAAAAAGATGTGGAAAAGTCCCAACGGTACCATCAGAAGTATTTTGGACGGAACAGTTTTCCGCACGCCGATCCTTGTCAACAACCTGACTTCCTATATACCGACCTGGAAGAAACCCATTACCATTGCCAGACATGCTTACGGAGATATTTATAAGAATACGGAGTACCGTGTCGATAAGCCGGGAAAAGTTGAGCTGGTCTATACATCGGAGGATGGGCAGGTAGAGAAATACCTTGTTCACGACTTCAAGAGCCCGGGCGTTGTCATGGGGATGCACAACCTTGATGCATCCATCAGAAGCTTTGCCAAAGCATGCTTTGCTTTTGCGCTTGATCAGAAGATCGATCTCTGGTTCTCAACAAAAGATACTATATCTAAGATTTATGACCATCAATTTAAAGATATTTTCCAGGAAATTTATGAAGAACAATACAAATCCGAATTTGAAGCGGCTGGCTTAGAGTACTTCTATACCCTCATTGACGATGTGGTTGCTCGTATTGTCCGGTCTGAAGGCGGTGTGCTGTGGGCCTGCAAGAACTATGACGGCGATGTGATGTCTGATATGGTGGCCACCGCTTTTGGCAGCCTGGCCATGATGACCTCTGTTTTAGTCTCACCGCAGGGCTATTATGAATTTGAGGCTGCTCATGGGACCGTTCAGAGGCATTATTACAAGCATCTGAAAGGGATGAAAACCTCTACGAATTCCATGGCCACCATCTTTGCCTGGACCGGAGCCCTGAAAAAGCGCGGGGAGCTGGACGGTTCTCAGGATCTTGTGAGATTTGCTCAGAAGCTGGAAAAAGCTTCTGTTCAGACTATTGAAGAGGGTGTCATCACCAAGGATCTTGATCATCTGTTAACTTCAGCCGATAGGACCGTTGTCGATACAGAAGAATTTATATATAAGATAAAAGAACGCTTGGAAAAGATATAAACTCCACCCTGACAAGTAATCGCACAAAAAATAGAAGAATGGAATTGTCAACAAAAATTAACACAAAGTAGTTAACTTGGATCCGGTAAGTAACTCCCGTTTTTTTGTTCGTGGTGAAGTGATCACCTAATAAAAGGAAGTAGGCTCACATTATTCCTGGTAATTATTGAATCAAATAGCATTGATTTTCCCTTAGTAAAGAGTTGAGCTTATAGTGCTTTTGAAAAGGGTGCATCAAACAAGCCGGGGCCATTCCGGGAGTAAAAATATCACTATAATTTAGCTTTGGTGCTATCATCCAGATGGTGAGACAAGTAACCATGCTCTTTGACATATGAATTCCTTTAGCCTGCTTTTAGTGTTATCTACAACCTCCTGCAACCACTGATTGGCTGCCAGCCTTACATGACGGTAGCGGCCATTGCCAACCACATTGCCTGGTACATTTAGAATTAACCTTCTTATGGTTGGGATCTCATAGCTGGATGCGCCAGCCGGTAACAGCGACAGCCTGAACCAGTTCAGGAGATTGTAAGACAATATCTTGATCCACATAAAGGCCTTGTTCCTTAACATTTCATTCTGGCTGGTTTGCTCGATGCCTACGCCGGTTTTCAGCTCATCGATTTTGTTTTCCACATTACAGCGCTTATTGTACCAGTGCCAGATCTCCTCAGGTGAGAGATCTTCCATATTTGTCACGATGGCTTCGTAATCATATAAATCTGTAAATGCAAAAGTGTCTTGGTTACCTTTGGAGGTTGTTTTAACTTTCTCTCTAATGAAAACAAATCTTCTGGCCCGTTCCCAGCTTTGAAGCGGTACGGTGATTTCATTCACCGCATATGTGTTGTCAAGTTCCTGCCAGGAATTCTGGCAGTATAAACCTACAGCCCATTAAAATCAAGTTTTTTAGTGTCGAAGGACCCACACATAATTACTTAGAGAATGTAAATAACCTATGTTTAAGCCCCATTTATGGTGTCTAGGGTGGGACTGAACCCATACGGTCACCCACACGCCCCTCATGGTAGTGAGCTTGCCCCATTAAAATAGACATAGAAAATGGCGGATTATCTTCTGTTTTCACAGATTTTCAATTTTAGGCTGGGAATGAGGCTTAGCAAATTCTTTCTCATGTTCGACCAAGTATCGAATAAGAGCCGTGGCCGCCCTTGACATGGAGCCTCGCACCCGTGTTGCCAAGGACCAAGGGGCCAGTATCGCTTTGCTTATGGCCCTTGCCAATCAAGGCTAACACGGGCATTCTCCATGTAAAGGGTCTTCGCTTCGCTACGATGAACGGCCACTTACGCTGCTGTTTTAAAGGATTGTTCGTATTCGACTGGCGACATATATCCAAGGGCTGAATGCAGCCGAACCCGGTTGTAAAAGACTTCAATATATTCAAAGATGGCTTGACGGGCTTCAGCTCTTGTTTTAAATCGGGTACCATAAATCAGTTCCCTCTTCAGGGTTCCAAAAAACGATTCCATACAGGCGTTGTCATAACAATTACCTTTGCGGCTCATACTGGCGTTCATTTCGTAGTCCTTTAAAGCTTGCTGGTATTCATGACTGGCATATTGACTCCCGCGGTCTGAGTGATGAATAAGTCCTGCTGATGGCCGATACCGCCAAACTGCCTGTCTGAGAGCATCCAGGACCAACTGGCGAGTCATTGTACTGTCCATAGCCCAGCCCACAATCTTTCTTTGGAACAGGTCTTCAATAGCTGCAAGGTATAACCACCCTTCATCCGTTGCGACATATGTAATATCAGCAACCCAGACCTGATTAGGATGGCTGGCAGTAAAGTTCTGATTAACAATGTTTTCAGCAACCGGATAATGGTGCTTTGAGTTAGTGGTAGCCTTAAATTTTCTCCTTGTCTTGGCGGCTATATCGTTCTCCCGCATCAGGCGGGCCACCCGGTTCCGGCTGCAAGTAATGCCTTGTTTCTTCAAGGTCCTGGTTATTCTCGGACTACCATAAGTACCCCGGGAAATCTGATGAACCTTACGGATCTTTTTAATTAGTTCTTTATTCCGGATTTTTCGCCGGCTTTCCGGCCTTTTCAGCCAAGCATAGTAACCGCTTCGAGAGACTCCAAAAACCTGGCACATCTTCTCCACCCGAAATTTGAAGCGGTGCTGATTAATAAACTTATAAGCTATTTCTGGTGTCTTGCGAAGATGGCCGTGGCCTTTTTTAGAATGGCGTTTTCCTCTTGTAAATCAGCTATCATTTTTTTTAAACGCCTGGTTTCTGCGTCCTCTGGCAGTAGATTGCCGCTGCCTGGAAAAGCGTTTTCCTTATGTTCTTTATACTGACTAACCCATTTGTGCAGGGTGTTCTCATGGATACCGAGTTCTTTGGCCACCGTTGCCACGGATCGCCCCAACTCTACTACCAGGCGGACCGCTTCTTCTTTAAAATGCTTATCGTAACGTTTCATGATGGACACCTCCACTGGTTTTATTGTACCAGCCATTTACCGTGTCCATCAAATCGGGTCAGGTTTAGTAGCGTTACTTTGTGGTAAGGGTTCTGTATATCTTTCTTTAATATGTTAAGGTAGTCTATGCTTGAGATATGATTAATCAGTAGACGTTTAACCTGTTATTTCCTCCATCCAATTAAATTGATCCGCAATTTTACCAGACTGTACGCCAGTGACATAATTAAAGAGTTTTTGAGCAAATTCACCGGTTTGGTTATTGTTGATTACGATTTTTTGTCCTTTCCAAGATAGCTCGCCAACAGGGGAGATGACCGCAGCGGTAC
Source organism: Pelotomaculum schinkii (assembly GCF_004369205.1). Taxonomy (NCBI): domain Bacteria; kingdom Bacillati; phylum Bacillota; class Clostridia; order Eubacteriales; family Desulfotomaculaceae; genus Pelotomaculum; species Pelotomaculum schinkii. The sequence goes on along the minus strand of NZ_QFGA01000001.1, from coordinate 1,564,574 downwards.
CGGAACCGAAAACTTCTTCTAACTCACCTTTCGGTGCGACCAAGCCTAGGTCGTGAAGTTTAGCAGGTGGAAATCCTGCTTGGAAAGGCTAAGTCAAGCCACCAATAGCGAGTCTTGGACGGCTGGAAGTAATTCCAGACGTTAAGCGTAGACAGCCAGGTAGTAGGCCTGAAAGTGATTGAGCCTCGAAAAGAGTAAACTGGAGAGGTCGACGTTTTCGAAAGCACGGAAGACAACACTCATTCATGCGTTAAAGACGAGGATGAATGAGCTCTCCCGGGGTCGAAGAGCCAGGCATGCTATACAATGACTTTACAGCAACTTGGGAGACCCTGCCCATTCTTCTGAAAGGAAGTATGACAAACAACCGATAACAAGGGAGAATGTCAAATGATGGACAGGGAGTCGGATCACTGCATACTACCAATGAAACCGAGTAATGTCGGCAGAGGGAAGGCAGTGACATATCACCGATCTTGCTAAGGACACATTTTCTACACACAGGGGTAGGCCAAAAGTGCAAACAAAACTAGCAAGAATAGCAGAGATCGCGAAAGAAAATCCAAAAGAGCAATTCACATCGCTGTATCACCTCTTGAACGAGGAACTGCTGACACAATGCCATCGGGAACTAGACGGCAATAAAGCAACAGGTGTCGATCAAGTCACGAAAGCAGCATATGAGGAAAATCTTGAATTAAACATCAAGGACCTGGTAGAGCGATTAAAGAGGAAAAGTTACCGACCACAGCCCGTAAGAAGAACGTATATACCCAAGGATGAAAAGAGCAAAAGGCCGCTCGGCATCCCTTCTTACGAGGACAAAATCGTGCAGTTGGGACTGAACAAGATTTTACAAGCCATCTACGAGCAGGACTTTCTAAACCTATCCTACGGTTTCCGACCGGGAAGAAGCTGTCACGACGCGCTTAAAGCCCTGAATCGCATCATCGAGTATGGAAAAACCAGCTATATCGTGGACGCCGACATCCGTAGCTTCTTCACCAATGTCAATCACGAATGGCTCATGAAATTCCTTGGAGTCAGAGTAACAGACCCTAATATCCAAAGGCTGATCCGGCGTTTTCTGAAGGCTGGGGTTATGGAACAAGGCACATGGGAACTAACGGAAACCGGCACCCCGCAAGGGTCGCTGATTTCGCCGATACTGGCAAATCTCTATCTGCATTACGCCTTGGACTTATGGTTCGAGATTGTAGTAAAGAGAGCGTGCCGTGGCGATGCGAGTATGATCAGATATGCCGATGATTACGTGTGCTGCTTCCAGTACAAGGACGATGCAGAGCGATTCTACCAAGCGTTAGTTAAGCGACTGGCCAAATTCGACCTGCAAATTGCAGAAGAGAAAACGAAAATCTTGGAATTTGGACGCTTCGCCGAAGAAAACCGGAAACGAAAAGGACTAGGGAAGCCCAAGACGTTTGATTTCCTAGGTTTTACTCACTATTGCAGCAAAAGCAGCAAGGGTAAATTCAGAGTAAAGAGGAAAACAAGCGGAAAGAAGTTTAAGTCAAAAGTGAAAGCATTCAAGGAATGGTTGAAAGCAGAACGCCATCAAGACGTGAAGAGATTAATGAAAACAATACGGGCCAAGCTAATAGGACATTACCGCTATTATGGGGTAACCGACAATAGCCGGGCGCTGTCCGTATACAAATTTCAGATCATCAAAGCGTTATTCAAATGGCTAAATCGCAGGAGCCAGAGAAGAAGCTTCACCTATGACAAATTTAATCTCTTTCTGAAACGCAACCCTTTACCCGAGCCCAAAATTTATGTGAATATCTATGGCTGATCATAGCAACTCTGTAAAAGATGGTATGAGGAGCCGTATGCCTTAATTGGGCACGTACGGATCTGTGAGGGGTGTATGCCGTGAGGCATACATCTACTCGACCATGGGCTTCAAATACTTCCTCAATAGAAATCTGGCGTTCATATACTTTCATCCCCCAGCTCCGGCATAATTCCAGGACGGTCTTACGGGTTATTCCTCCTAAAATACTGCCATTGAGTGCAGGTGTAATGATTTCACCATTAATCTTGAAGAGAATATTCATGGTCCCTACTTCTTCAATATATTTACGGTGGACTGCATCTAACCAGAGAACTTGTCCGAAACCTTCAGCATAAGCTTCTTGTTGTGCAGCTAAACTCATGGCGTAATTAGCTGGTGTTTTTGCTTCACCTAGCCCCCCTTTAGTAGCCCGAACATATTTATCTTCTACTTTAATGCTAACGGGATTAAAGCCGGTTTTATAGTAAGCACCGACTGGTGAAAGGATAATAAGCAATTTATAGCTATCCGCTACCTTGACGCCAAGTTGCGGTTCATTAGCCACAACAAAGGGCCTGATATAAAGAGAAGTACCTGGCTTACCTGGGATCCAATCCTTTTCTAAAGCTAAAAGTTTTAATAAAGCTGTATGGATTTGTTCAACATCCATTGGGGGAATGCAAAGTAATTTTGCGGTCGATTGCCGAACCCATACGGTGCAATTTTGGTGTGGTCGACCGGAATTAAAACCGGTACTCATTACTGAATAAAAAAACCAGAGCGAAAATTTCCGCTCCGGTTTTCTGTAAAATTTATCATTGATTAGAGGCTGCGGGCAACCTCATAGGCATTCCAAACCGCGTGAATAATATTTTTTACTTCACGAGAATCCCCGATATTGTAAACCGGAATACCCACTCCGCGCAGCTCCTCCTGAAGCTTGTTTTCGCTGCGGTAGCCCACGGCGACAAGAACCGTGTCAGCCGGGATTTCTTTGGCGCCTTCCTTATTTTCAACGGTTACGGAAGTGTCGTCCACTTTCGTAAGTTTCGTTCCGCAGTAGACATCCACCTTGTTAAAGGGCAGCAAATCCTTGAGCATGTCATAATTCATAAACGGCATATTGTGCGGACCGCCGAGAATATCGGGCATTATTTCCACAACGGACACCTTTTTGCCCTGCTGGGCGAGCCACAGCGCCGTTTCACATCCTACAAGACCGCCACCAATCACAACAATTTTGTCCCCGGCCTTTTCCTTGCCGGAAAGAACGTCCGTCGCGGTGCAGATATGATTTTCCCCTCCGAAATCAGGCACAATCGGTTTGGAACCGGTTGCCGTGACCACCACATCCGCTCCGAATTTTTCGACATAGGCGCGGTCTGCCCTTGTATTCAGTTTAACCTCCACGCCCAGCTTGCGCAGCTGGTTCTCATACCAGGCAATCAGTCTGCGGTCGTCCGTCTTGAAATCGGGAACACTGCCGGGAATCAGGTTTCCGCCCAGACGGTCCCCGGATTCAACAAGCGTAACGCTGTGGCCGCGCACCGCGCTGACGCGCGCAGCTTCCAACCCGGCGATACCTCCGCCGATAATTAAAACTTTCTTTTTCACATCCACCGGGGAAAGCCCGTAGACCGTTTCCCTTCCGCACGCAGGGTTTACGGCACAGGAAAGCGGAAGCCCTTTTGCTATCCGTCCCATGCAGCCGTCATGGCAGGAAAGGCAGGGGCGGATTTCGTCCAGACGATCTGTTTCTATCTTCTGAACAAGATACGGGTCGGCCAGCAGCGGGCGACCGTAGGAAACAAGGTCGCAGCAGCCATTCAGGGCGTCGATTGCGAGATCCGGATCGTCCAGCCGGCCGGCCAGGATGACAGGAACATTCACCGCTTCCTTTACCCTGCGGCCGAATTCGCGGTACATTCCTTTTTTGAAGAACATCGGAGGATGGTTCCAGTACCAGGAATCATAGGTGCCCGCATCCACATTCAGGCTGTCATACCCGGCCTCCACAAGGATTCTGGCGGCTTCGACGCCTTCATCATAATCTTTGCCGACTTCCGTGAAGGTTTCTCCGGGCAGGGCGCCCTGGCGAAGCCCTTTCATGAAGCTCTTCACGCTGTAGCGAAGCGAAACCGGGAAATCGGCTCCGCATACCTTTTTGACCCCTTGGACAATATCGGTGGCGATTTTCAGCCTGCCGCGAAGATCTCCGCCGTATTCGTCCGTCCTTTTGTTAAAAAAGGCGATGGCAAACTGGTCCAGCAGATAGCCTTCATGCACCGCGTGAATCTCGACGCCGTCAAAACCGGCTTGTTTTGCAACTGCCGCGCCTTTAATAAAATTCTGAATCAGCGTCTGGATTTCCTCTTTCGTCATCGCCCGATGCTGTTTGGCGGGATCAAAACGGTTGCTGTTTTCTGAAGGAGCGATGGCCTTTTTTATCAGTCCCGGTATGGCCGAGCGCCCCAGCCCGCCTGTAATCTGCAAAAAGATTTTGGCGTCATAGGCATGGATTTTTTCGATCATGGGGGAAGTGGATTTACAGAACATCAGCGGATTGTATGTCGGGCAGGGCAAAGCCTGTTCCGGCATTTCACTGTAGTCCGCCGCGCAGATTCCCGTGATGATCAGGCCGACTCCGCCTTTTGCCCGTTCAATATAATAATCCTGCGCTTCTCTGTTGAATCCTCCGTTTACGTCGGAGTAGCAAACAAGCCCCATCGGAGCCATTGAGGTCCGGTTTTTGATGGCCAGTTTTCCTATGGAAACAGGTTCGAATAATTTTGCATACTTCGGATTCACAAAAAATCTCCCCTTCCATTTTTTATTCGTAAATTCGTACAGTACCGTCCGCCGTAATTTCCAACTGTTCGCCTCCTTTGACATAGTTCAGGAACTCGTCTCCCAGCCCGTCGACCGTGATAATCTTCTTATTTTCCCAGATATCGGCCAGCAAAACGCCTGAAATTGCAAGCGATTCGGCCGTGTGTGAGAAAAGCATTGCCTTGGGCTGAGTGCCGAGGGCCGCTACCGACTGGATAATCATGCCGGCCGTTGTGGAACCGACCACCTGGGGAATGCAAAGGATTTCCCCGGTCAGCTTTTTTCCGAAAAATTCCTTGTTATTCTGATCCACGCAAATGGAAGGATTCTGGCCTTCGGTCAGGCTTTTCCAAAACGAAGCAAGCACGTTGAATCCGGTATGGGAGACAAGAGCGCTGCCTTTTAATTCCCCGGGAATAACCGCACGTCCATGAAACTCTTTCATCAGTGCAAGCCTCCTTTTACAACTGCATGGATTAGTTCGGCATCGTCAACGTAACGTGCCACGGAATAAGTCCGGAGCTTATTAGAATTCGTAATTACCCTTTTAGCCGAGCAAAGTGGATTGGACATGTACATCAGCGGACAAATATAGGTTAAATGCGCACCCGTTGCCATCAGGCGAGGATAAAATTCCGATTTCTTAAATTCAGCAATTACGTCGGGCGCCGTGGTGAAAATAGTGGGAATGATCACCTTTTCTTTTCCTGCTTCCTTCAGCGCCTGCTCCAAGGTCTGTGTCCATTCACAAAGCTGGACAAATGAGCAATGTGGGCAGCCCACAAACGCGATCTCGGGGGAGTCGTCGACATTTTTCCACATGATCGGGTAGGAAGCAACGACACGTTCGAGTTCCGCATCGTCAATAATGTAGGTTTTTGCATTCGGGCGGATGAGGCTCTCACCGAAATCCTTTGCCTCGGGGGTAAGATGTTCCACATGATAAAGCCCCACCGCTCCGTTGGAGGCGGTTGCGGCGCCCATATCCTTCAGGAAGTCCTTCGCGTCTGATGTAAGCTCCGTGCCGATCCAACGGTCCAGCCCCCTGATATAGGGAACCTGCTCCAGAACCTTCATGCCGATAGCGCTGCCAAGTACCTGCGGGCGCGGTTTTTTGGCGGTTTTGACTTCGACGATCCAGTCGGCTTTGCGTCCTTCGTCCGTCAGGAAACCGAACTTCGGAGTTTTTCCGACAATTCCGCTGAACAGCTCCATCACGCCGGAAGTCCGGTTGGTCCTGGCCCCGATCACAGAGTTGGCGTAAACAACCGCAGAAGATTCGGCCCAGGCCAGAATGTCGCCTCGTTTCGGAATATTACCGACCTCGTCGAAATAGCAGGCGCAGCTGAATGCATTTTTATCCTTGAGGCCGACTTTTCTAAGCGTTTCTTCATACTTCTCCTGGTCGGCGTAGATCATGTTAAAAACCTGTTTCTCTTTTTCAGTGGCCTCCACATTTTCATAATCCATAGGCCGGGGGTCAGCAGTAAAAGGCAGTTTGGTCTTAATGCCTTCCGCCACATACTGCTCCATGATTTTAAAGAACGGGCGCAGAGTAGGCATGCCGAAGGAACAAACGACATGGATTGCTCCATCCAGAGGCACAAGGCATTCAGCGTGATAAGCATCCCCGTAGCGAACCAGTGTTTCCATTGTTTTTCTCATGGTTTCGCCCTGACTGCCGTTTAAAATATCGATTTCTTCCGGCGTCAGCTTCATATTGGTCTTGATCATCCGATCACTCCCTTTTACATAATCACGTTCGCCGAACGCTGTTCTGTTTTAATGCTAGCATTTCGTTATATTTATGTCAATATCCATTACAACCAAGTTCTGTACCGCTTTAAAAAAATTTGATAAGATTTTAATTAAAAGGAAATTGTGATATAATAATAAATTGTTTAAAAATAGTAAATATGTAGGTTGTCTACTTTGCATGAAAAGCATATGGCGGCATCGGGAGGGCAATATTTGGAGACTATGAATTCACGGCAAAAGCAGTCGATTGAAACAGAATTAAAAATAGTGCGCACAGCACTTTCCCTGATGAGGAAAAAAGGATACGAAAATGTCGGCATCCGCGAGATATGCGACGCAGCCGGGATCTCTACAGGTGCCTTTTATCACCACTTCAAGTCCAAGGAAGATATGCTCAATATAGGGTTCGGCACTTATGACGAATACCTGGCTGAGGTTCTGGAAACCTACGAAAACCCGGACCCCCTTGAATTTCTGCGCTTTGTACTGCTCAATCAAACTGAATATGTAATGAAGCAGACCGGCTCCCTCACATCGGAGCTTTACCGCGCGCTGCTCTCTTCAAACGACAAGTATGCGATTGATACCTTCAGGCTTTATTACCGGACCGTACGCAAAGCAATCGAGCTTTGCCTTAAGGAAGGAAAATTTCATGCCTCCTTTACGGCAGACTACCTTACGGAATTTTTAATTCGCGTTGTCCGGGGCGATATCATCGACTGGTGCCTGCATGAATATTCCTATAATCTCATGGAATACGTGGGCAAAGATCTGAATGTAATCTTTGCCGGCCTTTGCTGCAAAACTGAATAGAAAAATGCATTCTCTATCTAGCTATGCGAACCTGCGTTTAGCATGAAATTTGGGGTTATTTTTTTATCTGCACTTTCTTTGTTACCCGGACAAATACCAGCCCAAGAAGACAGAAGAACTTTCCCCTTGTCCCCTAGTGAAATACTACAAACTTTATTATAAAAACCCCTACCATATTAAGGAATATGTCTATACTTTCAACAAACTTTATTTTAAATAAATCTTTATAAAATCTCAGTATATGAACTGGCAATAGTCAAAAAAGAAAAAGAACTAAAGGGATCGAAGAATTAATTTTATGGGCACTAAAAAAATGAGAATGTAATGTCAACCACCTCATAATGGAATAGGTAAAATATTTATTAGGTTAAATATTTATATAGATGGAACTAAATACAAATATAAAAACAACCAGAACGCCTTCCTGCAGAAGGGTGTTCTGGTGTTTTTATATTTTATATGATAAGTGCTGATACGATATCAGCACTTATTTGTTGTTTTTAAATATTCAAGGATTCTAGTCCAAATCGCTTGTGTGTCAAGAAAATGCTTGTAGTGTTTTTTGACATTTCTGCTATACAAAGCTAATTCGGAAGAGATTTTCATGAAATCACTCCGGTTGAAATATGCGCAAATTTTAGGCAACGTTACGGCAAGCTTTTCCTCTACTTCCCGGATTTTATCCTCATAGTGCTCCCGTTGAGTGATATACAGTAAAAGAGGCTTATAGCGTATCCATCCGATGCAAGCGTGGTAAAAACGGTTAACTATCTTTTCGGAGTTCGTGCTGATATGGCCAAGGGTTGTAGGAAGAACACCGTCCAACAAATGATTGTAAGCTGAAAATCCGTCATGGAAGGCATAGCAAGGAATACGGATTACTTTATGGCTGTTTAAGCAGGTACTTAAAAAAGTGTCCTCGCCACGGGCTCCGGGTGGGTTGTAAAAAGGCAATACCTTATTGGGATTAGTGAGGTTTATACATAAATTGGCGCCTGTAATAAACTTGCAATGATTGACTTCTGCAACTTCCTCCGCTAACTCGTTGACCAGTATATTGGTATCGGCATAAGTAACACCACCGTTTTTCATAATATTACGGATGGAATTCCAATTAACAATATCATTGCTGATAGCCTCAATGAACAATCGGAAGTCTGATTCGGAGAGAGTATTATCGAAATTAACATTAGGGATTGGAGAAATATACCCGCAATGATAACCGTTTGTTATATCTGCCTCCTTAATAAATTTGAGATGATTCGTCAGTATATGCTGTCCACTCCATAGCACAGCACTATGATTCTTGGTAACTGCCATTGGATACTCATCGTCGTCAAGAAAAACAAGATAATCAATTTTATTCCTTATTGCCGTATAAAGAATGGCATTGCGTTTTCCGGCATAACCGTTACCAAAAAAAGAAGTGATTTCTTTTTCAGAGATTACCTTATCTTGCATTAAATCCTCAATATTTTTTAGCAGTGATTTTCTGTCAATAAAATATGATTGTTCAATCATATCAACAATGTCTTGATTGAGATTGGTATAATCCGTAGATTTTGTATTGGAATATTTTAAATCATATGCCACCAATAAATGGAGGTTAATATTTTCTTTTTCCTGCTGACGGGCTTCTTTCCAATTATAAAGATAGGCTTTTAAAACTTTCTGGAAACTTTTTCTTCCGGTAGCAAAACCTATCCCAAATTGGATACATTCGTTCTTATTTATTCCCAAAGTTGATTCTGTTGATTTCATCATTTGAATTTTAGATGCATGCATACCAATTAAAACTCCTCTTAACTTAATAATAATACCAGCGCCTGTACAGCTCTTTAAGCAAATTAATAAAATAGCTGCTGAAAACATTGTGAATCCTGTAGTTTTCAGTCCGCTCGTCATAATGGATAAACGAAAATATTCTTAATTATATTATAGCATAAATAACTTTTCACTGGCCAGGACAACGCTCCCATCCCCGTTTGATAAGATTCATGCCGAAAAAATGACCAGCTTTTGATGATGTAATAAACTTATGTTATTATTTGCATATACAGTAACATTAATTGCGGAAGTGACATAAATGCATACAATTTTACTTATTGAGGACGATCTTAGCCTGATTGACGGCTTGGAGTTCTCTCTTCGAAAAAATGGTTTTGAAGTTGATGTTGCCAGAACCATCAAAGAAGCTCTGTCACAGCTTGTGGCGCAAAAATATGATTTGCTGCTGCTTGATCTGACGCTGCCTGACGGCAGCGGCTTTGAAATCTGCAGAAAAGCGAGGCAAACATCGAATGTGCCAATTATTTTTCTGACTGCCTCCGACGAGGAAGTAAATGTTGTCATGGGGCTTGACATGGGCGGGGACGACTATATAACCAAGCCCTTTAAGCTCAACGAGTTAATATCCAGAATCAACGCACTGCTGCGCCGCGCGGGTATTTCGAACGCTCTACATACAGAACTGAAATCAAACGGAATAACTGTTAGACTTGACGAAAATCGAGTGCTGAAAGATGGACTTGAGATCGAGCTTACCGTCGTGGAGTACCGGCTCTTATGCCTTTTCATGCAAAATCCCAATAATGTCCTGACAAGAGCAGTCATATTGGATAAGCTTTGGGACGGGAGCGGCAGCTTTGTTGACGACAATACTCTATCAGTCTATGTGCGACGGCTGCGGAGCAAGATAGAGGACGATCCCGAAAATCCAATGTACTTATTAACGGCGCGGGGTGTGGGATATAAATGGAAAGTGGTAAAGTGATATTTAGCGATAAAAGTGTCCGGCGTCAGGTTGCCGTGACCGTGATAATTTTGCTCGCGTTAATCCTTTTAGGACAGCTTATCGTCGCGCGCATGGCGGAGGACTACAAAAAGGCCATGATTGAACATGACTACGCTGTCGCGGGGTATCTGTCCCGGTGCGGAGTGGACAATAGCCGGATCGTTACGGCCTTTACGCACGATAAAACCGGCGCGGACACTGAAATAGGCTCGTCTCTGCTGTCTTCTTCCGGGTACATGGAGAGTATGCAAAACAGCCTGCTGCCCGTGGTGGAAAGTTTTCATCAAAAATTCGCTCTGACCGTGCTCTCATTCTCCGTCCTGTTTTCCCTTGCCTTTCTTGCCGTACTTTACCTTGGCGAGCAATACCGCGGCAAACAACTTGAAACAGCTGCCGGACAGCTCCGGCTCTTCATGGACGGAGACACTGCCGTCCGCCTTTCGGACTGCGGAGAAGGCAGCCTTTCCAGGCTCTTCGCGGCCACTAACACCATGGTGACGTCACTGACCGCCCATATCGATAAGGAAAAGCAGAACAGGCAGTTTTTAAAGGATACGATATCCGACATATCCCACCAGCTGAAAACGCCGCTTGCTGCCCTGCAGATGTACAATGAGATTATTCGCGATGAAAAGACCGGCAACGAGGTGGTGGAGAGCTTTACCGATAAAAGCCGGCGCGAGCTTGAGCGGATGGAAAGCCTGATTCAAAATCTCCTGAAGCTTGCCAGGCTCGATGCGGGAACCATTGAGCTGGAAAAGACCGTTTCCAGTCTTCATGGTTTTTTGGAAAAGTTTATCGGTTCCTTTGCCACCCGTGCAAAACAGGAGGGGAAAAGCATCAGCCTGCAATGCAATGATTCCGTCATGCTGTGCTTTGATGAAACATGGCTCGGTGAAGCGGTTGGCAACATCATAAAAAACGCACTTGACCATACGGGCTCCGGAGACAGCATTGAAATATCCTGCGAAGAAGCAATGGCAGTGACAGAAATCATCATCCGTGACAACGGCGCGGGCATTCATCCCGAGGACATCTATCATATTTTCAAGCGTTTCTACCGCAGCCGTTTTTCAAAGGACAAGCAGGGCGTCGGCATCGGGCTAGCGCTCTCAAAGGCCATCGTCGAAAAGCACGAGGGCACCATCACCGTCCGCAGCGAACTGGGTCAGGGGGCAGAATTCCATCTGATATTCCCCAAGCTTACGAATCTGTAAGACAAAATTCACCGGAAAGTAAGGCGGGCTTGCTATCATCATCACATCAAAAAATGTGAGGTGAGAACATTGAATATACTAACCGTGCAGGATTTATGTAAGACATATGGCGCGGGGGACACAAAGGTCGAGGCGTTGAAAAACGTGTCGTTTACCGTATCAAAGGGCGAATTTGTCTCTGTTATTGGGCCGTCCGGTTCCGGGAAAAGCACGCTGCTCAATATGATCGGAGCGCTGGATTATCCGACGTCGGGCAAGGTCAATATCGACGGCAGGGATGTTTTTGCGATTAAGGAAGAGGAACTCTCTGTCTTCCGAAGGCGTAACATCGGCTTTATATTTCAGGCATATAATCTTGTGCCGGAGCTGAACGTGGAAGAAAACATTGAACTGCCGATCTTGCTCGATTATAAAAAGCCTGACAAACGCTACATTGATGAATTGCTCGGCATTTTGGGGCTGACAGAACGAAAGCATCATATGCCCGGCCAGCTTTCCGGAGGACAGCAGCAGCGTGTAGCTATCGGGCGGGCACTCGCGACCAAACCAGCTATTATTCTTGCCGACGAGCCCACCGGCAACCTTGACAGCAAGAACAGCAGGGATGTCATCAATCTGCTTAAGCTGTCTGTCGAGAGATACAGCCAGACGCTGATCATGATTACCCATAATCAGAACTATGCGTCTTTCGCGGACAGGGTTCTCGGGGTGGAAGACGGCGTTGTTACCGGGCTTGGGGGTAGCATAAGATGAACGGATATCTTGACTTGGGGTATAAATATCTTGCCGCCCATAAAAAGAGAACGAGACTTTCGATATTCAGCATTGTCCTGTCAGTGGCGCTTGTCGTGGGGATATTTTCCATGCTGGATGTGCTTTTGAAATTTGAAAAAGTTCAGGTCATTCATGATTACGGAAATTATCACCTATTGGTCAATAATGCGACAGACGAGGAAAAAGAAGCGATCTCAAGCCGGATCGACGTAAAAAACACCGGCACATGGATATCCTTCAAGAGCGGCAGCCTCAACAGCAATCAATGCGATATTGTGGCATTAAACGATAATTTTGCCACCAATATGAACATGAACCTGCTTACGGGAACTTATCCGGAAGCCGAAAATGAGCTGATGATCGAAAATTGGGTGGCTGAAAAGCTGGGCGTAGGCACCGGCGACACGGTTTCCTTCGCCTTTGAAGATAAAACGGAAAGGCCGTTTGTGATCAGCGGGATATTTGCCGATTACGCGGGCACCAAGGCATCTGGCGAGCCGGGCGTGGCAATTTCCATGAAAGCAGCCGAAAAGGCAAACGTGGAAAAAACCAGTTTGTTTCTGATTGAGTTCAAAGAACGGGCAAATATGAAAAATGCAGAGCAGCAGATCATGGAAAGCCTTCGGATATCCGAAGACCGCATCGGGCGGAACGATCGCCTGCTTGCTGTTATCGGGCAAAGTGATCACAAAGCGGCGGTCGGGCTGTACCAGGTGGGAGCGATTCTGTTTTTTATCGTCCTGATTGCGGGCGTCGTAATGATCTACAACACCTTCAATATATCGGTCACGGATAGGATGCGCTCGTTCGGCCTTCTGCGGTGCGTCGGGGCTTCGAAAGCGCAGATCAGGAAGCTTGTGAAAAAAGAAGGGTTTTTGCTGCTGCGGTGGGCGATTCCGGGCGGCGTGCTTTTGGGGATTGCCGCCACGCTCTTTTGCTGTGCGCTCCTTAAATTCTATAACAGCTATCTGTTTTCCGATATTCCCCTGTTTACAATAAGCCCCGCAGGTATCCTAGCTGGTGCAGCCGTTGGCGTTCTGACTGTCACGATTGCGACTTTGCTGCCGGCAAAAAAGGCATCAAGGGTGTCTCCTGTCAACGCCGTGACGGGAAACAGCGAAATCAGGATGCGAAAAGCCCAAAAAGAAGGAATCCTGACAAAGCTGCTGCCTATTGAGTCGGCGATGGGGATTGGGAGCGCGGCCGCCCGGAAAAAAACGCTGATCCTGATGTCGGCCTCCATTGCATTAAGCATCATGATGTTTCTTGGCTTCAACGTGTTTGTTGATTTCTTGCATACAAGCCTGAAGACAACGAAACCGTATACGCCCGATATTTCCCTGACGTCAAAGGAAGGCTTAAGCCCCGATTTATACGCGCAGATAACGCATCTTCCGGGAATAAAGCATGTATACGGCAGGATGTTCGGCTATGTAAACGCGACCTTCGACGCGTCCCGGCTTACCGAAGCGTATATGGAGGAGGCCGGGGGGAGTATTGAGGTCAACGCCGACGGCCTCTTTGAGACTCCTGAAAAATCCTGGCTTATCTCCTATGACCAAAATCAATTGAAGTGGGCAAAAACGGACCTCGTGGAAGGCGAGTTATCTGAAGATACACTCAACGCACAGGACGGTATTATCGCCGTTTTGCTGAATACGCGAAAGGGTGTCTCGGTCCGGACAGCGGAGCTTCATGCAGGGGACAAGGTTTATATCGATACCGTATCCGGGGAAAAGCCGTATACTGTTATGGCCGTCCTTCGTTCCGTGCCGTTTGCCGACAGCAATTTGAATCTGGCGACCTTCATTACGACGGAAAAGCAGTATACTAAAATAACGGGAGACTCCACGCTTAAGATCATTGATATTCAGCTGAAAAAGAATGACCAGGAGGAAACAGTTTCCGAAATCAAGCGCATGATCGGGAATAATATCACCTATCTTGATTTGCGACAGAAAAACAGTGAGATGAACCAGACCTTCTTGACCATGGCGGTTTTCGTATACGGTTTTGTAGTGGTTATTGCGCTCATCAGCATCCTCAATATCGTCAGCACGATGAATACCAGCATCACCTCAAAAATGAGGTATCTGGGTGTCCTGCGGGCGGTCGGCATGTCGGGAAAGCAACTTAACAGGATGATCGCAGCGGAGGCTTCGGCATACTGCATTACGGGTACCGTCGTCGGGTGTGTCCTCGGCATGCTGCTGCAAAAGGCGCTTATTACACAGTTTCTGACGGCGATCAAAATAGTGTGGGTATTCCCTCTTGTGCAAATCGTCTGCGTTTTTGCCTCCGCGTTTCTTGTGACACGGTTTTCCATCATCGGGCCGCTCAAAAAGATCAAGACAAAGAGCATTTCCGAAAACATCGGATCGCTGCAATAACTTAAACAAGTCAGGGCCACCCTTAAACATAGCTTGTGCTTTTACCAAGTTAACACAATAAGATTAGGCCGATAAGAATGGTTATCGGCCTAATCTTATTTGCGTGCCTATACTTATAGGTAGTTTCCCACCGTTAACAAGGGCAGCTACTATATCACCTATAAAACACATTGTTTTGGGTCAGATTGTGGATCCGGAGTATAAACCAACTGTAGCAAATATTGAGGTTAAATTGGAGGCTTGAAAACGTGGTAAAAAGTAAAAACAGGTAGGGTCTGTTAACATTTTTATGTAAACTCCTTTATTCTAAAGGATTACTTTATAGGTCCTTTTAGCCGCTCTTCAAAATAGATTGAGAACTGTGATAAAATCATACTGCTTCTTTACGTAAAACAGGATATGAAATCATGAGATACATAAAGATTAGTAAGCCGTCTAAAGATAATGCCATTTACCAGTATATGCTCAAGAAAGAAACTGAAGGGAAGCCCAAAAAAGTTGCCAAAATCGCTGCGCTAAATAAGTTCCTGCGTATCTACTATGCCAGAGTAAAAGAGGTGTACGTGGCAGCCTAATGACCCATTCAAATCTAAATTATATATGTGATTAATCGGAAAGAAGGTTTCGAAGTGGAATACATAAACTCAAAATTGAGAATATTTATTATTACAGCAATTATTTTATTTATATTTCTCTCAACACCTTATGCCGTAAATTATCTGATTCTTCCTGGTAAATATGATCCCAAAGCAGAGTATTTTAATGGAGAATGGTTTAATAAGATTAAACCAATTAGTGCCGACCAATACAAAATATTAATTAGGTGGGCTCACTATTATGGGAACCACCGCTGTGAGCCTGAATGGAGTAATTGCCCGTATAATGGCGTTGATGGGCAGTGGAAGTTAATGTTTGATTACATTAGAGAAGACAAGCCACTTCCGGCAGATCTTATTAAAAGTAAAACTTGACTGTGTAACATTTTAACATAAAAAACAATTCTATGGATAGTTAAACATCATTACAAGTGGATATGAATTAACTGTGGACTGCAATTGATGTTCATACATAATACTTAAGGAGCAAAAGATGTGAAAGAAATAAAGTTATATAATGTAATTTTCCCCATTTGGTTTTTGATGTTTTTTCCACCAGTAATAGTTGTAACTCTTGCAGGTAACTTTATTATTGATTCGCTAGTAATAGTAGTCTGCTTTTATGTGTTCAAGTTAGCTGATAGTCAAAGTAGTCTAAAAACATTCTACATGAAAAGCATATTTAAAGTTTGGATATTGGGTTTTTTAGCAGATATAATAGGAGCTGCAATATTGTTTGCGACAGGATTTCTAGGTGACTATTTTGGGTTATCGCATAGATTGATTTCAGCAATAAGTTATGATCCATTTAATCATACAGGGGCAGTTATTATAACAATATTTGCCATGCTGGTATCATCATTCTTTATATTTTTATTTAACTATAGAATAACTTTGCGAAATCTGATATTAGAAAGAAAAATAAGATTAAATGTGGCAATTACCATTGCCATAGTCACAATTCCATGGACATACTTGTTGCCAACTAAGTGGTTTTATTAATAATTGGATGAATATGTAAAGTAAGTTCGGCCTCCCTAATTAAACCAGAACGTCTTCCCATTTTTAGGAGTAAGGAAGGAGTTAGTATATTGATGTTTAAGGTTAAAAGAGACCAAGGATATATTGCTGTTTTTGACGGGATTAAAAGAAAAACCCTTGTTCATGGTGAACAGACCTTGATGACCGAATTTATTTTGAAAAAAGGGAAAATCTTACCTAATCACAGCCACCCGCAGGAACAAACAGGCTACTTGGTTTCTGGAAAGACAGTTCTCTTTATTGCAGGTGAGGAATTTGAGGTTAATCCAGGGGACAGTTGGGTTATTCCTGGTGATGCGGAACATTCCGCGAAAATAATTAAAGATTCCGTAGCGGTGGAAGTCTTTGCCCCGGTGCGGGAGGATTATCTTCCGTAATATTGTAAGTGTCTATTAGGCGAAGTTAAAATATTTGCAGTATTCGCGAAGTAAGTGCGGTAAATCGTTCTCCATTTGTAGTATTTACGAGGGACAAGATTATATGACAGAAGTGGTGCAGACAATCGTACGATACGGCTTTGACACACTCGACCTTGATTTGCTATCCGCCTACTGCTATCCACACAATGTCCGCTCAAAGCGTGTACACTTTAAAAAAGCGGCTTTACCTATGAAGGAACTCTGAAGCTAGCCGAAAAGCTATATAATGGAAACATGTGACAATGAATGCTGGGCACTGTCGCGTCATCATTATCTGGGAGGTTCAATATATGCTCGAAATACCAGAGAGTACGACTATCGCCAGACAGCTGAATGAAACGGTGCGTGGGAAAACAATCCGCAGGGTCGTCGCCAGTGCTTCACCCCACAAGTTCGCGTTTTATCACGGCGACCCGGCGGATTATGATGCGCTCCTTACCGGACAGGTAGTCGGAGACAGTTTCGGTATCGGGGCGATGGTGGAAATCGCCGCCGGCAACCGCCGCATCGTCCTCGGTGACGGTGCTAACTTACGTTATTATGATGATTCGACCAAAGCGCCGTCGAAGCACCAGCTTTTGATTGAGCTTGATGACAGGAGTGCGCTAGTCTGCTCTGTACAGATGTACGGCTCGGTTCTGGCATTTATGGATGGTGAGTATGATAATAAATATTACCTAGTTGCCAAAGAAAAGCCCCAGCCTCTGACCGATGCCTTTGACAGCTCGTACTTTGACGCACTGTACACCGGCGGAGCGGAAAAGCTATCAAGCAAGGCGTTTCTTGCCACTGGGCAGCGCATCCCTGGCCTCGGCAACGGTGTGCTGCAGGATATCCTGTTCTATGCCGGCATTCATCCAAAACGCAAGATGGGAACGCTTTCGGAGAAAGAGCTTGACAGGATGTTCCACGCGGTAAAGGATATACTTGCGGAAATGACAAGTCTGCGCGGGCGCGACACCGAAAAGGATTTGTTCGGCAATTCGGGCGGATACAAGACCATTCTCAGTAAAAACACAGTTGGGAAACCCTGCTCTGTCTGTGGCGCGGAAATACAAAAGGCCGCCTACATGGGCGGCGCGGTCTACTGGTGCCCGGTTTGCCAGCCGCTTACAGAATAACGGGAGACATTTCCGGGAAGCCGCGATATTGGAGACAAGACATGAATAAAAGAATCAGAGTGATATCGTCCATTATCAGGCTGCTGGCGGTACTTAGCTTTGCGCTGTCAATGAGAAAGGTTTGAGCATAATGAAAAAACCAACGCTTTTGCTTGCGGTGATCCTCTTTTTGGGGATTTTCGCCCTGTCCGCGGAAGCAACCAGTCCGGGCACAGGTGCATATTACATAAACGTACAAACCGACGGCTTCAACAATGATCCGCAGACGCAGGCGGAAATGCTGAAGAAGCTCTGGCTTCTGCGCGGTACGGACAAGGGTTTCGAACTTGAACGGCCGATGACACGCGCCGAGGCTGCGGTCATGTTCGTCCAGTTTCTCGGCGCGGAGGAAAAGGTACTTGCTGGCACTTGGAAGCATCCGTTTCGTGATGTGCCTGAATGGGCGGACAAATATATAGGCTGGCTCTATCAGAGCGGGCTTACAAAGGGCGTGTCGGCTACAAAATACGGCGCGCAGCAGGCGGTGACGATCAGGCAGTACGCCGGGCTTCTTGCCCGCGCGCTGCTTGGCCCCGACGCAGCGGAGGATTCCTGGACCTACTGCGCCACCGAGGACGAGGCAAAGCTATGCGAATCAAACGGTTGTTTTAACCGCGATGCCGCAGGGGGCCTGTCCGTGCGCGCGCTAAGCCTCAGATACACGGCCTACGGCAACCCCATGACCATGGCGCAGCTTATGGTAAACCGTGGTATGTTTACGGCAGAGCAGTTTGATGATGCATCTCGGGAGGTGCTGCCTTCAACCTACTATCCCCCTGTTGAGGAGGGGGGAAAGAAATATATAACCCGTTATGTGGCCGAGGTGCCGGTGGCCCGGTGCATAGAAGATGGGCTTACTCTGGCAGGCGGCACGGAGTACAGTAAAATGAATTACCTGCCCGCCTCGCGCATTTTGCCGGACGGCACGGTTGAGTTTTTTATCCTGGACGCTAAAACGCTGGATATCCTGGCCTCGGACCGCTGTCAAACGGACGGGAGCGTCAGTCAGCTTACCTATATCGGCTCGGTTTTTGGCGGCTCGGACTATCTTGTCGAGGAACGCGCGGATGAAAACGGCGGCTCATTGGGTGTCGGCGATATCTTATGCTGGAACGGGAAAAAGCTCAGCCGCGTAATTACCCGTAACGAGCTGTGGCAGGAAGGAGAACCTTCCAATGCAAACTCCGCGTACGCTTATAACGAGGGCGCGGGCAGGATTGAAAGCTGCCGGGGTTATCGGCAGACCTTCACAAATGGGAACCTGCTCGTTGCAGGGAAAGACACTCTGTTCTATTTCATGCAGGACGGCATGAAACAAAGCCCTTATCCTGCAGGCACGCAGCTTTTTGCACTGAGTGCTGAAGGCAGTCTTGTCGCGCAGCGCGTGACTTCCGAAAAAACCGTGATAAGCTGTATCGACGCCCAAACGGGCGCGACGCTCGACGAATATACCGTTCTGCCCGACATGGAGGGAAATGCTGGGCAGCGGACGATTTCGCTTCATGATTATAGCCACTTTTACGGCGAGGCCGGGCTGTACGAATTTTTTGACGGCAGGCTGGATCAACTCACCGGCCGCCCGGTGCTGTCAGCCGCCGCCACAAATGAAGGATGGGTTATCCTGACCCACGCGCCGGTGAGCGTGTCTATACCGCAAATGGCTTCAGCGGTAACAACATTATGTTGCTTAATGGAGACGGAAGCGTGAAAACTCTTCTCGGAAACGACCTGCCTCACGGCATTGACATCGCCGGAATCTACACTGTAAACTCCGAACTGCGGTTTTACAGCGAACAGGGCGTGGGCATGGGACACTTCAACGTCTACATCTACGCGCTACTCCATGAAGAAAGCGGACCGGTTATCCGCGTCCTCGACTATGAAGCAGGGCGACCGGGAACGGAGGCTGGCTGGTCGGCAGACAACATGACCGGCTATAAGGCGGCCTATATTGAAAAGGAGCAGGCACGCCTTGACGCGCTGGGCTATGGGTATAAAAGAAACTAACCCACCTGCTTGGTCAATACCGGGAAGATATCGTGCTTGTGGGGGGGCCGGAGCTTCTGCTTCCTCAAAGCCAGGAAAGACATATTGGAAGTATGGACATTGATATGGCTTTATTTCAGAAAAGGGCCTGGATTCAGTAAAAATGGAATGCTCTTTATCAATTATCAAATAATCAATAAGCGCTTTTAATTTAACACCGAAAATATTAACCGGTGAGCCAAAAGAGTTTGGCTGCCAGTTGAACTGTTAATTTATAAAACCTCACGGGAAAGAGCAGGGAAAAAGTAAAGTCATACCATAGAAACATGAAAGGAGCTAAATATCATGACAACTGAAACTGTTACACATCCCACACCGGAAGAACATGCTAAGAGATTCAAAGAAACGCATACGGGGAAAGGCCTTTCAGACGAGCAAATCGAAGCCATCTGCACGGCCATTCGTAGTACGCAAACAAATCGTGTTGGTGAAGAGGTAGCGCCTTATTACAAGGCCAACCTGGTTAGTGCTTTATTCTATATTAATGTGCGGATAAACTGTTTCACGGACACCCCTCCGCGTTTTAAAAAGTCTTTCGTGGGTCATTGCGGCGGGATTGCCTTTCCGGGTGATTCCTTCTTCCAGTCCTGCGAGCTGCACACTTGCGACCCGTACACCTTTGAAGATATTTTTAATAAGCAAGAAGCCATTGAGGTTGATGCTGAGTCAATCACATGTTTCATCCGCTTCTTTGACAAGCATAGCAATCTGCTTGGATGGCTGTGGGGCGCTGGGGCCGGCACGGTTATTGGGGTAATGGGCGGCAAAGGCGAGTGGAAGGATGGCCCCCTGTAGACGGCCGTCTATTCTGCTCCGGGGTCAAAACTGCCTAACATACGCTTAACCTGTAAACCCCGGTAATGTTTGAGTTCTTGACAGTCAAGGTGTTGCGCCAGTGTCTATTGGCGCAACGCCTTTTTTCAGACAGTCTAAGGGTCTTTTATTATGCCATTGAAAAGCCAGAGGAACATACCCGGCTATCTAACAGCGGGTAAAAGGTGCATTAATAGACCCCGGCCTTTTCAGGAAGAGTCGTTAACGGGCTATCTTCAAAGAGTTGCGCAGGCTAATCATATTGGGGCACATAGTAATCAACTTCATAAATCTCCATCCAGCGCTGCTTTTGCTCTATAGCGTGAATAATTGAAAGATTGCCATGGTGCGCCTTTTGACAGGCGCTGTTTTTTCAGCAACATATAATCCTTAACCTGCCGGGAGATTTCCTGGTTGCTATCGTTAGCCAAAATCAGCATATCCGGTATGGCATCATAGGACAGCGTCTGCATGTAGTTGATATCGATCTCGCCGGTTCTGAAATACCTGTCAATGTTGCTGCGGGCGATTATTTTATCCACGTTAATAAAATTGAGAACGGTATAGAATATGAGGGCAATTACAATATAGGCCTTAATTACAGGTATTTTGCGATACCAGGCGTGGCCAAGCGCAATCATAAATAATACAAATAACAGGCACATGAAGTAATGCACAAAGACACGCAAATAGGTGAGGCCGCAGGCTTCCTCATACAAGGACATCTTGAAATGCGCGGAAAAAAGCATGATCAGTGAAAAAAACACCAGGAGACTAAGGCAGCAGCGGACTGCTATGTTGACGACTTGGGCTTTCTTTTCAGCATATCTCATACTGCTTAGCTGGATGATCAGATTTATTATAGCTACGGCGACCAGCTCAAAAAAGCCTCTGCGGGCGTATTCGGCATAGGTAAAACCGGCGGGAAGCGTATGGCTTTGGCCGCCGTATAAATAAGAAAACTGGATTATTGAAAAAAAGAAATAAACAAGATTAATAACAAATAAAACAGTGAGTATAGTTACAGGGTCCAGGAAAAACTGTTTTGCCGGTTTCTCAATTTCAATTGCGGGAGGCTTGCTGTAAAAACTCCAGATGTAACCGTACAGGTAAACAAAAACAAACAGTATGATCAACCCATGCCCGACGGCAGGTCCGATATCAACATACTCCCATATCCTTGAAAAATTGAGCAGGTAGTGATTAAATACCATGTCGGCGGAAGAAAGCAGGGGCAGCACAATCAATAAAACCGGCACACAAATCAATAAGCCGGCGGCAATCTTCTTTACAGTCAGCATGTCCCTGCCGCTTTCCTTCGACTTAAATTGTTTCTCGATAAACAAAAAAGGTTTGGGGAAGTTTTCGAAAGTCAGGGGTATAACCCGCCTGATCATGTGCCCTATTATGCTCAAGCCAGACCAGGACAAATTGTTGTTGGCGGCTAAAATAGTATGTACGACAAGCAGCACCGGTATCAATAAGAAATTAATAAGCTGCAGCACCGGGTTGGAATAAACGGCAAATGTCGCGGCCAGCAGAAATACCGGGACTAAAACAAACCAGCCAAAACCCTTATTCACCGATATGGTTTTACGCATACTGCCCCAGAAAAGGCCAAGTAACACAAGAACATAAACAGGATATGATATTCCGAATTCTTTTCCATAAAATAAGTAATCAAAGATTATGCCCGCTGCGAGAGCAGATAGTATTAGCAGCTTCTCTCTTTTCTGTCCTTCTATCACTTCCATGTTTAAGCCCCCCTGTGCGTGTTTGGAACGATAGCAAGCTTACAAAAAGTCCTTTCTATGGATCTATTCCAGTTTTATATGCCGCGATTTTGCCAGGCACTTTTTATCACCGGGGTTTTCTTCCCTCAGCGCGTACCCGACAAAACCCCGCACCGCCAACCTCATTTGTTTCTTTGCCTCAAGCAGCGGTTCGCGAACTTCTTCCGGTATTCTTGCAAGGGCTCTTTTTTCAAGTAACTGTTGGATTTTTTGCAGCTCCTTGACGGGGCATTCATCACATGCTCTGGCTGTCATTTGTTTACACCTCCGAATTGAATTTTCAACACACCTGACTCCAGTTTAGCGCCCAGCGCATCCCGTCCCAGGAGTATGCGGGGCAAAAAGATATTGCGCTTGTAATCTCCTACCCTGACGGTCAGTTCGTCTCCTCTCTGGGAAAGTGTGATATCTCCTTTTTCCGCAAAGGGCAGGGCCATGTCCAAAATATACCCCTCGCCCATCTGGCTGATTTT
Organism: Pelotomaculum schinkii; assembly: GCF_004369205.1. NCBI lineage: Bacteria > Bacillati > Bacillota > Clostridia > Eubacteriales > Desulfotomaculaceae > Pelotomaculum > Pelotomaculum schinkii. The sequence goes on along the minus strand of NZ_QFGA01000001.1, from coordinate 1,541,860 downwards.
CTGTGACTGCCCGCGGTAGAAAAATTGTCCGGGAGGATTTTCCCCGAAACACTCGCCGGCGATTTTTTCAAGGTCTGTAAAACCTACGACTTCCTGGCGGAATAACGGAACGGTGAAAACAGGTATAGGACTGAACTGGTCCTTGATATACTGCAGGTAGGAGTGCTGCAGTTCCCCCCATTTTTCAAAATATCGCCCCAGCTCCACATCGGGCAGCAGCCGGTTAACAATCACGGCGTCAGTGCTGAAGCCATACAGATTTAAATACATAAAGCTCCTTTCGGCTTCCCGGATCACCATCTTCTCGGGATTTACCACTAGCCTGACGGAAGTAACCTCCTGATCCGTTAAAAGTACGTGCATTTCACCAAGTTTCTGAAACAGCTCCGCAATACTGTCAAGCGTGTCGTCACCGGGCAGGGGCACTCCTAGCAGCGGCTTGGATATAGGCCGTGCAAACTTGATAAGCGCTTTTTGAACCGGAAACAACTTTTCCAACCACCAGCTGAGGACTGTAGGGAAGCTGAGGAGCCTTAATGTCTCACCCGTAGGGGCACAGTCAACAATTACGACATCATAATCGCCCTTTTTACAGTGGTTAAGGATTTCCAGCATGTTGAAAAGCTCCTCCAGCCCCGGGAAAACGACCAACTCTTCAGCGGTTATATCATTTATTTTCTGTGATATGAGCAGGGCGGATAAGTAATCCTGTACCTTACCCCATCTCTTTTCAGCGCTGAGCAGAGTGCTTATTTCCTGTGCCCACAGGTTTTCACGTATTTTGTCAGGTTCATTTTTTAGTCTGATGTCGAAAGAGTCCCCCAGGCTGTGGGCGGCATCCGTGCTCACAACAATAGTCTTTTTACCCGCGGCGGCAGAAGCCACAGCAGTTGCGGCAGCCAGGCTGGTTTTGCCGACGCCCCCTTTGCCGGTGTAAAGGATAACCCTCATTTTAACACTCCTTCCAGGTCTGTTAAACTATTACGCTCAACATAATTTCCTGTTAACCAATATTTCGTTCATCGAAATAATATTGACAAAAATTTTTATCTCCTTTCTCATTACTCAATTTCAATAATCCTTCTCTCCCGTACCGTTTCTGCAGAGGCATGTTCTTCTTTCCGGAACCCCAGAATTAATTTGCGCAGTAGATCCAGAGCCGTTTCGAACTCTTCAGCGGTCAGAATAGCCCTTACCCTGTCCAGATTAGAATATAGATATCCCTTTAAGTCCTGAATCACTTCTTTACCGCTTTCGGTAAGAGATACAGTGACAACCCTGCGGTCTTCCTCGCTTCTGCCTCTATCCAGGAGCCCTTTTTTAACCAGGCGGTCGACAATTCCCGTGGCCGTGCTCATCGGTACAGACATGCCCTGGGCCAGGCTGCTCATGGTAACGGCTTGATATTTCTCGGACATCATTAAGGCTAAAAGCTCAAAGACGGACAGCGATAATCTCAATCTGATAAGTTCCTCGGGGAAAACCACTTTTTGAATGTTATCCAGTATATATTCGTATAATTCATCGTTGCTGTACAATACGGCACCCCGCATATTATTTCATTCCTCGAAATATCCTAAGCACAAAATATCATACTAAAAAATTATTGTCAAGTCTGGAATTACCATAATATCAGAGACTAAAAAAATCAAGCCCAAATACCAAACAAGGAGATGTTGAGATGAATAAGCTTGGAATGTTGGATGCTTGGAAAGAAAACAGTCAGTTTTTCACAAGAAGAAGTGCTCAAAGCTACTTTGGAACAAAACAAGTAGCAATGGTTCGCAGCGACGCTTTTGGCTCTGCTTGTGGCGCCAGTGATGACAGTAAGCCCGCTCCAAAACAACTGCTTGCGGTTCTGCCTGCGGCTCCGGTGACAAGTAAGAACTTCTAAATGTGTCCCCGGTTTGGTTCAATTTTTACCGAACCGGGGTATTCCTTTATTGAAATAGTTTTTGGTTTTTGCGGCTGGGAAGAGCTTCCCGCCATTCCAGAAACATATTTTACGGCATACGGTTCCTTATTTGACTGCCTGCAACTAACATCTTCCGATACATTATTTATCCGCGGAGGAACAAGTGCGCTGGGGCTGGTATCCATACAGCTGGCAAAAAGTATCGGAAGCACTGTTTTGGCAACGACAAGAAATGCAGGTAAAATAGATTTGCTAAAAAAACATGGGGCGGATTTTGCATTGCTCGATGATGGAACATTAGCAAAACAATTGTATTCTCTTTACCCTGATGGCGTGACCGAAGTGTTGGAATTAGTAGGTCCTGCCACATTGGAACAGTCAATGAAATTTCTTTCCCACCACGGCATCATATGTTCAACGGGAATTTTGGGTCATAAAGGGACCCTTGAAAATTTTGACCCCATCAAGGTTATTCCCAATGGAGTTTATTTGTGTTCGTTTCACAGTAATTACCCGACGCAGGAACAGATGAACAAGATTTTCAATCATATTCGCCAATATCGCTTAAAGCCGCCAATAAGCAAGATTTTTTCAATGGGTGAGATAGCCGATGCGCATCTCTTGATGGAAAGCAATATGGCAAATGGAAAGATTGTAGTTGCAATTCCAGAATAACGAAAACCTATGGCATAGGGGTGTGAACCCTATGGATTTTACAAATCGGGTTGGTTATCTGATTTGACAATTAACGTGAAAATTTGACAAAGTGATTGACAGAAGACGGTAAAGCGGGTATATTTATTTATAATTCAAAATTTCAAAGGCATTGACGGAGATAGTACGTTTCAGCTGAACGTTTCAGCGAACCGGGGACGGTGCAAGCCCGGTACCAGTAGTCTGAACCCGAAAATCACTCCTGAGCTGCGGACCGAACGAGGAATCCAGTAGGCTCCGACGGTTTTCCCCCGTCACAGGGAACGCATATGATGGTATGCTTGTATGAATGGGTGGTATAGCGGATGCCTTTTAAGGCTTTCGTCCCTTTACGGGACGAGAGCTTTTTTAATTTCATCAATTATATGACTGGAGGAGAAAAATTAATGGCAACCAACGATATGGTAGAAATTCGCTGGCACGGCCGGGGCGGACAGGGAGCCAAGTCGGCCTGCCTGCTGCTGGCGGATGTAGCCGGTTTAGAAGGAAAATTCGTGCAGGGATTCCCGGAGTATGGACCGGAACGTATGGGAGCCCCTATTACGGCTTATAATCGCATCAGTGAAAAACGGTGTACTGTCCATTCCAACATTTACTATCCCGACTATGTGGTCGTGGTGGATGAAACTTTGCTGGAGAGCGTCGACGTTACCGGAGGGCTGAAAGAGGGCGGCGCGATCATTATTAACACTCCCAGCTCTCCCCGGGAGATGCGCGAGAGGCTCGCGGGATGGACCGGAAAAGTCTGTACCATAGATGCCCGCCGCATTTCGGAAGAGAATCTGGGCGCAAACTTCCCGAATACCCCTATGCTGGCCGCTGCGGTTAAGGTGAGCGGCGTTTTGGAAACCGGGCGTTTTTTAGCGGATATGGAAGAATCCTTTAAACATAAATTTGCTTCCAAGCCCCAGGTTATCGAGGGGAATATGGCAACACTAAAAAAATCCATGGATGAGGTGCAGGTAGGATGATTTGTGCGAAGGATATCAACGAACGTACCCCCTGGCAGGATCTGACCCCCGGCGGGGAGATCTACGAACCGGGAACCGCACGGGCCTTCAATACGGGTGCTTGGCGGACCCACACGCCTGTTTTTCACCCGGAAACGTGTAAACACTGTATGCTTTGTGTTCCATTCTGCCCGGACAATGCTATTCCGGTAAAGGACGGGAAACGTCTGGACTTCAATTATATGCACTGCAAGGGCTGCGGCATCTGTGAGAACGTGTGCCCCTTCCCGGCGATTACCATGGTGAGTGGAGGTGTGGCCAGATGAGCAACCGCCTGACCGGCAACGAGGCTGTAGCTTATGCCATGAAGCAGGTAAATCCTGATGTCATGGGAGCGTTCCCGATCACTCCATCCACGGAAATTCCTGAATACTTCGCCAGTTATGTGGCCAACGGCGAGGTAAACACTGAATATGTAACCGTGGAGTCTGAGCACAGTTCAATGTCCGTATGCCTTGCGGCGCAAGCTGCAGGAGCCAGATCCGTCTGTGCGACTTCATCCTGCGGGCTGGCGCTGATGTACGAGCTTTTGTACGTGGCGGCTTCATGCCGTCTGCCTGTTACCCTGGCTTGCGTCAACCGGGCCCTTTCGGGGCCAATTAACATAAACAACGACCACTCCGACTCGATGGGAGCCCGTGATACCGGCTGGATCCAAATCTATGCCGAAAATAATCAGGAGGCCTACGATAATTTTCTCATGGCCATGCCTATCGGCGAGACCCCAAGCGTTCGCCTGCCGGTGATGACCTGTATGGACGGCTTCATTACCAGTCATGCCGTAGAGAATATAGACCTTTTGGAGACGGATGTTGTGCGCAAGTTTATCGGGGAATATAACCCTGAAAACTATTTGCTCAAAAAAGAAAATCCGCTGGCGGTCGGACCGTACGATGTGAGTCCCTATTACATGGAACACAAGGTCCAGGAGGCTGAGGCCATGAAGGCGGCCAAGGCCCGCATACTGGAGGTAGCCGCAGAGTTTGCAAATATTTCCGGCCGGCGCTATGGCCTGTTTGAAGAATACAGGATGGAGGATGCACAACTTGCTCTGGTCCTAATCGGCTCCAGTGCCGGAACTGCTAAAGCGGCTGTCGACAAACTGCGGGAGGATGGGATAAAGGCAGGGCTTGTCAAAATCAGGGTATTCCGTCCTTTCCCGGGCGAGGAACTGGCCCTGGCTCTGGCCAATACCAGGGCCGTAGCCGTCATGGATAAGTCCGAGGGCTTTTCGGCAAACGGAGGTCCTTTATTTGCCGAGACCCGCAGCGCTTTGTACGATCTGAAGGAACGCCCGTATCTGATTGATATCGTTTACGGTCTGGGCGGCCGCGACATAAAAGTCGAGGATTTTGAAAAAGTGTTCGGCCGGCTGGCCGATATTGCTGTGACCGGCGAGACTGGGCCGGTATATACCCATATGGGGCAGAGGTCAAAGGAGGAGATAGCGTGAGCACGGTATATAACCTGAAACAGGAAGTAGAAAAGCCGGAACGTCTCACCGGAGGGCATCGACTCTGCGCCGGCTGCGGCGCCGGGATCGTTGTGTCAGGGGTTCTGCGCGCCCTGGATAAAGAGGACAGGGCAGTAGTGGTTAATGCTACCAGCTGTCTGGAGGTCTCCACCTTTATGTATCCTTACACTGCCTATATGGACAGCTATATTCATTCTGCCTTTGAAAACTCCGCGGCTACCTGTTCCGGAGTGGAAGCGGCATATAACGCTTTGAAACGCCGCGGCAAGGTGGAAGGAACCGTCAAGTTCATTACTTTTGCAGGGGACGGCGGCACCTATGATATAGGGCTGCAATCCCTGTCAGGCGCCATGGAACGCGGTCATGACATGGTCTACGTCTGCTATGACAACGAAGCTTATATGAATACCGGAATCCAGCGTTCATCTGCAACGCCTCCTTTTGCTCGCACGACCACCACGCCTGTAGGTTCTGTTGGGCAGGGCAAGAAACAGAATAAAAAAGATCTGACGGAGATTTTGGTTGCTCATCATATCCCTTATGTAGCGCAGACCGCTCCTATCGGCAATTTCAAGGATCTGCACACCAGGGCTTATAATGCCATTTATACTGAGGGCCCTTGCTTTTTGAACGTATTGTCCCCATGTCCTCGCGGATGGGATTACCCCGCGGCCAGGCTTGCGGAGATCATAAAGCTGGCGGTGGATACCTGCGTCTGGCCCCTTTTCGAAGTAGAGGAGGGGGTGTGGCGTCTGAGCTATACACCGAAGAAAAAGCTGCCCGTGGTAGACTTTCTTCGCCCCCAGGGTAGATTCCGCCATATGTTCCAGAAAGGCAACGAGTGGATGATTGAAGAAGCGCAAGCCTCTGTGGATCAAAAATGGGAACGCCTGCTGGAGCGCACCGGCGCTTAAACTTAGCTGATACTGGGCATAAATCCAAAAAATATGGTATGATATCGTTAACAAAGGAGGTTTTGCCTGTGGAACAGACAATGTTCACTAATGAGGTCATTTTATCCTGGCTCCGGTATTTTTCAGAGAACGTTGAGATCAACCTGGCAAAACTGAAAATGCTGGACATCACAGGGAAGAGCAAGAACCTGATTCCGAGCGTTATGAGCAACCGGGCAGTGCTGGTCTTTACCGATGCCGGACATCCGGATATCTTCTACGACATGTGGAATGCGGAACTGGGCGACTGCGATATCTGGTACAATGAGGGTTCAGATCCATCCGGCGAGATCAAGCACGACAAGGTCTCAGACATGATCAACCGCGGGATCAACGCCTCTGCAGCTATGTTGATTCTAAATCCTAACGCTGCAACAAATTATCATATAGGTATGGAGAACAGCCGTTTCTCCTACGGCTCTGTTCAGTATGTGTGCCGGGAAGTTCGGGCTGTTATAATGAATAAGCTCAATCTGGGCGACCGGGATAATATATGTATAATCTCAGGTGAGAGCATCGCGGTGGAGGCCGCCATGATTGCTGCTGAGGGTAGTGTCATTGCTGTGGAATATGATCGCAGGGATCGGAAAACCATGAAATGTAATGTTGACAAATTTGGTCTGAGCAACGTAATAATCGTTGAGTCTCTGGAAGACGGTGTCCTGGATCAGCTGCCGGCGCCGGACACAGCGTTTATAGTGGGTTCTCCGAGGATCGGCAGTGAAATAAAGAGTTTGCTCTCCATTAATCCCGCCATGAATTTTGTGATCTACACCTTGGACTTCGAAATTCTAACGTCTCTTCCTGCTTTGTTCCGGGAAAACGGCTTGGAGCGCACTGAAGCAATCCATATAGAGGTATCGCGAGTCAACAGCAAAAACATGACGGAGCCATTTCCAGCTCCTTGGCTGATCTCTGGCAGAAGCGTTAAAGGATAGTAATAACGTTTGGTATATAAAATAGTAAATTGGTTTGGGTCTTTGTTAAAAGCTGCAGGTAAAAATAGTTATTAGATAGATTTGTTGATACAAAAATAAAATCGTTCTCAAACACCTTCCTGTGGAAGGTGTTTTTTTGCATTATGCATAGCTCGTTGAGGTCATCTCCCTGCCTACCGATTACTCTTCGACCAGTATAACAAGGACATCAACCAGAAACTAATCCAGAAATTTAGGAGGCATTATCGTGGAATTCAAAATTCAGGCTGCTGGGAGGAATCCTATGGCCAGATTAAGCCGCCTAATTATAATTATTAGAAACCATTATAAAATTAAGAAACACCGTTTGTCTCATGGATAAGTCATAATTGGTTCTACAATTTAGACAAAATTCAACATTCTGTTCTGTCTTGCAAATGGCTGGCATAATTGAAGCCGGCCGGCAAAGATGCTGTATTATCAAAGGATTAGATAAGAACCGTAATGCAAAAAAGATGCTCTTGACAAGGTCATTACCGCAGTGGTACGGATCTTGCTTTTTTATTCATAGGAAAAGTGGTAGCTGCCATACAGCGGGAAGGTATTCCGCGATGAGGGGGAGGTGCTGGAACTCATCCGTCCGGGGGCTGTCAAGCGCTGCAGTGTTCCAATAACCCCAGGGTGATTATCGCCAAGGAGGTGGACGCTATTTACATTGAAAGCCTATAAATTAAAAGGAGGTAGGATCATTACAGATATTTATACCAGACTAAGCCAGGCAATTTTGGATACCGATGAAGATGCTGCCGGAGAGTTAGCTAAAGAATTAGTAGCCTTAGACGGCGATTGTGTCGGATGATATAAATTTAAAACAATTTGTAAATTAGGAGAAATTTTTTTTGCTACACTATTATAGGCTATAATAATATAAACCAAAATAATATTAACTAAATGAGTTATTAACTGGAATATATTCTCGTTGGAAAGGATGGAAAAAGTGGAAATAGTTGTTTGCGTTAAACAAGTACCAGATACTACTGAAGTGAAAATCGACCCGGTAAAAAACACTTTGATCCGTGACGGTGTGCCGAGTATTGTTAATCCTACAGACGAATGCGCCGCCGAAGCTGCTATTAGAGTCAAAGAACAATACGGCGGTAAAGTTACCGTCCTGGCGATGGGACCGCCAATGGCAGCAACCGCGCTGCGCAAATGCCTGGCGATGGGTGCGGATGAAGCGGTACTGATCAGTGACTTTGCGTTTGCAGGCGCCGATACCTGGGCTACCTCATATTCTTTAGCCAAAGCGATTGAGCACGTTGGCAAACCGGACATTATTTTCTGCGGGAAACAGGCGATTGACGGGGATACTGGCCAGGTAGGACCAGGTATTGCCGAGCATTTAGGACTTCCCCAGACGACATATGTCCAAAAGATCAGAGAAGTCCATGATGATTATCTCGTCGTTGAACGTGCTTATGAAGGCGGGTTTGAAGTGATTAAAGTCAAATTGCCGGCGGTTATCACTGTCGATAAAAGTATTGAGCCCCGGTATCCCAGTGTCAAGGGTTCAATAAAGGCATCAAGAGCCGAGATAAAGACCTGGAATGCTAAAGACATAAATGCTTCTCCCGAAAAGACCGGACTGAATGGTTCCACCACACAGGTCGCGCAGGTTTTTAACCCTGAAGTCAAATTCACAAGTGAGATGCTGAAGGGTAAAAATGAAGAAGAATTATGCAATTTGCTCATCGGTAAATTCAAGGAAAGAGAAATATTGTAAAGGAGGAGCAGTAAATGAGCGTAAAGATACTCGATAATTTATGTAACGGCTGCGGTGCCTGTGTAGATAAATGCCCTTTTGGCGCCGTTGAAATCGTAGCCGGTATTGCGAAGTTCAAAGATAATTGCACCGGCTGTGGCGCATGCGGTAAAGCCTGTCCGAATAACGCCATCGAAGTAACCAGAAAAGCAAAACCAAAAACATCAGAAAATAAGCTTGATGGATACAAAGGTGTTTGGGTCTTTATTGAACAACGCAACGGGAAGATTGATACTGTAGCTCTCGAACTTTTGAGCGAGGGACGCAAACTTGCGAATGATCTGGAGGTAGAACTGGCCGGCGTGCTGCTTGGCGAAAATGTCGGCCACTTAGCAAAAGAATGTTTTGCTTATGGCGCCGAAAAAGTTTATTTAATTGACGCACCGGTATTTAAAGATTACCGTACTGATTCCTATACCACTGCGATTTGTGAAATAATCAACATCTACAAACCGGAAATCGTCCTGTTCGGAGCCACCAATAACGGACGTGACTTTGCAGCGCGGATTGGTGTAAGGATTACGACCGGTCTAACGGCAGATTGCACCCAGCTTGACATTGATCCGGTAACACGGCTTTTGAGACAGACCCGGCCGGCCTTCGGAGGCAACGTTATGGCCACGATTTTGTGCCAAAACCACCGGCCGCAAATGGCGACTGTCCGTCCAAAAGTCATGAAAATGGCTGAGCCGGATTATACCCGCACCGGAGAAATCATCCCTTGTCAAACCTCCGTTAAGGAAGAAGATGTTACCACCAAAATTATGGATATCGTGAAAAACCTCGGCAATAGTGTGAACCTGCAGGATGCTGAAATCGTTGTATCCGGAGGCAGAGGGATCGGCGGTCCGGAACATTACCATTTAATTATGGAATTGGCCGAAGCCCTTGGCGGCGTAGCCGGCGCATCCCGTGTAGCAGTTGATTCCGGGTGGGTTCCGCATGAACGCCAGGTTGGGCAAACGGGTAAGACCGTATCACCGAAGCTCTATGTAGCCTGTGGTATTTCAGGAGCTATCCAGCATCAAGCCGGGATGAAAACCTCTGAAATTATTGTTGCGATCAATACTGACCCCGAAGCCCCGATATTCAGTATTGCCACCTATGGCATAGTCGGTGATCTCCATAAAGTTGTACCGCTGTTGACCCAAAAAGTTAAGGAACTTAAGGCAACGGCGTAAACGATAAGATATACCATACAGTTCAGAGAGGATTATTAAAGCAAAGGGAGGTATTGGTTTGCTTTCTTTAAAATTAATTATATTTTTGATAATTGCTGTTCTTTCTATTAGCGCTTTTGCATATGCCCTGAATAAAAAAATAGGCATTCTGGCTCTGGGAGCAGAAGAAGACAGGTTTGACCACCCGGGCGAGCGATTTAAGAATTTTGTTGTGAACGTATTGCTGCAGGGAAAATTGCTGAAAGAATATTATGGGTATATCCACTTATTTATCTTTTGGGGATTCATCTTTATTTGTTTAGGAGAAATTCCATTTGTGATCGAAGGGCTGTTTCCTTCTGTTCAAGTACCTTTCTTGGGAACAAATCCTTACTTCTTTTTAGTAAAAGATATTCTGGCATCACTCGTATTTATCGGCTTAATCATCGGCATTATCCGGAGATGGATCGTCAGGCCGAAACGCCTTTACCGGACCGCGGAAGCTGCCATTGTTGTTATTTTAATCTTAGGAGTCATCATCACAGAATGGCTAACCAGTGGCGCCAAAGTTGCCCTGCACGCAAACCCTGCTTACAGCCTGGCGTTTGTCTATAATATGTTTGCCGGACTATACCAGGGATACAGCCCTGAGACCGTAGGCGCCATTAGCGAAATATTTTGGTGGATGCACGTCCTGATACTTTTCGGATTTTTGGTATATATTCCAAATTCCAAACACCTGCACCTGCTGGCTTCGCCGTTTAATAGCTATTTCGCGACCCTGATACCAGCCGGCGCTCAAATCGCGCCCATGGATCTGGAAGATAGATCGCTGACAGAGTATGGTGTCGGAAAAATTGAGAACTTCACCTGGAAGCAGCTGCTCGACAGCTTTTCCTGTGGGGAATGCGGCCGTTGTATGGACAACTGTCCGGCCAATATTTCCGGGAAACCCTTAAATCCTAAACAACTGCTCAGCAGGACGTTAAAAGAACATCTCTTGGAAAAGGGCGCCGTGCTGAATAAGCTGGGCATCAGACACGCTGATGATCTTAGCGCTAAGGGCTTGGCCGAACTGACGAAAACGGACCGTGAAGCGGCTCAGATCCTCCAGAAAGAATTGATTGGAGACATCTTTACCCGTGATGAACTGTGGGCCTGCACCACGTGCAGAGCTTGTCAAACCAATTGCCCCGTATCCAACGAACATGTCAATAAGATCATTGATATGCGCCGGTATGAAGTCATGAATGAAAATAATTATCCGGAGGAGCTGCAGCTTGCATTCCGCAATATTGAAAGCAAATTCAATCCGTGGGGTATCAGCTGGAGTGATCGGGCATCCTGGGCGAAGGACCTCAATATAAAAACCATGAAAACAGCCGAAAATCCGGAATACCTTTTCTGGGTCGGCTGCGCAGGTTCGTTTGATAACAGGGCCAAGAAAGTGTCTGTCGCAACAGCGAAAATCCTTAAAGCTGCCGGCGTTGGTTTCGCCATCCTGGGCAAAGAAGAAAAATGTTGCGGTGACTTTGTCCGCAGAGGCGGTAATGAATATCTCTTCCAGTTAATAGCCAAAGAAAATATCGGCATCTTAAACAACTATAAAGTCAAGAAAATCATTACGGACTGCCCGCACTGCTTCAATACGCTGAAAAATGAATATCCGCAGTTTGGCGGCAATTTTGAAGTCATCCATCATACCCAGCTAATCAACCAGCTCATCAAAGATGGCAGGCTGAAACTGAATAAGAATGTCCAGCTGCCTGAACAGAAGATCGTCTACCATGATTCCTGCTACCTTGGACGTTATCAGCAAGAATTTGACGCGCCGAGAGCATTGTTCAAGATGGTCCCGGGTGTACAGCTTATTGAGATGGACCGCAACCACGAAAAGAGCTTCTGCTGCGGCGCAGGCGGATCAAGGATGTGGATGGAAGAAAATATCGGCGACCGGATCAACAACCTGAGGGTCGAACAGGCTTTGTCCAAAGAGCCGCAGGCAATTGGCGCCAACTGTCCATTCTGTATCACTATGCTGGAAGATGGCGTCAAAGACAAGACTAACCCTGAACAAAATGTCCCTGTCCTCGATCCGGCAGAACTTATTGCCAAAATGATCTAGATCATAAAATCAATCCCCGCATAAAAAAAATGATATCCATAGGGTATCATTTTTTTATGCAGCAAAGAGGCGGACTGTCAAAGAAGGCTATGTTTTAAGCGCTGAAACTGGTTGTATTTGCCCTAATATAAAAATTATGGGTAAAAGGTTATAGAGAATTGATTAATAGAGAGAATGTGAGGACATGTTTGGCGTGAATATCCGGGAACTTGTGAAACAGCTTCTGGCGGAAGGCTATGTCACAGCAGAAGCCGATGGCTACCGTCTAACCCCAAAGGGCATCTATTGGGGCAACAATATCTGTGACGCTTTTTTTGAAACAATCCGCTTATTCTGAACTTGTATTTTTCACCTTTTAGGTTTATAGTAAGTCTAATAGTAGGAAAGGTGGAAAGGCAGAATGTCAGACATAGAGCTTAAGGCCAAAAGAAGTTATCCTCATGGGATAAGAAAAGTGCGGGTGTGGGGGAAGGGTCAATTTACGATTCCGGCTGAAATACGGGAACACCTCGGGATAAGTGAAGACACTATTCTGGAGGTATTCCAAATAGGAAAAGCAATTGTTGCAACTCCGGAAAATATTAAGGTTAAGGAACTTGCCGGTAGCGTACAAAAAGATATGGAGAAAAACCAGATTGACATAGATGCATTGTTAGCAGAGCTAAGGGAGGGCTCTCACTCCTATGAAACGGAGTAAAGTTTTCCTGGACAGCAGCGTGATCATTGCAGGACTTGCATCAAAAAAGGGTGGAGCATATGAAGTGCTGGTTCTTTCTGAATTGGGAATTGTAATTCCTTGTATCTCTGAAGATGTTGTAAGCGAGGTTCTGCGAAACGTGCAAAAAAAACTGCCCAATAGCTTGGCGCATTACTATGCTCTTTTTAAAACCTTGCCCTTTAAGATTTTGGATGCTTCAGAAAAGGACATGGAGTACGCTAAAGGATTAATAAATGAGAAGGATGCTCCGATACTGGCGTCTGCAATATCGGGAAGTGTGGATTGGTTATTAAGCCTGGATAAGCATTTCCTAAATATAGACGGAAAAGAAAAATTGGACTTTGTAATTTGTTCGCCGGGAAATTTCCTGAAGAAATTATAAATTGCGTTAAGAAACCATGAATTGACAAATGCGTGTATTCAACAATATAATAAACAAGATGTCGTAAGAAACGACATAAGCCTTGAAGAATCAAGGCGGGGCAATACTGGAGTGGATATATCCCAAGGGATGATTGACCGGGCTGCGGCAAAATTCGCGCACCCGCGTATCAACCTGATTTGTGCTGATATCGAAGAGGTCGATTTTACCGATCCGTTTGAAATAATAATGATTTAATTAGCAATCCCATACCACTTTGATAGTGATACGGGATTACTCTTTTTGAATCTATTATGGGATTTAGTGTTTTGCCATTGACTTTTGTTACAGCCTCAATTTATGTGCAGGTTGCAAAAACATGGTTGCCGATTTTGGTTACAACCGGTAAGGTCAGAATCCAAGTATCCTTGCTGAGATCCGGGTTGTAAAAGAACAGCGCCCCACCTGTGGGATCCTTCCCCGAGAGAGCCTGCTCAGCTGCGCTAACTGCTTTCTCGTCAGGTTCCAGGTTGATGGACCCATCTTCTACTGGTGAGAACTGGTAGACCCTGCTGTTTTTTTGCAAAATCACTTCCGGTATTGTTTTGGGGAAATAAGGGCTGTTAATCCTGTTCAAGATAACAGCGCCGACGGCCACCTGGCCCTCGAAGCTTTCGCCCCTTGCTTCAGCGTGAATCAATCTGGCCAGAAGCATTAACTCGTCCCTGGGTACATCCCCGCGGGACAATCCGCTCCTGTAAGGTAGGCTCTCGGGGATTTGCAGGACCTCCCCCGGCCGGATCAGGCTGTCGCTGAGGTTATTAACTCTCATCAATTCCCGGAGCATAACCTGGTGTTTATAGGCGATACTGCAAAGATTATCTCCTTCTTTAACAGTATAGGTTACCTTAATGGGACCGTTTTTTTCTAAAGATTGAGTATTTGTATTCTGGGAAGCCTCGTTAGCTGAAGCCGCCGTGCTAACTATCAAAAGTATAGATATTATTAACACAACCGGTATGGTCACAACCCTTAATATGCATCTAAATATATCCATATCAATTTATTATTTACAAGAATAATCAAAAAAATACTCTCTATGGGTATTTTAGGCAAAAATCAGGGACACTGTATCACACCCTGTGCCCATAAACAACCTCCACAGGTAGGAAATTTGTTACCAAAACAGTCTTCCTCGTTTTTTTCGGCAAGGTCACAGGGACCGCACTGCAAGCAAGGTGAAAAATCAAATTCATCAACTTTTTCCCTGAAATCATGATATTCCTGTCCGTCCCATATCTCCTTCAAGCTGTTTTTGCGGGTATCTCCCAAAACATAGGCTGTAACTTCCCTTTCTGCCCGTCCTGTGGTGAAATAAGTCTTATAGGAATGTAAAAGGCCCATGCAGGAACTTACGGTGCCGTCCCATTTAATGAAGGTGCAGCGTTCCTTAACAAACCGGCAGCTGCCTGCTTCCGTGTCAATATGGTTCCGCATGATACTGATATTGTTATAATCCCGGAATAGCTCGAACAAGGTCTGTTTGGTGGTTTCCGTTCTATCGATAAATGGTAAATTGATTGGCAGGGATCTCGAGTAATACGAGATGCTATTAGCCCAGAGGATCCTTGCACAGACCATCTGATCGAGCATGTCGCTGCTGTAGGGGATCACATTGCTGACAGAGACCATCTCCGCGCCCACCGTTTGGGCCAGTGTTCCCAGCTTTCTTAATTCCTTGATATTCCTTTTCATGACTACAAACGCGATTCCAACTTTGATTTTGTGCGTAGTCTGTTGATTCAGTTCCTTTAGTCGTCTCAGGTTTTGCACCACCTCAATAAAACTGGCTCCCGCCCGGATATCATCAAAACTGTCCTCACTCGTTCCGTCAAAGGATACCCATAGCGTATCCAGGCCGTTATCCAGCATACCTTGCAGCATAGCTTCATTGAGCAGGGTGCCGTTGGTTACCATCTCCGCCTTAAGGCCCAGTGCTTTGACTTTCCCGATCATATAGAGAATGTCTTTATGGAAGGTGGGTTCACCGAAACCGCCAAACATCACGGTTTGCAGGCTTTTGAACTCTTTAAGCTGTTCGAGCAGGCCGTCAAACACTTCCAGTTTCATACTGCCCAAAGGCTCATGCCAGGTTTTCCGGATGCAGGTGCGGCAATTCAGGTTGCATAGGGTTGTTGGCTCGATATAAACCTTTGCCAGGCTGTGAATATTGGGGTAGATTTCGATCTTGTTTTGACGCTTGACGACCCGGAAGGTAGTTGTATCCTCGGCACCGAGGAGTTTCGCCAACTCATCAGTTAGAAATAATTGTTTTTGGTTGCCACTAATCAGGGTTTCGTTTTGCGCTTTAAGTGAATATGCCGGGTCAAACTGAACAGTTTGACCGCTGAGATTGAACAGTGTCTCCGTTTGAAACTGGACACCCTTTCCGGCAAAGTTGAACACCGGATATGACCTTTCTGCTAAATTGAATTTATGCATCTGAAAGGTGCAAATAAATTCAAGGAGGGTCATAGAGATGACCAGTTACAAAGAGATTCTGCGGCTACATAGCCTCGGAATCAACAACAGCCGCATTGCGTCTGGA
This sequence comes from Pelotomaculum schinkii, assembly GCF_004369205.1. NCBI lineage: Bacteria > Bacillati > Bacillota > Clostridia > Eubacteriales > Desulfotomaculaceae > Pelotomaculum > Pelotomaculum schinkii. The sequence goes on along the minus strand of NZ_QFGA01000001.1, from coordinate 1,526,083 downwards.
TGCGGATGCTCTCGAACCACGGTTATTAACGTGCTTCAAAGAGCAAAGGATCAAGGGCTAAGTTGGCAGACAGTGGCCGAAATGTCCGACAAGGAGTTGTCACAGCGCCTTTTTTCTTCGGAGAGCGCTAAGCCCGCGTACAAAATGCCGAATTACGACTACATCCATCGTGAGATGGCGAAAAGCGGTGTGACCTTAACTCTGTTATGGCTTGAATACTGCGACCAGTGTCGCGAATCCGGGCAAGTACCGTACAAGTCGACCCAGTTCAACAAATATTACGCTGACTATGTGAAAAGCACCAAGGCAACCATGCACATTCACCGTAAGCCTGGGGAAATCATGGAGGTAGACTCGGCGGGACAAACCGCCAGGATCATCGACACAGACACGGGAGAGATTATCCAAGCCTATGTGTTTGTGGCTGCCCTGCCATACAGCGGCTATGCCTATGTGGAAGCCTTCCTTTCACAAAATCAGGAGAGCTGGATTACCGCCCATATCAACGCCTATCGCTTCTTCGGTGGAATCACTCGCATTATGGTACCGGACAACTTAAAAACCGGCGTGGAGAAGGTGACGAAAGGCGAAGCAGTTATTAACAAGACCTATCAGGAGATGGCTGAACATTATGGTACAGCGGTTATTCCATGCAGAGTTAGGGCTCCCAAAGATAAACCCACGGTAGAAGGATCGGTCGGCATCATCTCAACATGGATACTCGCTGCTCTGCGTAATCAGCAGTTTTTATCGTTACGAGAGCTGAATGCTGCCATTCGGGAAAAGCTAATGGTTTTTCTAGAGAAACCTTTTCAGAAGAAGAACGGGAGCAGAGCCACCTTGTTCGATGAGGAAAAACCCTTCTTGCTGCCGTTGCCCTTAAAGCCATTTGAATTGGCGACCTGGAAGATTGCCACTGTTCAATACAATTACCATATCAGTGTGGAGACCCAGAAGTATTCGGTGCCGTTTGAATACATCAAGCAGAAAGTTGATGTCAGGATTACCCGCAATGTGATTGAGGTCTTCTTCCAAGGCAATCGCATTTGTTCTCATCCCCGGCTCTATGGTAGGAGCAATCAATACAGCACCCTGGAAGCCCATATGCCACCAGATCATCAAAAATATGTGTCTTGGAACGGCGACCGCTTTAAATCCTGGGCAGCCAAAATCGGTGAGAATACAAGCGCTGTCATTAACCTGTTTTTAGGAAGTCACAAAGTCGAGCAGCAGGGCTACAAGGCTTGTATGGCTCTTTTGAAACTGGCCGACAAATATTCGGTGGAGCGCCTTGAATCGGCCTGCACCAAAGCATTGTCCTACACTGTACAGCCTAGCTTGAAGAGCGTTCAGGCCATCTTAAAATCCGGTCAGGACAAGCTGCCGAAAGAAACCCCGGGCCATTCCTCCTCTGAGTTTGGACTCACACGAGGAGCCGATTACTACAGCAGGAGGGATGGAAAATGCTAAACGATTCAACCGTAGCCAAGCTTCACGAAATGAAGCTTAGTGTCATGGCTGCAGCATTCCGGGAACAGCTCAAAAACGCAAACTTGTCTGACATGGCTTTTGAAGAACGCTTCGGTCTGCTGATCGATGCCGAATGGGCAGCCCGTAAAAACAATCGGCTGTCGCGCTTGATCAAAAACGCGGGTTTTGCCTTCAATGACGCTTGTATTGAGAACATTGAGTATCATGACGATCGCAAACTCGACAAAGCTCAAATCATCCGCTTGGCTAGCTGTAACTACATCCAAGAAGCCCATAACATCATAATCCTTGGAGCCACGGGTAGCGGAAAAACCTACCTCTCAAATGCTTTTGGCATGGCTGCCAGCCGAAACTTTTACACGGTTAAATATGTACGGCTTCCCGATCTGCTGGGTGAATTGGCCATTGCACGCGGTGAGGGGACATACCGCAAGGTCATCAAAGCTTACAAACAGGTAAAGCTGCTCATTTTGGATGAATGGCTTCTGTTTCCGCTCAAGGAAAGCGAAGCCCGCGATCTGCTTGAGATCGTAGAATCTCGTTACAAAAAAGCTTCTACCATATTCTGTTCCCAGTTTGAGATCGGCGGTTGGTATCATAAAATTGGCGAACCGACACTGGCCGATGCCATTTCAGATCGCATTGTGCATGATTCCTACACCATTTTTATCGACGGTAAAAACTCTATGCGGGAGCGCAAGGGTATTGCCAACAGATAATTCAAAACAGCCTTACGGCTATTGAGGGCTCTGCCCTCAAACTCCCGAGGTTTATCGCTTAGTTTTCCAAAGAGAGTGATGTTATGTTGCTTTTAACAAAAAAAGAGCGACGCTCACCGGCATCACTCTCCCCGCAAAACTCTTAAGCCGCTCGGGTCACTCCTCAGTGTTGCCCTATCCTGCTTAAAAGTAAAAGCAGTTTGAGTATACCATGTGATCCTTTAGTTATCAATGTACAGCCACTACGGAATGATTGTTCAATTTAAACGGTCTTAGTGTTCAACTTCGGCGGTCTAGGTGTTTTTTCTTAGCGGAATATACATTTAAGTTCTGTCTGATTAAATACCACTTCATCCTTCTGCTGCTGGCTTAACCAACTCATTAACCCACCTAAGGCCGCATCCTTCACGGGATCGGAGCTTAATGACAGATTTTTCCGCGGTTCACAAACACTCAACTTGATGTCCTCCACTTGTCTGCTTATTTTTTTGTAGCCTGTCTGTTAAAAAAATTGAAACCCCTCTAGTGATATAAAAAACCAAATCAAATATATAAGTTTTATATGCCCATAGTCAAGAAGTTCCCTAATTTAACCCAAGAGAATAATTAAAGACGGATACTGTTTTTCCATGACACATTTTGCATCACGATATTTAATATACGCTATGGCGTATTTATTCAAAATTTACTGTTCTTGCTAAAGCATAGGACTAATCAAATGTTTTAATTTTCAACTTAAAATTATTTGTCTAAATATAAAACAATCTATTCTTAATAGAAATAGGTTATTATTAAATTATTTGTTAATTAACCCATTTATTAGGATAAGGAGACAAAATTAATATCATCCAGGTATAGACTCAAAAATAGAAAGAACTTGCCCTATAAGGGTTTACAGTATGAAAGCTTACTATCTTGTCAGGGATGTTTTAGCCCAAAATATAATAATTGGCATAGAATTTGCTCTTATACCTTATCTTGACATCATACAACTCCAGACAAAGTGGGTTGAGTTCTAAAAAATGGTTTAAGGCTTGTCAGACATGCAGGGGTTGGAAAGAGTATTTACGGTGTATTATTTGACACAAAAAATTTGCGTAGTGAAATAACAAAAGGAGAAGATATTTAAAGATAATCGAAGTTTATTAAGGGAGGGTGACATTTTCACAGTCCATTGACATCCCCCGAAAGGTAAAGATTTGATAGAGCTGTAATTGTCAAAAACTTTGCACATAGCAACTCCCTTTTAGAATTGAGATAATAACCTCAAGACTATATGGGGAGGAAATGTCCATGACTATTGACGAGCAGTCCATGATCAGACGCCGGCAAGTAAGCGATTACCGTGCTTCCGGTAAAACCGCTGCCGAATGGTGCTCAGAAAACAACCTAAACATCCATACACTCCGATACTGGTTGACTAAGTGCAGCCGCGAAGCCAAAGCCGGCCTTAAGCAAGAAACCTTTATTGAGTTGAAGCAATCATCCGTGAATGAAGTTCCGGTCATTGTTAAAATTGGGGCGGTTTCCATTGAGCTGTATTCAGGCTTTCAGGGAGAAACTTTGCGCGAGGCCATTACTGCTATTCGTTCCTTATGGGCATAAACTCTGACGGTCACAGAATATTGCTTTCATGCAAACCTTGTGATATGCGAAAAAGCATCGATGGACTTGCAGCCCTGGTGCAGACTCAGTTACAAATGGACCCTTTTGACAACTGCCTCTATGTGTTCTGTAACCGAACCTGTGATAAATGCAAAATCCTTCATTGGTCGAATAATGGCTGGTGGTTGTACTACCGCAAATTAAGCCGCGGCGTCTTCCGATGGAAGTTTTACCAAAACAAGCAGGTTCTTGAGGTTTCCGAAAGGCAGTTTAGATGGCTTTTGGATGGTTTATCGATGGAGCAGCCATCGGCACACAAACCGGTTAATCAACGGATTATTCTTTAATAAGTCTCTTGAAAATTATTAAACGAAATTTGATAAAAAACGGCTGATTTTCGGCTGTTTCAGGGCTTTTTACCGCTATTATCCTGTGATTTCCCGCTGGTTCAGTATATAATAAGGATATGGCTTGCGAGACAAAATCATCTCAAAAACCACAACTCAATTACAGGGAAATGTCACAGGCTGAGTTGGCTGTATGCTGTGAGAAACAGGAACAGACCATTGCCGAACTGACTCGGAACTTGAATCGTCTCATCGAGATGATCCGTTTGAATAATCATCGGAAGTACGGTGCTAGCGGTGATTCAGTATCCTATCCTGACGGCATGGAGCAGCTTAACTTTTTTAACGAAGTCGAAGCGGCTGCCCGGCAAGGGAGACCTGAACCCACCTTCGAAGAAGTGACAGCGAAGACTCCCAGGAAGCCCAAACAAAAGGGCAAGCGTGAACAAGACTTCAAAGATTTAAAAGTTACCGTCATTGAACATGAGCTTCCAGCCGAACAGCAGGTCTGTCCGGTCTGCGACAGTCCTCTGCACGACATGAAAGTTGAGGTTACAAAGACCCTGAAGCTTGTACCGGCTCATTTCGAAATTGAAGAGCACCGCCGTCATGTTTATACCTGCCGGGCGTGTGAAAAGACTCAAAGTGAAGGTGATAAAATTCCCTTTGTCCGTGCGGATATGCCTAACTTGCCGATTCCCGGAAGTTTTGCAACACCGGAATTGATCGCCGGTATCATCAATACTAAATATACCAATGCGGTGCCCCTTGCCCGGATCGAGCAAGAGTTTGACCGGATGGACAGTGTCCGAATCTCCAGGCAAAACATGAGCAACTGGATACTCCACTGTGCGGAAGAATACTTTTCAAGGATCTATACCCATATGAGAGGTACCCTGCTGAGCAAGGAAGTCTTACATGCAGATGAAACCTGGACAAAAGTTGTGCAGCAGAACGGCAGGGAATCCAAGAAAAAATGCTATATCTGGGTTTACTGCAGCGGAGCGCATGATGAGCCGATTATTTACTATGAATTTCATGAAAGCCGGGCTTCGGAATCGGCCAAAGAGTTTCTTAAGGACTATACCGGCTACTTGCATACGGACGGATATGAAGTTTATCATCGTCTGGACCCCGGAATTACGGTTGTTGGATGCCTCGCCCATATAAAGCGCAAATTCACAGATGCCATTAAAGCATTAAGTCCGGAGGAGCAAAAGAAGACTGTCTGCTTTAAAGGGCAGGAGTACTGTGATTACCTGTTTCATATTGAAAAGAAATACAAGGATGCAGAACCTGAAGAGCGTCATAAAAAGCGCCTCGCCCTGTTAAAGCCGGTGATGGATGCCTTTTTGTCATGGCTTAAAGAGACGAAACCACTTACGGTTCCTAAATCCCAAGCTTATGAGGCTGTAAATTATGCGCTGAACCAGTGGCCGTATTTTGAAAACATCCTTTTAGACGGCCGGCTGGAGCTAACCAATAATTTGGTCGAACGAAGCATACGTCCGTTTACAATCGGACGGAAAAATTGGGTGACCATGAAAACGGATCGCGGTGCACACGACAGTTCCATTGTATATAGCATCGTACAGACCGCGCTGGCCAATGGCCTGAAAGTTTATGAATATCTGGTCTATTTATTGAAACAGATGCCGAATACCGATTTTAACCGATATCCGGAACTGATTGAAAAGTTTGTTCCTTGGTCGAAAAAGCTTCCGGCTAACTGCTACAAAACTAAAGAATAGAGATCCCTGTCCAACCTCAAGGTTGGATTTTTCTTTACTCATGTGCTTTGAATTTGACAATTACATAGAGCTTACCAGGACGTTTCCTGATACTGGAAAAGCAGAAGCAAAAAAATAAATAATTTACTTACATGCGCAATTGAAGACATGGTAAAATATGTGTATAACGTGCGGTTCTGACGGAACGTAAGTCCAGTTAACCGGACGTTTTTCTCTTATCTTGGTTGTTCGTAAGGTCCCTCGGAAGGTATCTGAATGAGAGCCTATGAAACGGAGGATGGGTTTGCTGTGAATAAAATAATACTGTCAAATATAGAAGCAATTTTACTTAGTATTGTAAGAGAAAAACCTTCCTACGCATACGAAATTAATAAAGTGATTGAGTACCGGAATTTAAGGATGTGGGTTAGGGTCGGAGTAGCTTCTATTTACCAGGTATTAAAGAGGTTAGAGGAAAACGGGTTGGTCATTTCACATAATGAGAGAGACGGGCGAATGCCGGACCGAAAAAGATACTATATAACAGATTCCGGCAAGACAGCGCTTACTGAAACTTCAAAAAGGCTTTTATCCAATCTAGAGTGGTTTTACCTGGATTTAAACGTTGGGTTGGAAGCTTCTAATGCGCTAACGCCAAGGGAAATGGCTCAATGTTTAACAAAAAGACTTGCTAAAGTTAAAACAAATATAAATAGAGTGAAGGAAATCAGTATATCCGATAGAGAGGCGCGATTTAAGAAAAAAGCCATTATTAAAAATCTAACTTTTTTACGTGAATCAGAAGAAGCCTTCTTGCAAGAAGTTCTACGGGAAATGTCTGTTGGTATTGATGAGTAAAACTATGATTCAAGGAGGAATGTTTATGTTCAAAGTTACTGATTATGTGGCATACAACTTAACGGGAGTATATAAAATTATAGATATTATCTAAGAAAAGGATATTAATGATACAGATAAAGAAATTATGAAAAAAGCCGAAAAAAACTTGTATGAAGAGTTTGCAATAGCTTTAGACAGGATTATTCCACAAAACCAATACCTATTGTACCCGGACCTGAATGTGCTCCTACTATAATCCCTAGACCGCTATTAAATACATGACCACTATAATTTACTTTCTCTTTTAGATAATTACATATATAGTCTGCATCTTCCTGGCATTCTGCATGTTGGATAATGATTATCATTTTATTAATATCAATAATCCTTGAAACTGCTACATCTATCATGGTTTTAAGCGAATTTTTTCTTCCACGTATGGCTTTGATTGGATGTACCATGCCATCAATAAACTCACATAATGGCTTAATGTTGATTAGTTTTCCCAGGAAGGCGGCCGCTCCTCCGATTCTGCCTCCAGCCTTCATATATGTCAGGCTGTTAACCACAAAAAGCGTGCTTATATTCGAAACCATCTTATGTATTATCTCAACGATATCCACATAGTCTATACCACTATCAATCATTTTAGCGATTCCTATTTCCAATGCGGCCTGCCCACAAGCACAAGTATCTGAACTAATTACTTTAATTTCGACATCTTTATTTCTCTCTTCAAAAATTTTTTTTGCAGAAATAGCCGTTTGAAAGCTGGAAGATAATTTGGGAGAAATCGTCGTCACAATATACTTTTTAGCGCCTCCGGCATACTGCTCCTCAAATACGGTTAACCAATCAAGAATATTGGGAGCAGATGTTTTGGGAACCTCGTCAGGATATTCTACCATATGTTTATAAAACTCAGTTATTTTATAATTAACATTCTCACAGTAGTAATTTGTGTTATCAAATGTGAAATAGAATGGAACTTCGATGATGTTGTACTGTTTGATGAATTCCCGCGGTAGGTTCCCTGAAGAGTCAACTACTTGACATATCGTTTTACTCATTTTTTCGATTCCTCTTTAATTTTAATGTTCTAAAACACGCTGTAATATATAATATTGATTTTTGGGGATACCGGTCAAGTATTATGTACAGGCCAATTTTAACGGCTTTAAGAATATTGTGGACGCGCTCGGCGGAGTTACTCTCGATGTTGATCAAGACATGAACCACGAGGACGAAACTGATGGCGGCGTTTATGAAATCAACCTGAAAAAGGGCGTCCAGCGTCTGGATGGTGATAAGGCGTTGCAGTATGTTCGCTTCCGGGATTATCCAATGGGTGACATTGAACGGACCGCGCACCAGCAGAAGTTTCTGGTAACCCTGGCCAAGGAGATGCTGCAGCCCGGCACAATTCTTAAATTGCCGTCGCTGGTTCCAGAAATAAACAAGCATGTGAAAACCAACCTGAGCGTCAATGATATGGTGACCCTGGCTTCAGCCGGTAAGAAATTGGAAGACGGTAGTATTGTGGCGCAGACCCTGCCGGGGCGGCCATTGGATATTGGCGGGGACAGCTACTGGGGAGTTGACCCGGCTGAAGCGAAGCAGATGGCAGCCAAGCTCTTTAACGGGGAGACAGTGACCGATGTCGTACTGACCAGTCCGTTGAGCGGCCAGCCTGTAAGCACCGGGTCTTCCAGCCAGGCTGACCGTACTCAACAATCTTCTGCAACCCAGCAGAACCAAAGCGGGTCCAAGCAGACACCGTCCGAACCGGGGCAGGAGACTAAAAGCGGCACCTCCGGCACTTCTTCCGGTTTAAATGGTACGGTGATCATCACGCCGGTTGATGAGACAGGGACGGGTACAACTACGGGTAAAACAGGGGGCAGCGGCGCCCGGGCGGGTACCGGTGCGGGTGGGACTGGTCAGGACGCTACCCAGGACGACAACAAAGGATATAACCCCGGGATTCCAGGAACAACAGAAACCGGCTCAGGGCAGACGTAAAGAGACAATATATTACTTTGATATGCACATGATTTTTTGCACAAGTTGATTTTAAAGCATAAGCTGATTATCCCAGAATTTTGGAATGATGGTATCAAAAGGTTTGTTCTGCTGTGAAGCAATCTCATGAGATTTTAAGTTAAATTTCAGGATATTTTAAGTTGAAGGTGCTAAACTACATAATAAATCAAAATTTCGTATTGATAGTATAGCCCTTGATGGCGGAAATGGAGACAAATTATTATGGATCTTAAAGAAACAAATGTGCCTAAAAAACTTAAAATCCCTGCTAGTTCTATTGCTCTGTATATTGCTTTTTTAGTTGTAGCTCTTATTGCGGTTGCATCATTGATTAATAATATTATGTATTTCAACAATACTGTTGCAAATTATGTAGCTCAAGGATATCCTGCTGCTAAGGTTATGGAGGAATTAATACCAGCACAATTGCTTCCAGGAATATTTGAACCAATCGCTGTTTATGGGGGCATCGCATTCATTTTATTAGGTGCTGGCATCATTAATTATAGATTTTCAAAATGCTTAATATTGTTAACTAAAGATGAAGTTGGCAATAATACTCCTGAAGAAAAGGTTTTTGAAGAAAATGCTATCGAGGAAAACATGGGAGTCACTGAGCTGGCAGAAACTGTAGAAGAAGTTAACGAAACTACTGATAATAACAAATAAATACAGGAAATCTAACATTAAAGGTTTAAACCGCAAAAATCTAAGCTTATCGAATGAGATCCCAAGATGCGATTCTGTATAATTATGCTTGACAGCCAGCCTAAAGTTTGATAACATAGCGGAAAAATTATTTAAATGCGATGACAGGGAAAACACTTTGCGGTATGTCGCTACAGAGAGCTGTTGGATGCTGAAAAACAGCGCGCAGAGCAATTGTGACTCCCCCTTGAGCAGTTAGCTGAAAGCTTTCGGAAGCCATCATGGTGACTAAAAGCAAGTAGGCGCCACCGGGTTTCTCGCCGTTACAACGAGAGGGTATTCGTCATTTTGACCGATGCCTTTAGAGTGGGTATGTTTCATACCAAAAAGAGTGGTACCGCGGAAGTTTGGCGCTTTCGTCTCTAGCAGAAATGCTATGGACGAAAGCGCTTTTTAATTTAAGGAGGAAATAACTATGAAACTTGCATTTTCAACACTCGGCTGCCCCAACTTCAGTTGGAGCGAGATCTGTTCCATGGCGAAGGACCTTGGCTTTAAAGGCATCGAAGTTCGCGGGCTGGGCAATGAAATATCCGCGGTCCGGGCACAGCCTTTCACCGAAGCACAGCTCCCGCAAACATTAAAAAAGCTTTTCGAGCTGCGCCTTGAAATCCCGTGCCTCACATCCGGCTGCTGCTTGAAGTTTGCTGAAAATGCCGAGAAAAACCATGCTGAGATTGTGCAGTATATTATGCTGGCCTCCAGGCTTGGCACACCGTACATCCGCATACTTGCGGACCTTGAGCCGCATACCACCGGTGAGGTGGATGACGGGGTTGTTCTTGCCGCCCTGCAGCGCCTGGTACTGGTTGCCGAAGAGAAGGGCGTGACCCTGCTGGTGGAAACCAATGGTGTCTATACCGACACTGCCCGGCTGTGCAGGCTGCTTGATCAGGTGGCAAGTGACGCGGTGGGCGCCCTGTGGGATATGCATCATCCCTACCGGTTCGCAGGTGAGAGCCCCGGAAAGACGGTGCAGAATCTCGGCGCCTATATTAAATATGTACATATCAAAGATTCCGTTGTGGAGAATGGCTCCATACGGTATCGTATGATGGGCGAGGGGGATTTGCCGGTTGACGACATGATGCTGGCGCTGCGCTCGATTAACTACGACGGTTATGTGTCCCTCGAATGGGTCAAGCGCTGGGCGGATGAGCTTGATGACGCGGGAGTTGTCTTCCCGAATTTCGCGAACTATATGAGCCGTTACACTGAAATAAGTCTGGTAAAGGGCCATCTGTTCGAAAATAACGCGCGCACAGGGAAATATGTCTGGCAGAAGGATACACTAATTGACCTGACCTTTCCTCAGGTGCTTGACCGTATGGTTGAAGAGTTTCCTGACCAGTATGCGTTTCGATATACCACACTGGATTATACCAGGACTTATTCCGAGTTTCGGGACGATGTCGATACATTCGCTCGCTCGTTGATTGCCATGGGTGTCAGGCCGGGTGACCATGTAGCGATCTGGGCAACCAATGTTCCCCAGTGGTACATCACCTTCTGGGCGACCACCAAGATAGGGGCGGTTCTGGTCACCGTAAACACTGCCTACAAGATTTATGAGGCGGAGTATCTCTTGCGCCAGTCGGATACGCATACGCTGGTTATGATCGACGGTTACAAGGACTCCGATTATGTAAGCATTATGAAGGAACTTTGCCCTGAGTTGGAAACTGCCGAGGCAGGAAAACCGCTGCATATAAAACGCCTGCCTTTCCTGCGCAATATCATTACCATTGATTCCAGACAGAAGGGCTGCCTGACGTGGGAGGAGGCCATGGCCATGTCTGAGAGAGTGCCGGTTGAGGATGTTTACCGCCGCGCGCTTTCCATCAACCGGCATGACGTCTGCAACATGCAGTATACTTCGGGAACCACCGGTTTTCCAAAGGGCGTTATGCTTACCCACTATAATGTGGTGAATAACGGCAAAAATATCGGTGACTGCATGGATTTTTCCACTGCTGACCGCTTGATGATTCAAGTACCTATGTTCCACTGTTTTGGCATGGTGCTGGCCATGACGGCCGCAATGACGCATGGCGTGACAATGTCCCCAATGCCCTATTTCTCACCTAAGCTGTCGCTTGAATGCATAAACAAGGAGAAGATTACCGCCTTCCATGGTGTCCCAACCATGTTTATCGCGATGCTTGAACATGAGGATTTTCCAAAGACAGACTTCTCCTATATGAGGACCGGCATTATGGCAGGCAGCCCCTGTCCGGTCAAGGTTATGCAGGATGTGGTGGACAAAATGAACATGAAGGAAATTACCATTGTGTTCGGCCAGACTGAATCTTCCCCAGGCTGCACCCAGAGCCGCGTGGATGATTCCATTGAGCTGCGCGTCAATACTGTAGGACGTGCGCTGCCCGGTGTTGAATGCAAGATTGTTGATCCCGAGACCGGCGAGGATTTGCCCGATAATGTTGATGGTGAATTAGTGGCGCGCGGCTACAACATCATGAAGGGTTACTACAAAATGCCTGAGGCGACGAAAAACGCCATTGATGAAAACGGGTGGCTTCACACCGGCGATCTGGCAAGGCGTGATGAAAATGGGTACTACAAAATTACCGGCCGTATCAAGGATATGATCATTCGGGGCGGCGAGAATATCTATCCCAAGGAAATTGAGGATTTTATCTATACACATCCTAAAGTCAAGGACGTTCAGGTGATTGGTGTGCCCGACAAACAGTACGGCGAGGAGATTATGGCGTGCGTGATACTCAAGGATAATGAAACAATGACTGCCGATGAACTTAAGGATTACATCCGTTCACACATGGCCAAGCACAAAACTCCACGCTACGTCAATTTCGTCAACGACTTCCCGATGAATGCCGCCGGGAAAATTATGAAATATAAGATGCGGGAGCACGCTGTTGAGAAACTTGGCTTACAGGCAGACAGCCGCATTGTTACCGCATGAGACGCCATCTGATCAGTTAACTAAATAGGTAATTCTCTAACCAGAACTTGTGAGGTTAAATACTGACCATTCATATAAGTTAAAGAGAGCCTTCCATTATTCATATGAAAACGAAGAAAAATAAAATACACCGTTATCCTTACATCGTCAGCTTGAGGGCTGGCGATTTTTATATTTATACGCTTCTCCTACCATCGTCAAGCCGAAGCTGTTATAGCTTGATGAACATACGGCTGCCTTGGATCCGTCCATAGCAAGCAAGGTATACTTGAGCACTATCGGTGGGAAAACATGCAAACGCAAAGTGCAGGGTGTATGAGTGCTTAGATGTATTGACAATATATGGATTGTCCCTATGATTACGCACGTTAATTCTATTGGTTAAATATTGAATACATAAAACATATTGCTTGACATATTACGTTTTGTTTAATATCATTAACCAAACGGATTCAGTGAATCCATTAGATGAATTTTGCAAAAAAAGGGAGGCACTGGTGCGATGCAAAAGTACAAAAGGTTGTTTGAACCAGTAAAAATTGGCTCTCTAGAACTGAAGAACCGTTTTGCCATGGCGCCCATGGGACCATTGGGATTAGCGGATGCCGAAGGAGGTTTTAACCAGCGGGGTATAGACTATTATACAGCTCGCGCTCGTGGAGGCACCGGACTAATCATTACAGGTGTTACATTTGTAGATAATGAAGTTGAAGAGCATGGAATGCCTAACTGTCCCTGTTCCACCCATAATCCTGTCCATTTTATCCGTACCAGCCGCGAAATGACGGAACGTATCCATGCCTATAACAGTAAAATATTTCTCCAGCTCAGTGGGGGCTTCGGCAGGGTAACTATTCCTACTAACTTGGGAGAGTACCCGCCTGTGGCGCCTTCCCCGATTCAACACCGCTGGCTTGACAAAACCTGCCGGGAATTAACCAAGGAAGAGATTCGCTCCATTGTCAAAAAGTTTGGAGAGGGCGCCTTCCATGCAAAGCGTGCAGGTTTTGACGGCGTTCAAATCCATGCAGTTCATGAAGGCTACCTCCTTGACCAATTTGCAATTTCATTTTTCAATCAACGAACCGATGAATATGGTGGATCCCTTGAAAACCGTTTAAGATTTGCCAGGGAAGTCGTAGAAGAGATTAAGGAAAGGTGCGGTAAGGATTTTCCTGTTGCATTAAGATACAGTCCAAAAAGCTTTATCAAGGATTGGCGTGAAGGAGCTTTACCCGGTGAAGTTTTTGAAGAAAAGGGCAGAGATATCCCGGAAGGTATAGAAGCAGCAAAATTACTCGTAGCCTATGGCTATGACGCGCTGGATATCGACGTTGGATCCTACGATGCCTGGTGGTGGAGCCATCCCCCCATGTACCAGGAAAAAGGCCTCTATATTCCATATGCGAAAATAATAAAAGAAGTTGTTGATGTTCCCATTCTGTGCGCAGGCCGTATGGACAATCCTGACCTGGCTTTAAGTGCGGTTGAAGAAGGAGCATGTGATATTGTCAGCATGGGACGCCCACTTCTGGCCGATCCGGATTATGTGAACAAACTTCGCTCCGGGAATATCGCTTCTATCCGGCCCTGTTTGTCTTGTCAAGAAGGTTGCATGGGACGTATCCAGGAATATTCAGCAATAAACTGTGCAGTCAATCCCGCAACATCCAGAGAGAGAGAAGCAGCGCTGATTCCAGCGCTTAAAAGCAAAAAAGTACTCATTGTTGGTGGAGGCGTCGCCGGTTGTGAAGCTGCAAGGGTTTTAGCGTTGCGTGGACACAAACCGGTAATTTATGAAAAGAGTGGACGCCTGGGTGGAAATCTCTTAGCCGCGGGAGTACCTGATTTTAAGGAGGACGATCTGGCATTGGTCGCCTGGTATGAGCATACACTCAAGGAATTGGATGTTGAAATAAAATTCAATACCGAAGTTACACCGGCTCTGGTAAAAGAAAATGGCGCTGATACTGTAATTATTGCAACGGGTTCTAAGCCCAAGCTCTTTAATTTGGGTGATAACAGCAAGGTCTTTACGGCAGCAGAGGTTTTGTTGGGTAATGCAGATGCGGGAAGCGAGGTAGTCGTCGTTGGAGGTGGATTGGTTGGCTGCGAGCTTGCTCTTTGGCTGGCCCGTAAAAATAAAAAAGTAACCATAGTTGAAATACTGGATAGATTATTAGCCTTGAATGGCCCGCTCTGCCATGCTAATTCAGAGATGCTGGAAAGATTGATACCTTACAATGGAATTGAAGTGCTGACATCATCTAAAGTTATCAAGACCACTGAAAAAGGTGTATTGGTGGATGTAAACGGTAAAGAGCGTGAAATTAAGGCGGATAGTATTGTTTTGGCTGTTGGCTATAACTCTGTAAATGATCTTTATGAGGCGCTTAAATACGAACTTGCCGACATTCACCTGATAGGTGACGCACGCAACGTTGCGAATATAATGTATGCTGTATGGGATGCTTATGAGGTTGCTGCTAACCTATAGCTATGGATTAGAAAGATATCAAAAAAAATAATTATTATTAGATGAATTAAAAACAGGAGCCAAATGGATTTTGGCTCCTGTTTTATACTTGTGTCCAAAGGGTTGATTAAGTAACAGGGAATCTATATTATTATACTATTGGCATATGGGTTAAAATGGATATGTAATAAATATGTATATATAAATCTACGCCGGTAGGCTGTTAAGAAGAGGGGCGGATATGGCCAAAATAACGAGCCGGGCAAAACAAGCCGAAATTACTAAAAACAAGATTTATGAGTGTGGAGTGAAGCTTGTCCGTAAGCATGGTTTCGATCAGGTTACAGTGGAGCAGATTGCAAAAGAAGCAGGAGTTTCAGTAGGAACGTATTATTACTATTTTGCATCTAAATATGAGCTTTTCAGAGAAATATTTAAGAGAGCGGATGATTATTTTGTAACTGACGTTGCCGGTCAATTGAAGGCGGACGATTGTAAAGGTCAGATTGTGGAGTATTTCGAAAAATATGTCGATCTCAATTATGCGGATGGGATTGAAATGATCAAAAAGCTTTATACTTCGGAAAATAAAATGTTTCTTACCAAGGGCCGTGCCATGCAAACCATACTGCAGTCAATTATTGAGGAGTGGCAGGTTAAGGCGCAGATTCCCAAACATAAATCTGCGGCCGAGATTACCCGCATGCTTTTTATAGCAGCGCGTGGTGTAGTGTTTGATTGGTGTCTCCATGATGGAGAAACGGATTTGAAGAATGAAATGAAGAATATTATATCCAATATGGTAGATGGTTTTATGTTTAAAAAAGAACGTTGTTAATCGGGTAGTAAGAAGTTCAATATAAATCTCGATATCATAAGTTCTCTGTCAAAGATAATGAGGTAAAAATAGTTATATAGATAAAACTGTTCACACAACAATAAAATTGTTCCCAAAACACCTTCCTGCAGGATGGTGTTTTTTTGTAAATGCGAATACTGTTCCAATTTGGGCAAAAAACCATTAGTAGGGCGCATCTTTATTTATGTTTTAACATAAACGGCATAAGGTGGCTATATTTGGGCTTGCCGGTATCGGTATTATAGTAAATTACTACATTTTCGGCCAGAGTGAGGCTCCTCTCATTCGTCAAATTTTTATACGAAATATTTGAGTCCCAAGCCGGATGTTAACTGGATTTTTGGTTTTTATTTGCCGGACCTGAGTGGAGGTACTTCATTGATACTAAATTGAATGGGGATTTATGCCGATAATATAGAAAAAGGTCGAGGTAAACAATGCAGGAATATCTGGTCTTGCTAATAGTTATATTATTGCTTCTGAGCCTTGTTCTTGTCGTTATTCACAGCTTCTTCAAAAGCAGAATCCGCTTGCGTGCCAGAACAGTTTTTGCGACGACAGGCGTTTCCTTGCTTCTGGGGGCCTTCTTCCCCTGGGCGCTTGCTGCTTTTGCCTTGCCCGCGGTGTTGCTTATATACCTCGGCGTGATCACTCTTTTTGCTTTTGCGTTTAGTTACTGCGACATGAAAATATCTGCGCACAGTCCCGCCAACCCGGTAATAACAACGGAACCTGGAAACGAAATAGCAGAGCCTGCTCCCATCACTTCTACCGCCTTTGAATTCAACGAAAAAACCGCCTTCGCCCAAGCCTGCGCTGCTCTTGACTGTAATGCGCCTGGTGCAGATCAACCTGCACACATACCAACTGAAACCTCGGCGGCAGACTTGCCGGATGGAATCACACCTGATCCTGTCCAGGAGTGCGGTATCACCACACCTGCCTTAAGCCATGCAAAACCGGAGTTACCTCCGGAGACCGTCAACGAAAACATTTCGGCCGGTTTTTCGGCTAAAGCAAGTGGCGACATGGTCTCTGCGCTGACCAGTTTTATGAATGCTTTCAGCCTTAACCGGGAGCCTCATGCAGCTGTGGCTCTTGCCGTGGAAATAAGCAATGTTTACCTGGAACTTGGCCACTATCCCCAGTCTAAGCTGTTTATTAAGTCACTTCTTGAGCAGGAGCATCTCAATGTCGCACCTATCCGGCAACAGCTTGAAGAACGTTTGCTGTATCTTGAAACCTTCACCGAACTATTACAAGCTGCCAGGATACCAAAAAACACTCCTTATTCCAAGGTACCTAATTTAGTTAAATTAAAAGCAAATATTGACACTGCCGAAAGACAAAAGAAATAACCAAGGAGGTATTTAAGTGAAAAGCAGCCGGCAGATTCTAGGATTACCAGTTATGAGCATCGAAGAAGGGCTCCAAATCGGGGAAGCAAATCATCTGGTTCTAAACCAGCGTGGCGCCGTTGATTTTCTTCTGATAAAAGACAGAATGTGGTATCTCGGTTTAAAAACCGTACCTTTCAACACAGTGCAGGGCTTCGGTGAAAATGCCCTGACCGTCGCTGCAAGTTCAACTCTTATTCCGGTACAAGACAACAGCCAGGCAGTTGAATTGCTTGAAAAGGGCTTCCATTTGAACGGCCTGAAAGTGATCTCCAACAAGGGTAAAATCCTGGGCGCCATTAGCGAATACTACTTTGACGAAACCACCGGGAACATCACAGGATGCCAAATAATTCCCAATGATAGCGAAAGCCCGGCCGGCATAATTCCCAGAAAGTACATCCTGTCCTTCGGTCTTGATTATCTGGTGGTTGAGGACGGCGTTGAAAGCAAGCTGGTGTCTGAATTGGAAGTAACCGTTGAAGCTGCACCTCCCGCCGGCTATAAACGGGTAGAAACAGAAGATACAACGGAAGCGCCCAAGACGAAATCTGCGTCTGCTGACAAACAGGACGACGACAAGCAGCCAGTCAAAGCGCTCAAACATTTTGAAGACCAGCAGCGCCAGTACCTCCTGGGGAAAAAGGTGACCATGCGCATCCTTGCCGATGATGGCGATATTATAGCAGAAGAAGGCCAGAGCATCACCGTTGAAATGATCGAGAAAGCCTTAGCTGCCAACAAATATGTCCAACTTACTCTGAACGTACGTGAATAAAACTTGATGAAAACAATATCGCTCCTAAAAAATACCTTGTTTCTTGCTTCCCTGCTGTTGCTCCAATCTGTTGCAGGTATTCTGGGAACTGCTGTTGTCCTGGATAACAAATACAATGGGATAATACAGCAAGGTGTAAGTGTGGCAGGCATTCAGGTTGGCGGCCTAAGTACGGTTGAAGCTGCTGAAAAGCTTGAGCGCAGCTTGCCTCTCCCGGCCGAAAGCACCTTTGAGCTCCAAGACGGCGGTAAAAGTTTCTCTTTGAAATTGTCCGATATTGACGCAAAGTATGATTACCGCTCTATGGCTGTAACAGCTTTCAAGTACGGGATAAACGATAAATATGTTATTCAGTTGACGTCCTTGTTAAAGCGCAGGGCGGAGCCTGCCGACGTTCCCGCAAAGATCGTCTTTTCTGAGGACAAATTAGCGACAATAATTCAAACCCTCAAAACGAATTGGGACAGCCCGCCCAAAAACGCCAACCTCAGTTTGTCAAATAATAAAATAGAAATAACCGACGAAAAAGGCGGCTACATACTTGACTTTGACGGGACTTTTGAACAGGTACGGCTGGCGTTGTCCGAGGGTAAGTTACAGGTGCAAGCGACCGGTCAATTACTGGAACCGGACGTAAAAACCGCTGATTTAAGTACACTTGACGCGCTGCTGGCCGAGTACGTCACCATCTTTGACGAAAATGACGGGAACAGGTCCCACAATATCGCGCTGGCAAGCGCTACCATCAACGGCTCCCTGGTCAAGCCGGGGGAGATCTTTTCACTCAACCAGCGCCTCGGACCCCGCGGAGCGGAAAACGGCTATTTAAAGGCGCCTATATTTATTCAGTCACAACTTGCCCTTGATTTCGGAGGCGGTATCTGCCAGGTGGCTACCACCCTGTACAATGCTGCTCTTCTCGCCAACCTGGGCATTGTGGAAAGATACTCCCATCCCCTCCCGGTTAACTACGTGTCACTTGGTCGCGACGCCACCATTGCCGGAGATTATCTGGACCTGAAATTCCTGAACAACACCGGCGCCCCGGTTTATATCTCCAGCAATATTGAAAGCGGAACACTGACAATTCGCATATTTGGGACGAAGATTACCGAACAAAGGGAAGTCCGCATTACTACTGATAAATCGGTCATACAACCTAAGGTTGTGCTGCAAAATGACCCCAGTCTGCCGGCAGGTGAAACCAGGGTGATGAACCAGGGAAAAACCGGGTACACGGTAAAAGTTTACCGGGAGGTAGTTGTGGACGGGGAGATTAAAACCAGAACCTTGATTTCCAGCGATTATTTCAAGCCGAGTGATACAGTCCTTTTAGTCGGTCCAAAACCTGAAGGAACTGAAAAGTAAAAGAGGCTGTTCACACAGCCAGAAAAAGCATATAATTGTTATCCGCCGCTTACTACGATTGTGTTGTTCCGTTCTCCCATTCTTTACCTCAATAAAGATTTTTTCATGCCGGTTGATATCTCTGTAGGATACCATTAAGCTCCCGTTAATTTTGTAAAAAATCCTGGATAAAAGATGTATTGACATAAAACAGAATATGTCATACATTAAAGTAAACTAATAGTTTACTTTAAAACACTAAAGTGAACTTGCGAGGTAGCAACTGTTGGGAATCAATGAGCGTAAGGAAAAAGAAAAGGAAATCCGCAGAAACGATATTATTGAAGCAGCGGAAAGAATCTTTTTTACAAAGGGATATGATCATGCCACGATGGACGATGTGGCGAAAGAGGCTGAGTTCAGCAAGAGAACAGTGTATGTCTATTTCAATAGTAAAGAGCAGATCTATTTTAAAATTATGACAAGGGGATATAAGCTGTTAATCGGTATGCTGAAGGATGATTTACAAAGAGAAAAGGCCTGTAATGCGATTGAGGAAATAAGACAGATTTCTTTGACCCTCTATCGGTTCAGCAAGGATTATCCAGAATATTTTAAGGCAATTATGGAGTATGAAAATGGTGAACTCGATTTTCAAAAAGGGATTCCGGATCAATCAAGAGAAGAGTGCTATGCTCTTGGAGAGGAAATACTGGGGCATTTGACCGGAACGCTGGAAAAGGGCATTGCAGAAGGTTCCATCCGCAGTGATTTGGATGTTGTAAAAACAGCTCTTGTTTTGTGGGCTTGCATGATTGGCGTGTTTAATACCGCAAAGAAAAAGGAGAACTATATTAAGAACTATCACAGGACGACACCGGAGGAATTGATATCAGCAGCTTTTCAACTTATCGTCAGGTCAATACAAGCTGAAAATGGAGGAAATCATAGATGAGCAAGAGGACGGTGAAGAAAACAATGGCCGTTATTCTTTCATGTATTGGCGCGTTATTAGTCATAGCTTTTGCATCTCTATTGATCATAAGTGGGATTTTTGAGTCGCCAAAGTATTGGGAACCTTGGCAAAAGACCTACTCACAAAAATTTGATGATCCAAGAATACGTCTTATAGCGCACGGTATCTTGTCTGCAAATGGCCACAACATGCAGCCATGGAAAATCCGGCTCGACAAGGAGGATCCCATGGTATTTTACTTATACGCCGACAGCGACCGCTTAACAAACGAGGTAGATCCTTTTGCACGGCAAATGATGATTACCCAAGGCGCCTTTTTGGAGTATGTCAATATCGCTGGAGATGAATTAGGTTATCAAATTGCGGTGGAGTTATTTCCAGAGGGCGGCTATAATGAACAAAAACTGCCGGAGAGCATGAAAACCAAACCGGTGGCAAAAATCATGCTTACGAAAGACAAGCCTCGAAATAATCCTCTTTATGATTCCATGTTTTTGCCGGACACAAACAGGGCGGCGTACCAGTCAACCAAGTTAACCTCTGAGCAGATAAATCAGTTGGAAACCATCAATGCCGACGCCAATATGTCGATAAAGATTTTTCAGGATGAAGAAAACGTAGATAAATTGGGAAGCTATGCAATGAAGGGGGCAACCATCGAAGCGGACGTGAATCGTGTTATGCAGGAATCGCAAACTATCTTTCGCGCCAACGAGTACCAAAAAAATAAATATCGTTATGGCTTTTCTGTCGAAGGGCAGGGTACTTCAGGCATCATGCGGCACCTCATACAGGGTTTGGTCACGCTCTTTCCTTCGATGAACAGCGGGAAAGCTGCATCGGATCTCTTTATTCGGTCTACCCGGACA
This sequence comes from Pelotomaculum schinkii, assembly GCF_004369205.1. Taxonomy (NCBI): domain Bacteria; kingdom Bacillati; phylum Bacillota; class Clostridia; order Eubacteriales; family Desulfotomaculaceae; genus Pelotomaculum; species Pelotomaculum schinkii. Next base: position 1,504,951 of record NZ_QFGA01000001.1, on the reverse strand, counting down.
TCGGTGGACAACACACCGGCTTATGCCATGATTATTACGGGTGACAATACCCGTTCAAGCCAGGTCAAAAGCGGTATGCTTTACAGTAGATTGATACTTACAGCGCACCGTTTGGGTTTTGTTATGCAGCCGCTCAGTCAGGTCCTGGAGGAATACCCCGAAATGAAAGAGCCATACAGCAGTATCCACCGCGACTATGCTGCGGGGGGAGGCGCCATTCAGATGCTCGTTCGTTTAGGCAAGCCCACCAAAGAAGTCCCGCAAAGCATGCGACGCAATGTGATGGATTTGATAGCCGGAGAATAAAGTTGGCAAAGACGCCGGTGAGGCACTTGATCACCGGCGCTTCATATGGAAAGCTCAAGCCCAATGGGGCAATGATCGCTGCCTGTGACCTCGGAATAAATCAGGGCTTTATTAGGAAAAGCTCAGGGGCTCCTATTAATAATTTTATCATATCACTTCGGATGATGGAGAACAAATGTTTTATGAGTGTCGTATTTAGCTCTTGTCAAATGTAGATAAAGAGGAAAATTTTATTCTTTGTAGAATATTATGAAATATTTTAACTCTTGCCGGTAATATTTTATGGAAGTGATTTTCAAGGAGATAAGTCGGGCATGAGAGGACTTCTGACACCTTTACGCAGGCTCGATCGGGTGATCGAGAAAGCAGCAGACCTGGCTCAGGCTGCTTATGGACCCCAGGCGGCCGCCGATCCCTACCGGGGACTTTACATCAACCGGGATGAAGTAAGGCGTCTGCTTGACCGTGAGCCGGGAGCGCCGCTGCTTTGGTGCGGGGATGAACATATCGGGGGTTCTCAACCCCAGTCGTTTATGGAAGGTTCTCGTATGGCGTGGCTGAAAGAAGCCTTCGGACTTACCCATTTTGACCTGGATATTATCATCATCGCGCTCGCGCCCGAGCTGGACGCGCGTTATGAGCGCCTCTACGCCTATCTCCAGGATAATGTGGCCCGCCGTAAGGCAAGCGTCGATCTGGCGCTCAACCTGCTGTGTACCACAGCGGAGGAGAAGATCGAGAGACGCGCCCATTTTGCGCCTGATTCTCCCCTTGTCGGAAAGAACCTGATTCACCTGATAGCGGAACCCAATCATCTCCAGCCGTCCCTCCTGTCACATTACATCACACTCGACGAGCAAATCATAAATCTGCTTCTCTTCCAGGATGGATTGGATTCACGGTTAGCTCCTTTCTGTGAATTGATATACCCGGCTTGCGGGATGGATAATACGCCTTTGGCCGGCGAGTCGAAACGCGCTTTGCTTTCTCTTACGGCCCATGCCCTTCAGAAACGGCAGCAATTACACCTCTATTTCCAGGGGCCCCGGGGCGCAGGCAAAAGGATGACCGCGGAAGCGCTGGCCTTTGAAACAGGCAAGTCCCTGCTGGTCGCCGACCTGTACACTATTCCGTACAGGGAGACCAGCTTCGGGAAGCTGCTCAGGATACTGTTTCGCGAGGCATGGTTCAAGGATGCCATACTCTGCCTGGATGAAACGGACGCATTATTCAGCGATGAAAATGCGGCGGCTTGCAGGTTTTTGCTTAAATCGCTGGCAGGGGACTCAGGCGTCACTGTCCTCACCGGAACAAAACCATGGGTACAGCACGGGTTCGGGCCGGGAGGGGTGATAACGGTGCCTTTCACCATCTCAGATTTCGGCCGCCGGCGCAATTGCTGGAACGAATGCCTCACGGCAGAAAATATTTTATTGGATGAAAGCGAACTCGATGCTCTGGCGGATCGCTTCAGGCTGACGCGGCGCCAAATAATGTCCGCGGTGACGTCCGCCAAGAAACGCGCCCGGTGGAATGCCGCCGCAGTGACGGCAGGCGATCACAAGGACATTATCAACGACAAGCCGGCCTTAAGGGATATTTTCACCGCGGCGCGCGCCCAGTCCGGACACGAGCTGGCAGCGCTGGCTCCAAAGGTTGACACCAGGTATACCTGGGATGACATCGTGCTGCCTCAGGATACCATGACCCAACTGCGCGAGATGTGCCGGCGGGTCGCATACCGTCACCGGGTGCTGGGCGAGTGGGGCTTCGATCGGAAACTGTCGCTGGGCAAGGGTGTAAACGCCATGTTTTCCGGCCCGTCCGGCACGGGTAAAACCATGGCCGCCGAGATCATCGCCAATGCGCTTGGACTTGACCTTTACAAGATCGATTTGTCCGGCGTGGTGAGCAAATATATCGGAGAGACGGAGAAGAACCTTGACCGGATCTACACCGGTGCGGAAAGCGCCAACGCAATACTCTTCTTTGACGAGGCGGACGCGCTGTTCGGCAAGCGCTCCGAGGTGCGGGACGCCCATGACCGCTATGCGAATATCGAAATATCGTACCTGCTGCAAAAGATGGAGCAATACGAGGGTATAACCATTCTGGCCACCAACCTGCGCCAGAACCTGGACGACGCCTTTGTACGGCGGATGTCCTTTACCATCCATTTTCCGTTTCCCGATGAAGAAAGCCGCCGGCGTATCTGGACCGGCGTCTGGCCGGCGGCAGCTCCGCTAGCCGTCGATGTAGACCTGGAATTCCTGGCCCGGCAATTCAAGCTGAGCGGCGGGAATATCAAGAACATCGCCCTGGCGGCTTCCTTCCTGGCTGCCGCCGATGGCAGCGCAGTAGCTATGGAACACCTTTTCCGGGCCACGCAGCGTGAGTACCAGAAGATGGGCAAGACTCTGTCTGAGACCGAGCTTTATGGCGAGCGGAAATCACTGCAATAACGGCAACGGGAGTTAGTTACTATGGCAGGACCTGTTTTCGCGAAACCGGAAAAAGAAAAAAACGATGGGAAGGTTGCGGGACGCGCCCCGGAACCGTTTCGTCGACTTGAGTCGCTCGAGCCTTATGCGGATATTATGGACTTGCAGCATATGGCCGGCAATAGGGCGGTGAGCCGGTTGTTGGAAGCGGATGTGAATGCAGCGCTGGAACAGATCCGCCAAGCAGCCAACCAACTGGCTTATCAACTGGAAGCGGCAAAAGCGCGGCGTGACGAACAGGAGAAAATTAACCGGGATCAATGGGCTGTATCGTGGTTTTCGGAGCAGGTCGGCAGTGCGGCGGGGGTGTTTCAAGGTAAGGGGTTGCGTCGCTTAAATATCCCTGAGAAGACTATTTGGAACACTTCGGAGCGGCTGCTCAAAGAGGTCCGGCACTGGCTCACATCGGGCGACGTAATGCGAGCCGCACATACGCTCCAGAACCTCGCCGGTGAGTTCACCAAAGCGGACACGGAGCTCAATGAATACCTCGAAGGGGTTACCGGCGGCGCCGAAATTTCGACGACTGGTCTGAAGGTCGCTGCCGCAGCCGGCGCTATTGCTGCCACTATTGCCACTGGTGGCGCTGCCGCAGGCGCCGGACTTACTGTTTTGGGTACTTCCGCGGTTGTTGGTGTTGGCGCCGGCACGTATGGACTGGTTCAGGAAACCGCAAGCCAAACTGGTGAGATGTTTGCCGGGTCACGCAAGGTGGGCGACTTTGATAGGGCAGTCCTCATCCGTGGCGGTAAGGATGCTGTAAATGGTTTTGTCAGTGCTTTTACTGGCGGGGTGTTTACAAAATATGCGGCCAGGTACTTTGGCCGTATCGCTGTGTCGCGTATGTCTAAGGACCAGATTGCCAATCTTGCTGAACGTTTGGGTGTCGACGCCATTGATCTGACCCCGCAAGTTTTCCTTAGTAAAGGACAGCAATTCCTCATAGAATTCTTCGCTGGTGGTGTTGCAACAACTCCAATTACAACGGCAGTCGAGGTCACCCTCAACAACCTCACCGGACAGCCGTCGCAAGAATCATTTGTGAAGACGGTTGTGGATAATGCAATCAAAGGAGGCCTGCTCCAGCTTTTCTTGGGTTTTTTGACACGTGGCAAGGCAAAGCCCGGCAGGGGGCGGGAACCTGTATCCTTACCTGAGGCGCCTGCCAAGATGCCGCTCCAGTCACACCAGGAGAGGATTGCTGAAGTTCAGGCGCAGACGAAATCATCATTTAAATCACCAAAAGAGCCAATCGCTCACTCTGAGGCGCTCCCTGATGCGCCCGCTGAGATGCCGCTCCAGTCACACCAGGAATGGATTGCTGAAGTCCAGGCACAGACGAAATCATCATTCACATCGCCAAAAGAATCAACCGCTTATTCTGAGGCTATCCCTGAGGCGCCTGCAGCGACTTCATTCCAAACAAGTCAAGAAGCAAGTCAGCAGTGGACGGCGCTTAAACAATTAGAAGTTGGAACACCTAAGCCCGGCCCGGGCCAGCCTGAGATCGAGCCTAAGGCGGCAGGTGATTTTAGAAAACCCGGATCAAAAAAGGGCGAAGTTAAGGGCACGCCCAGGAAGGCCGAACTCGAACAAACAGGACTCGCTACAAAGAAACGAGTTGCCGCCGGCGCAATGATCAAGTCGGGAGAAGTCGAGAATACGGCTTATGAACCATACAATCCTCCCGGCAAGCAGAGGCCCCCCGGCCGGGAAGAGCAGATGCACGACCTGAGGGAGCAAAAAGATTGGAAGGCGCACCGGGAGAATTCTGACGCCTTTAGACGCCGCGCCATGCCGTCATTGACAAAGAATAGTCTCAAGGTTGATGATCCTGATCCGGCGTTTCCCGGCGAAACCGTTACCAGTATCAATGAAGATCATATCTTCCCTATTCGTAAAATTCGTGACTTGCCGGGGTTCGCAAAACTCAATAGCGAAACTGCCAAATTTGAAATCGAAAATATGCCTGAGAACCTTGAGTTGGTAAGTGAAAAGGTCAATAAGTCACGCGGAGATTTATCCTACGAGGAGTGGGCCAAATCCGAAAGCGGTGGCAAGGCGGATCCTGCTTATTTAGCGCAGCAAATAGCTAAGGAAAAACAGATAATGCAAATCATCCAGGCCCGGATTGACGAGTTGCTCCGCCTGCAGATGACCAAGGAATGGAGGCTCCGTCTAGGGTTGCCGTCATGGTGAGGCTCTGATGAAGAAACCGGCCTCTCAATCCGATCGATGCTATAGACCAGGAGAAAGAGGGACATTGCGTGATCCGCCATTTCAATCTATATCTACGCAAATTATTCGAGAAACAGCTCAAGCTGGAGACGGAGCAGATCGGCTTCGAGCCGCCCGACGAAAACTGGCGCAATTATGTGAGCGGCATACATAAACGCGCGCTCAATATCTACCTGGTGGATTTGCGTGAAAATCACGGCAAACGGACGAACGAAGGCCTGCGTGAGGTCAGGAACGGGGTTGTCAGCGAGATCCCGGCGCCGCGTTGGGTGGATTGTCATTATCTGATCACGGCCTGGGACCTTACCTCTCCTGACATTGCTCACGGGGTGGAGCCGACGCTGGAGGAGCACACCATGTTATATGAGGTGACAGGCCTTCTGCCGGCCCTGGAGACGGAGTCGCTGACGCCGCGCCAGGTTTACGATCCGGACCCAGTGCCCGCGGACTTTCCCCGGGTATTGGCTGACGCCGCGTTGCCGTTTACCATCCTGCCGGGGGAAGGCTTCCCCAAACTGGCCGAATTCTGGGGCGCCATGGGCGCCGGATATCGCTGGAAACCGGCTGTTTATCTGGTAATAACGCTGCCGGTAATAAGGCCGGAGAGACTACTCGAGCCGCCGGTGACGACCCTAGTCACCATCTACGGTCAAGAGCATGGCAATGGGAATGAAATGGAGAAGGAGGAGATAAGGTAATGAGCTACAACATAGGGTTGAACATTGTTGAGACAGATGGCCGGGCAACTCCCAGCATTCAACCAGCCCAGACCTCGGTCGCCGCTTTCATGATCCTATCCGATCGCGGGGCGCCGGGGGAAGTGTTTCAGGTGGTCAATTGGAGCCAGTTCAAGGAACATTTCGGCTCATTCAAAGCAGGAGCCAACGGCGCTTATGCGCTTCAGGGTTTTTTCGATAACGGCGGGACAATGGCATATGTCACGAGACTTGTAAACAAGACCGGCGCCGCAGTAGAGGCTGTTTGCGCATCTGTCACCGGCACGCCGAAGAACCCCCTGGCCTTGACCGAGGGTTTACAGCTACAATTAAAGATCGATCGAGGCGCCGAATCTGCCGTGAGTTTCAATGCAAAGACTCCCGCCATGCTCGATGGCTCCCTTGCCGGCCCGCTGCCGAATGATACGGACCTGGATCTGACCCTCGAAGTGAATGGTCAGCTTAAGGCAAGCTACACATTCGTTGGACAAGACTTCCCAAATGGTTTCGATAAGGCAACCCTGGAAGAGATCGTTGCGGTTTTAAACCGTGAATTTATGGGTATTCAGGCTTTTGTCATCAAAGATGAAAACACCAAATTATGTGTGCGGACCGATCTCAAGGGGGCAAACGCTTCACTCAAAGCGGGTGGAAAGCTGGCCGGCATCCTGAAGTTTCCCACAGATCTGGTTAAAGGAGCAGGAAACATCACGAATATGGGTACGGTTGATCTAATGGAGGCGGTAGAAGCCATCTGTGACGGCCTTAAAACAACCGGCCTGCGGGCTATCCTCTCCCCCGACGGCAAGCAAATTGTTATAAGCCACACTATGCCCGGGAAAGCCCACACTGTACAGGTCGTAAACAATACCAGCAATACCTTTGGCTTTGACACCAACGTTCATGAGGGGGAAGATGTTATTGCAGCTGTCGCGGCTTCCGCCGCACTGGGAAGCCTGACGGTTAAGGCGGGTTACATGGGCAAAGAAGATCCAGGGGCATGGGGGACCGATCTTGCCGTAGAAATAACAAAGAACAATGAGAATAACAATCACTTTGATCTTGGTGTCTATTATGGCAAAGAGAAGGTCGAAGTATGGGAAGTGGAGGACGCGCAGAATGCAGCTTCGGTTATAAACAACGTGTCCTCGGGCTCAAAGTTCATCATGATCCAGAGTCCCGCTTCAGGAACTCTTTCAGTCGCCCCCCTCACTCCATTGACAAACGGCAGCGACGATAATTTGAGCCAGGATCATGTCAAGAGTCAGGTTCGCGACGCCAAGGAGTTCTTCAATACATACGATGTCCAACTGGTCTGTTGCCCTGAAAGTTCCGAGCCGGAAGTTGTCAGTGATTTGCTGACCTACTGCGAAAAAAGGGGCGATTGCATGTTCGTCGGCCATACGCCCGTAGGCGCGAAAGGGAGCGCCGTGAAAGATTACGGCAAGAAGTTTCGCGGCGACAAAGTATACGGCGCGCTCTACTTCCCCTGGATTCGGGTTTACGACCCCCTCGACCCGCTTGGGCATAAGCCGAAATTCATACCGCCCACGGGCCACGTGCTGGGCGTCTATGCGCGCACAGAGCGTGAACGGGGTATCTGGAAGGCGCCCGCCGGCAACGCCGCCCGAATCAACGGAGCGCTGGATGTGCAGTACAGCATTACGGATACCGAACATACCGACATGGTCAAGAACGGCAGCGTGAACGCAGTGCGCTTTATCTCCGGGCAGGGCATCGTGATCGACAGCTCGCGGACCCTGAGTACCAGTACGCTCTGGCTTTATGTCAATGTGCGGCTGCTCTTCAATTTTGTCAAGAGTTCACTGAGGTCCGGACTGCGCTGGGTTGTCCAGGAGCCCAACAACGACGCGCTGTGGAACAAGATCAAGTATAACTCCGTGACGCCGTTCCTGATGGGATTGTGGCGCCAGGGCGCATTCGGCCCCGGTGCACCGGAGCAGGTGTTTACCGTGAAGGTGGACGCCGAGAATAACCCGCCTGCGAACATCCAGCAGGGTATCCTGACGGTCGAGGTCTACTTCTACCCGTCGCGGCCAGCGGAGACCATCATAATTACCGTAGGCCAGCAGGAAGGTGGGGCAACCGCTGGCGAAAAATAGATAAGGAGGGGGAAAATGGCCGCTCTAGGCTTTAATGAAGCATACCGGACACACGAGTTCGTAGTTGAGATCGAAGGTATTGAGAGTCCCAACATCACGAAAGTGACAGGCCTTACCGAAGGCGAGGTGGAAGCGATTGAGCAGCCGGACGGCGGGGCCAACATTACCCACAAAATCAGCTCGGGGATTATCAAGTATGGCGATTTGACTCTCGAGAGGAACATGGACGGCAGCAACGCCGACAAGGGTTTTAAAGAATGGTTTCAGACAATGTTCACCATAGACGGGACGGGAACCGGCTCCCAGTTGCGGCGCAACGGCTCCATCGTCGTCAAGGAACACCAGAAGGAAGTCATGCGCTTTGTGTTCGAAGGGGCTTGGATTAAATCGTCCAAGTTCAGCGACCTGGACGCGGGAAGCTCCGGCCTGATGAAGCAGACGATAGTCCTGGCAATTGAGCGGATGTATCGTGTTTGACAACTTGGAGGTTGACTGACTTATGGCACAATACCCGCGTGAGTTTGACGTGCTTTTGCCTGTCGGGTATACAGACGGATCGGGCCGGGTCCACCGGCAGGCGGTAATCCGCAAGATGCGGGGGCACGAAGAGGCGCTGCTTTATGATCAGACATTGTCGGCCGGCAGGCTCGTTACGGAGCTTATCCGGAGCTGCCTGATCCGGCTGGGTGGTATCGAGGCTGTTTCGTCACAGATTGTATCGGAGCTCTATACGGTCGATCGAAATTATCTGCTGCTCGAACTGCGCCGGATTACTCTGGGTGATCGCTTGCCTGCGGTATACGTCTGCCCCCGCTGCGGTACTGAAATATCTGTTGCCCAGGATTTAAGCAGGATCCCGGTGCGCAGGCTGGAGGAAGGCCAGGCCCTGGCTGACATCACTTTGCAGCTCGAGGACGGTTACATAGATCGGGAAGGGGCCCTGCACACAGAAATTGTCCTGACCCTGCCACGCGGTGTCGACGAGGAGTTTGTGTCATCCATGGTCGAAAAAGACCCGCTGAGGGCTCAGGATGTCCTGCTCCTGCGTTGCATAAGGCGCTTTGGGTCGCTGCCCCCGGCGGCCCTGGAAGCCTATGGGATAAAGATCCTGCGCGATCTCACCATGGGTGATCGCCACCGGCTGTACCAGGCGCTCAACAGCCAAATGCCGGGTGTCGATTTTCAGTGCCCGGTGCGCTGCGACTCTTGCGGGACCTCCTTCCAGGGGATAATGGACGTTGCAAATTTTTTCGTCTAGAGCTGGGAGGTGGGCGCCGGCTGCGCCAGGAGGTCTTTTACCTGGCGTACCACTTGCACTGGCCGTGGTCGGAAATCATGGATCTGGCGGTTGGCGAACGGCAGGCTTTCGTTCGGATGCTTGCCGAAAGGATCGATGAGGATAACCGGGCCTGGGAAACCCTGACCGACCGGTTGAAAAGAGGTTGAAACTGATGATGGAAAGGAGCGAGACATTCTCACCGCCTGCTCATCTGTGCGCCGGATGGGGGCTAAATCTGACGGCGCAGCGCAGGAAACGCTTGCTTGGCTGCCGGCTGCTCCGGCTTGTCACGCCTTTCCTGGCATTGGGTGGGCGGTATTTGCTGCAGGCCGCAGCGGCCCGGTCTCTTGGCCTGCTGACGGCGATGCCCTGGCTGGCGCCAAGATGGTTGGAGAGGCCGGAACGGGATGCGGCGCCTGCTCATGTTAATGAGCCGGTAATGCACCCGCCCATGGCAACCACACTCAACGTTACCTCTCCGCCGGTGCGCACACCTTCGGAGCAACAAGCGCAGCCGCTGATCGCGCTTGCCCTGGTTTCGCCCTTTTCCGGGGAACAGCGCACACCGGCGCCGTCATCTCCGACACCGGCGGAACCGGTTGTGCATCCGGCGCGGACAAAAAGGGAAACTGCAAAGATGGGCAGCTTCTTTTCACATACCTATATTTTGCCGAAGGTTTTGCCGTCCCATTCGGACATGGCACGGCAGACGGACGACCTGTCCGTACCGGACTCTAAAGCAACGGACAAGCCAACCTTGGCCGGCGCGCTCCACATTCAGCCGCAGATTTTACCGTACCATGCGGGTGCGGCACGGCGGGCGGACAATCTGCCTGTGTCGGATTCTAAAGCAACGGACAAGCAAACCGTGGCTGGTGCAAGAGGAGAAGAAGCAGTAGCTCCGCCGGGTTCCGGCCGCTCGTCTGGATCAATGCCGTCGCGCCTTCCGAAAATGACCCCGTTATGGGGTCCTCTGGGTGGTTTCAGATATCTTACGCCCGGAACTTCCCCGTCGGCCTTTTACCGGATAATGACAACGGCAGCGCCCGGACACAGGGCAAAGCAGGCAGAGCTCTTGTTCCAAAGCCCGCCGGAAGCAGGCGATACTCAGGAAATGCCGCCCCTGCCTGAACACAAGCTGCATGGGGGGCCTGAGACAGTTGCCCCCGCCGTGTCCCTGCAAGGGCTGAGCCTGGCTCTGGAAACCATCAGGCACACGATGAAACGCGAGGTGGCCGCAGCCATAAGGGAACGGGAAGAAGAAGCTCAATCACTTGCATCGAACCGCTCAAGCGGAATTGACATGACGTCGGCAGGGAATCTTGTCAGCGACAATATGGTGCGGCTGTTCATGCAGAAAATGCGCAAACTGGCTGAGGAGGAACGCTTTAGACTGGGCCTGCTGCGCTAAAAGCGCGGTGCGAAAAGGAGTATGGGCATGATCGAAAAACAGGTGCTGCGCGGGTTTCTCGCCAACGCAGAGGTTATTCCGCCATTAATTGTCACATTCCAGTTTAACCCGGCATCGATTAGCGACAACAAGGTCGTAAACTACGCCGGACGTAATGCGAGTCTGAGTGAAGATACGCCGGGAAAGGTTTATACCGGCGGCGGTGACCGGACGATCTCCTTCGATATAAAACTGCACGGCCTTGAGCAGGGCACGAATGCGCTCAACCCGACGCCCGTGGATAACGGGATATCGACGGAACTGGCCAAGCTGCGCTCCTTCCTGTACCCCAAGGCCGACGCCTGGGCAACAGTAGGCGGCGGCGAGGAGGGCAGGCGGATCAGCTCGCCGCCCACCTGTATTTTCGGTTTCGGAACGAAAATCCTGGAATGTGTCGTGACCGGCATGAACATCACGGAGACGCAGTTTAACAGCGCCCTGGCGCCTGTGCAGGCAGAGGCCAGGATCACTCTTGCGGTCATCGAGGAAAAGGATAATAAGCTCTACATCCTGGACAAGGCGCACAGAAACGCCCTGGCTGCTCTGGGAATCCAAAATATAAGGCCATTTTAGAGGTGAATATGCCTGTCTCTATTTATTCAAGATACTATGGACTGGATACTGTCGAAAAAAACGGACGGGTGAGTTTGGCCCAACGTCCCGCCGTCCCCCTTGAAACTTACCCGGATAGCATTATTCATACGGTGGTGGGGAATGAAACCCTGGACCAGCTGGCGGCGCACTACTACGGGCGTGCGGAGCTTTGGTGGCGCATTGCCGACGCCAATCCACTTAAGTTCCCCCTGGACTGGAAAGCAGGCGACACCCTCATCATTCCACCCATCCGGGTAGCCACGCGCACGCCGCGGAGGTAAAAGTGAAATACGACCTTTATTATCGAATCTCAGTCAAGGCCGGCAATGCCTCTTATGATTTGTCCCATGACCTGTCCTCCTTAACGGTCGAGGAAAGCGAAACCGGGCCGGACAAGCTTACGATAGAGATGACCGATCCGTTCAAGGTCTACAGCCATGCCCTGCAGGAGGGGATGCAGGTTGAGACGGACCTGGGCAAGGTCAGCGATCATTCCATCATCTTTCGCGGCCGGATCTCCAAGGTCGAAGGAAGCTTCCCCCGGCATGGTGTGCCGGCGCTCAGGCTCCTGGCCTTTGACAGGAGCATGAACATGGGACTTCGGAAAAGAAACCGTGTCTGGACCGATACTTCGCTGGAAAAGATCGTGAAGGATATCGCGGGAGCATATTTCAACACCGGCGATATAAAGGTGGATCTGAAGGGGAACCCGAATTTCACGGGCAACGGCATCCGCCAGCAGGATGAAACCGACCTGGCTTTCCTGCTCAGGCTTGCTTCAAGATATGGCTGTGAGGTGTTCGTGGTGAGCGGTGAGCAGAAAGACGAGCTTTTTTTCAAGGCGCAGTACAAGATCATGAAATCCGCTCCGGAAGTCACGCTTTATCACGGAAGATATGGTGTCAGCAACCGTCTGCTCTCTTTTGAAGCGACCGTCGATGCGGCCAAGATCCAGCTACCGCGTGTTTTTGCCGGTACCGATTTCGATACGGGGCAGTGTATTCAGCAGGTCACGGCGCCGGTTCAGGATGTAGGAACCACCGAAGACCGTTTCACGGACGAGAACCTCACCCAGTTCTACAGCCGCTATCCGGCCAGGGCCTTGTCCATAAAGAACCTGCTGGCGGCTGCCGGTACCGTTCAAAAACAGTTGCGGGATGAACTGGGAAGCGTGGAGCGTGAGGTTACGCCAGGCTTTACAACGCAGGATGAACTGAACAAGCGGGCCGACAACCAGTTCAGCACCAGCATCCATGGCATGAGCGCAAGCGGAAGCGTTCCCGGCAACCACCGCATCCATTCCCAGTCCACCATCGGCATTGCCGACGTGGGTGGCCGCTTTTCCGGAACATGGTACCTGTCCCGGGTGCGGCATGTGTTGAATAAGGAAGGCTATCAGACCGAGTTTCAATGCCGGCGATAAGGGGAGATTATGTTCGAAACAGAAAACAATAAACAGGAATACGCCTTAAAGAAATACTTCGGCAAGTATCCGGGGGTGGTGTTGGGTAACGATCCTCCCCAGAACGACCCCCACCGGGGCGAGCTTTTGGTCGAGGTGCACGGTATCCTGGAAGAGACGCTGGATGGCAAGAGCCAGCGCCCCATCCAGGTTAAGGCCAAACCGTGCTTTCCGCCGGGCTTTTTCTTCATCCCGGAGCAGGGAGACAATGTGTGGGTGGAATTTGGCGCCGGCGACATCAATAACCCCATCTGGACCGGGGTCTGGTATCCGAAAGGAAAGACACCCAACACGATAGACGCCCAGGCGCCGGCAAAATTCCAAAAGGTTATCCGCACTGTTTCCGGACAAGTGATTCAACTGGATGACAGCAGCGGGTCCGAGAAGTTGGTGATCGCCGATGAAAAGAACAAAAATACCATTATCATGGATAAAAACGGCATCAAGCTTGCCGCGGGGAACAATGTTAACATCACCATGGACTCAACAGGGATTACCCTGAATGCCGACGCTGTCAATCTGGGTGGATCTTCCGGTGAAGGAGTTGTAATGGGCGATTCATTCGGGAATATATGGAACTTGTTTATTAACCATACGCACACTACGGCGGTGGGGCCCACCAGTACGCCGCTGCCTCCCGCTCAACCGCCTCTCTCTACCGCAGTGAGTCAGAAGGTTAAGGCTGTGAAATGATGTCCATATTGTGAGGAGTCAAGCATGTCTTTAAAAACCGCAGAGCTGCAGGAAAATATCAAAAAGGCTTTTAACAATGCGAAAGACAGGGCAGTAAAAGAGATCGGTAAACTGCAGCCCGAAGAGGTACAGGATAAAATTGTGGAAATTGAGAACAAGGTTCAGGACCAGCTGGCGCAGGATCTGGCTAGCGCGATAGAATCCTATATCAAAAGTGGGGACGTTGTCGGAATCGTAACAGAGGGGAGCGTCCATGTAGTCACAACAGGAAATGCATCGAGCCAGCAAGGAGACGCCGATTTTACCTCTACGCAGGTTGACACGGGCAAAATCCAGTAAAGGTAAGAGAGTATGAGTGAAACAATCAGCGGCTTTTCTTTTCCCTTCCGCATCGATTCGTCGGGCCGGGTGGCCCGGACCAGCGGGCCGGAAAAACTGAAGGAAAATATCAAGCATATCCTGCTGACCGGCATTGGAGAGAGGGTGATGCGCCGCGACTATGGCGGCGGTCTGCGCCAGCTCGTCCATGACCCAAACAACGACGCGCTGCGGGCGATAGTACAGCATCAGATCGGCAAAGCCATTGGTCAGTGGGAGCCGGGGGTGCAGATACAGGGTGTGACGGTCACGCAGAAGGATGGAAACCTCTACGTTGAAATCTTGTATTTGATCGGCCGGACGCAGCAGCCGCAGAGTCTATCGGTGCCCATCGGGCTGGGAGGTATCTGAGCATGAGCACATCTAACGGGCAAAACGGAAGCGACACGTCCAACCGTCCTCATATTGATTATACGGACAAGGACTACGATTCACTGCGCGATGCGATGCTGGCGCTGGCCACGGAGAAACTGCCGGGCTGGACGGACCACTCGGCCAACGATCCGGGCGTCGTACTGCTGGAGCTGTTTGCCTACATGGGCGACTTAATCCTCTACTACCAGGACCGGATCGCCAACGAGAGTTTTCTGGATACCGCTGTGGAACGGAGCAGTGTTATCAACCTGCTGCGCCTGATCGGGTATGAGCTGCGTCCGCCGCAGCCGGCCTCTGTTGATCTGACTCTGCTGTTCAAACCAGATATCAAAACGGATGCCGGCACAGTCACTATCGACGACAAAGCTGAGTTCAAGACCACTGCCGGTCCTGCCGGAGGTGACCCGGTCAGTTTTCGGTATGTGCGGCAGCCGTTGACGATTGATCTTCAACTGCTTCCCCTAATACAGCACACCGACGGTAAAACGTACCGCTGTTATGACAGCCTGCCTGTGATTCAGGTGGATTCCGTCCAGGAAAAAGAAATTGTTGGTTCCTCTGATAATAGCTCCGGCCAACGTTTCAGGCTAGCGGGAACGCCTCTCATTGTTGACTCACTGGAAGTTTATGTGGACGGGGAAAAGTGGGAGCGCCGGGAAACGCTCTTTTACAGCGACTCCGCCGGTAAGCATTACGTTGTGCGCCGCGACGAGTCGGATGTGTCCTGGATCGAGTTCGGCGACGGCAATTTCGGCAGTATCCCGCGTAAAGGGAGCAACAATATAACCGCCTCCTACCGGACCGGTGGCGGGATCAAGGGAAACATCCCGAAAAATTCCATTTTCAAGGTGAGTGCGATCGGAGACCCCGGCTCCAACCTGCAGTTGGTCTTCAACCCCAATGCCTCGTCCGGAGGTATGGAGCGTGAGGATTGCGCCCAGGCAGTCCTGCGGGGGCCTCAACTGTTTCGAGCCCGCAGCCGGGCGGTCACTGGAGAGGACTATGAGGCCTATGCCAGGGATTTCGGAGTGGCAAAGGTAAGGGCGCAGGCCGCCAACTGGAACACGGTGGAGTTGTATGTCGCCCCGGCCGGGGGCGGCAAGCCCAGCGATACCCTTAAAGAAGACTTGCGGCTTTACTTTGAAGATAAGAGAATGCTCACCACGATCATCGAAGTGAAAGATCCGGTATATGTGGATGTAATGATCGAAGGAGATTTGTTCATTAAGCCGCAATATTTCAGAGATTCCGTCCGCCAACGGGTAGAAGACGCTGTAAACCGTTTGCTTGCCTTTGAAAACGTTGATTTTGCCCGGGTACTGTACGTCAGCAAGGTGTATGAGGTTATTGAAGCCATTGAGGGCGTTGAAGGCGTTACCATCTCCGGATTCGAACGGGTTACGCCTCCCCCGGAAGGATTGGATCCGAAACCTGTTTGGGGTGTGCTGCGTTTCGATTGGAACGAGATACCATATTTGTCCGGTATCAATTTTAAAAGTGTAACAGGAGGTCAGAGTGGACGTTGAACTGCAGGCCAGGTCACACCTGGGCAGACAGCGCATCGATCTGGAATGGGCCTGGAGGGCGTCCGGGCAACAGTCCACACGGTTCAGACTGCTCCGGCGCGAGCGAAGATATCCTGTCGGTCCGGAAGACGGCGTGCCGGTGCTCGACATGCGCGTTCCTGTGGATCCCGGCCAGAATCAAATCCCGCCCAAAGTTCCGCAGACATATCGGCTTAACGCGGTTCTGGCCCCCGACGGCAGCGGGGTTCTTGTTGAGGGGGAAGACCCTGACAGCGGCGGCTGTGCCTACTCTTTCAAGGTAGCGGATCAAGGGGTCGCAGAACACTACATAAAGAAAAGCCTGTCCGGCTGCCTCAATACAATAGAGCATGCCGCAGGGGTCTGTTATTACTACACCCTTTTTGTCGGCGACGGCCTGTCTGCCAAACCGGTTGCACGCGCATCTGCGACGGCCAGCGTGAGCCACGGCTTTGCGGATCAGCTTTACCGGCTTCTTCCCGGAGTACACCGCGCCTATGATGAACCGGCGCCTGCCGGGAGGGGGCGGGGGCAGCTGCGCCAATTTCTCGAAGTCTTCGGGGCTGCTCTGGACTATTTCCGGAGCCGGGCCGAGGGCTTGCGCGGCCTTCACGATGTGCTGCAGACACGCGCCGACCTCTTGCCTCATCTGGCCGGATGGATCGGCTGGGATCTGGACCTGACCCAGGACGAGATCTCGCAGCGCATGGAGATCCTGTTCGCTCCGGAGTTGTACCGGACAGTCGGCACCCTCCCCAATATCCAGGCCCTGGTAAATCGCGTCACCGGATGGGACTGCCGCATCAAGGAGTTTGTTCACAATGTTTGCCTGAGTAATGCGCCTGAAACCCTTCATCTGTGGGACATCTGGGAAATCTCACGCAACAAGGCGGGTACAGCATGGTTAACGCCCGTGCAGCACTCCATGGCAGAAAATTATGACGGACGTCCTGCCTGCGTGAAGGACGCCGCCGGCAATTCATGGCTGTTCTGGCATGCCGGCCAAAGCAGCGGACGCAGCCTCTGGTGTCAAAACCTTGATGTCCCCGGCGCTGCTCCGCGCCGGATAGATCTTTGCCCGCAGGATGACTCCGGCAGCCTCCTGCAAAGCCTTGGAGCCCCGTCGGTGATATTGGCCGGTAAGGAGCTGTGGCTGTTCTGTGAATCCGGTCAACCGGAGAAACGCGAGGTCTGGTGCACAGCGAATCTGTTACCCGATGCTATTGGTAAGGAATCACCGGACAAAGCTGCTGTCTGCCCTGCCCGGAACCTGTCGCTGCATCCCGGGGATGACTCCAATCCGGCTGCGGTTACATTAGAGGACCAGGTGTGGGTGTTCTGGCAGTCGAACCGTCGCGGTCCGACCGACATCTGGGCCAGGGTTCATAAAGACGGCCAATGGGGACCGCCCGGGAGAATAACCACTGCCGGCTTCCGTCATTGGGCCCCCGCCGCCGTTGTCGACAATAGTAATACTCTGTGGCTCTTTTACTGTGAAGATGACTATAGCGAACAGGGGCTTTCCCGCCGGTTGCGCTGCCGGACTTTCGACGGCCATGAATGGATCGACAGGGAAGATGCCGGCACAGACGGGCCGCATGATGAATCACCTGCAGCGGTTGTCCAGGGGAACAATATATGGCTGTTCTGGCAGGCCCGGGACGCTCAAGAAGGGTGGCAAATTTGGAGCAAAACTTTCAACGGGAAGAAATGGGGAAAAAGAGGCCGGGTCACTGACCATCCCGCGGCGGACAAGGAGCCGACGGCTCTGGTGGACGCAAACGGGCGGCTGCGCGTCTTCTGGCGGTCTCAGCGCCGGGGTTATTTTCGTATTGCAGGTCAATCTCAAGGCAGGGGATATCCTTTTCAATCGTGTACTGTTGACACGCGCAACGCCGAAATGCTGGCTCATGTTCACTTGCAGAAAGAAGCCTTCAACAATCGTGTGCACTACACTTATGACACCCGGGCGCGTAGCGCCGGCCGGGCGGTTATCAATCATGATGCATGGTGTGCGCGGGATACGGTGGGTGTATATCTGACCCCTGATACACTGGACGCGGAGCTGATCACCCGGGGGCAGGAACTTGTCAAGGGTCTGATCCAGAGGTTTCTGCCGGTTCAGACGCGGATCGTGTTTGTCATAGAACCGCCGGTTGTTCTTGAAAAAGTTTACACTTATGATTTCCCGGACGATAAAACGCAGGCCCTCGTCGAAGAGCAATATGTCGATATACTCGAGCGGGTCGAGCAATATGACGGGCCGGGAGAAGCTTACGAAGATATTTTGCCTGACTGGGTCTGGATGCGGGCATGGAGCGAGTCCTGCCGTGATCACAGGTCGGTGGATTGTAAAGCTGTCCCGGTCGTTACACGATACCGGACCTGGCAAGTCGGCGTAAAAAGTGGAGGTTAAGGCATGGAAAACGTTGGAGGCGCACTGCGCGGCATGTATCGCGACACCCTGTTTGACGCGGAAAACCGGCTGGTTTTTGACAGCGGGTGGATATCCAACACGATTGTCGTAAACGGCCGCGTCCTGCTGGCGGCCTTTATGAAGAGAGACCAGAATGCCAGCGGCATCTATTGCATGAAGGCGGGCATGGGGTTGGAAACATGGGGCAGTAACCCTAAGCAGCCGGCGGCTTCATTAACCGATCTCGTAACACCGTACAAAAATAAAGTGCTCATTGACCCGGATACGGACATTTCCTACCTTGACGGCAAAAACAATAAAACCGACCAGCCGACACACAGGCTGGAGGTACGGGTTGTCCTGGGGAAGGATTTCCCGGAAAAAGGCAAGACAAGTGAATTGCGCGAATTCGGACTTTTTGGACGTTTTGACAAGGATCTCCGCATGATCAATTGTGTACGGCATCCTCCCATACAAAAGGCCGCCTCGGAAACACTGCTCAGGTTGGTCCGGCTGATTTTCTAGCTGTGGCGGAACAAGCCCTGTGTTTAGTCATTGGGTTCATACAAAGCGGATAGCCCGTTAGACTTTTTACATATTAATGGAATTCATTTGCTAAAAGAAGGAGGAGCGCAGTGGGCAAGGGTAACTTTTCAAGAAATACCTTCGATAAGTTGAAGCACTATGTTGGTGTTCGACTTCAGCAGGGCGTGCCGATTGTTGACGCCGACTGGAACGAGCTGGAAGATATTCGAAAATTCGAACTTGAAACGTTTCTCAAGTGGTTCGTGGGTGATGGGGTACCTCTTGGCAATGACGGATTCAAAATCGAGCACGCCAATGAGGGCGGCAACATTCGCCTCTCGATGAGCGGTGAATTCGGCATGCAAACGATAATTACAATTGATCACAGCCAGTCAACAGCCGCTGATATTTTGGGTTTTGGATCTGCCAACTGTTCGGCTGCCGGCAATGGACTTTCAGCTCGCCTGTCCGGGACGGCGAAAGAGCCGTTTGCTCTTAGAGACGGTACGTTGTTGGTGATCAACGTTAAACGCTCCCCTCTTTCGTCCACTGGAAAGGCCGCATGGTCGCGAACGTGGAAGGTGGTATTCCAGAATGGCGCGCAGTTTAAAGATATCGGCAAGGCAACCGCCGCGGAAGTCGCTGCCGCGATCGCCAGAGCTGCTTCAGACCTGCGCGTATCCGCCGGCTTACAAAATGACTTTATCATTAAGGGCGGTGACGGAACTCCGGAGGGAGCCGGCCGCTGCCTGGTCGAGGGATGGGAGGTAATAAATGAATGTGATCTGCATTATACAGATCAACAGCTGTATGAAAACGATACCCTGGCCGCTGCCCTGGGTGTAGACCCATTGCTGCCGCTAACCGGCCAAAAACCGGATCAAGCTCACAGCAACTTGTACTACCTGGATGTTTGGGAGCGTGTAGTCGACGAGCATGAGGATACAGATCTCGTCAATAAGATTATCGGCGTTCCAACGTGCGTGCGTATTAAGCGCGAGTGGGTAGTACGGGGGTTGGAGGGCTGTGAAAAAAACACGGTAACTGTGCCTGAGACAATTCGCAGACAAGGTCATGTGTATTACCCGCTGGCACGCTTAGACTACTATCAACAATATGGCAGGGGCTTCACCATGCTTGCCGATCTACGCCGGACCGGAGTAACAATTGTATCTCAGCCTGACTTAGAAAAAATAACAGTCGATGTAAAAGCTATAGCGTCTGATGCTTTTGGCGCTGATTACAGGCTGGCCCACACCGGAAGGTCATATATAAATACCAGCCTGAGGGAAGCGATCAATGCGGTTCTTCGGGGCCACATGCCGGGCATGCCCGCCCAATCTTTGGCTAAGACCAATCATAAAAAGACTCGTCCTTCCATCGTTGAAGGAAATGAGGTCATGCATGTCTGCTGGCAGGAAAATCGGGGATCGGTTACGGCTGATTCCTGGTGCCTTTCTTTTATGGTATATGACGGCAATGCTTGGAATGGTCCTACAAAAGTAGGAGGTGGTAATGCTCACCCCTGCAACCCGTTCCTGTTAGAAGGTGATGAAGGTGTGCTCGCCCTGTGGGTCGGCGATTATGATCGAAGAAAACGTTGCATATTTTATACTAAGTATGTAGATGAGTGGAAAGATGTCGGAATTATGATTCCCGATATACTGATAAGCAATGAGGAATGCGAAGTATTCGCAATTATGCATAACGATTATCTATGGCTATTCTGGATGGACGCGGACACCGAGTCAGGGAAAAACGCCATATGGTACAACAGGCGTAAACCTTACACCACAGGAAGAGATTCTACAGATTGGGAGGGCAAGAGAAAGGTACCGGGCCAGTCGGCGGGAGATCCGGTTGCCATTGTAGATGGAAATGGCAATTTACTGGTATTATGGCTGTCTCAAGATGGGAGCCCGAGCATACGCTCAATTACTTGTGATTTAAAAAACCCGTCCAGCCCATCATGGGGCCAGGAAGAAACTCATGCTTCTACCCAAAAAATATCAGGCGGCCTGTCTGTTGTAAAGGACAAAACAAACGATATCTGGGTGTTCTTTTCGTCTGAGGAAAATTTTAAAACAAGTCTATGGTACTTAAGAATCAGGCCGGATCATCAAGGCGTGGCTCTGGTACAACTTACAACCGGGCAACTCTGCAGTGACAGTACAGGGAGAGCTATCAGCAATAGAGAAGGGGATATATTTATAATATGGAATAAATTTGTTGGCGGTAAGATATCGGAGATATGGTGCAGATGTTATACAAGCGACCATGGGTGGGGTCAGGAGATGCAAATTGTTCCTGGAATATTTGGTACCGGGGGCGGTATAAGTGCAGCTGTTGACAGTTGGGACAATATTTGGGCGGTTTATATTAACAATATGGGGTCTCAACGGGAAATTAGCTGTAGAAAGCTCTTGCCGTATATATAAATGCAACTCAATGATCAAAACGTCGTCCAATAAACAACATGATAAAATCGAACCGTTCCAAACCAATATAGTAAAAACAGTGGCGTTTTTCAACAATGCAGGGAAACGCCTATTCTTACTCTTATATGAAGGAATAAAACCGGTCACGCCGGTTTTTGATAATTATCACCCTAGTTTCTCAATTTGCCACAGCTGCAGCGCCTCAAGTTCTTTGAGCTTTCCCTCCAGGCGTTCGATTTCCTGTGACTCAGTTGCCCCCGCAATTTGCCGCTTAACTTCAGATATATCATTTATTGTTTGTTCCATGGCCTTGTTAAGTTCTTCCCGGTTCATTATCATCACCTGGTTTTATTAAAAATGAACATGTAGAAATATTCGCCGTTGATTGGAATTAGCCTGTTCTAAGCAGGTATAAATTATAAAAATTAAGTGGCCGGTTCCGATGTTAATTCGCCGTATGGAGCCTGAAGAATCGTATATTGACATTTTCAAGGCCTTGCTATAAGATAAATTGAAGCAAAATGTTGACATGTGTTGGAGATTTTGATGACAATCACGTATGAATTAGGCGACTCGTTATATATTAATATAACCAACCGCTGCACCAATAATTGCCTTTTTTGCATCAGAAACATATCCGACGGTGTTGGTAGTGGAACGAACCTGTGGCTCGAACAGGAACCATCTATAGATGAGGTTATTGAAGATATCCAAAGGCGGGATATTGCCAAGTATAAGGAATTTGTATTTTGCGGTTTTGGTGAGCCCATGATGCGCGCATATGACATTATTGAAATATGTAAAAAGCTCAAAGAGAAATATTGTCTGCCAATCCGCATCAATACCAACGGCCATGCCAATCTTATTTGCGGCAAGGATATCACACCTCAATTGCAAGGATTGGTGGACGCTGTTTCTATCAGCATGAATGCCGGGGACAGGTATGAGTATCAGGCCCTATGCCGGTCCAAATATGGAGAAGCGGCCTTTGAAGCCATGCTGGACTTTGCTGTCAATTGCAAGGAGCATATCCCCAAGGTAGTAATGACTGTGGTAAACTCAATCTCTGGGGAAAACATACGAAATTGCACAGAACTAGCGCAATCTATCGGCGCAGAATTTAGGGTTAGGTATCATGTAAAAAAATCGGCTTGATAAGGTTTTGCCATGTTTGTGGTAAACATCAACAGACACCGTGTACAGGTTAATAGGCGCGGTGTTTTGTTTTTTCTAAGGAAGGGTTAATACGTGCCGTTCAGGAATATGTTATAGCGATGTGGGAGGTGGCAGTTTTGGCAAAGTTACGTAAGTTAATGGGCGTCTTACTGGGCTTGCTGTTATTTGTTCCGGTAGGTACAGCCATATGGTTGGGTTTTGAGCCTATGTCCGCCGTTATCACATACAGTTGGGGAACCAGTATAATAACGTCCGAAGTAAAAAGCTTTATGGTGAATCCCCCCTTGATTTTCTTTTTGGGGGCTCTCGCCTATAGCCTTTATACAAAGGCGAACGGTTTTATTATAGCTGCCGCATTATCGTTCTTTTATTCATTTCTCACCTTATGGCTCGTTTGGAGCGGAGGCCGGGGTGAATGGTACGGGTTGCTATTTTACGCAGTCATCTTTACCATTGTGGGCCTTGGTGGAGCGTCAGCCGCGGCGCTCGTCCGTTTTCTTTATCATAAAATCAAGAAGGGTGACTGACTGCCTTCAATGCTTCTTTACCTGAGAGGTTGCTTATCCGAAACAGTGTTCCGGATACTATCAATACGTAAAAGTAACGAAGGAAACTGGTAATATCCATTCATGTTTGCAAAAACTTTGTTTTGAGGTGATCTGGAGCTCCCCGGATATGCTGTTTATATGAAGATTTAAGAAAGTAACTGGACATGATAAAGTATGGCTTTTTTAAATATCATATATTGACTTTTTTTAAGATCCTGCTATAAGATAGATAAAGCAATATAGTAAATGAGTTTTTGATATGAGCTTACGAACAGGCAAAGACGCCGGTGATGCACTTAATCACTGGCGCTTTTAGTTTACGAAGGGAAGATGAAAGGAGCTCTTCGGTCATGAAATCATTAATTATACAAAATGAGTCAATCGTTGGACCAGGATTGATTAAGAGCGCTATGGAAGCGGCCGGATGGGAACTTGATATTCGTGTCATGGGTAAGCCTGGTTCAGTTTTGCCCGATAATCTAGATAATTATCAGTCCCTGGTTATTCTGGGGGGTTCCATGAGCGCCAACGAGGAAGGGTTGTACCCTCATTTGAAGAAGGTTTGCCTGCTGTTTCAAGAGGCTTTCGCAAAGGACTTGCCCACTTTAGGCAGCTGTCTGGGAGGGCAGTTGATGGCCAAGGCGCTGGGCGCGCCTGTTACACACAATCCCGTGAAAGAAATCGGGTGGTTTAAACTCCGCCTGACCGCGGACGGGCTAAGATCACCGTTGTTTGAAGGTATGCCGGAAGAATTCCCGGTTTTTCACTGGCACGAGGACACTTTTTCGCTGCCGTCTTGCACCACCCTGCTGGCCTCGACCCAAGCTTGCGCGAATCAAGCCTGTTCTTTGGGCTCCAACTCCTATGCGCTGCAGTTTCACCTGGAGATCACTCCGGAAATCATTAAGAAGTGGATTAGCGTCTGGAGTGATGTTCTGCTTGAAGAAAACGGTTGCGGTGCTGTGGAAAACGTAATTCAAGAAACCGGGAGCATTTGGAGCCGATATGATAAGCTGGCAAATAGAATATTAAACAACTGGCTGGCTGGTATGTGATAATACAAAATTTAGATTAATCATTATTCATTATCTAATTTTTTATTTAGATATTTAATCAAAAACAGAAGAGTTGAACAATGCGGAGGTTGAGAAGGTATGTGATGGAAATGGTTTTTTGGCGGGAATTGTACTCATGGCGCCAAAAAACCTGGCAGCCGCCAGGTTTTAGTGTTTTCTGGAAGGCGATGTTTCACCCATTTCCTGTCTAAGGATCAGTATCCCTTCCATTGAGGTTGGGAAACCGGCTGTGGGTGCGACCAACATAAGCGCATGTTCAATTTCCTCTCTGCTGCACCCGCTTTTTATTGCTTTAATTATGTGGGTTCTGAGTGAATAATGATGTTGACCGGCGGCAGAAATAGCAACTTTGATCAGCCAGCGAGTCTTTTCGTCCAGCGGGCCGCCTTCAGTGTGTACCAATTTGCCGTAGTTCTCATAGGCCCTATAAACATCTTCATGTTTGCCGATAAAATACTTTAAGTTTTGTTCTATTGTATCCATAACCACAAATCCCTTCATTAGATCAATTTTCCTTTAGCATAGCCAGCGCTTCTGATTGTTATTCATACTAGCTTTTTAAATTCTTCCAACCATGGCGAAGTCCCTCTTAATGCCCGGCATGCCCGGCTGCCAGCCGGCCGGGACACCGAGGCCTGTGGCCTCTTCGAATTGCAGCCCCTGAATCACCCGGATGATCTCGTCGACGTTGCGGCCTACTTCGCGAGGGTAAAGACAGGCATATTTGATCTCCCGCCGGGGAGATATGATGAAAGTGGCCCTGTAGGTGAAGCCCAATTCCTCCCTCAGTACTCCATACTGCCGGGATATTAAATGGGACCTGTCGGACAACAGAGGATACTGCACGGTGCGGGCGGAGGGCGAAACCTCGGCGAATACCTTGTGGGCAAAGACGCTGTCGGTGCTGATAGCCAGGACTTGAGCGCCCAGCTTGATAAACTCGTCGTACCGGGCAGCCACGGCTGCCAGTTCGGTCGGTCAGACAAAGGTGAAATCACTGGCATAGAAAAACAGGACCACCCACTGGTTCTGGAAATCACGGAGTTTTACCGTGATTTGTCCGCCGCGGTAATAAGCTTCCGCCTCAAAATCCGGAGCAGGTTGGTCTGGTTTAACTAATATATTGGGATATTGGCAGGGACGAAGGCTGCCCGGTGCTTTTGTTTCAAGCTCGATGGACAAAAATACCACCCCCTAAAGGTTTCCATTTATTCTACGTATTCCTGGATTGGTTTGCTACTAATAATAAAATCTGGTACAAGTGTTCTTTCCCCCGTTGTGATGGATATTCTTAGGAATATTTGGAGGTTTTGTTAATTGCCTGTTGAATTGTAGTAGGGCAAGAATTTAAAGATAAGGCTATTCTGTTTAGCAATAATGGGGAAAAGATTCGGGAGCCCCTGAATGCCCGGAACATTCGATGCCATTCCAGGAGGTGGGTATAATGAAAGCCCTTATTTTTGGCGGGACAGGGTTTATCGGGAGGAATTTATGCAATGAATTGCTTTCTGCCGGCTACAAAGTTTCAATTGTTAGCCGGAATCCCCAAAAGGCAGGTTTATCAGGAAGCGGGGCGGAGGCAGTAGAATGGAGTGTATCTGCTGGCGCGCTACCCGTGGAGTTATTGGATGGTGTCACTGTAATTATAAATTTAGCCGGAGAATCTATTGGAAACCGACGTTGGACACAGCCTGTAAAAGAGGAAATCTTGAACAGCAGAGTCCAAATAACACAAGCTATTGTAAACGCCATCAAACAACAACGGGTTATACCCAAAGTATTGATCAACGCATCGGCCATTGGGTTTTATGGCCCCCGTGGGGATGCGGAAATAACCGAGAGCACACCGGCGGGGCATGATTTTTTAGCTAAAGTATGCCAGGCTTGGGAAGAAGAAGCTTTTAAAGCTCAAACTTCAGGCGTTAGGGTAGTTGTTGTAAGAATTGGCGTGGTAATTGGGGATGCAGGAGCGCTTGCCCGGATGAAGGCTCCTTTTCGCTTTTATGTAGGTGGGCCGCTGGGAACAGGAGCCCAATGGATGTCTTGGATACATGTTAAGGACTTGACAAGGTTGATACGATTTGCGGCAGAAAATGAAAACATCAATGGTCCGGTTAACGCCACTGCGCCGGAGCCGGTTCGAATGAAAGACTTTTGTAATACGCTGGGCCAAGTTATGGGAAGACCCTCATGGTTACCGGTTCCTGGTTTCTTGCTTAAAGTTGTTTTGGGAGAAATGTCAGATATGTTGTTAAACAGCCAGCGGGTCTTGCCGGATAAGATTCTCAAAGAAGGTTTTTTATTCCGCTTCCCGGTCCTCAAGAATGCTCTTGAGGATATTATTCAGCAGTAAAAAGCTTGAGATAGTCTCCGTATCCTTCATTTTCTAAGTCTTCTTTGGGAATAAAGCGCAGTGAGGCGGAGTTTATACAATAACGGAGCCCGTTGGGACCTGGTCCATCGGGAAAAACGTGCCCTAAGTGAGAATCAGCTTTTTTACTTCGCACCTCGGTACGAGTCATACCATGGCTTTGATCAACCTTTTCTTCAATAGCAGCTGAAAGAATCGGTTTTGTGAAGCTGGGCCAGCCGCATTCACTATTGAATTTGTCTTTTGAGCTGAATAATGGCTCACCCGAGACAACATCGACATAAATCCCTTCACGTTCATTATTCCAGTATTCGTTCCGGAATGGGGGCTCAGTTCCGTTTTCCTGGGTAACGTGATATTCTAAATCCGTTAGCTTGGCCTTTAAGTGGGACTTATCTGTTGGCCAATGTTTTTTGATAAATTCATCCCTGCCCGAACCTTGACGGTACAGCGCATAG
The DNA here is from genome assembly GCF_004369205.1 of Pelotomaculum schinkii. Classification (NCBI taxonomy): domain Bacteria; kingdom Bacillati; phylum Bacillota; class Clostridia; order Eubacteriales; family Desulfotomaculaceae; genus Pelotomaculum; species Pelotomaculum schinkii. The sequence goes on along the minus strand of NZ_QFGA01000001.1, from coordinate 1,478,284 downwards.
CGAAAAGAGTTCTTTTTGTGAAAATCTTGATGATACTCTTCAGCAGGGTAAAAGGTTTTGGCGGGTAGAATTTTTGTGGCAACCGGTTTTTGAAAACGTTCGCTTTCATCTAGAGCCTTTTTAGATGCTTCCGCCTTGCGGCGTTGTTCGTCGTCATGATAAAAAATCGCGGTTTGATAGGACTGCCCACGATCATTGAACTGCCCGCCGGGGTCGGTCGGGTCGATTTGCTGCCAAAAGATCTCTAAGAGTTTATCATAAGATATCTGACTTGGCTCAAATGTAATCTGGACGGCTTCATGATGCCCGGTCGATCCGGAGCAGACTTCTTTATATGTTGGATTCTCCGTGTAACCCCCAGTGTAGCCCGATACAACATGAATAACCCCATCCATTTTTTCAAATGGAGCTGCCATGCACCAAAAGCACCCGCCGGCAAAGGTTGCCAGTTCCATTTTGCTCCTCACCTCGCAATTAATTCCCAAATAGTCCTTATTTCACTATAGCATGTTGAAAAATAGTCCTGTTTATGTAAAGATTATTCTTGGATCACGACCAGTGAGTGATCAACGCGGCCTGGGGAGTGGGTAAGCCCATTGCCAGAGGTAAGGTAGCCTGATACAATCGTGGTCGACAAGACAATACATTCTAAGAGGAAAGCTTAAGATAGAAGCTATTCGAGGTTTGGGATGCAAATAGTTCCAGTTTATACAGCCTATTGGCATGTTATTTGCTGTATATTTTGTAGGATATTCACGACACTAATACAAGTTTTATGAGACGAGTTTTAAATTTAAGTTATCTTAGGTAAGTGCGAGGGGTGAGGGATAATGTGTGATGATTTGGCTGATTTCTTGAGGAGGAAAAAAAAATTGTTACAGAGAGAGCGAGAAGATAAAACAAATGAAATTAAGGAACTATGTCCCAGTGGGATAAAGTCATTTTTTCAGTGCCTTGAAGATTGGCTATCAGATTTAATTGAAGAACAAATGATATCAACTTCTTATGAAGTGGTAACCGTAAATAAGCAAAAATCGGGTGCTTATAAAACAAAAAGATTTAAATTAAAAACAGGAGAAGATGAAATTGAGTTTATACCAAATGGAAGGACTATAGTTGGGGCAACCGGGAAAATAGAAATGAAGACCAAAAAAGGCAATATTTTTTTTATTAGAGATAGAGATGGAATTTGGAAACAAGTAATTTCAAAAACACCATTTAATGTTGAGACTTTAACAAAACCTTATTTTCGGGGTTTGTTAAAATCGGTATTGTCTTAATATAGGGGAGCGCTCCACCAGCAATAACAGAGTTCTAACCCGCTGCAGAACCCGGGCTGGATTGGCAGAAAAATATACGGGTCTGTTTTAAATTGGTATTGAACCGGCTCGCCCCGGACATTTTAAGTTGGGGGTGAGTTTATTTATGTCCAAAGAACAAGGCTGCTACCGTGGTTTCCAGGGAGGTTCCTGGCAAGAAGGTATTGACGTAAGGGATTTCATCCAATCCAATGTCAACCCTTATACCGGGGACGCTTCCTTTCTGGCAGAACCTACCGAACGGACCCGGAGCCTCTGGGAAAAGTGCCGTACTTTGCTGACGGAAGAGACAAGGAGGGGCGGGGTCTACGAGATCGACACTCATCAGATTACAGGTATTACTGCCTTTAAGCCAGGTTATATCGACCGTAAATTGGAGATTATAACCGGTCTGCAGACTGATGAACCCTTGAAAAGGGCGGTCAACCCTTTCGGGGGGATCCGCATGGCCGTGAAGGCCTGCCAGCAGTATGGAGTAGAACTGGATCCCGGGATCGTCGAAGTTTTTACCAAGTACCGGACCACCCACAATGAGGGGGTGTTCCGGGCCTACACCGGTGAGATACTGCGGCTGCGCCACCACGGCATCATCACCGGCCTGCCGGATGCCTATGGCCGGGGCCGCATCATGGGGGACTACCGCCGCGTGGCCCTATATGGGGTAGACCGGCTGATTGCCGCTAAAGAGGAAGACCTGAAAGCGCCTGACCTGCAAGTGATCACAGAGGAGACGATCAGGCTCCGGGAGGAGGTGCGGCTGCAGCTCCGTGCCTTGCGGGAGTTAAAGGAGATGGCCGCAGCTTATGGCTATGATATCGGCAGGCCGGCGGAGAACGGCCGGGAGGCGGTGCAGTGGCTCTATTTCGCTTACCTGGCGGCTATTAAGGAACAGAACGGGGCGGCTATGTCCCTGGGCCGGGTGAGTACCTTCCTGGACATCTACCTGGAGCGGGATCTGGCCGAGGGCAAGCTGGACGAGTCAGGCGCCCAGGAACTGATTGACGACTTTGTCATCAAGCTGCGTCTGACCCGGCAATTGCGGACAAAAGAATATTACGAGCTTTTTGCCGGAGATCCCAACTGGGTGACCGAATCAGTCGGGGGGATGACCACGGACGGCCGCACCCTGGTGACCAAAACCTCTTTCCGGATGCTGCAGACCCTTTACAATATGGGATCCGCTCCGGAACCGAACTTAACGGTGCTCTGGTCTGTGGACCTGCCCAGGGGTTTTAAGGAGTTCTGCGCCAAATTGTCCGCTGATACCTGTTCCCTGCAGTATGAAAACGATGACCTGATGCGCCCCATCTTCGGGTGCGATTACGGCATCGCCTGCTGTGTCTCCGCCATGCGCCTCGGCCGTCAGACCCAGTACTTCGGGGCAAGATCCAACCTGGCCAAATGCCTCTTATTGACTTTAAACGGCGGCAGGGAGGAGTTCAGCGGGGAAAAAATCGCTCCCGAGGTGTTTCAGGCGGGTGACGGGCCTCTGGATTTCCATAAAGTATGGCCCGCCTTTCAGAAGATGGCGGCCTGGCTGGCGGAAAGGTATGTGGCTACCATGAACATCATCCACTATATGCACGACCGGTATTTTTACGAGGACCTGGAGATGGCTCTCCTGGATACACGGGCCGACCGGCTTATGGCCTTCGGCCTGGCCGGGCTGTCGGTAGTGGCGGACTCACTTAGCGCTATTAAATTCGCGCAAGTTGAGCCTGTTTTCGATCACCGGCGTTTGATCACCGGTTTTAACATCACCGGGGATTACCCCAAGTATGGGAACAATGATAACCGGGTAGATGACCTGGCCGTGGAGGTCGTCAAACTGTTTGACGCTGAACTGAAAAAACACCGGACCTACCGCAACGCCAAGCATACCCTGTCCATTCTGACCATTACCAGCAACGTGGTTTACGGCAAAAAGACCGGGAGCACCCCGGACGGTCGAAAAAGCGGGGAACCTTTTGCCCCCGGCGCCAACCCCATGCACGGACGTGACACCAAAGGAGCGTTGGCCGCCTTGAGTTCTGTGGCCAAAATACCCTACGAGCACGCTTTGGACGGCATCTCCTATACCTTCTCCATCACTCCGGGAGCCCTGGGCAGGACCCCGGAAGATCAGGTCAACAACCTTATGGCGCTGTTGGACGGTTACTTCATGAAAGGCGGGCACCACTTGAACGTCAACGTTTTCGACCGGGAACTCTTACTGGACGCTATGGACCATCCGGAAAAATACCCTCAACTGACAGTCAGGGTTTCAGGCTACGCGGTGAATTTCGTTAAACTGACCAGGGAGCAGCAGGAGGAGATCATCAGCCGCACTATCTTTGCAAGGGAGGCCGGACTATGATTGGCTACATTCATTCCATTGAAACTATGGGTGCCGTGGATAACGGCGGGATCCGTTTTGTTTTGTTCCTGCAGGGCTGCGGCCTGCGCTGCAGCTTTTGCCACAACCCGGACACCTGGCTGGCGAGCGGCAAACCGGTGGAAGCGGCAGAGGTTATCGAACAGCTGAAAAGTTATAAGACTTTTTTCGAATTGTCCGGCGGTGGTCTTACTGTCTCCGGAGGGGAACCCCTCTTGCAAAGCGGCTTTGTCAAGGAACTGTTCATCGAAGCGGGCAAGTTGGGAATACACCGGGCTTTGGATACAGCAGGTTACTGCAAGCGGGGGGATTTACAGGAAGTTTTACCGCACACGGATCAGGTCCTCTTTTCTTTAAAAGTGGTAGACCCGGAGAAGCACCGTCAGCTGACCGAAAGGGAAAATGTCGATATCATCAAGAACCTCAGGATGACTGCTGAAAGCCAGGTGCAATTGGTGGTCTGTTACGTTTTGATTCCCGGTGTCAACGACGCTCCTGAAGACGCCCAAGCCTTGGCGGACCTGGTCAAATCCCTGAACAAAGATGTCCCGGTGGATGTCCTGGCCTATAGCAAGCTGGGAGCTGACAAGTGGGAGGAAATGGGGCTTTGCGATCCAATGGCCGGAGTTGCCCCGGCAACGCAAAAGCAGGTGGAACTCTTCCAGTCGGGACTGCGCCGGTTGGGTGTACACCTGCATAATGTACGCAGGTGGGGAAATTTTCTCGATGATGAGGGCCGGGACAAGTTTGCCGGTAATTACAGCGTGATACATGCAGAGTAACAGGCAGAAATGTAATAATATCTATGTTGAGTGAGACAGAAAACCGTCCTCTGTCTCACTTTTGCTGCACAGAAGAAGGAGATAGAAAGGATAAGCGTAATATTAATAAGCATGTTCGGGGAAGGAGCGATACTTTAATGCCTAATACTGTATTGGAAATAACTGTACTTAGCGAAAATACTGTAGGTGCGCCACTGGGACTGGCCGGGGAGTGGGGCCTTGCCATGCTGGTGGAAACAGCAGGGAAGAAATTTCTTTTTGACACCGGAGAACGGGGCGCTTTGTTAGAGAATGCCGCCGCCCTTGGAGTCGGACTGAACTCGGTTGACGCCCTGGTTATGAGCCACGGTCACTACGACCACAGTGGAGGCATGCAAGCTTTTCTACGACTGCGGGGCAGGCTGCCCGTATATGCGCATCCCGATTTTTTCACCTTTCATTATGATAATCGTGACAAGCCACGCTATATTGGAGTCCCATTCTGCAAAGAAGCGCTGACAAGTTTAGGCGCGGATTTTATTTTAACCCATGGACCCAGAGAGCTTATACCTGGAGTTTGGATCAGCGGAGAAATACCTCGAAAAACGGATTTTGAAAAAGGAGACAGTAGCCTGATTTGCCTGGACAATAATGGTAATCAAGTGCCTGACGCCTTGCATGACGACATGAGTTTGTACTGCGTTGTACCGGGAGGACTGGTGATCATCCTGGGCTGCGCTCATGCCGGTTTGGTCAATATTATAGAGCACGCCCGGGAAGTGACCGGTGTATCCAAGGTTTATGGAATTATCGGCGGCACTCATTTGGGTCCGGCGCCGGTCTCCCAGCAAGAAGCTACCATTAACTTTTTGCAAAGCCTGGAACTTCAATTCATAGCCCCCAATCATTGCACCGGGCAGCCGATGATGGCGCGGTTAGCCGGTATTTTCGGATCGCGCTTCCACTTTGCTCCCGCGGGAGCTAAATTCATCTTTTCTACTAATGACTAATCAGTATAATTTTCTTAAGCGTTGCATACCTAAGGTGTTGGGTGCAAGCTTAACAGGCGCTCATCTATGATATGAACGAGGTGTTCATAGTGCTCCATGAGTTTTCCAGAACAGAAATGCTTATCGGTACGGAAGGTTTAAATAAACTAAAACAAAGCACAGTGGCGGTATTCGGCGTCGGTGGCGTGGGGACCTTTGTTGTTGAAGGACTGGTCCGCAGTGGTGTTGGCGGGTTTGTCCTGGTGGACGACGATTGTGTCTGCCTGACCAACATCAACCGCCAGATCCATGCCACCAGAAAAACCATAGGCCGGCCCAAGGTTGAGGTAATGAAGGAAAGGATCCTGGAAATAAACCCGAAGGCCGGGGTAGAGGTTTACCAAGAACTGTATACCGCCGAAAGCGCCGATAAGCTTCTTTCTGCCGGCTACAGCTATGTGGTTGACGCTATTGATATGGTTACAGCTAAACTGGACCTCATTGAAAGATGCTTTAAAATGAACATTCCCATTATTAGCAGTATGGGAGCAGGCAATAAGCTTAATCCGACCCAGTTTGAGGCGGCCGATATCTTCGACACCAGTGTGTGTCCGCTGGCGCGGGTAATCAGACGGGAACTGAGAAAACGCGGCATTACCGCGCTGAAAGTAGTATATTCAAAAGAACCTCCCATTCAGCCTTTACAAACAGGGGGAGATTGTAGTACCGACTGTATCTGTCCAAATAAAGGCATGAACAGGTCCTGCGCTGACAGAAGAAGCATTCCCGGCAGCGTGTCTTTTGTTCCTTCGGTGGCCGGCTTAATTATTGCTTCGGAAGTAGTAAAGGATATTATTGCCAGGTAATCAGAAACTTGTACAACCTGAGGCGCTCGTTATACGCAGTTATGCGCCAATGTTGCTTCCCGGCGCCACTAGATAATCAAACCCTGGCGATGTAGGTGCGATTTTAATCGCAACCACGGCCGTTAGCCCGCACTTGTGGCAGCCAATGTAACATTTGTGAGAATGAATTCGCACCTGCATTTTTGGGGATTCGCTCTGTGAGCTGAACAGTTGTACAATGATACAATTGGCCCAAAACGGATAGCCGGGCTATATCTAAACAGGAGTCATTATGCCTTACACTTACATGCTTCAGTGTTCTGATGGAACGTTTTACACAGGTTGGACAGTCGATCTTGAGGCCAGGCTGAAAGCGCATAACAGCGGAAAAGGCGCCCGTTATACCCGAAGCAGATTACCGGTTGAATTAGTTTATTGGGAATCTCACCTGAGCCGGGGCGATGCCCAGCGGCGGGAGGCAATGATCCGAAAACTCGGTAGAAAACAAAAAGAAGAACTGGTTTTAAAGAATACGGAAGGAATAAAAGAATAAATTTTGGGCGATAGGGATACCAATATCCTTGAAAATCAAGATTTCAAGGAGGTATACCGATGACAGTTTCAGCACAGGTAAAACAAACCTTAGCAAGCCTTAAAAGCGCCCAGGCCAACTTGGAGGCCTATGCTCTCCAGACGCAAAACCAGCAGGCCAAACAACTCTATACCAATGCCGCCCAGCAGACTCAAACGATTGTTGACACTCTGGAACCGAGGATTGGTCAAATGGAGAGCCAGGAACCCCAGTATAAAGGCTTCTAGCCCTTAAAGCTACAGACTGAGACCGGATTAAAAAAGATCCGGTCTCAATTTTTTGTATATTAATTTGCACTGGTATGCAAAATACGGGTGGGAGGGTGTTTACTAAATGACAATCTCTGCCCAGGTAAAGCAAACTCTGGCCAGCCTTAAAGGAATAGAGGCCACACTGGAAGACTTCTCCAGAATTGAAGAAAACACTGAAGCTAAGGAAGTACTGCGCCGCAATGCGCAACGGGTCAACCAGGTTATCGGGAATTTTGAAAAGAGACTCAGCGTATTGGAATTTGAAGAACCGCAGTATAAGGGTTTTTAAGGCAGGGGACGGTTCTCTGTCTTACATATCAAAATTGAGACAGAGAACCGTCCCCTGTCTCATATAAGGAGTTTACTGTTAAATGCCGGAATGGTTGGTTTTTTTGCTGCGTTCATCAGGTTTATTTATCATTACCCTGTTCCTTGTCCGCCTGATTGGGAAGAGACAGACAGCAAGGTTGACTTTTTTTGATCTGGTGACCGGCGTGACTATAGCGGCGATAGCGGCCGCCATCTCGATAAATCTTGTCGCTAATCCGGTCAACGGGCTGATCGCCCTGGCGGTTTGGACCATTTTCCCGGCCTTGATTTATGTCCTGTCGATGAAATATAAAGCAGTAAGAGATATCGTGCAGGGAAAAGAAACAATCCTGATCAACCATGGTAAAGTACTGGAAGATAAGTTGCTTGAGGCCCGCTTCACACCTGAAGACCTGTTGAGCCAGCTGCGCAGGAAAAATGCGTTTAATGTCGCCGATGTGGAGTTTGCGGTAATGGAACCCACCGGAGAGTTAAGTGTGCTGCTCAAAAAAGATAAACAGCCTGCCACCCCCAAGACTTTGGGCATGGAGGTGGGGCAGGAAAGCGTACCCCAGACGGTTATGCTGGATGGAGTGGTGATGGACGAGCCGCTTGCGGCGATGGGACTTAACAGAGGCTGGCTGCATACGGAACTGGAGAAGGCAGGCGTGGCGCCTGAAAACGTCTTTATCGCCCAGGTTGATTCGGTGGGGCAGCTTTACCTGGATTTATTTGACGATACTCTTCAGGCGCCGAAGCCGAAAACCAAAGAACTGGTCCATACCACTTTAAAAAAATGCCAGGCGGACTGTGAACTGTTCGCCCTGGCCGCAAAAAATCATAAGGCCAAGGACATGTACGAAAGCTCTTCCAGGATCCTGGCGGAAGCAGTCCGGGATCTGGAACCCATATTAAAAAGATAAACACCAATCTTTTCATAACAATTCCGCGCCTGCATTTTTGAGATTCGCCCGTGCGCTGTAAAGTTATTTTCAAGGAAGCAAAAAAGGAAGCAAAAGAACCGTCCCCCTGCTTCCCCGTCCCCCTGCTTCCTGGAGTGGGAGAAACAAAGATGTCAAATAAAAAAAAGAAGAAGCTGACTAAAGTACAGCAGGAGTATCAAGATTTTTCCAAGGCCAGGGAGCCGCAAAGGCCGGTTTTGCTTAATGTGGTCAGAGCTTTTTTCGTGGGAGGGTTCATATGCCTTTTGGGGCAGCTCGTTCAGGATTTTTTTATCTGGAATTTTGATTTTACTGAAAAAACAGCGGGGAACCCGGCTGTGGCGGTAATGATTATACTCTCTGTCATTCTAACAAGCCTGGGGGTCTATGATCATATCGCCCAGTGGGCGGGAGCAGGTACCGCGGTGCCTGTGACCGGGTTCGCCAATTCGGTTGCTTCAGCAGCTATTGAACATCGCAGTGAAGGGTTTGTGCTCGGTGTTGGCGGGAACATGTTTAAATTAGCCGGTTCGGTAATAGTTTTCGGTGTTTTCGCTGCTTTTATAGTTGCCCTGATCAAAACGACATTAGCAATACTGGGGGGCTCCTGACATGCTGCAAGGACACCAAACGTGGGTATTTCGCAACAGGCCGGCCATTATAGCCACTGCCGCGGTGGGGGGGCCCTTTGAGGCTGAAGGTCCATTGGCAAAAGACTTTGATAAACTGCACGGCGATTTATGGCTCGGCCAGGACAGCTATGAAAAGGCCGAAAAGAAGCTGCTGGAAGAGGCCTGTACAACCGCCATTGAAAAGGCCGGTTTGCAAAAAAGTGACGTCCAGTTCTTCTTGAGCGGCGACCTGATGAACCAGATTATATCCAGCAGTTTTACCGCCAGAACCCTGGCCGTGCCCTTTATTGGACTTTTCGGCGCCTGCTCCAGCTCAATGGAAAGCCTTGCCCTGGGTTCCCTGATTGTAGACAGCAAAGCCGGTAATTATGTTCTCTGCGGAACCTCCAGCCACAATGCTACGGCTGAAAAACAGTTCAGGTATCCTACCGAATATGGTTCACAAAAGCCGCCCACAGCGCAGTGGACAGTGACCGGCGCCGGCGCCGCCCTGCTTGGCCGGGAAGGGGAGGGTCCAAAGGTTATGGCCGCCACCGTCGGCAGAGTGGTGGATATGGGCATCAGCGACCCCTTCAGTATGGGGAGCGCCATGGCGCCGGCGGCTGTGGACACGATTACGGCTCATTTCAGGGACCTGCGGATTTCGCCCCGGGAATATGACCTGATCGCCACGGGAGACCTGGGGAAGGTAGGGTTCAAAATCGCCGGCGATTTGCTGAAAAAACACGGTTTGGAGATCCCGGAAGATATCTTCACGGACTGCGGGATACTCATCTACAGTGAAGAGCAGCCGGTATTGGCCGGGGGAAGCGGTTGCGGCTGTTCGGCTACCGTCACTTATGGCCATATCTTAAACAGAATGAGAAAAGGCGAGTTGAAAAAAGTCTTGATCGTCGCCACGGGGGCGCTTCTATCGCCGTTGTCTTACCAGCAGAAGGAAAGCATCCCCTGTATCGCTCATGCCGTTTCAATTGAGTATATATCTTAAGGAGTGCTCTTATGGAAGTTTATTTTTGGGCTTTTGTGGTGGGCGGGCTGATCTGTGTAATAGGGCAATTGCTGCTCGATGTCGGTAAGTTCACCCCGGCTCATACCATGAGTATACTTGTAGTCTCAGGCGCCGTTTTAGGCGGTTTGGGGCTTTATGGCCCTTTGATTGATTTCGCCGGCGCCGGAGCGACTATTCCCATAGCCAGCTTCGGAAATTCTTTATTCCAGGGAGCCATGTCTGAAGCTGAGACTTCCGGCATAATCGGGATCCTTACCGGCATTTTTGAAATTACCAGCGCAGGTATATCCGCGGCCATTATTTTCGGCTTTCTGGCCGCCTTGTTTTTTAAGCCCAAGGGATAAGGAAAGGTGATACAATGAAGAGCATTTTAAGGGTTACTGCTATTGTGCTGTTACTGCTGCTGGCGACTGGCTGCGGCCTGCAGAATTCCCCTTTAAAAAAGCAACAAACAGGGCAGACAAACCAGAATGAGCAGGATATCCAGATCAATACGGAGCTTACCCGGAGGGCAAAGGAAACCGCCGGATCAATTAAAGGGGTCAAGGAGAGTACGGCTATAGCCATAAACCGGGACGTGACGGTTGCCGTAAAGGTAACCGGCTTTGACAGGTGGCGCCTCAAACCCATCAAAAATGAGGTGCACGATAAAATAAAAGAGCTGGATAAGGCTTATAACGTCCATGTGACCTCTGATAAAAAGCATTGTGTACAGCTAAAACAGATAGAAAGCCAGTTGAGCGATCCGCAAGACACAAAAATGACAGATGTCCTGAGCAATGTCAACAAGATCATCAAAGAGATCGACAGCTAGTCCCGGGGTACGATACAGGAGACGAAGTGTAGTACTAACACAATATCGATATTTGTTATTGCTGGTGATTAATTCACTACTTATAATGTAGCATTAGTGATTGATTTCATAATCAATTAGTCAAATCCAACTAGTTAGTGGGAAACCAAATTTCTAAAAGGCCTTAAGGAATCTCCGTTAAGACCGAAAAATATAGAAGATAGGAAATTCCAAGGGGAGGATTTAATGCTTAAGAAAATTGCTGCAATGGTTTTAACTTTATTTTTTCTAATGGTTTATACAATACCGTTAGCTGAGTGCTATGACGCAGGCACCCCCCAAATTATCTGGCAGGCTCAGAAATTGGGAAAGTCAACGGATTTTAATTTAGGCCCCAATGGCCTATTCTATCTGTTTTCAGGAAATAAATTGGTAGCGGTGGATGCCGGTGGTCAAAAACTTTGGGAGGCTACTGTACCTGGCGGCGCTAAAGCCGGCCGGTTGATTTTTGATCAGCATGGTTCGGTCTTTTATCCGGGCAGCGCATTCATTCAGGAAATTAAGTTAAACGGAGGCAGCGGTTGGAGTTTTGCTGTTTATCAGGGTAACAACAAAGATGACTCTCAGTTAACCTTCGGTCCCGGTAATCTTTTATACCTCCCACTGGCGTCGGGACTTTATGCTGTTGATACGGCGGGTAAATATAAATGGATGATGCATTGGGAAAGTGACGATGCGATAAGTACCCAGGCTGATAAAGGGCGAAAAACCCTGGCCTGTGCCGGAACTACCCAGGCTGTATATGTGGCTACCGGTATAGGGGGTAAGGAAAACCGGTTGGTGGCAGTGAGTGGAGATGGGGAAATCCTCTGGGGGTACTGGCTGGGGAATATAAAGGCAGTCAACCTGGCAACCGGTTCTGACGGGAGGCTTTTTGTCACTACGGGTCCCATTAAGAATGCTGATGGAACACTATGGAAGGTATGCGCCTTCGATAGCAAAAGTGACGGCAGCCCACTCTGGAGCAATTCCGTTAAATGTAAGAATATGACGGAGCCCACTGTGTCTGAACACGGTCTGCTATATTTTCGGGCTGATGATAAACTTGTTGCTTTAAACCAGGCAGACGGGACAGAAGCATGGAGTAATCTGATTTATAAAGTTGTGACAGCGCCGGCTGTTGCCGAGGGCAGCAAACGGGTTTACCTCGGGACGCAGGACAACCGTCTGCTGGCTGTAAACCAGCAGGGACGCCTTGACTGGGAACTAACTCTCGACGGCAAGGTATCATGCCGGCCACTGTTTGGCCCTGGTGGAATTATATATGTGACAACGGAAAAAGGAAGCCTGTATAAAATTCAAGACTAATTGCTGGTTAACCAAATTCATTTTTGAGATACAGCGTTATTTTAATGTTAACCTGGAGGACGATTCATGAACATAGGATTAGCGAAATATGTTGGGTTGGGGCTATTATCCTTCTTTTTCCTTCTATTTGCATTTTCCAGGTCCTTGCCTGCCGGAGCAGCGTCAATTACAGAGGACGCTGTTCGCTTAACCGATCTGCAAGGCCACTGGGCACGCACCCAAATCACGCGGTTGGTTGCCCTGGAGGTTGTCAGCGGTTATCCGGATCACACTTTTTTGCCGGACCAACAGATTAGTCAACTGGAAACCACGGTTTTGATATTAAGGTCGGGTGGTTTCACCGCAGAGGCAGAGCGCCTGACGTCCGGGGGTTTAACAGCAACACCCCGGGTGCCCTGGGGGCAGCAATATCTTGACCTGGCAGTGCAAAAGGGGTTTTTATCTTACGACGCCGCTTCCGATTTTGACTTTGCCGCGCCCGCTACCCGGCTATGGACAGCAAAGCTGCTTGCCCGTGTCCTTTACCTGACACCGCCCGCATCTAAATCCGGGACAGCGACGGATGTAAAAGACTTGCCTGAAGGGACCGGTTATACGTTGGACAAAGTCTTTTCCGACGTGATGCCGGTGGACTCTGACGACCAGGCCTGTATCAGAGCAGTGGCTGCTGCCGGTGTGATGTCGGGCTATCCTGACGGTACATTCCGGCCCTTTGGCTGCCTGACGCGAGCGGAAATGTCGGTGATCATCAGCCGCCTGGCGGAGCAGGGATGGGTGCGTATGAATGCAGGCCGGAGCCTAACAGGGTGGATATCCGGTATAGAAACGCAAAGAGGAAGTATGGAGCTGGAATTGACTTCATTTGGCAAAGCGCAAAGGTTCAAGGTGGCCCAAGGTGTATATTGTCTCAATGCCAATCAGGAATATCCTATTGAGCGGGCGGCCGGTTATATTGGTGAAATAATATTGGACAAAAGCAAAAAGGTGAGTTGGGTTAACCTGCTGCAACAGAAGAATACCGTACAAAACCCGGTCAAAATCAGGGGTTCCGTGAAATCAGTGGCGCTGGGCAATGACAATTTGTTAATCGTAAGTGACTTGAACTGCACAGAGCGGATTTTGCACCTGGCCTGGGATACAGTAGTGGCTGGGGAAAAAGCCCCAAAAGACCTTGCCTCTCTTAAGGCGGGCACATTTGTAGACGTGGAAATAGATTCGGATCGTGCTACAAGGATAGAGCTGCTGGAGGTTAAGAATATATCGGGGCAGGTAGAAAAACTGGGCGATAGGCGCCTGTATTTAAAAGGTACTGCATCAGCCAAAAAACCGGGATGGTTCAACAACTATGAATTTGCCCGGATGGTAGATAAAGAAGGGGTTAGAAAAGACGGTATATTGCCTGGTGAAAAGGTCCAGGTAACCTATTTGGATCCATTCCCGGGAGAAATTGATGATGAGATACCTCTTGAAATAAAAGTTATGTAATTACGTAGCACCGCCGGCTGAGTCCGGTAATCGTCCAGGCTTTGATGCGTAAAATATAGATGAGCTTTGGTCGGACATACTGATATTATGCTGGAATCTATGTCTTGACATATTGTGAATACTGATGGAGTCAAGTTCCATTAATTGTTGTGACCGTAAGGTCATTTTTTGCTTTAAACGCCGGTTCTTAATGATTCAGTCTTTTCCAAGTCTCGCATTGTTGTATTTTAAACTGATCATAGAAATTATTGAGTGAATTTAGACTTTGAGTATATGGATATATCTAATGCGGCTTTTGTGATTTATTTCACATAGTTACAAATATTAGTGAACTATTTCACATGTTTCTTTAAGGTGCATAATTTTTCATAGTATTTGCTAATTTCAACTATTTAGTTGCAGATAGTGTAACAGTATGCTACATTTATAAAGGACGTGTGGTATTAATAGTTTTAGTAAAAAGTGGTTAAGATTTTACGTTTATTGATTATAGTACTACAAGGTAAGGTGGAAAAAGCATGCAGGATTTTATCGGTCAATCATAATAGCGCTGGTGGCTGTGCTTCTGGCGAATACTTGAAGGAATTATGGCATGTTTAGCACAGACTGCCTTACGACACTTCCGACGCTGGCTTGCACCGTGTGGCTGGATGGGAAACCCGTTCTATCCTGCTAGATACTTCACAACATACGCAAGCAATATCATAGCCGGCGCATTCTACGTACTTTAAAAAACAATTTTTGTTTTAGTACTTAAAGGGAGGTGAAATTTGTAGTATAGAAGCCTATTAGCTCTTGAATAGCACAAAATGTTAAAGCTATGTTTCCAACTTTGAAAGTTCATAATTCATGGAGCCCCAGAAAAAGGGTTTTTGGTGTCTTTGAGTTAGAAAAAGAGAGAGGATGAACAATGAACAATGTGAACCAGTTGGACCAGCTCTGCATCAACACGATCCGCGTGCTGGCAGCGGAGGTGGTCGAAAAAGCGAAATCCGGACACCCCGGCATGCCCATGGGATCTGCCCCAATGGCCTACGTGCTGTGGACCAAGTTTTTGCGCCATAACCCGACCAACCCTTCCTGGACGGACAGGGACCGCTTCGTCCTGTCGGCCGGACACGGCTCGGCGCTGCTTTACGCCCTGCTGCATTTAACAGGCTATGACCTTCCTTTGGAAGATTTGAAGGAGTTTCGCCAGTGGGGCAGCAGGACACCCGGCCACCCCGAGTATGGACAAACCCCCGGAGTTGAGGTAACTACCGGGCCTTTAGGCCAGGGCCTGTCCAGCGCGGTCGGTATGGCCATGGCCGAGTGTTTTCTGGCTGCGCATTTCAACCGCCCTGGTTTTAATATTGTTGACCACTACACTTACGTGATTAGTGGTGACGGGGACCTAATGGAGGGGGTCACCAGCGAGGCGGCCTCGCTGGCCGGTCACCTCAAATTGGGACGCCTGATCTGTCTATACGACGACAACCATATAATGAACGAAGGAGACACCGGACTGGCCTTTACCGAGGACCGCGGTAAGCGCTTTGAGGCTTACGGTTGGCAGGTTTTGCGGGTAGAGGACGGGAACGATATCGCTGCCCTAGAGGCGGCTCTCGAGGCGGCATTGGCTGAGAAGGAGAAACCCTCACTGATCATGGTGCGTACCTATATAGGTTTCGGTAGCCCCCATAAACAGGGTCAAGTCGTTGCGCACGGCGAGCCGCTGGGAGCCGAAGAGCTCAAGCTTACCAAAGAAAACTTAGGTTGGCCGCAAGAGCCTCCCTTTTACATCCCGGACCAGTCTCTGGACCATTTCCGCCAGGCAGTGGAAAAGGGCCGGTCACTTGAGGCCAATTGGCAGGACCTTTTTGACTCCTACACCAAGTCTTTTCCCGCATTGGCACAAGAATTTCACCAGTGGACAAGCGGCCGGCTGCCGGCCGGGTGGGATCGCAATGTACCCGTTTTCTCACCCAACGAAAAGGGAATGGCTACCAGGGATGCCTCCGGCGAATTCATCAATGCGGTTTCGGGCAGCCTGTCCAACCTTTTGGGTGGGTCGGCCGACCTGGGTCCCTCAAATAGAACAATTATCAAAGGCGCCGGCGACTTTGCCGCCGGTCATTATCAGGGGCGGAACCTTCGTTTCGGTGTCCGCGAGCATGGTATGGGTTCAATTCTTAACGGGATGGCCCTGCATGGCGGTTTAATCCCCTACGGGGCTACTTTCCTGGCTTTCACCGATTACATGCGCCCGCCTATGCGCCTGTCGGCCATGATGGGTTTGAAGGTCATTTATGTCTTTACCCACGACAGCATCGCGGTGGGCGAGGACGGCCCCACCCACCAGCCTGTTGAACACCTGGCCTCGCTTCGGATAATCCCCGGTCTGACAGTTATCCGTCCGGCTGATGCCAACGAAACAAATGAAGCCTGGCGTGCTGCTCTTACGGTAAAAGGGCCGGTGGCCCTGATTCTACCCAGCCAAAAACTGCCGGTGCTGGACCGGCAGAAGTTTGCCGCGGCAGGCGGGCTATCCCGGGGCGCTTATACACTCAACCAAGCAGGCAACAGCACGCCGGACGCCATTATTCTGGCCAGCGGTTCTGAAGTCCACCTGGCCTTGCAGGCTGCGGAAAGACTACAGAAAACTGGTGTTGCAGCTCGCGTGGTCAGTATGCCGAGTTGGGAATTATTTGAGCAGCAGCCGCAAGAGTACCACCAGGCAGTTTTACCGCCGCAAGTTAAAGCACGGGTGGCAGTGGAGGCCGGCATCAGCCAGGGGTGGCATCGCTATACCGGGGCTAGTGGTGAAATTATCAGTATCGACCGTTTCGGAGCATCAGCCCCTGCCGACACGCTTTTTGAAAAATTCGGGTTCACAGTGGAAAATATAGTAGAAAAGACTTTAAAGGCAGTGCAGGCGTGTAAAAATGCTGTTTGAACTGATGGCTCCTATCTATGATAAGTTGTGTGGTTGAGCACAGTGTGAATGTTATATGCACCAATTGATATTATCGAAGAAGTTGAATATATTGTTTTTTTATTAAATTGCGATCAGCAACGACTTGATTGAAAAATAGTAATATAAAGTTATTAATTTAGGGAGGAAAGAGGCTATGAAATTACGTTCGGCAACATTAAAGGTGAAAAACCTGGAGGATTCCTTAAACTTTTATCAGGAAATAGTTGGGCTTGTAGTGGACAGAAGATATATAGATCGTCCAGGAGTTGAGATTGCATTTTTGGGAGATGGGGAAACAAAGATTGAACTTATATGTATGGAAGACTATAAGGATATTAATATAGGTAAGGATATTTCTTTAGGATTTGAAGTAAACTCCGTTGATGAAAAGATAAAGTTTATTAAGGAAAAAGGTTTAGACATTCTTAGCGGACCTTTTCAAGTCAATCCAGAGTTGAAGTATTTCTATATGCTGGATCCCGATGGATTAAAAATTCTGTTTGTAGAAACCATATAAGTTTATAGTATAAGTTGAGTGAGGCTGAATAAAACCCGAAATAGTGGAGGTAGGAAATGAAGATATTTATTGATACCGCGAATGTCGATGAGATCCGGGAAGTTGCGTCATGGGGTGTTTTGTCGGGGGTAACGACTAATCCCAGTCTGGTAGCAGAGTCAGGGAGAGACTTTAAGGAGTTATTAGCTGAAATAGCAGGTATAGTCGACGGACCGATCAGTGCCGAAGTAATGGCTGATGACTGGGAGGGAATGGTTGAAGAAGCGCGTGACCTGAAGAAGATACACAAAAATATTACAATTAAAGTCCCTATGATTGAAGAAGGTCTAAAAGCATTGGGTCCTCTTGCCAAAGAAAATATTGCGACTAACATGACACTGATTTTTTCTGTAAACCAGGCGCTGCTTGCAGCCCGGGCAGGCGCAACCTACGTGAGTCCGTTTTTGGGAAGAACAGATGACATCGGCGGGAGTGGAACCGAACTTGTAAAAAATATAGCAGATATCTTTAAGGCCCATGATATAAAGACTCAGATCATAGCAGCAAGTCCAAGGTATCCTAAGTACACGGTTGAATGCGCACTGGCAGGCGCTCATATCGCAACTATCCCTTACGCGGTGCTCAAGAAGATGGTAAAACACCCGCTCACTGACATTGGATTGCAAATGTTCAAGGATGACTGGAATTCTATGAACAAATGACATAAAATCATTAACACACGTAAGAGTATGCTTTAAAACAATATCTGTACATTTGGACGAATGTTCAGACATGCGGGAATTGGCCTCCGGATTACTTAAACAGTATTGACAAAATACAATGTTTAAGTATTCCGGAGGCTAATCAAAGAAGAGAAACTCTTAAAAGAGAGCAACCTCAGATGATAACCTTAAAATTGAGACCCCCGAAAAAACCGGCAGCAAAGGCGTAAATCACCTCCTGAAGACAAATGGTTTATTTGAGATGATGCCTTCTACCAGTAAGAACAGGAGAAGAGCTATACCTAAACTAAGAAATTTGGTATAAGTAGGTATTATCAGTCGGAGACGTTGCTTTCCGGTGTATTTAATCGATGGATGAAAAGGTGAACTTAATATTTTGATATATTGTTTATCATGAAAACAGAAATATTAATTACCCTGGAAGTAGGAGTGTTGAACATCGCAAAAATTCTAAAGGTTAAAGAGATGAGACGGTGCATCGGTTGTTTTTCCTGCATGACGTCCTGTGCGGTGGTTAACCGGCATAATCATTCCCTGGCCAAAAGCGCCATCAAAATTATAACCTCAGGCGGTTTATCAGGTAGCATGGCAGCGGTTGTTTGTGCCGGTTGCACCGGGGTTAGAGCCTGTGCGGAAGCCTGTCCCACCGGCGCCCTTGCAGACAGGGAGGGCGGTGGAGTTACGTTATTGCCTGAAAGATGTACCGGCTGCCGGAAATGCGTTGCCGCCTGTGCTTTAGGTGCGGTTCATTTTGACAGCACAACCAATAAGCCGATTATCTGCAAGCATTGCGGTGTTTGCACGCAGTTTTGCACGCATGGATGCTTGGAAATGGAGGAAGCGTAATGCTGTATGAAAATACGATAACAGTCCTCTATGTGGATCTGTCCTCCAGAACAACGCGCGTTGAAAAGCGGGCAGACTTAAACGATTATTTCGGTGGAGTGGGTGTGGCCGCCAAGCTTTTTGAGGAAAACATGAAACCTGAGTTAGAGCCCTTAGATGAACAGCAACCGGTTGTGTTTGCCATCGGGGCGCTTGGGGCATCAATCTACCCGGCGATTAACAAAACCGCGGCGATGTTTGTTTCGCCCTTGACCGGCGAGCTGGGGGAGAGTTATGTGGGGGGCCGGCTGGCTCTGGCGCTGTGTATGGCGGGTTATGATGCCGTTGTCCTCACCGGCAAGTACAGTTACCCTTGTTACTTATCAATTACCGGTCAAGGGGTTGAGCATAAGGACGCCAGACCTTTGTGGGGCATGCTCTCAGAAGAGGTATGGCGGGCGATTCACGATAATGAAACACCTAGAGGAAATAGGAGCATTATGCGGATTGGGCCGGCGGGCGAAAACAAAGTTGCCTATGCCAGTGTTAACGTTGATAACTACCGCCATTTCGGAAGGCTCGGTTTAGGGGCGGTCCTGGGCAGTAAGAACGTTAAAGCGATTACGGTTACCGGTGACAGAAATATTCCAATTCCTTCTGACAGTTTTAAGGAATACTTCAAGGTGTACCGCTCCATATTCGATAAGATAACCGGTACTGATATTATGAAGAAGTATCGCGGACTGGGTACGGCAGCATATGTACTTTCTCTCAATGCTATGGACGCATTCCCTACGAATAATCTGACCTCGGGGCATTTTGAGAGTGTAGAGGCAATAAGCGCCGAAGCTTTTGCCGAAAAGAATTTGGTACGTAAGATGGCTTGCGCCGGCTGCCCCGTTGACTGCATCCACGTCGGGCAATTTAGACGGCAATTCAAAAACACGGGCTATGAATATGAAGTAGTTAATACCAATTATGATTATGAGCTGGTCTTCGCGCTGGGTTCCTTTCTTGGCCTTAAAACCACAGATGAAATCCTCATGCTGATTGATGCAGTTGAGGAAACCGGTATGGACGCCATGTCCAGTGGTGTGGCCCTGGGGTGGGCCACCGAGGCTTTCCAAAAAGGGCTGCTTTCCACCGGGGAAACCCTGGTTCCTTTGGCGTTCGGGGACACGGAAAATTATGTCAAAGCCGTCTGGTATATTGCCGGGGCGGCAAATGAATTTTACAGTCTGCTGGGCCGCGGCTGTTATCACGCGGCACAGGTTTATGGCGGACAGGACTTTGCCATGACCATGGCGAAAAACGAAATGTCCGGGTATCATACCGGATATGGCATTTTGGTGGGCAGTGTGGTGGGAGCAAGGCATTCCCATTTGTGTAACGGTGGTTATGAGCTGGACCGGGACCATGAGCAGCTAACCAGCCAGGAGATGGTTGAGGGGTTGTTAAAGGAAGAAAAGGAACGCTGCATGACTAACTCCATGATCATCTGCTTGTTTTCCAGAAGAGTCTATGACCGGCCTACGATCATTGCCGCAGGCCGGGCGGTAGGCTTTGATCTGGACGATGCATTTTTGACGCGAATTGGCCAAAGGATCTTCCAAACTAAAATGAGGATCAGGGATAAACTGGGTTTCGATCTCAAGCAGGTCCAATTGCCCAGGCGCTTCTTTGAAACACCGGGCCTTCATGGTGTGCTGAAGGAAAAGGTAGCAAAAGAAATGATTGATCTTTATGCGGCTCTGGTGGCGGAAGAAATGAAAGGCTCAGGGAGTGCCGGATGAAAGGTTCCGGATTATTCCAGGCCGGAGACCAGGACTGACCGCTTGCGGAATGGTTGGAGCTTGAGCTGAAAACGCGTATATTGCAAAAAAATCCTATAAAAGCATGGGGGGCATCGATTATGGACCACGATTTGACGCGGTTCCTGGAATTAGCCAAAAGCCTTGGCGCTTATGAAGCAAAGTTTATTGATCCGGCCACCATCAAAACAGCGGCCTGGGTAAGGATGAAGTGCATGTATGGCTGCAGCTCCAGAAGGGGGCACTGCTGTCCTCCCAACACCCCGACCCCAAAGGAAGCCCGGGAAATAATTGATTGTTATCAAAAGGCTATGCTGCTCCATTGCCTCCAGGATGACCGCCCCACCAAAATCGTTTTGCAGTTGGAAAGGGAGTTGTTTTTATCCGGTTACTATAAAGTTATCGGGCTGGGTAACGGAGTGTGTGAGTTGTGCCGGCCTTATTACAAGGAGAAGTGTGCCTATCCCGAAGGTGAGAAATGTGCTCACTCCAAAGAGGCCAGGCCATCAATGGAAGCCTGCGGTATAGATGTGTTTGCAACAGTGAGGGCAAACGGTTTTCCAATCGAGGTTTTACCGGACAAAGAAAGCAAAGGGAACTATTACGGTTTGTTGTTGATTGAGTAACAGGTATAAATACACATAAAGGAACGACCCCCAGCCTGGGGGCCGTTTTATCGTTAAGTGATAATTTTACATTCATTCCGTCTCAAGCTGGGCTGTCGTCCCTCCCTGAGCGGGAGGCTGACCGGGAAGGTGAGCCGGGAACCGCTGCCTACATGATTACGCCGCACGCCAGGCGCTTACCCGCAGCTCCTGCCGGCTGAGTCCGGTAATCGTCCGGGTTTTGATGGATGATTACAGCCTTGCCAATTAACTGCGCGACACGAAACTTGTTGGTGAAAAAATTCATAACAGCCCGGCCGCTATTTGAAAACAGCACGGGAAAGTCACCGGCATGGTTGCCGTGCGGTTGGTTGTAAGGGTTCCAGTGTTCACCGGCTGCTTGAAATGGGTTCCCGGGATCGCCGACTTCACAGTTGCCGAATTCGTGGATATGGAAGCCATGGGGCCCGATAGGCGGGTTGCCGGCCTGAGCGGGTTGATAAGGCGGCAGCCCTGCCACGTCGACATAAACCCAGGCGCCGCCTGGGACGTCAATAAAATGCACGACTCCGGTTATCTGCGGAGCTAAAGGCCCGCCACGTATGATAGCCCCGGCCGTTCCATAGGCTGGTTTTGTGGTATTCATTTTGGAATTGTTCCCCTTTACAAGGATCTCTTTTTATGCTATGAAAAAATGTGAAAATATGAGACCAACTGAAATAAGCCCTCTAAAAAAATTTACCGGTTATTGTTACAGAGCCCACCCATATTAAAGCAAATGCTTCCAGACATAAAATAAATACGGGGCGGCCCCGTATGGGAGCCGCCCCGCAATCTGTGGCAGCCTTACTTTTTGCTATGAGATACAAAGCCGGATTAAAAAAGTTGCTGTACGGTTCTGGATAGCATAAAACACTTTAAGTCCTTTTTAAATCTTCCTGTTGCCAAAATCTCATACTTCATTCTGAACCTCTGCTACCAGTTCTTCAAAACTTGAATAGCGTTTTGCGTTTGGGTCTCGGCTTATTTTATCGGCTTCTTCCATAGCCGCTATTGTGTCGGCATTTGGAACATTCAGGGAAATTTCAAAGGGTATTTTCCCCTGCCGCACAGCCTGCCGGACAAAGATGTTGAATGCTGTCGTCATATTCATGCCCAATTCAGAAAAAAGCTGTTCCGCCTGCTTTTTCAGTTCCTTATCCATGCGGATACTTAAATTTGTCGTTTCAGCCACGTGCAATTCCCCCCTTTACGATTCATTATATACATTTTAATACAAAATATGTGCATTGTAAATATATTGCAATAATTATTCCGTGTTATTCTTTCCTCTGCTCTTATACACATTGTACTGTTGCGGCAGCGGCGCTACACCGTTTGCTTAAACCCCATACTTCTTTATTGGGAACTCTCTCTAACATTGCGCTGCTGACTCGCAGCGGTAGGGTGGCTGGCTAAAGTTTTTAGCCTACCTATGAGGAATTGAAACAAGCAATTGAGCAATACATTGTTTTTATAACACGAGAAGATTGCAGAAAAATCTCAAAGACCTGACTCCGATAGACTATCAGAGTCAGGCCTTTGCGGCATGGAATTTATAGTTCTTTTCATCTTCTTGGTGATATAGATATCGTGTATGGCAAGCGCAAGGTATTTGCCTATTCTTTAAATATGTTGATAGTATTATCAGCATCCCAGTTAACCGTGCAGCCAAGGTTTTTACTCAGAAAGGAAAGGGGAATCATAGTCGAACCGTTAACCAGTTGGCATTTCGTATCCATGATCATTTCGGCGCCGTTAACCAGCGCCACACTGCTGCCTGGTTGGAAGGACACCGTCAGATCTGTTTTATTGGCCGTTGCCACCCCCTCAGCCTCATTCCACGTAACCGTGAAGCCCAAAGCGGTAAAAACCGGCTTCAATTGGGCTAAAATGGAACCGTCTTCGGGGCGCAAGGGCTCGCTGAATTTAAGCCTTTCGCCGTTTACCCGTGTAGTTGCCTCTTTTATGCCGTCTGCTTCAAACTCTGCCATGGCTGCCGATAGGTGGTTGACATACATGTTTACGACAGCCTTGTTTTCCAGGAGCCCCTTCAGATAGCCATCGATTGTATAGCCGTTCTCCGCAAGCTGGGATTTCCAGGATTCTTCCTCGTCACCGTAAAGATCGTTCAAAGCATGATCTCCGGCGATGTTCATAAAGGGCATCAGGGTGATCTTCGTAACGCCGGAGTCCTTCAGGTCTTGCCGGATTTCCTCCAGGGTGGGATAACCTTCGACCGTGCCCAAAAATACGTTTTTGTACTTATGCCTTAGAATATCGTTTAGTTTACCGTAAGCGGAATCGGCAGGATGTTCACTACCGTGTCCCATTAAAACTACGGCATTCGACGAGGTATCGGCGGGAAACTGGGAAGCTAAAGCTTCTACCGCATCGAAGTAGTCCTCGTGGTAATACAAAAGCGGCTTGCCCAGGGCCAGCTTTTTGGGGCCGAGGCTGCCGTCAGCCGTCTGGAGCGCCAGAAAGTTGTTGACGAGTTCCCGGAGATCGCTGTACTCCTGTCCGGAGAAAATATGATCCGACTGAACAACTATTTGGTCATAGCCTTCCGCCTTCAATTTGCTCAGCGCGGTAAAGGGATCATCAACAATCCTGCCGTCCCTTTCGGCGATTTTATCTCTGATTATTCCTGAGGTAAAAGACCAGCGCACCTCAACGCCAGGAAAAGCCTCTTTAACAGCGTTTTCTAAATTGTCGTAGGCAGGCATTGCCGACTGGACGCTGGTCCCGAAGGTTACCAGCAAGATGGCTTTTTTACCTTTTTCACTCTGTTCGGCCGGCGCTGTTGCACAGAATATAAGGACCAGTGCAAGAGTCAGGATGGAAACGGTAACTCTTTTGAGACATATCACGATTTGGCTACCCCCTTACGGTAATTAAATAGCTTCTTTTCGATAATGGATGCCCATGCTTTACGCAGTACCAGCGGAGGATGAAAGTCAGCGATGCAGGTGCGATTTCTACTTAGTTCATAGCAGCTTTGCCACCCCCCGGGTTTTATCCATAGAAACTGCCGGTACGCGCGAAACCAAAATTTTTCCGCAAATTTCTCTCGCTGTAGGGGTAAATGAAAACCCCGGCCTTTGGGAAGAGCCAGGGTAATGATCATTATGAGCAATTTAATTGCCACGGAAATATGCTCATTTACACCACCGGCCTTTCTATGGAAGGCAACACGTAGTACAACACTATTCAGGCAGGTATCCTGACTCGTGGCTCACAGCGTACTTCCCGCCTTCCCAGGTGTCGAAACCCAGTGGCATATCGGGAGCCGCTCCCCACTTACAGTGGCCGGACCGTCCGGGATTCGCACCCGGTTCCCTTTTCATCCCCGGCATGACCGGAGATTCCTGGATAGTTATTCATTTTTTTCATAATAACATCGTTTTTTGTGTTTGTCTATAGAATAAAGAACTAATTCATGATAGTCGATGCGATGACTTTGTCCTGATAATTGCGCTTAAGCCCAAGCTTGTCCTTCCGCTGTTTCAGTATTGGGCATCAAATGCATTTGCATCATGATTTCAGGACAACCGTTCTTGATCATCAGTTTGTTGGCAATGGTTGCCGCACTCCTGTTCGCAGCAAGAGCAGCCTTCAACCTTGGCGTTTCTGACAAACTGGCGCACCAGGAGCCCCGCAGCCAGGACGCCTATTCCCAGCAAAATGATAGTTTCCATCTCCCTAAAAGCCTCCTTTAATCAAATATCTTCTTAGCCGAGACCGAGCAGTCTGCCGAACTGGTAGACCAGGACTGCCATCAGCCAACCGAGTACCAGCGTGTATGCCACGGCAAAAGCCGTCCAGGTCCAGGAGTTTGTTTCCCTCTTAATTGTCCCGATCACGGCGGCGCAGGGAATATAGAGCAAAGTCATAACCATGAAGGCATAAGCGGACAGGGGTGTCCAGGCTTGAGCGATTGCCGCCGTTAAGCCGGCCTCTTCAGCTCCGTAGATTACACCCAGGGTGCCGACAACCACCTCTTTGGCCAGGATGCCGAATACCAGAGCGACTGCCGCCTCCCAGGTACCGAACCCGGCAGGTTTAAAGATTGGCGCCACAAAGCTGCCAATCCAGCCCAGGATGCTATCCTGGCTGGCGTATTCTACACCAACGGGCAAGTTGGACAGTGCCCAGACCAGTACCACTACTGCGAAAATAATCGTCCCGGCCTTACGGATAAAGGAACTGCCCTTCTCCCACATGTGGATGAAGGTGCTTTTAAGGGTGGGTACGCGGTATGGGGGTAATTCCATGACGAAGTGGGAGGTTTCCCCTTTAAACAGGAACCGCTTGAACAGCATCCCCATCAGGATAGCCAGCGCCAGCCCCAGAAGGTAAAGCGAGAAGATTACCAATCCCTGGTTTGCGGTGAAAAAGGCGCCGGCAAACAAGATATAGACAGGCAGCCGCGCCGTGCAGGACATCAGCGGCGTGATCAAGATGGTGATCAACCGGTCTCTTTTATTCTCTAATGTTCTGGTGGCCATGACAGCCGGGACGTTGCACCCGAAGCCGATCAAAAGCGGAATAAAGGACTTGCCGTGTAAGCCGAGGGCGTGCATAAGCCGGTCCATGATAAACGCCGCGCGGGCCATGTACCCGCTGTCTTCCAAAAGTGAGATAGCAAAAAACAACAGAAATATATTAGGAATAAAGACCAGGACAGAGCCTACGCCGCCAATAATGCCGTCAACTATCAGTGACATCAGAAGCCCGGGCATGCCTGCGCTCTCCAGCCAGGCTCCGGTCACTCCGCCAAACCACTCAAAGAAGGTTTCAATCCAGCCGATAAAGGGGTCGCCGACTGTAAAGGTGAACTGGAATATGGCCCACATGGCGAATAAGAAGATCGGAATTCCCAGGTAGCGGTTGGTGACAATACGGTCGATCTTGTCGGATCTGGAAAGCCGTTCTTCGGTCGTCTGCCGCCGCGTCATGACCTCTTTGGCCAGGCCGCCGATAAAGCCGTAGCGTTTGTCGGCGAGCAGGGATTCAATGTCCTCTCCCAGAAGTCCCTCCAGGCGTTTGACGGCTTCGGCGCGCCGGGCCAGCAGACGCTCCAGGCCGGGATACTTCGCCAGGCTTTTCAGGACGCCTTGATCACCCTCAAGCACCTTCACCGCCAGCCACCGGGGCGCAAAATTTTCCACCAACTGCCGGTTTGACAAGATATCTTGTTCCAGGGCGGCCAGTTCAGTTTCCACTTCTTTACCATAGTTGATTTGAACAACTCGCGGGTTTTTATTGCCGGCCGCTTGTAAAGCCTGTGCCACCAGCTCTTTCGTCCCCTGGCCGCGGGTGCCTACCGTCCGGATCGCCGGTACGCCTAATAGCTCGGAGAACCTGGCCGCATTAATGTCTATCTGCTTTGCTTTCAGTTCGTCAGACATGTTCAGGGCGATTACCAGATTGGAGCCCATCTCCAGAAGCTGTGTGGTCAGATAAAGGTTGCGTTCGAGGTTGGTAGCGTCAATGATATTGATGACCACGTCAGGTTTTTCAAATAGAATATAATCGCGGGCAACCGCTTCGTCTTCCGAGTAAGCTCCAAGGCTGTATGTCCCGGGCAGGTCCACCACCCGGATCACCTTTCCTTCAGAAACAAGTTGTCCTTCCTTTTTTTCAACCGTTACGCCGGGCCAGTTGCCCACATGCTGATGCGCTCCTGTCAAGCTGTTGAAGATTGTGGTCTTGCCGGAGTTGGGGTTGCCAGCCAGGGCCACCACGATCTGTTTTTCATTTTTTATGGCTTGCGCCGCTTCCATATGGAAACCACCTCCTGATAGTTAGTCGAGACTAACACTTTTTTGAAAAAAATTATGCTTTACTGGCTTCTTCTACGAAAATCTTCAAAGCCATACCCCGGCCGATAGCCAGGCGCCCATCCCCGACAGAAATAATCAGCGGGCCGCCCATATCGTTTTTGATAATGCTTAACCTGGTCCCGCGGACAATACCCATTTCCGACAATCGCTGGGCTAAATTCCTGCCGCTGCCGAGTTCCCTGACGACGGCGTCCCTGCCTACCTGGAGAAATCCAAGGGGTAAAACGCTGCCACCCATGGCTACACCACCTCCACAAAGATAGTAGCGGCTTCTTCTTTTCTGAGGCTCAGATGATAGCCTCTCACCAATACCTCAATAGGATCTCCTAGAGGGGCCACGCCCTTCACGAAGATTTCTGCCCCCGGTGTAACACCCATTTCCAGGATCCGGCGGTGAACAGGCCCTTTCGCCGTAGTGCGCAGCACTTTACCCTTTTCTCCGGTTTGCAGCTCGCTGAGAGCCCTGGTATTAACCGATCTCAATATTTTTGCCTCCCTTCCTTCATCCCCTATCGGGTTTTTCATGGCGCCCGCCCCGGAGGAGATGCCAGCGCCAGCGGCTCCTTCCGGTTTACCGGTTGTCTCCAGAAATTCCATAAACTTTTCCAGGGTTTGCTGGCTGACCACATGTTCCATCAGGCAGGCGTCCTTTTCGGCAATGTTAGGATCGACACCCAGCACTTCAACGAGAAATCTTCTCAATGTTCGGTGCCGGTGGCGTACTTTAATCGCCAACTCTCTTCCTGCGCAGGTTAATTCAACCGGTCCGTATCTTTCCTGAGCTACCAGCCCCAGGTCTTTCAGGCTGCTGATAGTCTGGGATACACTTGCTTTGGCGATGCTCAACATGTTGGCTATATCAGTAATCCTGGCCAAACCGTCGTCTTTTTCGGACAGGTTCAGTATTGCTTCCAGGTAGTCCTGCATAGACGAAGATATGGCAAAGGTCCCGGTCATGACGACACCTCCTTGAATAAATGGCAGAGAAAGGTTAAGCAAGCCTAACTCTCAGATTAAAAATAAAGGATAATGATAATCATTATCAATATCCTATTCTAAAGATAAACTTTTATTTGCCTCTTTGTCAAGAATAATTTTTGAGAATGCCGGCGTCGGACACGCGGAAGTGGATCTTGCTACAAAAGGAAGTTGGGGCGACGGCGAATGGATAAGGAAGCGGGAGGGAAGAATGAAGAAAACAGGTGTCAAGCGTGTTGCTGCAGGATTAACCTTGCAAGAAACTCCTGGTGAGCTAGGAATGACCGCCGCCGGGAAAGGGCTTCTTGATGAAAAAAGGCTGCAACGGGGGATGTCTTTATTGGACAAAGAGCTTAAGCTGCAGTTTATAGAAGCCTTAAACAGGATGGAAGGAAAAGAGTATATAGCTGCTTTCATTGCCTTTGGAGCTGCCCCAACGGTAATGGGCAAAAAACCTTCTTCTCTTATCGCCTTTAATAGTAAAGTTAAAGGTCATATGTTTTTATGGCAGCGGTATGGCAGGGAGGTATGTGAAGAACTCAAACTGCAATACCTCGTGCTTAAAGAAGGGGACGGGAATGTGCTGGTGCTCTTTTACAAGAGCGCAATGCTAGAGTTGTTTGTTAATAACGAGCGTAGTCTGCAATTCTTAAGAAGAATGGGTTATGGGGAAGCAGTGACCCTGGAGCAGAAGCTCCATATGTTAAAGAAAAGGTTTAAGGAGATATGCCCTCATGAGGTAGGCATATTTCTGGGCATTCCCGTGGAGGATGTCGAAGGATTTATCAAGCATAACGGTAAAGAGTGCCTCACCAGCAGGGATTGGAAGGTGTATAAGAATCCCAGGCGCGCCGAGATTCTTTTCAGAGTTTATGACGCGGCAAGGAGCAGTGTTGCCAGGGCTGTCGTGGGGAATGCTAAGAATTGGGAATATTGTAGCGGCAACGAAGGTTGCGCGGAATCAGAAAGCTTGATACCGCATTCCTATAATTGAAACTATAGACAGAATAATGAAAATAAAGTATAATGCAAATATTAATGAAACCAACTGATTGCTAAACAAAATATGAACGGGGAACCAGGTGAGAATCCTGGACGGTCCGGCCACTGTATGTCGGGTAGTAACTTCCACTAGCCACTGGATATTTGTCGTCCGGGAAGGCGGAAGCGTCGATGACCCATGAGTCAGGAAACCTGTCTTTTAAATTAAGCGCTTTCCAGGGAAAGGCGCGTGATTTGATTGTCATAATTTTGACATCAAAGTCCCGGTTTTTCTATTGGAAAAGCCGGGATTTTTATTTTGCTCCAAATTGATTTAAAGGGGGTATTTATATGGTTTTAACTGGTTTGGAAAAAGGATATGTGCAGGTTTATACCGGCAACAGCAAGGGTAAAACGACGGCTGCCCTGGGTCTGGCTTTCCGTGCCATGGGCCGCGGGTTAAAAACGTATATTGGCCAGTTTATGAAAGGTCAAAAGTACTCCGAGTTAAAATCGGCGGAGATGTGCAAGCCTTATATAACTATTGAGCAATACGGCAAGGACACATTTATTCACGTGCAAAATCCACCTCTGGAAGAGGACGTTAAAATGGCCCGGGAAGGGCTTGAAAAAGCGAAAAAAGCAATGAATTCAGGTGCATACGATATAATCGTATTCGATGAAATAAATACCGCTCATTTCTTTAACCTCATTACAATTGAAGAAATGCTCGAAATTATCAACTCCAAACCTGATCAGGTTGAAGTAATATTTACCGGCAGGTATGCTCCGCAGGAAATTATTGAAGCTGCGGACCTGGTAACGGAAATGCTGGAAATAAAGCATTATTACACCAAGGATGTCCCTGCCCGTGATGGTATTGAACGGTAACACGCTTTGGCGATAAATCTTTAGAGTGCTCTTGAAACAGGTTTATAAATTCAAAGGCATATGAAAAAGCACAATAACAAATAAGACAGATAATAATTGGTATTGACATAATAATTGATTAGTGTTTAAATGTGGATAATTTAAGAAATTTGTCCAGGTTCCTCCGCATAGCGGGGGTGAAAAGGGAACCGGGTGAAAATCCCGGACGGTCTGGCCACTGTAAGTGGGGAGCGACTCCCAAAATGCCACTGGATTTATAATCCGGGAAGGCGGGAGGCATGCTGTGATCCACAAGTCAGGAGACCTGCCTGGTCAATAGCGCCGCCTTCCGTGGAAAGGACAGGGCTTTAGCTGTGTTTATTAAGGTATGTACCTTGAAAAACCCGGCCTCTTAACGGATGAGGCCGGGTTTTTCATGTTGATATCTCCTTCTTTCGTTTTACCTGTTCAGTGATGAATAGGTATCCTTTTTAAAATAATTAGCAACTACATATAGAGCCTTCAAACCCATACTTTTACACACCTTGATGCAGCATTATCATGGATATTGACATTATTCAGGAAGTTTAGGAGGTGAAACTAATAGGTGACGAAATCGAACCCAAGAAAACACTGGAATGGACCCTGGCACATGGCAGATCAGCTTGATACAAAATAAACTTAAGGGAGGTTGGAAGATTTGTATACAAGGGGTAACAAAATGTTTAAAAAGCCAAGCTTGTGGCTTACTGTGTTGATGACCATAATGCTGTTAATACCCGTGGTCAGCGCTAATGCGGCAGGGGGGGCGGGTTCGCCGGCAAATTGCGCCGTGCAGTTTCTCTACAACGACTACACGACAAACGGGATAAACAACTCCGACGCCGGAGTGGGTTCTTATGCCCTTTTTGTGTTAACCCAGGCAGATGTTGATGTCAGTACCTGGGAATATAATGGTGAGAATCTTAAAGATGCGGTAATAAGCGCAATATCCGGGGACATAACAAACGCCGCAGACCCGTCCAAAGCTTCCGCCAAGCTCCTGGCTCAGGATCTGGCGGCTGCAAAAGCGTTGGGACGAGATGATTTGGCTGACCAATTAGTGCAGATTTTGCAAAACAGGCAGAGCAGCGCCGGTTTTGACAGCAACCTGTACAGCGATATCCCGGCCTATGATCTTTTAGGCAGGGTGGATTCTGTTGGTGAAATAAATATAGACTACGCTAAGGACTGTATTTTAGGGTCACAGAATACAACAGCCGGTGACCAGAACTATGGAAGTTTTGGCGGTACATTTGGCGGAATTTTTTATCCCGACTTTATGACCACGGCTGAAGCAGTGCGTGCACTGAATTATTTAGACCCGGGCAAAAGTGACAGTCAAACACAAAACGCCATCAATGACGGGTGCAGCTGGATGAAGAATCAGCAACAAGCTGACGGAAGCTTCAATGTTGGAGGTTGGGACGATCCGGTTATAGACACCTCGGAAGTGATTGTGACCTTAAAGGTAAGGGGGCTGGATCCTGCCTCATGGGAAAGCAGTGGGGGGAAAACTCCCGTTGACTATATGATGAATAACGCCCTTAACGATGACGGGAGCTTTGGCACGTCAAAGAACGGCATGGATGCCATCTGGGCCCTTAGCGCTTATAACTTATTGGATACCCAGTTTTATCTTGACCCTTCCAGCGCGACCCTGAAGGTAGGCGATACAAAGCAGTTGGAAGCGGTCTGGCAGAATACTTACGGGACAGCTGATGTAACGCAGTACGCGCAGTGGTCTGTCGCCGACAGCAGCATTGCTGGTGTCGACAGCAGCGGCCTGGTCACCGCTTTAAAAGCCGGGCAGACCGTAGTGAATGCTGTTTACGGTGGACTTACGGCTTCAGCTGATTTGACCGTAAATTCTTCGGGTGGGAATAGTGGGACAGAAAAGACCGTGGGCCTGGCCGTTGTGGGTGTAAATGGTGAGCTTTTATACGGCCCTTCTGATGTCGCCGTGGCTGAGACAAATAAATGGGGTCTCACGGCCTTGGGTGCTCTGGACGCCTCCGGCATTTCCTACCAGACTTCTTCATGGTCTTACGGCTATCTGGTAAATTCAATCGGTGGACAGGCAAACAGCGGTATGGCCGGCTGGATGTATGTCGTTAACGGTTCAAGCCCAAGTGTCGGCGCTGATAAATACAATATTAAGAATAATGACAAGATCATCTTTTATTACAGCAAAAGCATGAATCAGCAGCCTCCCAAATGGGATGAGCTTGGAAAACAGACTTCTTCCGGGGGTTCCGGTGACCAATCCACCAACCTGCCTGCCCCGGTGAGCGATACCGTCTTAAACACCGCTATCCAAAAGGCCTACGCTGCCGGCTTGGTTGCCTTACAGGCGGATGATACTCAAACTTCACTGGCCCTGTCAAAGGACCAGTTGACCAAAATAATAAACACAGATAAACCGCTGGCCGTTACCGTCCAGGGAGTGCAGTTCGTTTTATCCACAGACAGCCTCAAAGTACCTGAGTTAACGTCTGCAAGTACAGTACAGCTGCAGCTGACAGCGCAGAAATTAAGCAGTAAGGACGCGCAAAGTCTAATGGAGTCCTTTGGGGTCAAATTTAGACTGGCCGGCGATATTTATGAGCTAAACGTTCTGGCCGTTAATGAGGACGGCACGCAGCAAAAAATTGAACAATTTCCTGGATGCACGGTGCTGCTGCCAGTACCAGAAGATTTACGGGAGACAGCGGCTGATGGCAAGTTAATGGCCTACCGGTACAATGAAGACAGCAAAATGTGGGAAGAAGTGGGCGGCACATACGATCCTGACAGCAATACCATCACCTTTAAAACCGAACACTTCAGCAAGTACGCCTTGATGGAATCAATTTCCCCACTTGAGGTGAAGAGCTTCAAAGATATAGCCGGACATTGGGCGCAGAAGGAGATTGAATTCATGGCCGCAAAAGGGTATGTGGCCGGTGTAGGCGACAATGAATTTGCGCCGGAGGTCACGGTCACACGGGCCGAATTTGCTGCTATCCTGGTCCGTATGACTGGATTGACGGCCGATCCCGGCGGAGCGGATCGCTTCAGCGATGTACCTGCCGGCGCCTGGTACAGGGGCACGGTAGGCGCAGCTACTAACGCCGGTTTAATCAACGGGACGTCCGAAAACAGCTTTGCGCCGGACGAGCCGGTTACCCGTGAACAAATGGCGGCCATGATCATAAGACTGATGGCAAAAAACGGCCTGGACATGACCCTCAGCGACGCAGACGCAGCTGAATTGCTGGGAGGTTTTAACGATGCCGCAGATATTTCTCCCTGGGCCTGCTTGCCGGTAGCCCTGGTGGTAAGGGATGGTTTAATGCTCGGCCGGGAAAACGGACAGTTCATGCCGCTTGGCAATGCTACCAGGGCGGAAGCCACGGTTATGCTCTACCGTGTGCTGCAAAAGCTCCAACAGGCAGGAACATTATGATTTGAGCTAATTGACTGGTTTTTTGCGCGGGAGCGGGTCTTACTCCGCTCTCTGCTCTGAAAACAACTGCTCAGCACATAAAGCGATACCCCGAAAATGGTGCGCAAATGTGTCGCTTTTTTAATATGAGGTGATTTTATGAAGCGAAAGGCCTTTTATCTTATTGCTTTGCTGGTTATTCTGGCCGGGGTAATCGTGCCGGCCCTTTGCATGGACAAAGTGTTTAGTTCCGGCCAGCAGTCCCGGCAGACGGAAAGCACCGGCATAAATGCTGAAGAACAGGGCAGTCCGGCAAACCAGAACAGGCCAGACGCGGGTGATGGCCTTGCTTCTCCTGAGCCGGGTAAAGTCCAGCCTGCTGATGAAACAAGGCAAGGCGATCCGGCTCCGGAACAGCAGGCGGCTGCGTCGACCAGCGATTCCCAGACAAAAGCGGCGGTTACCCAGACTTCGGACGATGCCGCTGCAACTGTCCAGACCGCGGGTGATACTGTGGCGGCTGCGGCGCCTGATAACGGCTGCGCGGTGTGGATTGCCATTGTGGGGAAAAATAGCGAATTACTTTACAGGGCTGGACAGGTTGTTGTGGGAAAGGACAATAAATGGGGCATTACCGCCTTAGGCGTCCTTGATGCCACCGGCATCCCTTATACCACGTCGCCGACCTGGCCCGATTTTGTTTATTCCATCAGCGGGCAGGCCAACAGTGGCGTGTCAGGCTGGATGTATTCAGTCAACGGTGATGTTCCCATGCATATGGCTGATAAACACCCGGTAAAAGCAGGAGATAAAGTGATCTGGTGGTACAGCAACAGCATGGATCAGCCCCAGCCCCAATGGGAAGAGCTGGCCCAGTAAAAGAACGCCCTGCCTTGATACCGGTTTCATTGAAGATATACATAAAAAGTAAAGGGGCGGCAAATTTGTTCGACAAGCTTTACTATCAGGAAAAGGGCCTTTTCTTGCAGAGCTTTCACCCTGCTGCAGTCCTGGCATACCTTTTGGTGCTCCTTGTGCTCAGTCTGCTGTATGCAAATCCCCTTTATCTTTTAGCCTTGTTTTTTCTTCTTGCCCTTTTAATCAAAGAGGTAGACGGCATGGAGGCCTGGGAGGGGTTTTTGAAAGCAGGCGTCTTTTTGATGCTTATGATCATGCTTATCAACCCCCTGGTAATCAGGGCCGGCTCCACGATCATCTGGCACGGCCCGCAGGCGCCGTATCTGGGCAAGCTCGATATATCAATGGAAGCCCTGTATTATGGAGCTGTTTCGGGGATCAGGCTGCTGGTAATCATGAGCATATTCTGTCTTTATAACCTGATGATCAACCCGGACAATATCCTGAATCTCTTTTCCAAAGTGGCCGGCCAATCCGTTCTGATGATCGTTTTAGCCACGAGAATGTTTCCCACCATGGTGCGGGACTTAAAAAGGATAAAAGAAGTGCTGCAGTTTCGCGGCGTTGATTTCGATGAGGGAAGCCTGTGGAAGAAAGTAAAGAAATACTCCTATCTTTATAATGTTATGCTTTTATCCTCCATGGAAGATTCCATGGAGATTGCCGAATCCATGCAGGCCAGGGCTTTTGGAAGCGGTAAGCGTTCGGTTTACAGCCGTTATATGCTGAGATCCAGAGATATCCTCTGCGCGGGGGGGAGCTTCCTGGCTTTGTTTGCCGCCATCTGGGGTTTGCAATACGGGTGTGGTCAATACACCTTTTATCCTGAGGCAGATGTTTTGATTAAAGGTATGCCAACAATCATTACCCTGGCTGCCGTTCTTTTTTATATGTCCGTACCGCTTATTTTGAGCGAGGGGTGGAAAAATTGCCGCTGTTTAAAGTCGAAAATTTAACCTATTTTTATCCTGAAACGGATCGGGCCGCATTAAGAAATATAAATCTGGAGATCGAGGAAGGGGAATTCATTCTGGTGGCGGGCGGCTCCGGTTCGGGCAAGTCCTCTTTGGCCAGGGTATTGGCGGGACTGGCCCCTGATTTTTATGGGGGCAGGATCGGAGGCAAGGTTTTCTTTAAAGGGAAGGACATCAGGACCATGAACCGCAAAAAGCTGGCCAGGGAAGTAGGTATGGTCTTCCAGGACCCGGAGAAGCAGATCGTGCAAACCCATGTTGAGGCGGAAATTGCCTTTGGCCTGGAGAATCTGGGCTTAAGTAATGAAGAGATGCTGCGGCGGGTTGCGGAGGTAATCTGTTTCATGAATCTGGAGCAGATCAGAGAGGCATTTGCGGCCAATCTCTCCGGCGGTCAGAAACAAAAGCTGGCGCTGGCTTCCGTTCTGGCCATGCAGCCTCACGCGCTCATCCTTGATGAACCCACTTCCCAGCTGGATCCCGTCTCGGCGGAAGACATCCTGAATCTGGCCAAGCGGCTTAATGAGGAAATGGGCTTTACGGTGATCATGGTTGAGCAGCGGCTGGAGCGCTGTTTTCATTTAGCGGACCGGGTTCTGTTTATGGAAAACGGCGAAATTTCATGTGACGGGAGCGCTCAAGAGGTGGCCCGTAAAACAATAAAAGGAGGCATGCCTTTTGTACCGCCGGTGTCCAGGTTTTTTGCCGGCCTGAATGTCTCCTCTGTGCCCATTACGGTAAAAGAAGGCAGGAAGCTTTTACGGTCTTATCTAAAAGAAAATCAAACTGCCGGCGGGAACCAATCCGGCGCATGCCATAAAAGTGTCCGCGCTGGAGATTTGATGGAGCGTCAGAGCGCAGTCAGCATGAAAAACCTGTGGTTCGCCTATCCAGGGGGGCGGCAGGTTTTAAAAGGCGTCAGCCTTGATATAAAAGAAGGAGAATTTGTAGCAGTCCTGGGCGAAAACGGCGCGGGCAAGTCGACCATGCTCAAACAGATAACCGGCATGCTTAAGCCGGACCGGGGCAGGGTCGAGGTGCTGGGCAAGGATATAAGCAAGAACGGGTTTAAAGAGATCAGAAGGTTTACCGCCTACCTGTCCCAAAATCCCAATGATTATCTTTTCCAGGACACCGTAGAAGAAGAGCTGCTCTTTACCTTAAAGAATTTTGGCTTAAAAGACTTATCTGTTGTCAATGAAATACTGGAAAAATTTCATCTGTCGAAGTACCGCAAGACGAACCCCCGGGACTTGAGCAGCGGAGAGCGGCAAAGAGTTGCCCTGGCTTCGGTCATGGTCACCGGACCCCGGCTCATTATTCTGGACGAGCCGACCAGAGGGGTTGATTTTCGCCTGAAAGCGGAATTGGGCGGATTTTTACAAAAAGAGACAGAAAAAGGCAGCACGGTAATTGTAATAACCCACGATGTGGAGTTCGCCGCCGAATTTGCCGCAAGGGCGGTGATGATGTTCTCGGGGAGAATTGTCAGGGATGGAGAAAAGCACGATGTGCTGGCCAAATCAGTTTTTTTTGCTCCACAGCTAAGCAAAATGACCCGGGGTATCTGCGATGGAGTGCTCACTGTAGCCGAGGCGAAAGAAAAAATCTATCCTCTTGCCGCCGGTAAGGTAAGTATAGCTTAAAAAAAGCAGGAGTGAAAGTATGATGGGAGCGAATTGGGGCCTTTACATGACCTTGATCGGCATTCTTTCCATTGCCCTGCTTATGTTCGGCATGGAGAAAAAAAAAGACTTTAACGCGCGGCAGGTATCCGTCATTGCCGTGCTGGCTGCTTTGTGCGCAGCAGGCAGGGCGGTAACGGGCGTTGCCCTGCTCTTTTTGCAGCCCACCATGTTTTTGGTGGAGATAACGGGGTTTGTATTCGGGTCGCGGGTCGGCTTCTTTGTAGGCGCAATGACACCTTTAATTTCCAATTTTTTCAATGGGCAGGGTCCCTGGACGCCCTGGCAGATGCTTTGCTGGGGTATGGTGGGTGTCTCCGGGGCGACGGTCAAGGTTTTGTTCCCCGGGGCAGGTAATAAAACCCTGGCCGTGCTTTGTTTTTTCTGGGGCTACCTTTACGGAGCAGTCATGGACATCTGGCAGTGGAGTACCTTTATGAACCCGTTAACGTTTAAGACTTATTTTCTCCTCTGGGTGGCAGGTTTCAGTTTTGATTCCATGCGCGCCGCAGGCAATCTTCTCTTTTGCGCCGCCCTGGGTTCTCAGACTATAAAGATATTGAGATACTTCCACAAAAAAATGGATGTGCAGTATCTGGAAAATTTATAAGGGGGTCAATGCTTTGTGAAAATGAAAAGAATGCTGCTGTATTTTATATTTTCACTGGCCTTTTGCTTTACCGTGCAAGGATTGTTGTTTGCTGAGAGGTCAATAGCAGCATCCGCTCAAACTCCTGAGGTAGAGTGGGCCAATACTTTTGAAAGAGGAGAGGCCCATTTTGTAGAACAGACAAAAGATGGAGGCTATGTTGCATCCGGCTGGATAGAAGCAGGCCAGGAAGGGCCCGACGTTTTCCTCGCCAGGTACGACGGCGGCGGTAACAGGTTATGGCTGAAGACATACCGGGGCAATGGCTACAATGACAGTCATTGCGTCAAAGAAACCAGCGAGGGCGGTTTCATCATTGCCGGCGAGACCAAATCCAGGCACGGGTATGACCATGATGTATACGTGGTGAGGACGGATGAGAAAGGTGAAATGATCTGGGAAAAGGAATTCGGCGGAGAGCGCTGCGACTATGTCTGGTCAGTTCAGCAGACAAAGGAAGGCGGTTTCATTATTGCCGGGGGAACGGAGTCCTTTGGCGCGGGGATCTATGATGTCTACCTGATTAAATTGGATCTTAACGGTAATGAGATCTGGGAAAAAACCTACGGCGGGGCGGGTTCCGACTGCGGCTATGCTGTTTTGCAGCTTGATGACGGAGGGTATCTTGTGGCGGGGAATGCCGAGGCCTTTGGGGCCGGCAATCCTGACCTGTATCTTCTCAAGACGGATGGCGACGGAAAAATGCTCTGGCAGAAAACATACGGGGGCAAAGGTTCGGACTACGGCTGGTCTTTAGTAAAAGCCGGTGACGGCGGGTTTTTAATTGCCGGTGAGAAGGAGATTACCGGCGACCAGGGCGGCGGATTTGCGGCGGTTCTGATAAAAGTTGACCCCGATGGAAATGAGCTTTGGGAAAATACATACGGAAACAACAGCGTAAGTTCGTTCTATTCTGTCAGTCAAGCGAAAGACGGCGGTTATATCCTGACGGGTAAGAAAGAATCTGCGGAGGGTGGCTACGATCTTTACGTGGTTAAAACAGATAAAAACGGCGGCCTTGCTTGGGAGAAAACAGTAGATGGTACCGGCGGCAACAGCGGTTACGCTATTTTGCAGTCTAAAGACGGCGGCTATATCGTGGCGGGGAAAAAAGGAATTGAGAAAAGCGCCGGAAGCGAAATATTACTGTTAAAATTGAAATCGGATGGCAAACTCCATGGCGCCCTTTTATGGTTTATTGGCGCTGCAGCAGTTATTCTTATCATAAGTTTGCTTTTTTATCGAAAGTCTTGCACAAAAAAGCCGGGCTTTTTAGAAAAAGAAAATGTAGTATGAGTATCTGAAAGGATGGAATTGTGTGCACAAAGAGGATGAACAGGGAAAATGCGGAGAAGAAGTAAAAGTAGCGCTGGTCCATGCGGCTATCCACTGGAAGGATAAGAAGAAAAACCTTGCTAAATTATTGACCTTAAATGAAATGGCTGCCGGAGCCGGAGCGCGGATTATCTTGAACACAGAATTGGCTACCGCCGGCTATGCGTTTGAAAGCAGGGACGATATTGCCCCATTGATGGAAACCATTCCCGGCCCTACAACCAGAGCCTTTGGCCGGATTGCGAAAAAGTATGAATGCTACATATGTATTGGTCTGCCGGAGGTGGCTCCCGGGACAGGCATATTTTATAATGCGGCCGCATTAATCGGGCCAAAAGGACGTGTTTTAGGCAGGCATCGCAAGGTGGCGCCGGCCTTCAGGGAAAACCTGTGGGCTGCCAGGGGCAACCTTCCCATATTGGTGGCGCAGACGGAGTTCGGTAAGTTGGGGGTAATGATTTGCGCTGACGCCTATTCCTATAAACCGGCCAGGGTAGCTGCCCTGGAAGGAGCCCGGCTCCTGCTCGTGCCGGCCAACTGGCCTCCCGACCATCAAAATCCGGAAAAATTTTGGCGGGCGCGGGCGGCGGAAAACGGGATTTACGTACTGGCCTGCAACCGGACGGGCAAGGATAAGAGCATGGATTGCCGTTCGGCGGAGTCTTTTATTATTGATACCGGCGGCGGTGCGGTCAGGCAGTTTAGCTCAATGGATGACAGTATTGTTTACGGTACGCTGCCCCTTGAAAACGGCAAGTTTATTTCATCGGCGGCGGAAGATATCCTGGGCCGCAGGCGGCCTCATTGTTACGCCGACATATCTTTGGATACCTTTTCTCATTTTAACCCTTCTTTTCTGCTCGGGTTGCCGGAACCCGCGGACTTTACGGTCGCTACCCTGCAATTCCGGCCTGTATCCCGGGAGCCTTCGGCGAACACGGAGAAGATGCTTAAGCTTATCGATGAGGCCGCAGCTATGGCTGCAGCTGAGGGCTTTACACTTAACCTGATTATCCTCCCGGAATTATCTGCCACGGGAATTATTTTTGAGCGGCGGGAGGCGGCGAAGTGGTGTGAAGAAATACCCGGTCCTGCGACGAAAGCGTTTACCCGGAAGGCAGAGGAAAAAAAGATTTTTATTGTCCTGGGGATGGCGGAAAGACACGCCGGAAAATTCTATAACAGCTGTGTCCTGATCGGCCCCAACGGAGTAGAGGGGAAATACAGAAAAATCCATCTGTCGACCTATGATCAAAAATGGGCTGAAGCGGGAGAAGGGGCGGCCCCTGCCTTTGATCTTCCCTTCGGCAGGGTCGGTATGCTGGCCGGCTGCGACCTGATGTTTCCCGAGAGCGCTGATGCTTTAGCTAAACTGGGTACGGACCTGCTCTGTGTGCCAGCCCTTTGGGGAGACTGCGAGAGCAAGTTTATCTGGGAGGCCAGACTGGGGGAGCAGATGCACCTGGCCGTAGCCAACCAGTGGGGAGATTTCGGCAAGTTTCATGCCCTGGGAGGAAGTCTCATTTGCAGTTACTCCAGGTATCCGGAAAAAAGGCTCAAGTTGGAATCTCCTGCTGAAGGTGACAAGGTTAACATCATGCGGCTGTCCGGAAAGGAAGCCAGGGATAAGAGGTTTGTGGAGAATATAGATTACGAAGTTCTACTGCAATATATGCGGTCCTTACCTTAGCAACACATTGTTGCAACAACCGATGTCATATTAATGAAACATATTGTCGATCCATATATTGACACATTGCCTGGTTGATTATAAAATCATCGTAATGGGACAGTTGAAGCTGTCCGGCAAGAATTGCTGATTCCTTTTAGCTTTTATGTCTCAGGATCCTTATACACACTGCATTTCTATGAGGTCATGTGCGAATGAATTCGCACCTGCATTTTCAGGGTTTATAAGCAGGGAAAGCCATACATCCTTATAACCGGATTTTAACCACGAAGGTACGGTCTGAAGAATTCAGGCGGGTACTTCGTGGTTTTTTGATTTTAAATTACTTGAAAGAAAAGGAGCGATGAGATGTTAAAAAAACGGAAGCGCGTATTGAAGGTGCTGGGCTGCTTGCTGGTCCTTGCCGCCTATGTCCTTGTGACGGCCGGCTGCGGAGAAAAAGGAGTAAAGGAATCGGGAGGCGAGGCAAGTACTTATACCATAGCCGATCCGACCGGGGATTGGGGTTTTCCATCGCCTTACGCTCATTATGCCCGCGGTCCGGGTTATGTGCGGATGAGTTTTATCTTCGACACCCTGGTCTGGAAAGATGCCGGCGGCTACATACCGGCACTGGCGGAGAGTTGGGAGTACCTAAAAGACGAGGATGCCTACCTGTTCCGGTTGCGTAAGGACGTTACCTGGCACGACGGTCAGAAGTTCACAGCCGGGGACGTTGCCTTCACCATCAACTACACCAAAAAGCATCCTTATCAGTGGGTTGACACCGGCGTTGTCAAGGATGTGGAAGCATTAGACGAATACACCGTCAAAATG
Organism: Pelotomaculum schinkii; assembly: GCF_004369205.1. NCBI lineage: Bacteria > Bacillati > Bacillota > Clostridia > Eubacteriales > Desulfotomaculaceae > Pelotomaculum > Pelotomaculum schinkii. Next base: position 1,436,930 of record NZ_QFGA01000001.1, on the reverse strand, counting down.
TACATGGAAAAGCCTTACGCCCCGTTTTTGGAGCTGGTCGGGGGTACTCTGCCGGTGCTTCCCGAGCATATCTGGAAAGACGTCCAGGAGCCCCGGCAGTTTCAACAAAAAGAAGCTTTGACCGGGACCGGGCCTTATAAGCTGGTAGATTATAACAAGGAGCAGGGTACATACCTCTACGAGGCCAACGAGCAGTATTACCAGGGCGCCCCCGGGATCAAGCAGTTGAAGTTCGTCAAGGTAGGCGGGGAAGTGTCGGCCGCGGCGTTGCGGCAAAAGCAAGCCGGTGTGGCCCAGATACCGCCGGAGATGGCTCAAGAGCTGGAGAAGGAAGGATTCAAATGCCTGGAATCCTCGCATGACTGGGTGGCCAAAATGGTGATCAACCACCAGAAGGCGCCTCTGGACAGTCAAGAGTTTCGTCAGGCCCTGGCTTACGCTATCGACCGTCAGGCGCTGGTCAATACCTGCCTGCGGGGGTACGGCCTGGCAGGCAGTCCGGGGCTTTTGCCGCCGGACAACGCCTGGTACAACCCGCGACTTGACGGACAGTACTCCTACGACCCCGGCAAGTCGGCAGAGCTTTTGGCCGGGCTGGGTTACGTCAAAAAAGGCAGCTATTTTGAGAAGGACGGCCAGACGCTGGAGCTGGAACTGTTGGTCAGCGGCAGCGGTTCCACCATGCAGGGGGCCCCCGGCGAACGTGAGGGCGAGTTTATTAAGGGACAACTGGAGCAAGCCGGCATCAAGATCAACCTACGCAGTCTGGAGGCCAAGACCCTGGACAACCGCGTCCTGGAAAATAAATTTGACCTGGCCTTAAGCGGCCATGGCGGGCTGGGCGGGGATCCCGAAAATTTAAACAAAGCCATCATCGCCAAGGGGTTTAACAGCGCCAGGTACGAGCAAAGCGAAGAGCTTAACAGCCTTTTAAAACAGCAGCTTGCCGAAATGGATCAAGAAAAGCGCCGGGAACTGGTCGGCCGGGTCCAGGAGCTATATGCCCGGGAAATGCCCACCCTGCCGCTGTATTATCCAAACTGGTACTACGCTCACAACGGCCAGGTAAACCTGTTTTTTACCATGCAGGGTATAGGAAGCGGTGTGCCGCTGCCGTTTAATAAAATGGTGTTTGTCCGCTAGAAGGAAGCAGGGGGACGGTTCTTTTGCTTCCTTTCCTTGAAAAACTGTACAGCTGTTCAGTTCGCAGAGCGAATCCTAAAAAATGCAGGGGCGAATTAATCTGAAACATAGCGTATCTGGGTTTAACACCCGAAAATCAGAAAAACCAACATCCATAAAGGCCACCATAAAAGCAGCTGCTGCAAACATGTTCATGTTCGGACCGGCCTGTAATATTGGTCGATATCATTTCGTAAACCGTGGTCTATACCATTGTTTCATCAATTTTTAGGCAGGCGCTGCCCGGCGTGAAAGTGAATGTAAAAATCAGGTTCTCATTTTCATTTGTATTTTCTGATTGAAAATCATAATTAGTTCCCAAGTCCGGCACCGGCGCGCCGGGTGTGGTTGAAACCGGACCCGCATCGCCTGGTTTTCCTCCTGCCGATGGAGATGCTTGCTGCGGGAGCTGAAATTGAAGTAAAGGGGAGCAGTCAGTGAACAAGACCGGGCTGGTTGCCAATTATATGATAGCCTTGCTCGTGATCCTGGCCGTCAACTTCATATTGCCGCGTTTGATGCCGGGCGACCCGCTGCAGGCCATATACGGGGACGAGGCTGTTCTGGCCATGACCCCCCAGCTGCAGGAAGAATTAATCAGGCGGTTTGCCCTGGACCGCTCCCCCTTCGAACAGCTGGTTTCATACCTGGGCTCGCTTTGCCGGGGCGACCTGGGATACTCCTATTTTTATAATGCTCCGGTGGCCGGGGTTATTCTCGGGTTTTTACCCTGGACCATGTTGCTGACCGGCCTGGCCCTGGTTTTATCAACTCTGCTCGGCCTGTTTCTGGGCATTGAGTCCGGTTACAGGCGGGGCCGGCTGCTGGACAAGGTTTTGCTGGGCGGCAATATGCTTTTGAGCGGGCTGCCGGACTTTTTTGTCGGGATCCTGCTCTTGCTTTTTTTTGGTGTGTTTTTAAGCCTGGCGCCTCTGGCCGGAGCGGTGGAGCCGTATGCCGGGCACAGCGGCCTGGCCCTGGCGCTGGATGTCCTGCGGCACCTTGCTTTGCCGCTGGCCGCCCTGGTTATAGCGCGCATGACCGGCGCCTACCTGCTGACCCGCAATACGATGGTCGCAACGCTGGGCTCTGCTTATATCTTAACCGCCAGGGCCAAGGGCTGTACGGATAGTTCCATCAGGTACCGTCACGCCGGGAGAAACTCCCTGTTGCCGGTTATCACCGCGGCAGGAATGCAGTTTGCCAACCTGGTAACAGGCACGTTGTTTATAGAAATAGTATTTTCCTATCCGGGCATAGGATCGCTTTTATATAAGTCCCTCTTGACACGGGATTACCCTCTCCTGGAGGGTATCCTTTTGCTGGTTGCGCTGAGTGTTTTACTGGTTAATTTCCTGGTTGACCTGCTGTATACAAAAATCGACCCGAGGGTTAATTATGCACATTAACTACTGGCAGGAAATCAAACAAGACAGCCTGGGCCGCGGCGGTGTCACGTTGATTGTTCTGGTCGTGGCCATGGGCGTTTTTGCCCCGCTTCTGACCTCCTATCAGCCGTCCGGTTATGCGGGGCCTGTCTTCAGCCCGCCCTCGCTGCGGCACTGGCTGGGGACCAACGACGTGGGGCAGGACATCTGGACGCACCTGCTTTATGGAGCGCGCACGTCGCTTGCCGTAGGCTGCGGTGTGGGCCTGCTTTCAACTATGCTGAGCATTGTCGCCGGCGGTACGGCCGCCCTTTGCGGCAGCCTCTATGACCGGGTCCTGATGCGGCTGGCGGACGCTCTTATTATTATCCCGCCGGTCATTGTGGTTATTCTGGCGGCGGCTTACTTAAGGCCGAACACGATGCTGCTGGTGGTCCTGCTCTCGGCCCTGCTCTGGCCGGGCGGGGCGAGAGTGGTACGGGCGCAAACCCTTTCCCTTAAAGAAAAGATGTCCGTTTCGGCGGCCCGCACTTTCGGAGCCTCCTGGAGCCACCTGTTGTTTCGCCACATCGTGCCGGATTTGGGGCCGGTGCTGGTGGCTGTAATCATCCAGGACATCCGCCGGGCCATGTTTATGGAAGCGGGACTATCTTTTCTGGGTGTCAGCGATCCGTCTATGATCAGCTGGGGCAAGATGATGCAGCAGGCCCTTAAATTTGTCTACCTGGACGCCTGGAAGTGGTGGCTGCTGCCTGCGGGATTGTTTCTGTCCATCACTGTAACCGGTTTCACTTTTACTGGTTTTGCGCTTGAAACATACCTGAACCCCCGTTTGCGAAGAGAGGTTAAGCATGCTGGAAGTTAAAAATTTGGAGGTTTCTTATGACGGCTTACCCGTTATAAACGGTGTGAGTTTTGAGCTGCGCAGGGGAGACGTGTTGGCTGTAATCGGTGAGTCGGGCGCCGGCAAGACAACCCTGGGCTTAAGCATCCTCGGCCTGGTGGAAGGGCGCTGCTCAGGCGCTGTTATCCTCAATGAAAGGAATATTCTGACCTGCCCGGAAGAGGAGCGCCGCCGCATGCGGGGCAAAGAGGTGGCCATGGTTTTTCAAAATGTTGAAGACGCCCTGAACCCGCTTTATACTGTCGCCAGCCAGATTGTCGAGTCACTGGAAATCCACAGTTTGTGGGAGAGGGCCGCTGCCTGCAACAGGGCTCTTGAGCTGCTTGCCACGGTGGGCCTTGAACAGCGCCAGGCCCGGTCTTACCCTCACCACCTTAGTGGTGGGGAAAAACAAAGGGCGCTGATAGCCCTGGCTCTGTCCAACAACCCGGATGTCCTGATTTTTGACGAACCCACAGCCTCTCTGGATGCTCTGACAAAGGCGCATATCATTACTTTGCTTAAAAAGATTACTTTAGACAAGATTTCCCTGGTGATTACCCACGATATTGCCACGGCGGCCAGACTCACCAATAAAATGGCGGTTTTGTACGGAGGCAGGATTGTTGAGGCCGGCGTTACCGGGGAATTACTGGCCAATCCGCGCCACCCGTATACCAGGGCGCTGCTGCGTTCGTATCCAGGTATGGATACAACCAAGGACCTGCAAGGGATCCCGGGGAGGTTGTCGCACGAGGCTGCCGGCTGCGCGTTTCACCCGCGCTGTACCCAGAAGGCTGCTGTGTGCGGCAGCGAAGTACCGCCCCTGGTAAATGCTGGCGGCCGTCAGATAGCCTGCCACCGGGGCGGTATCGTACCCTTGCTGGAGATTAAAAAATTGAGCAAGTCGTTCGGCTCCCACATGGCTCTGCAGGGCATCGAGCTGACTCTTTGCGAGGGAGAAACACTGGCTCTAGTGGGGGAGAGCGGTTCGGGGAAAACCACGCTGGCAAAAACCGTGATAGGTCTGATAAAAGCCGACGAGGGACAGATCCTGCTGGATTGCGGGGGTGAAAAAGCCAAAAATGTCAGGAGCCACGAAAGGGTGCAGATGGTTTTTCAAAACCCCGGAGAGTCCATCAACCACCGTATGAATGTCTTGCAGGCGGTTAAGGAACCTCTGGATATAAACAGGAGGAACACAGAAGAAGAGAAACTGGCACAGGTCAAAGGTGTGTTGAATGATGTGGAACTGCCGTCGGACGATCTGTTTTTGCGTAAATATCCACACCAATTAAGCGGCGGCGAGATCCAGCGGGTGGCGATCGCCAGGGCGCTGGTTTTAAACCCGAAAGTGCTGATCGCCGATGAGCCCACTTCGGCGCTGGATCCCAGCGTACAGGCCAAAATACTCAAGCTTTTGTTGAACCTGCAGGAAAGAAAGGGGGTGGCCATCTTGTTGATAACCCACGACCTGGCTCTGGCCAGGAAAGTGAGCGACAGGCTGGCGGTAATACAGCAAGGCAGGATCGTCGAGGAAGGCCCATGCGCTCAAGTTTTAAGAAATCCGCGCAGCGAATATACCAGAAACCTGCTGGCAGCCATGCCTGGTCAGGCTGCTGTGGAACAGCTTAAGAAAAGTCCGTCCGGCGCCGGATGGGAGGCTTTGCCCTGTGTATGATAGTTTTGAGACAACCAAAATTATAATCGGTAAAGGAGTGATGAAATGATGAGTGTAGAAAAAAATGATTGGGAAAAGTCAGTCGAGTTTCATGGCCACTCCTGTCCCGGCCTGGCCATCGGCTACCGGGTGTCCAAAGCCGCCTTGGGTGAACTGGCTGCGGTCCGCGCAATTGATGAGGAACTGGTGGCTATTGTAGAAAACGACGCCTGCGGTGTAGACGCCGTCCAGGCGCTTACCGGCTGCAGCCTGGGCAAGGGCAACCTGCTTTACCGTGACCACGGCAAGCAGGTATATACCTTTGTCTGCCGCGACAGCGGCCGGGCGGCGCGTATTGCCGTCAGGGCTTCGGCCTGGCGGAATCATCCCGGGCACAAGGAACTGAGAATCAAATACTTCAGAGGTGTCGCCTCTCCGGAAGAGCGGGAGGCTTTCCGGCAAATCCAGCGGGAGCGCACCGAGAGGATTCTCGAAATGCCGGCGGAAGAGCTTTACGAGGTCCGGCAAGTAGAAGTGGAGCTTCCCCCCCTGGCGCGTGTATTTGATACCCTCATCTGCGCGGAATGCGGCGAGCCGGTCATGGAACCCCGCGCCAGGTTGCAAGAAGGCAGGGTAGTCTGCCTGCCCTGCGCCGGCCAGTACACCCGTGGCTGGTAGCAGGGGGTGTCAGGTTATCACAGGGGGGCATTCATCCTCTCATGGTTGGATGAATTCTTTATAGATAAATGATTCCGCAGGTCAAAAACCTGAGGTCAGCGCTTGCTATGTATATTATGCCATCATTGGATTGACAGAAACCGGTGATGGTTTCTCTTTTTTTGTACGGTATAGGCACTGAGAAATTATGTTTGGGCGGGGAAGTGTCGCTTATCCCACAAAAAATGGCAATGCCATGAAGGAAACTTGACGCAAAAGGTGGAAGTATACATATTAGTAATCAAGATCCAATGTCGCATGCTTATCCTGGAGGTGTCTAGATTGATAAAAAAAGTCTTTCCATTACTCTTAGGTGTTTTAATTGGCGCGCTGGTTTTTGGCACAATTGGTTTTGCGTCCGGCTCTCAACGGCAAATCACAGTGGATTTCTTGCCTCTCAAATTTTTCTTTAACGGAGTCGAAAAGCATCTGGAGCAGGATCAGCCGGCTTTCGTGTACAACGACGTCACTTACGTTCCCGTGCGCTTTGTGGCTGAGACATTGGGCCGGCCGGTGGAATGGGATGGAGACAATTTAAGTATATTTATCGGTGAGAAAAGTTCGGGGAAACAAAAGATCATTGTAGGTTCAGACGCAACGTATCCGCCGTTTGAGTATCAGGATGAGGCTGGAAGATATGTAGGTTTTGATTTGGATATGATGGCGGCGATAGCTGAGGCAGCGGATCTGGAGGTAGACTTTAGAGATATGCCTTTTGACCAATTAATTTCAGCCTTGCGTAGCGAGCAAATAGATGCTGTCGTTTCTGCCTTGTCTATTATTGAAGCTAGAAAAGCGGTGATGGATTTTACAGACCCTTACTTTCATTCAGGACTGATTATCGCAGTCCGCCCGGACAACAGCAGCATCAACAGTTTACAGGACCTGAAAGGTAAATCCATCGGAGTCCTCAGTGTTACTTCGGCAGAGGAGCACGCCAAAAAGGTGCCGGATGCCAAAGTGAAATCATTTGGAAGTTGGGAACAAGCCTTTTTAGGGCTGGAAGAAGGTACGGTTGAAGCTGTGATAAGCGATTATCCAGTAGCCGCAAATTTTATCAAACAGGGTTACGACCTTAGATTAGCGGGTGAAAAATTTGCTGTTGCGGATTATGGTATTGCAGTATCCAAAAACAATCCGGAACTCCTTCAGAAATTAAATTCAGGTTTGCAAACAATTAAGGCAAACGGTCAGTATGACATAATCTACAAGAAGTGGTTTAAGGATTAAAGATTCTAGGGCGTCGATATCTACAATTTCCCGAATAGTTCCATTCAGGTCTTCCCATTTGGCGCCCACTTCCAGGGGCGCCTTTAAAATAATAGCAAAAGCAAAGCCGCAAAAAGCGGCTTTGATATTTCATATTGATTTCTTACCCATACCTATACTGATCAAATGAGATAGAAATTGATTGGCGCTAACACCTTCTTGTTTGGCAGTCTCAACTATTTTTCTGTGCAGGCTTCTTGGAATCCTTAGAGAAATACGTCCATTATAATCTTCATTGCTTGATGGTTCCGGTATGGTTATGCGATTCTCAAAAGCTGCTTTAATCCATTCACTTTTTGCAATCATAGAATCATTAATTGCTTCCTCTATCGTATCACCTGTACCGACACAATAGCGAAGGTCTGGAAATTCAACGACAAAACCACCATCATCAAGATCAGGTCTTACGGTGAAAGGATAAGCAAGATTGAGGTAATAATTTAGATTTTTATTGGCATCTTTACTTGTAAGATTACTTGTGCTTTTACTCACAGTTGAATCACTCCTATGTTCGTTTCGTATAGCCTTATGATGGGGTTTATAACCCCATCCGCTCAAGAAGGTCTTTTAAGTTTTCAAGGTATACCCGTTTCACCGGTTTTCCGCTTCTTCGAACTATCCCAATTATGTAGTTAGGCGCCTTCGTATAGGTGTAGTGACTTCCTTCATTCCGGCGGGAGAAGTCTAGCTGTTTTAATAAGGTGTCAATATCTTCAAAGTCCGCTTCTTTTGCGTTTTTTAGCTTATCAATTAGTTTTTGCCTCTGGCTCAACAGCTATCACCTCTCGATGACATTATATATGATGTCAAAAGTTAATGTCAATATAATTCCAGAAGCGATAATTAGTGTCTTGAAGAGAAAAAATATATTTGAAAAATTATCGTATCCTGAAACTTTTTAATTTTTCCCGTGTATTGGATAGTAGCGGTTGGAAGGGGGGCGCTCCCTTGGATATGGATGATCACCAGGTAATCAGCTTGTGCCGGGAAGGACGGGAAGAGGGTTACCGCCAGTTGCTGGCCCGGTATGAGGGCTATATCTACAGCTTATGCTACCGTCTGACCGGTAACCGGGAAGACGCCCTGGACTTAACACAAGAAACCTTCATTAAAGTGATCCACGGCCTGGATGGCTTTCAAATTAACCGGGCCTTTAAACCCTGGCTGCGCCAGATAACTGTAAATGCATGTTACAACTTTTTAAACCGGCGGTCGCCCGCCGGAGTATCCCTCGAACAACCGCTTGATGAAGGCTTGACCCTGGCTGACGTACAGCCGGCAATTGAGGACCCGGCCCGGGAGGTGGAATGGCGGGACACCCGCCGTCTCCTTTGGGAGATGGTTGAACGGCTGCCGGCCTTGTACCGTCTGGTCCTGGTCCTTCGCCACCAGGAGGGAATGAGTTACCGGGATATTGCTGAGGTAACCAGGCTGCCTGAAGGTTCAGTTAAAACGTACTTATTTCGGGCCCGCCGGCGCTTGCGGCAGGGTATGGCGGAGCAATACGGCTGGGAGGGATAAAATGAACTGCAACCTGGAAAACTTGCAAGCATATATGGATAATGAACTGGATGACTTTGCCAGGCAGGAAATGCAAAAGCATTTTAACTCCTGCCGTTCCTGCCGCCGGGAACTGGCCCGCTTGAAGCTCATCTGGCTGGAATTGGCGGAAACGGAGACAGTTGCGCCTCCTCCCGAACTGCCTTACCTGCGCCAACAGGTAATAACTTCAACCATCCGCGGCCGGGCAGGAGAACAAAAAGACAGCGCCGGCATTTGGGATACGCTGGAGATGGCCTGGCAGCCGTTTTTATTAGGGGCCAGTTTTTTGCCCGGCGCAGGTCTGATTCCCTGGTTGAACCAGACTGTCAATCCGAAAATGCACAAACCAGGCGCCATTTCTTTTAGCAAAAGTCTCTGGCAGTTTGCCCGGAGAAATTTGACCAAGGGGGATAAGCCTTGACTCCGATCCTGGTAATTATGACAGCAGCTGCAGGCATGTTAGTCCTCCTGCTGATCATGCCTTTTGACTTTACAGGCCGGGGTGAATGGGGGGACATTAAATATATTGAGGCCAGGCTTAAGTGGGCCGGCGGACTGGCGGCGATAGGCTTCGCAGTACGGGAAGGTTCTTTTAATACTACACTGAGCATAGGCGGGCTGACGCTATGGCGGGGAGGGAAGAAGGAAAAAAGCTTACCGCGCCCTGGAAAACAAAAAACGGTCAAAAAGAAGAATGATTTTAACTTGCGTAAAACAATTGAATTATTGAGCGACGGAGAACTGTTTAAGGCGGGTATAGCTTTTTTGCGCCGTCTGGTCAGGGCTTTCAGGTTGGATATGAAGCTGTCCGGCCGGTACGGCGCAGACGATCCCGCCCTTACCGGCTTATTAGCCGGACTGGTGGCTCTGATCAACGGGGACAGGATCAAGCTCAAGATGCAGCCTGTTTTTACGGAAGCTGTTTTTGAATTAAGAGGCGCCTTGCGGAGCAGGGTTATCCCTGCGGAACTGCTGGGCATATGTTTAACCTTACTTTGGCAGAAGCCGGTCAGAAGAATATGGTTGTCCGTCATTAAAAACAAGATGAAGTTTAAAAAGGAGGCAGCGCAGCATGTTTAAGGAGAATGTCGAAGCTATTCTTTCCAGCCTGAACAACATGGTTTCAACCAAGACGATCATAGGTGAACCGATTATTCATGGAAACACCACCATTATTCCCATCCTCACGGCCAGTTTTGGCTTCGGCCTGGGCGACGGGGAAGGCAGCGAACCGAGCCGGGGCACCGGCAAGGGTAGCGGCGGCGGGGCCGGCGCCAAGCTCGCGCCGACAGCTCTGATCATAATGCAGGGTGATGATGTAAAGATCTATTCCCTCGCGCAGAAGGGCACTATGGAAAAGCTGGCCGAACTGGTACCCGTGATAATGTCGAAAATGAAAAAACCCGGTGAGGACGACTAGTATACGAGGAGTATTATCAACAGGACAAATTGAAGGGTGTAAACCTGGGGGAGCGGCTTATAGTAGCTGTTCCCCTTTTGATAAAGCAATTCAATTTACCGGGAATGGCGGTAGGACAAGGATATTGCAAGCTATATAATTACTGACATACTTTGCAAAAACAGCTAAGTAAGGGTATGATTTAAGATGTAACAACCTCGTACTAGAGGGGGAAAATATGATGCTATCAAAGAAAGCAATCATTTTTGGAATAATTATAATTATATTTATAGCAGTATTTATATGGAAGCAAGTATTCGCATGGACTCCAAAGATTAGAGATGATAAGGGAAGTATAAAGCCTAACAGCATCGCCTCTCTGGAAAAAACAAAAATCGGTGGTATGGACCAATGGATATTGCTCCGGGGAAACGATATTTCCAATCCGGTATTGCTTTGGCTGCATGGAGGTCCCGGAGCTCCACTAATGCCGGTAGCACGGCATTATAATGGAGCTTTGGAGTCAGAATTCATTATTGTTCAATGGGATCAACGCGGGGCCGGAAAGTCCAATCCGCTTGATTTTGATGAGCAAACTATGACTTTCGAGCAGTTTTGCGGTGATACCCATGAATTAACTCAGTATCTCAAGAAAAGATTTAATAAGGAGAAGATTTACCTGGTAGGTCATTCCTGGGGAACCCAGATAGGCAGCAAAGTTGCGTATGATTATCCGAATGACTATTATGCATACATCGCTGTTAGCCAGGTTGTTGACCCTTCAATAGGTAATGAAATAGCTCATACCTGGCTTCAAAAGGAAATTGATCTTAGTGGAAATCAAGCACATTTAAAGCGTCTAAAGGATTTAGGAACTCCTCCTTATACTGAACACGAAGACTTTGTTTCGTTTATTAAAATGGTTGATTCCTACGGCGGAGGAATGGATATAGGAATGGATAAACTGGCGCTTATAGCATTGAAATCCCCTGAATACAGGCTTAGCGATTACTATTCCTGGTTAAAAGGAGCTAATAGAGGAAGCGGCCCCATGTGGAAGTCCAGCTTATCCTTCAATGTTTTTCAACAAAGTCCCCGGTTCCTTATGCCTGTATATTTCTTCAACGGCGTAAAAGATTATAATACACCTCTTGAACTGGTAGAAAAGTATTATGAGGTCCTTGATGCGCCTAAAGGAAAATATTTAGTAAGGTTTGAAAACTCAGCCCATGCTCCTTTTATGCAGGAAGCAGAAAAGTTTAATAACGAATTAGTGCGTACGAAAAAGGAGACATATAAGAAGTAATTGCTTAACTACTATAGTTATCACGATGATGTGAATACTGGCTGTTGATTTTGGGCTTAAGGTACTTGCCGAGCTTATCCGCTGGAGTACTTCAGATGGGAAAAATTGTATATCATTATCTTTATTATATAATCTTCACATTATTGCCCCTGGATGTGTTATTATTTAGTAGGCTGAAATTATTTAAATAGTTAAGGAGAGATGATACCTTGAGGAAGAGTTTGTTTTTTGTTGTTATGGTGGCGTTAATAACTGTGGTCCTGGCTGCCCCTGCTTTTGCCGCCGGGGAGGTCCAACTGCAGGTTAACGGAGATACGGTACCTTCACCTGCCCTTTACCTTGACAACGATGTAACAATGATTTCTGCCGGCACTTTTGCCCGTTTATCCGGCGCCGATTTCAGCGAAAACGGGGAAGTCTTGACCATTACCGAAAACGGGAAGGCCCTAACCTTGACCAGCGGCAAAGATGAAGCCGTGCTCGGAGACCAACCCGTAGCGCTGCCTCGTGCGGCGGTTAAAACCAACAATGTTGCTTATGTTCCGCTCCGTGCGGTCAGCAGCGCTTTTGGTTTTGAAGTAGGCTGGGACGCAGAGAAATTGCTGGTGTCGCTGGTCAGAGAAGAGACCAGGGACGGCATGGCCCCGCTTGAGCTCCTGGCCAAGTCCAATGCTGCCTGTCAGGCTATTAACACCTATTCTATGGACGGTTCCTTCGACATAGACATGGAGATTATGGCCGACGGGAAGCTTATGGAAGACGCTCCCAAAAATCTGGGCATGTCGTTAACCAGTCAGATTCAGAACGATCCCCTGCAAATTTATATAACGCAAAAGGTCAATGCCGACGAAGCCGGCCAAATCCCTGAGATGGCTGTGGAAATGTACATGGATGAAGAAAAAATGTACATGAAAATGCCCGGTCAGGAATGGCAGGCCATGGGGCAGCCTTTCTCCTCCGAATTTTGGAAACAGCAGCAGGATATCCAGTCCGATCCTCTTAAAGCTATCGCGCAGATGAAGGAAATGGGGATTCTGGTGAACTACGGCAACGACACGACAGTGGACGGCAAAGACTACTATGTGTTGAATGCTTCTCTGGATTTTAATAAGTTCATGGAGAATTTCCAGGAAATGTTCCAACAGGCCATGCAGGCTGCGTCCAGCGGGGCGGCACAGGAAAATCCCGCCGATATGCAGCAGGAGTTGCAACAGATAATGGAAAACGCCAGTCTTGATTACTTCTACACAATTTTGATCAACAAGGAAACGCTGATTAGCGACATCATCAATTTCAATGCCAAGATGGATCTGACTATGGAGAACCCGGAACCTGACACAGACCCTGACACCGACCAAAGCGGAGAGCAAGCTCCGGAGGAAATAAGGATTAAGTATGACATGAACGGGCAGTTTAACATCAGCGGTCTGGGCGAACCATTTAAAGCCCCCGTTATTGATGACAGCGTTAAAAACCCTGTTGATTAAACCGGACCTGTAATTTTTCGTGACCGGCGGTCAGCCGCCGGATAATACTTAGTCAATGAACTAACAAATGCCGGCGAAAGCCGGCGTTCATAAGGAAGTATTATTAACAGGGAACGGTGCAGCCAGAGGGCTACGCTGTTTCTCTGTTTTTGCGCAACATTTCATCAGTTAGTTCGTGGATGTTCAGGATGCCCAGGCCGCCTATATGGTTTTTACAGATCAAGGAATACCCTTTCTAAACGATTACTCAATCTGCTAAGCAGCTCATTGGTGATCGTCCCAGCGTTTACCGCCACCTGCTCTGCTGTAATTTCTTCGGAGCCATCCTTACCAATCAGCGTGACAACATCACCCCTCTTTATATCAGGAAGCCCGGTAACATCGGCCATAAGCTGGTCCATACAGATTCGGCCAATAATCGGCGCGCGGCACCCATGAATTAAAACATGGCCTTTCCCCGTGGAAAGGCTGCGCGGGAAACCGTCTGCATAGCCAGTGGAAATGACGGCAACTTTCGTTTCTCGCTCCGCGACAAACTCCCGGCCATAGCCAACACTCTCTCCTGATTCAATCGTTCTGGCCAGGACAACCTTCGATTTCAAGGCTAAAACGGGCCTTAAATCCAATGAGCATTTGGTCTGTGCATCAAATGTGCTTAAAACGCCGTAAAGCGCAATCCCGATTCGGGCATAGCTGCATTGTAGTTCAGGATAATTCAAAACCCCGTAACTGCTTTGTATGTGGATTTTGGGAAGCTGAATGTGTTTTGCCTTTAACCCGTCCAGAAGCTCATAGAAATGCTGAATTTGTGCTTTGGTAAAAGCAACATTGCCGGTTTCCGTGCTATCCGACACACACATATGGGAAAAAATCCCCCTGACCTTAAGATTTTCACAGTCAAAGATAGAAGCTATTTCAGATACATGTCGATAATTTTCTCCCAGCCTGTTCATACCTGTATCCACTTTAATGTGAATCTGTATCGGTTTGCCAAAACGATTCAACTCCCGCGCGTGCTCCGCATCCACTACGGTTTGCGATAAGCGGTAGCGAAAAAGCTCGGAGGTTCTTGCCTCAGATGTATAGCCTAAGATAAGGATTTCCCCTTTCGTTCCTTTCCTGCGCAGATAGATAGCTTCATCAATCGTGGCAACGGCAACGGAATCAACACCAATGCGATGCAGATAAGCCGATATTTCGGCAGCTCCATGCCCATATGCGTTTGCTTTTATAACAGCCATGATTTCGCATCCGACAGGAAGCGCATCCCGCAGGACCTGTACGTTATGGCGCAAGTTGAGCATATTGATCTCGGCCCATACCCGATCCTTATGCCGTTGCATAGAATTGGACTTATGGGTACGTTTCCTATTCAAAATCATGACAAGCACGATGGCAGCGGCAAAGGAGCCTGACGCAACGGCCAGATAATGAATGACACTGTTATCTATCAGTAGCCTTTGCAGTCCAGTCGCTTTCGCAAAACCACGAACTACCACGATAACCGCCGGATGAATCAGATAAATAAGCATGGATAGGTTACGCAAATATTTAGGGTTTTTCCCTTTCCAAAAATGCAGGCTCTGAAACAGAAAAAACATGCAGGGCAAAAGCATCAAATACATGCTGTCGTGCTTTGGAAGCTTAAGACTGTGCAGCAGCAGTCCTTCTGTGAGCATGAACACAAAGGACACCGCAAGTCCAATTAAGCAGGTTTGCAGAGGTATCCTTTTCGTCTGTCTTGCAAGCAGCGCACCCAGCATGAAGAAAACAGGGGCGAAAAACAAGCCGTTTCGCGTGTAGTCGGAAAACCAAAACAAGTTCTGGTAAACTGCTTTTAGAAACGGAATTTTTTCAGAAATACCGTAATAGCTGTCACCGAATAGCCCAACGATATACAAAATCAGACTGATGATAAATGCCTGTCTGGATGGCAGCCTTTTCAGCAATAGCCAAGCAATGCAGGCGCCGAAGATGGCCGCCGGAAGATACCACAAATGATAAAACGTACCGTCAAAAACAATGTCTTTCAGGAGATTGGGCAAGCACCTCCATTCTCCCAGTGTTCCCGCATAGATATTCAGCGGCAGATAAAGCAGGATGGCGATGCCATATAGGAAAGCAGTCTTTTTCAAAAGCACCGCCAATCCATAGAAATTCAGCTTTTCTGCTTCCGTTTTGGAAAACAGGAAAAACCCTGAAACCATAAAGAAGAAAGGAACCGCGACACGGGCAAGAACCCTTGTTAAAACAAAATCGGCTGTTTCATTTAGTCCTGACAAGGGCGATGTATGAATCGCAACTACAAGGAAGGCTGCTATTAGCCTAAAATAGTCAATGCCGGCGTATTCTTTTTTTTGAGGTATCGTCATCAGCGATCCCTCCATAACGTCACCACAATGCCGTCCTCGTTGTTGCCTGAAACCTGATAAGGAACTCCATCGGAAATTTCTATAATCGTTTCATGATCACGCTGAACAGGAACATAGAAAATCTCAAAATCACGTTTATTGCGCTTGAAACGCAGATGAGCGCCCCGGTAGGGGTACTGTTTAAGATAGTCCGTATATTCTTCCAGCGTCAACGCTCTTTCTTTCATCATTTGTGAATGAGGATACCCTACATAGCGGAAATGCCACGGTTCATGGGCAATGTGTGTAATCTGCTCACGCCCGGCCGGATAGCGTTCGGTAAATCCATATTGGATTGAGAACTCCCGAAAACGCCCCCAGATGCCGGTGTATGGAAAATCAGGGCGAATAAAATCAATATCATCCTTGTTCTCGGCAAGATCAATCGCAAGGCCCGTCTGGTGTTCGCTGCACCCGGGAATGGCAACATATTTTCGGGTGAAATCCTCCCCGTGTTCATGCAGGGAATCCGCATAGATTGTCTGCTGTTCCCGCATGGTTCGGTAGCCGCTGACCGGAACAATCTGATGCTCGCAGCCTAAAAAGGCCGTGACCTCCGCCAGCATTTTTGCGGCTTGCCTTTCCAAAAGAATATGCGTAGTATTGGGGCGCACGGATACAAGGCAATCCTTTGACATATCGCCCCTAAAGGGGTGTAATGGATTGACAAGGATCAAATTTCCTTTGGCAATGTCCATCCTCCCAAATCGGAGCGTTCTCATGGTTGCATCGCCAGCTTGATTAATTCATCTACAATCTGCTCAAAGGTCATCCCAATACCTTTTAGCATATTGGGGTAGCGGCTATGGGAGGTAAAGCCGGGAATGGTATTCACTTCGTTAAAGACGATTTCATTTTCAGGGGTCAGAAACAGATCCACCCGTGCAAAACCTGAACAGTTTAGCGTCTGATAAATGGTTGCTGCCGTTTGTTTGATACGATTTGCCGTATCTGCGTCAATGCGGGCGGGCATATGGATTTTAGAGGTTTTCAGCGTATATTTTTCCGTGTAGTCAAAGAAGCCTTGTGACAATTCAATCTCATCGACTTCGCCAATCGTAAGTGTTTCGTTGCCGAGCACAGCGCAGCCGACTTCAAAACCTGCAATGGCTTCCTCAATGATAACCTTATAGTCATGCTGAAAAGCCGCTTCAACCGCACCCGATAAATCACCCGCATCGTAAATCTTTGTGATCCCCAAGGATGAGCCGGCATTGGCCGGCTTAACGAATAACGGGTATTGCATATGAGCAGTCTGTTCTGATAACTTCTTAGCCGGGATTTGAGAAGGCAGGACAATGGAGTTGGGTGTTTTTATCCCCGCCAAGTGTGCCAGCCTGTGAGCAATATCTTTATCCATGCACAGAGCCGAACTAAGCGTTCCGCATCCAACACAAGGGATGCCTGCCATTTCAAGCAAGCCCTGGACCGTGCCGTCTTCGCCGTTTTTACCGTGCAGAACAGGAAACGCTACGTCAATAGGAATCGCCGTCGCCTTGCCGCCATCCAGCACAAGAATGCCATGTGTATTGCGATCCGGTGAAATGACAGCCGGAACGCAGGAATCATGTTTCCGCCAGGTGTCGTTTTGAATTTGCCGGATGTTGCCACTATATTTCATCCATTCTCCTTGACGGGTAATGCCAAGCAGAATGACATGATACTTTTCAGGGTGAAGGTTTTCTATCACCGAACAAGCCGATTGCAAGGATACCTCGTATTCGGTGGAATGGCCGCCAAACAAAACGGCTACTGTTTTTTGTTTCATAAAAATCACTCCTTTGGTCTGATCTTTCAAAAATACAAAAAGCCTGCCCTGATTCGGTAATTTCATCTTACCGAAGTCGGACAGGCAATATTGGAATTTTGGCTGATCAAAACCTTAAGAAAGACTTATGAAGAACTTATGATTTCCCTAAGATAGTTGTTTGCTTTTGCTCAACTCCAAATCTCCAGTTGGGAGAACAACGGTAAACGTTGTCTTGCTCACGTCGCTTTGGGCTGTAATCGTACCGCCGTGGGCGGTAACAATCTCTTTGGCGATTGCCAGGCCAAGCCCAGCGCCCCCTGTTTGTGAAGAACGTGAGGCATCCAGTCGAAAAAACCTTTCAAAGATGGTTTCTAATTTCTGTGGTGGAATGGGATCGCCCTTGTTTGCAAATTTTATTATGACGTCTTTCGCCTGCACGGAAGCTGTGATGTCAATGGTACTGCCGTCATAGCTATATGCCATCGCGTTTTTTAGAATATTATTAAACACACGAGAGAGTTTATCCGCGTCTCCCCATAAAACCAACTCATCCGGCGCTTGGACAATGGCCTGCTTGTTTTGCGGCGACAGCATCGGATAGAATTCATCCGCCATTTGCCGCAGCATAAAGGACAGGTTGATTTTCCCCTTGTTCAGCACGATAGAGCTTAGATTAAACCGTGTGATTTCAAAAAATTCATTGATAAGCTGCTCCAGACGATATGCTTTTTCCAGCGTAATGCCGGTGTATTTCGCTCGTTGCTCGGCCGGCATATCGGGCGCTTCATCCAGCAGGCTCAAATACCCGATGACGGAGGAGAGCGGCGTCCGGATATCATGTGCAAGATTTACGACCAGATCATTTTTGCGCTGCTCCGCTTCCCTTGCCTCACGCTCGTTTTTGAGGGCAGTCTTTTTGATCTGATTCATGCTGTCTTCAATTTCCCGAAGCTCTGCCGGAAGCTTGATGTCTATATCATCCGGCTGCACCAGAGCCGTGCTCGCTGCGGCGATATCCTCAATATAACCGACTGTCCTGCTCCAATAAATATAAATGATGATCAGGACCATGACAAACCAAACCAGCGGGATTAAGAGGGTGGCATAATCCAAAAGTATATTTAAAAAATAATATAGGGGCGAGGGCTGCCAAGTGATGCTGTAACCTATATAGTAAGCGGTAACAATGATAGCCGCATACAGTACCGATGCCAGGATTTCCGTTCTTGCGCACCGAAAGATCGTCTTTTTCATAAATTCGGAACGAAACTGTTTATCCTTCAATTTTATAGCCGACCCCCCATACCGTTTTGATGTATTGCGGCCGTTCCGCGCTGTCGTGCATTTTCCCCCTTAGATGCCGAATATGCACCATTACGGTATTATTGCAGTTGGTAAAATACTTGTCCCCCCATACCTCGTGGAACAATTCTTCCGAGCTGACAACACGCCCCCGATTGGACGCCAGGACCCACAAAATAGAAAACTCTGTGGGAGTAAGGGAAAGCGGTTTTTCATTCAGTATGCATTCATGCTTGTCCTTATTTAATACCAAGCCGGAAAATACGATGGAATTTTCCTCCTGGCTCGGTTCAGCCGGATTGTATTTTGTAAACCTCCGCAATTGCGCCTTCACCCGCGCAACCATTTCAAGAGGCCGAAAAGGTTTTGTAATGTAATCATCCGCACCTAACGTAAGGCCGGTAATCTTGTCAATTTCTTCATCCTTGGCGGTTAGCATAATAATAGGGAAATTATGCTTTTCTCTGATTTGCTGGCAGATTGAAAAGCCGTTTACATCGGGAAGCATGACATCCAATATCGCTAAATCTATGTTCTCCTTCTCAATACATTGCAAGGCGTCATGTCCATTATAAAACTTAAGTACATTGTAGTTTTCGCTTTTTAGATATACTTCAATTAAGTCTGCAATAGACTGTTCATCATCTACCACCAGAATTTTTCCCATTATAATCCAATCAACCCCTTAAGCAGCAACAAAATCCCATAATCAGTATCAAAAAACCGTCATTCATTTTGCTGTTTTCACTTATCAAAATTGCACACCGCCATCTATCCTATTTTCTTCACAGAGTTTTTATTTCCTGCGTTCTGCAATACCCCATTTAATAGCAGCATCCCGATACCGTATTTACCGATTGTAGCGTGTTCAGTTTCGGGTAACGCCAAATCAGGCAGCAGGTAGTCTCCAACTTGTGAATAAGTAATCTCTTACATTTGTTTTTCGCTCCAATGCGTTTGTAGTTGCTGTTTCCAGCTTATTTACAATACCGTTTGCCGACTATCCAATGTTTATTTGAGATTACTTCCTTATCATATCCCCGCCAAAGCCGGCGTTTTTGTTAGTCTATATATGTATTGTAGTATGGAACTGCATGGCGAATGAATTTGCCGGCAACTGTGTTGGGCGGATTTTGTTCAAATTGTCAGTTGACATAGGTATATTCGTTATATAGGATTAGAATGATAGGCGTCAATTAACTAACATCTTCCATGCGGCCTGTGGGGCGGCGGGGTAAGTGGCGCCGGTATTAAAACGGGGAGGAGACTATAAGTGAAAAGAGTAATTTTTACAGTGTTGGCGGTACTTCTGGTTCTGGGCGCCGCCGGATGCGGCAGCAAGGAAAAGTCATCGTCCGGACAACAGCAGTCTCAAAAGGTTGAGTTGGGTATTATTCAAATTGTGGAGCATCCGGCTTTAGACGCCGCCCGCAAAGGTTTCCTGGACGTATTTGCGGAAAACGGCTACAAGGATGGCGATAAGCTTGCTGTTGACTACCAGAATGCGCAGGGGCAGCAAGACAACCTGCAAACCATTGCCAACAAGTTAGCCCAGGACAAGAAGAGCCTGATCCTGGCTATCGCTACCCCTTCCGCCCAGGTCATGGCCGACAAGACGAGTGAAATTCCTATTCTGATAACTGCTGTGACCGACCCGGTAGAGGCAAAGCTCATCAAGAGCATGGACAAGCCGGATACCAATATAACGGGCACCACGGACATGAACCCGATTAAAGAACAGTTGCAGCTTATCAAGGATATCGTCCCCTCAGTAAAAAAAGTAGGTATCATTTATAACTCCAGCGAGATTAATTCCCAGGTGCAGGCAAAGGCTTGCAAGGATATAGCCCCCGAACTGGGGTTGGAGATCGTGGAAGCTCCGATTACTGCCAGCAATGAAGTGATGCAGGGGGCCCAGTCCCTGGTCGGCCGTTGTGATGCCGTCTACGTCCCAACCGACAACATGGTTGTGGCGGCCATCTCCAGCGTTGTCAAGGTGGGTGAAAGCAGCAAGCTGCCTGTCTTTGCCGCTGAGGAAAACTCGGTCAAGAGTGGCGCCATCGGCACTTACGGTATCGACTACTATAAGCTTGGACGCCAGACCGGTGAGATGGCCTTGCGTATCCTGAAAGGTGAGAAGCCGCAGGAAATGGCCATTGAGAGCCAGAAGGAACTGACCCTGACGCTGAATCCCGCAGCCGCCGCGCGCATGGGCGTGACGCTGCCTGAAGAGCTTAAAGCAAAAGCCACGCTGGTCGAGTAGCAAAAGCAACTTTTTAAACAGCAAAGGTGATAATATTGTCGTTGCACATTTGGATGGGCGCCCTGGAGCAAGGATTACTCTGGGGCTCCATGATCCTGGGGGTCTACCTGACCTTCCGGATCCTGAACTTTCCTGACCTCACGGTAGACGGCTCCTTTACCCTGGGAGCCGCGGTAGCTGCGCGCCTGATTCTTGGCGGCTGCGACCCGTGGCTTGCGACCATGGCCGCTGTCCTGGCCGGCGCCGCAGCGGGGCTGGTTACAGGACTGCTCCACACGCAACTGAAAATCGACCCCCTGCTTTCAGGTATTCTTGCCATGATAGCTTTATACTCTGTTAACTTGCGCATAATGGGTACGGCAAACCTGTCGCTGCTGCGCGTGGACACCATTTTTTCCTCCATCAGCGGTTTCACCGGCCTAAGCGCCTCAGCCCTTGCGCTGGGCGGCGCCGTCTCTCTGCTTGTGGTCATTGGCCTCTACTTTTTCCTGCAAACAGAAGTTGGTCTGGGGGTACGGGCGACCGGCGATAATCCCCAGATGATCCGCAGCCTTGGTGTTAATACCAACACCACCAAACTCATCGGGCTTTCCTTGAGCAACGCCCTTGTTGCCGTATCCGGGAGTCTGGTGGGACAATACCAGAGCTTTGCCGATGTCGGCATGGGCATCGGGATGATCGTCGTCGGCCTGGCCTCGGTCATCATCGGAGAAGTCCTGGTCCGCACTCCGACGATCTTCCGGGCGCTTGTGGCAGCCCTGGTCGGTTCGGTCATCTACCGCGCCGTCATTGCCGGAGTCCTGCAATTGGGCATGCCGGCGACGGATTTAAAACTCCTCACGGCGGCTATAGTGACAGTCGCCCTGGCCTTCCCCGTTTTCCGGGCGCGTTTCCGCAAACTTCCGTTATCCCGGGAAAGGAGTGGTCAGAGTGCTTGAAATAAAAAACATCACCAAGGTCTTTCACCCCGGTGATATCAATGAAAAAACCGCCCTGCGGGACCTTTCCCTGCATCTTGCGCCGGGTGAGGTCGTTGCGGTGATCGGCAGCAACGGGGCAGGCAAGACCACCCTGCTGAACGCCATAGCCGGTGTTTTTCAGATCGACGAAGGGCAAATGCTGATTGAAGGACAAGAGGTCGGCCGAAAGCCCGAGCATGTCCGGGCCGCTTATATCGGGCGCGTTTTTCAGGACCCCAATCTGGGTACGGCGGCAACCATGACCATCGAGGAAAACCTGGTAATGGCCCTGCAGCGCGGTAAGCCGCTGCGCCTGCGGCGGGGAACTGCAAAAAATAAGCGTGAACTGTTCCGCGAGCGCCTTGAGCCGCTTGGCCTGGGTCTGGAAAACAGGCTGACTTCCAAGGTCGGCCTTCTTTCCGGGGGACAGCGTCAGGCGTTGACGGTACTGATGGCAACCATCGCCAGACCAAAGCTCCTGCTTCTTGACGAGCACACCGCTGCGCTCGATCCAAAAACGGCAGCGGTGGTGCTGGACCTGACCACCAGGATTATCGCTGATGGAAACTTGACAACCCTCATGGTGACGCACAATATGGAACAGGCGCTGACCGTAGGCACACGTACGATCATGATGCACGAAGGCAGGATCATTCTCGATATCAGCGGTCCGGAAAGGGCTCGTTTGGAGATCCCCGACCTGCTCAAGATGTTCGAGCAGGCCAGCGGCAAAGCTTTAAATACCGACCGTTTACTCCTGGCCCAATAAACCGCCGGCGGAAATCACCCGCCGGCTTTTTTGTTGACAAAGGGTTGACAGGGGGGCGGGGTTATGGACAACTGTCTTAATCTGGCAAGACAAGCAGAAAAGATGGCAGTTGATAAGTGATTTTAAAAAACTACTTAGCTTTGATTTAGCGGTTTATGGTAAACTAAAAGGATAGTATTAATAAAGCATAAATGGTTAAGGTGTCTTTAGTTATGTATAAGGATCGGATCTCCAGCGAAAAATTGTCGATCATGGCTGACGAGGCAACCCGCTGTATGGCCCCGGAGGTATATGAGAAGGGGAAAACCCTCTACGATCGTGACCGGATCAAATGGGTCAAAATATTTGGGCCAAGGATTTACTCGACTGTTGATGACGATAAAATGTATACTGTGACGGTACACATTGATAATTTTTCCCAAAGCACCTGCACTTGCGCAAAAAAACGCCTTTGTGAACATATTGCCGCAGTTTTTATTCATTACTACGGCCCCAGGATGATGGAATTTGAAAATTCACCAAAGATGAATTTTTCGGCAAGCAAGAACGCCCCCCCTAAAAACACTAACCTAAACCTAAAAAATCAGGCGGTTCAGAGTACTCCTGACAAGGAAGGACCTGTTGAGCTTTGGTATGAGTATTTTGAGAACACCTACGGCAGGATCAGGGAATCCAGGAAGAGGCCATCTCTATCGTATTCGGATTTTTTTGCCAGTGAACTGTATATCAGCGCCAGGTTATATGACGAGTTTATGGACGTGGTGAACGTTCACAGCCAAAGCTGGCCTTCCTTAAACAGGGACTTATACCGGTTTCACAGCGACCTGTTTTTTATGGACATGCTGGAAAAACAAATAAAGGATGTCCAACCGGCATACGTGGACCATTATCAAATGGAAGAAATATGGGATGATTTTATGCGGTCCTTTGCCGCCATTCTGTCCAATAAGCAACGGGAAAAAAATAAACCGTTGTTTCAGACGTTTTTTCAGAAGGCTATAGAAGTTGCCCGCGAGCGTCTTTTTCTGGTGAAAACCCCTCTTTTTAATTGGTTAATGGTCTACCGCCTGTTGTGTGTCACTTCGTATAATGATTGTCTGGAAAAAGAAACACGTTACCTGGAAGAATTCTTAGCTGGGCATGAGCCGGACCAGCAGAGCTATTATTACGCGGTCCTCGGGCTGGCCAGCCTGAGATTGGCCGCCAACAGGGAAGAGGACGCCCTGTCCGTGCTGCGGCAGCTTAAAGACAAGCGCATAGATGACCTGCTCTTTTACCTGGAGTATTTTGCCCGGGCGAGGGAATGGGAAAAACTCCTGGCTTGGGTCAACTGGCTGGCTCCCGATATAAAGGGAGCAAATGCTGTTGTATTGGAGGATATCTGCAAGTACTGCCTCCAGGCGGTTGAAAACAGTAAATTCGGGCAGGAATTTATCAAGCTTATTCGCTCCTGGCTGCCCCGCAGCCTGGATTGCTATGCCCAATATCTTCTGGAGGAGGACCTGTTCAGGGAATGGGTTGAATTACACATGAGCTACCGGGGATACACCTGGGATAATATCGACAAGGATGTATTGCGGCTCATTGAAGCAAAGGACCCGGCCGCCCTGATACCCCTTTATCACCAGTGGTCGGCCATGCTTATAGAAGGGAAAACCAGAAAATCTTATCAGGCGTCGGTCAGAGTGCTCAAAAAATTGCGCGCGCTCTATAACAAGAGCAAAGCCATCAAGGAATGGAATACCTTCATTTACAGCCTGGCTGCGCGTTACCCGCGGATGAGGGCGCTGCAGGAAGAGTTGCGGAAAGGAAAGCTGATTTCTTCATGACGGATAACCGCATCAGCGTTTTTTCGGAATGGCTGCCCGGTAAAGGTTTCATCATCTGGGCAGCGGGAGCCGACCATACAACCGTTTTTCATGAATTGAAGTACCTGCTTTTTGCCAGGCACAAAGCTTCATATTACGGGACCTTTATCGATACCGGCAGCCACCGGGGCAGGGAGGCGCTTTACCTTTCTCCCCTGACTTCGCTAGACTTCTTCACCACCCGGACCTGGTCCGGAGAGCTGGACTGGCGTTGGAGCGACGAAACCAGAGCGTTGATGGAAGCAGCGCCGCGGTTCAGAAAAGCCCTGGCCGCCGGCTGCTGGAAGCCGGATTTCGACAAGTGGCGGGAAGGCAGGCGGGGGTGGCGCATGGACTGGGAGCGCGCCTCCGGTTGCGGCGACTTGCCGGTCATAGTGCCCTTTATTGATGAATGGGCTGATCTGATTATCAATAATCTGATCGAAGAAAAACCGGAAATCGGCCGGACCTGGGAAAAAATTCTGTCGTCATATCCTGTACTGATTCCCGCTCAGGATAGAAGTCAGCCTTTAACCGGTGATGAAGAAACGTGGCTGGAAGCCGCCGGCTGGCAGCAGGACCACACCCCTTTTCGGACTTGCCTGGAACTTGCGGAACCGGACGGCGAAGACACCGCCTGGCTGCTTAATATTATTTTACAGGACAAAGAGGACCGCGGCAGCCTGGCAGCCTGGGAACCCGGGGCCATGCGGCCGGATTGGCAGGAGCATAGCGACCGTGTCGAACGCGATATCCAGAAATGGATCGACATCCTGCCGTGGCTGCAGGATAGCCGCGGGGAAGGATCAGCAGGACTGCGCCGGGAACTTACTGAGGTTGATGCCTGGGAATTTCTCAATACCGGCAGTATCCAGCTGGCGCAGGCCGGCCACACCGTCTTTTTGCCCAAATGGTGGCAAGAAGTACAAAAGCTCGTGCCGTCGCTTAAAATCAGGACCCGCTCCTCGGTGGGCTCATCGAAAGAAAGCCTCCTGGGTGTCAGCCAGATTGTGCAATTTGACTGGAATCTGGCTGTCGGCGGCCTGGAACTGCCGGAAGAAGAGTTCCGGAAGCTGGTTGCAAAAAAACGGCGGCTGGTGCGGATCCAGGGCAAGTGGATCCAGCTCGACCCTGCTTTTGTGAAGAAAATCCAGCAATACCTTCGTAAAAAGGACGGTATTTCGCTGGGTGAAATCCTGCATATGCGCCTGCTTACCCCGGTTGACGAAACTTCTTTGGAACCGGAGCCCGGCCCGGCAGAAGCTCTGCAGGTGGAGGTGGAGCTAAGCGGACAGTTCGCCCGGATGGTGGAACAACTGAACAACCTGGACCAGATTCCCATACTTGAGACGATAGCTTCTTTTTACGGCTCGCTTAGAAGATACCAGCTGGCAGGCGCCTCCTGGCTGTTATTCTTGCGCCGCTTCGGCCTGGGCGGTTGCCTGGCCGACGATATGGGCCTCGGGAAAACAATCCAATGGATTGCCTATTTGTTAAAAGTCCAAGAAAACGAAAATCCTCCTTGCCCGTCACTTTTGATTTGTCCGACTTCAGTCCTGGGCAACTGGCAGAAGGAGTTGGCCCGTTTTGCGCCTTCACTTAAGGTACAGCTTCACTATGGCCCGCAGCGGGCAAAAGGTCCTGATTTCCTATCCTCCATTGAAGGCGTCGGCCTGGTGATTACTTCCTATAATCTGGCCCACATAGACGAAGAAGATTTGGCTGCGGTGGAATGGGACTGCATTTGCCTGGACGAGGCCCAAAACATTAAAAACGCCTACACCAAACAGGCCGCCGCGGTACGCAAATTTAAAGGACGCCATCGCATAGCCATGACCGGCACGCCGATGGAAAACCGCCTGACCGAGCTGTGGTCGCTTTTCGACTTTATCAACCCTGGCTACCTCGGCAGCAGTAAGGAGTTTAACCGCAGCTTCATAAGCGCTATTGAGAAAAAAGGAGACGCGACAGATATCGGCCGGGTGCAAAAGTTGATCCGCCCGTTCCTGCTGAGAAGGGTGAAAAATGACCCGGCTATCGAGCTGGACCTGCCGGAAAAGCAGGAACAAAAAGAATACATTCCCTTGACCGTTGAACAGGCGTCTCTTTACGAAAGCGTATTGGAAGACCTGTTTAATAAACTGGAGAAATCAGACGGCATGGCCCGGCGGGGTTTAATCCTGTCCACGCTGATGAAGCTGAAACAGATCTGTGATCACCCGGCGCTTTTTCTAAAAGAAGGTCCGCTTGAAAACATCAATGCAGGTTCCAAAAAAGTGGAGCGTCTTCTGGAAATGATCGCGGAGTTGCGCCAGCAGGGCGACCGCTGCCTCATTTTTACACAGTTTATCAGGATGGGGCAGCTGCTGCAGGAAGTTATATTAAAAGAGCTGGGAGAAGAGTCTTACTACCTGCATGGCGGTACTCCCAGGAAGGAGCGGGACGAAATGGTAGCCCGTTTCCAGGATACAGGCTCACACAATTACAATATTTTTATACTGTCACTCAAAGCGGGCGGTCTTGGCTTGAACCTCACCGCCGCCAACCATGTCTTTCATTTTGACCGCTGGTGGAACCCTGCCGTGGAGAACCAGGCCACCGACCGCTCGCACCGGATCGGCCAGAACCGTCACGTCATGGTCCATAAATTCATCAGTCTGGGCACGATGGAAGAACGTATCGACGAAGTGCTGGAGCGCAAGTCGAGCTTGAATGAGCAAATCATCGGCGCCGGTGAAGCCTGGGTAACGGAGATCTCCACCAGTGAGTTGCGGGAGCTTTTCTCCCTCCGCAAGGAATGGGTCGGCGCCTAAAACGCCGGCAGCGCCGGTTGCAAGGAGGCCATGCAAGTGGGACGCAAGAAGAAAGAGAAAAAAAAGAAAAAGCCACAGGCTGTGAAAAATATCAGCGCCGTGACCAAAAATACCACCGTTAGTTCCGTACAGCCGGACCAACCCGACCAGCCGGACCTCAGCCACCTCTCCGGTGACTGGCGGGAATTTTACCGTCGGGTGATTGACCAGGTGCGATAACAGAAATTTTTGATGTTGTTTCATGAAAGCCATTGCAGTTGCTAAAGGAGCTAAAGCGAAGGAGATGGGATTGCCCATCTCCTTTTGCGTGCAGGTTGCTTTGTTCCCAGGCGTCATCATAAAGGACATCCATTTCAATAACTCCAAAGCAATTTTCTGAAGATCATATTATTCCCATGAAGCCATATAATGGATTATAATCCACTTAAAGGGGTGGTGGGATGCTTCTTTATTTTAAAAGAGTACTGTTGTTACTTTTGATAATAATTTTTTTATTGATAATGCTGTCTATAGTATTCCCAATAGATTCATCAAGTTCCTCAATCAGCAACCTTGAAGTAAGCAGCCGGCCTTTTCTTGCTCTTGATACAGTCGAGGTGGATGGCCGTATGCTCGTTCCGCTGGAACAAATCAGTAGGCCCCTTGACTTAAGCTATGCCGTAAATGGTGAGACACTGTTGCTGTCCAAGGCCATAAGTTATGATAAAAAGCGGCAAGAGCCTTTTTTCTTTCCGTTAAATCATTCATACTATAAGGGACCGGTTCAATTTACGACTTGAGAAATGATAGAAAAAGGGGATGCGTTTTGATAAAACAGGTAGATATTATTGCTATCGTAGCAAAAGAAACAGGTATTCCTCGGCATAAGGTCGAGCAAACGGTCAAGCTTTTGGCCGATAACACAATCCCTTTCATTGCCCGTTACCGCAAAGAGCAGACAGGAGAGCTCGACGAAGAACAGATCCGCAACATTGATGAACAGCACAGGTACTACACCAGTCTTGAACAGCGCAAGGAAGAGATAATCCGCCTGATTGACGAACAGGGGAAACTTACTGAAGAGCTGCAGGCTAAAATCATTAACTGCACCAAACTCTCAAAATTGGAAGACCTGTACCTGCCCTACAAGCCCAAGCGCAAAACCAGGGCCGGCGTTGCCAGAGAGCACGGGCTCGAACCTTTAGCTAATTTTCTTTTGTCCTTCCCCAGGTCGGAAAGCCCGGAGGAAGAGGCTTATGCCTATATATCTGAATCAGTTCCCACAGTTGAAGAAGCCCTGCAGGGAGCTATGGACATCGTTGCCGAGAGTGTGGCCGAGGACGCCGATGTGCGCGGCTGGGTGCGTGAACATACCAGGCGGGGAGGGCTCCTCGTCACCAGTGGGCGCAAGACGGAAGAAGACAAAACTTACCGGGATTATTACGATTACAAAGAGCCAGTGAACAGGATACCTCCGCACCGGGTGTTGGCTATTAACAGGGGTGAGAAAGAAGAAGTACTGAGTGTCTCCATTGAGGTGGATGAAAGTCCTGTACTCCAATGGCTCAAGCGTAAATTTTTAGAAGAGGGTTCAACGACCTCTGAGTACGTGTCAAAAGCTATTAAGGACGGGTATAAAAGACTCATTGCTCCTGCTGTTGAGCGGGATATCCGGAATGAATTAACTGATAAAGCACAGGCACAGGCCATCAAGGTATTCTCAAAGAACCTGCGCAGCTTGCTGCTCCAGCCGCCGGTACGCGGTAAGGTGGTCTTGGGGTTGGATCCAGGCTACCGTACAGGCTGCAAATGGTCGGTAATAGACAAAACCGGGAAATTCCTGGAGGCCGGTGTCATTTACCCCACTGCTCCCTTGAAAAAAATAAAGGAGTCCGAAGAAGCCTTAGCCGGCCTGGTAGAAAAGTATGGAGTTAATGCAATTGTCATAGGCAATGGCACCGCTTCCAGGGAAACGGAGGTGTTTGTCGCAGATTTTATCAAGTCTTGCAACAAGCCGGGCCTATCGTATACTATTGTCAGCGAGGCCGGCGCCAGCGTCTATTCAGCCTCCAAACTGGCCAAAAAAGAATTTCCCGGCCTTGACGTTTCAGAACGCGGCGCGGTATCCATTGCCCGCCGCATTCAGGATCCCTTGGCTGAATTGGTAAAAATTGAGCCCCGGGCAGTAGGTGTCGGGCAGTACCAGCATGATTTGCCGCCCAAACACCTTGATGAAAAGCTTGCAGAGGTGGTTGAATCAGTCGTGAACTATGTGGGTGTTGACCTTAACACAGCCTCTGCACAGCTTTTGGGCTATGTTGCCGGAATCAAAGCGACCGTTGCCGAGAATATCGTGCATTACCGTGATGAGATTGGTGGTTTTAAGCGCCGCAAGGAGTTATCCAAAGTACCCAGGCTAGGCCCCAAGACACTTGAGCAGTGCGTGGGGTTTTTGCGTATTAACAACGGAGACGACCGGCTGGACGCTACCGCAATCCACCCGGAGTCATACGACTTGACCCACCGCTTCCTCGACCTGATCGGTTCCGGGGTGGATGAAATAGGCCGCTCCAGCATCAGATCGAAAATTGCCGGGGTGGATGTTGAGGAGATCGCGGCGCAGCTTGACGCCGGTGTCCCGACCCTTAAAGATATTGTAGACTGTTTGGCCCGGCCGGGCCGGGATCCCAGGGAGGACCTGCCGGTACCAGTGTTCCGCACGGACGTACTTAGCATTGAAGATTTAAAGCCGGGCATGGAACTCACCGGCACTGTCCGTAATGTTGTTGATTTTGGCGCCTTTGTGGATATTGGGATCAAAAACGACGGTTTGGTCCACGTTTCGGAAATGTCGGACACCCGTGTGCGACACCCGATGGACCTGGTTTCAGTGGGGGATGTGGTCAAGGTATACGTGCTGTCGATCGATATGGAAAGAGGCAGGGTCGCTCTTTCTATGAAAACAAGGCTGTAGCTTTGTTAGACAATCATGCCGCTAACGCGGCGCCGGCAGAGAATGAAAACTCAGAAATGTGGGTGCGATTTCAATCGCACACGGCGCGTTAGCGCCGCACTTGCATTTGGGCAACGTAGTAGGGTTGAAATATTTTAAGGTAGTAAATCATGTTCTTTAAGAAGTCACTTGATGGTACAACCAGAAGGTGGCTTCTTTTTTGTGCGCTTATTTACCCAAAAAAATTCAGCTAACTTTCATGAAATCTTCACGAATTATTAAGAAAGGAAGGCTACAATGAATCCTAATAATGTTATGGGGCAAGGGAGGAACTGCAGTTGTTTAATTCGCAGAAAAAGGGTGTAAAAACAGAAGAAATCTCAGGCCTGGCCCTGGCTTTAGTGTTGGACAGGTGTTTTATCGATTTGTTTGATTTGTGGGAAAGCGATAATAAACCTCTTAGAAGATTTAGACCGCAGCAGTCTTTACCGGCGAAAAAACAGGTCGCGCGGGTTGCCGGGAAGGAGGTTTTTTTAAGTAGGTTTTAAACATTTTTCTGGAGGCCGATAAGGTTTGTTTGAGTGCCTAAATGGTAATAGATATTAGATAATACAAGAGGTGTGTTTTAAGGTGTTTAACAAAATACCCAGGGAGATTCGTGATGAAAAAATGCCGTCAGCTGCATTTATGGATTGGTTTGTTGACTTCTTTATTAATACTGATTGAGGCTGTCACAGGACTCATTATGGTTGAACCGTGGCTTATCGGCGCTAGTATGCCGTCCATGGAGCAGCGGGTGCAGGTGGACAGAACAGGAGCGGGTGGTGCGGCCCCTGGAAGAGAGGCGCCGGAATTCAAAAGAGCTGCTGAAGGAGAGGCGGCCCAAGGCGGAGGCGCGAAAAATTACAGCGGGCAAAATAATATGATGGGTTTCATTAAAGCGCTGCATTCCGGAAAAGTAAACAATGCAAACCTTTCTATCCTTCTGGATATAGCGGCAATTGGATTGATTTTTTTGACCACAACCGGGATTATCCTGACAGTAAGAACATTGAAAGCACAGGGCGCTGCGAAAAAGAGATATTAGTGTATGGGCTATTGTGTTTTTAAAGCTGGTTTTGCATCCGGCGCCTTTATAGCCGGGGAACTTGCAGCAGGTCCCACCGGTTTTTTCTTGTCCTTTAGCCAAAAACAGAGTATAAGTGCGAGCAGACACATCCCTGCCGCTACAATAAAGCAGTCGCCTATGGCGTTAACCATGGAAAGCAGCGTGACTCTTTGTGCTACTAAACCCAGGCCGACACCTTGCGCGGTACCATAGCTAAGTCCCTGGTGGATAGCCATGTCCTGCAAAGCGGTCTGCAAAGCATAAGCCTCGTTGCCGTTCATATTTACTGATTGAGCCAGGTTGGCAAAGTGGAATGCTTCCCGTTTCTGCATTATGGTGGTAAGTATGGCGATGCCGAAGGACGCGGAGACCTGCCGGACCACATTGCTCAACGCGGATGCCTTACCCACCAGGTGAGGCGGTACTGTATTCATGCCAGCGGTAGTTACAGGCATCATGCACAGACCCATTCCCGCGCCGCGGATGGCCATCCAAAAGGTGATGGCGGCAAATGGGGTAACTTAACTAATATAGATAGACCTTAAATAGCTGTTCGGATAAAATGGAATTAAAAATCGCAGGCAGTTTGCACAAACAGCTTCATGAGGGGGGCAAAAAAGTGGGTTTACTTGGCAAACCGTTAAAAATTAACAGTATGGAAATCAAGAACAGGTTTTTACGCTCGGCTACTGTGGAAAACATGGCAGATATTGAGGGGTACGTCGCTGACGCGCTGTTAAAACTGTATTATGATTTGGCAAGGGGAGGGACGGGCCTCATAGTGACCGGCGCCGCTTCTGTGGAAGCCTCGGGCAGGGCTTTTGTAAATCAAATGTCTGTTTATGATGATAAATTTATCCCCGGCCTGAAGAAATTGGCTAAAGTTGTGCACACATACGGAGGCGGCTGCAAGTGTGCCGTCCAGATTTTTCACCAGGGCACAGCAGGCTACGGGTATTCTTATGGCGCGATGGACGGCGGCTACAGGCTCAATGATTTAAAGGAAGATGAGATTCAACAAACGATAGCTGCCTTTGGCCGGGCGGCGCGTAGAGTCAAAGAAGCTGGCTTTGACGCTGTTGCGGTACACGGGGCGCACGGTTACCTGTTGAGTGAGTTTCTTAGTCCCGTCACCAATAACCGTGATGACCGATGGGGGGGCAGCCTGGAGAACAGGATGCGGTTTTCACTCGAAGTCTATTCTGCCGTCCGCGGGCAGGTAGGTACGGACTTCCCTGTCTTATGGAAACTAAACACGAATGACTATCTTGAAGGCGGCAATACCATTAAAGATTATGTACAGGTGGCCAAACGGCTGGCAGATGCGGGCGTGGACTTGATCGAACTGAGCGGGGGGATCAAAGAGCAGTCAAAGCTGCGGGCAAAACTCAAGGCGGAGGCGGGAGCAAAAGAAGCCTATTTTCTCCAGGCTGTTGAAGCCATGCGAGAGGCTGTGGCAGGGGCCAGGACAGCCCTGTCGTTAACCGGCGGTATCCGTTCCCTGCCGGTAATGGAGGAGATCCTGGGAAAAGGGGTGGATTTAATAGGAATTTGCCGTCCATTAATATGTGAACCGGACCTGCCGGAGAGGCTGTTATTCAGCCCCGACAAGAGGCCGTCTAAATGCACCTCGTGCAACCTTTGTCTGCATCACATTGCCAGGCAGCCGGTCAAGTGCGTTGAATATGATCCGTTTCGCAGTATACTGAAAAAGATTTAAGGGTAACACGGTGTCAGCCGAAGCCATGGCATTTCATTTTAAGGAGCTATCTTGATGTCTTAAACTGAACAAAAAAGGTGGTTCCATTTGGGCTTGTCTTAACATCAATGGCAGCCTCATGCCTGGTGGCGATGCTGTAACAGACAGCCAGTCCCAGACCAGCTCCTTGTTCTTTAGTTGAAAAGAAGGGGGTGCCGAGCTTTTCAATTACATCGGGATTAATTCCAGGACCTTCATCTTGTATAGACAGAATTGCTTTATTGCCTTCTTGATACGTTCTAATTGTTATGGCGCAGCCGGCCGGCATTGCTTCCAGTCCATTACGAATGAGGTTAAGGATAAGCTGGCGGATTTCCTTCTCATCCAGAAGCAGGTCCGGAATACCGGCCAAATCCAGAACGACATATTTATCAGAGACCATGGCGTCCGCCTGGATTAAAGGGAACATAGTTTCCAATATGGCATTGAGATTCTGGTTCTTTAGGTTTATAGTTCTATTTTTGGCCAGGGATAGATATTCTGAAATGATTGAATTTGCCCTGTTTAATTCATCTATCATCAGGTCGTAGTATTCCTTATATTTAGCGCATTCTTTTTTGTTCGAGAGCCACTGTAGGAAACCGCGCACGGTGGTCATCGGGTTCCTGATTTCATGACCGATTCCGGCAGCCATTTCTCCGATCAGGTTTAGACGGTCCAGGCGGGCAATCTCATTTTCAAACTGTTTGCGCTCGGTGATGTCCAGGAGCACGCCTTGTATCATATAAGGCTGCCCTGTTTCGTCCGATAGGATCGTAGCCTCATCTCTGACCCATACCTTACGGCCATTACGGCTCAGCATGCAATATTCGGATCTTATTGGAATATCGCTTGTTTTACCTTGATAAATTTCTAGTAAGCGTTGGTGATCCTCAGGCTGCATTTGTCTAAACCAGAGTTTGGGATCAGCTATGATTTCAGCGGGAGAAAAGCCCAGCAGTTGCTCTATTTGAGGGCTGACGTATTTTTTGGTCCTGGCGTTATCGAGTGCTTCAATATAGGTGACTGCGGGAATTTGTTCAACCAGCGTACGAAATTTAGCTTCAGCTTTGCGAAGCTTATCCTCCATCTCCTTACGATTGGAAATATCATTGAGAATTACAACAGTACCGCTGAATTTACCGCTTACATCAAGCATTTTTGTGAATTTAACCTCAAAGTAACCGGTTCCATTTTTGTTTTTTAGTTCTCTTTCAAATTCATAGGATAGTGTGGAATCATCGCAGGCTGTAAAAGATATCAATTCCTCATGCAACCACGGCAGTCGATCTTCTTTTTGTTTTTCACTGTAGTAATACGCCCCTGGAGCGCAGGACCCCAGAAGTAGTCCCGATGCGGCATGGTTCATAACTACAATTTGGTTATCGCTGTTTAATAGTATGACCGGATTGGGTAAGCTTTCGAAAACGGTTAGGTACTTATTTTTTTCATTGGTTATATTCCGGTTGCAGTCTTGCAAATCTTTTATGAGTTTACTTCTGACATTTCCGGTCCATTCCAGACAAAAGCCTATCTCAATACGGTCAAACACCCTGTTGACAAAAAGCTGGCAGTGGTCGTCATAGTCTCTTGCAAAACCTGCCTGATGGATCAGGTCGATGAAACTTTGGCGGTAGTATTTCAACCTGCCTAAAAACATATCAAGAGTGACACCACGCTCACGATGTTTTTTGGCCTCCAAGATGCCAAAAGAAGCAGTTGGGTCGACGGTATAGTCATCGTCAGGTCCCAATTCGTGAACCCGTTCACTAATACTTACAGCTCTATAAATCGCCTGCGACAAGCCCTCAACGGCTTTTCGCGTGGCTTCAATTAAAGTTGACGTGTATTTTACATAGTTGTGTTCTTTGGCGTAATAAAGCGCTCTGGAAGTTAACCAGGATTCGTGGTTCTTAATTAGCTCATACAAGTGTTTCATTATGAATAGAACTCCCTCTTTTAATGTGTTGTTTAATTCATGAAATTAGAGAAAAAATCCTTCAGCTTACTATGTAAAAATTGGCATATGTAAAAATTTTATGCAAAAAAAGCCTTTCACCATTATGCTTTTAGTCCGGGTGAAAGGCTGTAGCTTATCTTGGAGAGACTCACAGTATCTTGATTGAGTCGTCAAGCATATTTAATTGCTCCAGGCCGCTTTCAGTCAAAACAAAAGTGTCTTCAACACCGACCGTCCCCTCCCCTGGAAAGACGAACTTTGGCTCCAGCGCCAAAACCATGCCGGACTGTAAGGTGACATGGTGATTTTTGGCTATGACCGGCAGTTCGTCAAGTTCCAATCCGAGGCCGTGTCCGACGAAATGAACGCCGGATCCCATGAAATGGCTGGAAAGCCCCGCCTTTTCAGCCATGTTGACCGCCATATCATAGAAATCCTTGCCGTTGGCGCCGGGCTTTATTTCTTGTATAAACCTGCGCTTGATCTCCAGGGCGGTGTTGTGCGCCTCGACCAGTTTGTCAGAAAGTGGTCCGATTGAAAAAATTCTGGTATGGTCGACCACATAACCATTGATAACAGCGCTAAAATCAACCAGGATGGGTTCGTTCCGGCCGATTGTTTTAAAGCCCGGTCCCTGTGGGAAAGCAGGGCTAAGGCCGGCGCCGCCTGTGGGTCCGTCGAAAAAACTGGGGTAGGCTGAGTTTCGCCCCGACAAGACATGCGGGGGCGCCTCCTGGTTAAATGCCCTCAAGCGAGGGTTGCCCTGGTTTCCTTTTACCCGCATCAACAGTTCCAGCCTGCTGGATAGTTCAATTTCGGTCATGCCTTCTTTGAGCAGATTTGGAACCTCATTGTACATTTCAGAAGTCACGCGGATGCATTCTTTCATACATTCAATTTCATAGGGGCTCTTGATCATCCTGATTTCCCGGATTGCCCCCGATACATCAATGATTTCCAGCGGTTCGAGCATCTTTTTGTAACGGAAGAACAGGTTGGCCGGCAAAACGTCAAGCTCCAGCCCGATCCCGCCTCTGTTTTTTAAACTTCCGGCAATACTTCTGCCGATGTCTTTGTAGCTTTGTACAGCGATAATTTTGTCCAGGGCGCTTTCTTCAAGCGCTCTTTCATAGTTTTTTCTAACCATCAAAAGCGGTTCGCCCCGGGCGGGAATCAAAAGGTGGGCATCCTGGCAGGTCCCGCTGAAATAAAACAAATCGGCATTTTGCACAATCAGGGCTGCTTGCATACCGGCTGTAAGCAGATGCCCCTGGAGTCTTTCTATCCTTGTGAATAGCTCCTCCTGTGGTGTATAACATGTTTGATTATTCTCGAACACGATCCGTACCCCCTGGTTAGTTATTACCATAAAATAAAAACCTCCTATCCCAATCAATTGGGACAAGAGACTAATCCTGCGGTACCATTTACGTAGGTAAAATTTTCGGCTATAATTATGGACCATAATCCATGTTCAATTGATAACGGTATTTTATTTTATAATAGTTTATTTTATTTTAATACTTCCATAAAGTAAATCTTTATTTGAAATCATAATTGCCGTCAGCACGTAAAATGTTTAAAATTTTAATAGGCGGCAGTTTTCTATGAATTTTTGACTGTTGGGTTAAACCCGGGCAGGCTTATTGACGTCAAAGTAGTAAGGTAGTGTTTAGGCGGTGGGCCTTAGCTGGTTAACTAGCGGCATTTCATGACCAGCCCGTACATAAGGGAGGAGGAAAAAATGAAATATCGAGATTTGGTTGCGTCAAGGTTGTTTGCGCTGGTCCTGGCCCTTGGCTTCTTTGTGACGCAGGTTGCCATTGGGCCGCCACAAGCTGCGGCTGCGGATGCCCCGGAAAAAATTGCAGCCCCAGCCCAGGCTTCAGACAACAATGACAAGTCACTGGAAGCGGGACAGCAGGCTGCCGTAAGCCTGGAGCAGGCGATCAAGATTGCCCGGGGCGCTTTCCCGGTCCCGGCGGACTTTGACAAGTTCACAAACGGGTTCGAACAGTCGGAACAAGGGTCTTTTTGGGAACTGCACTGGAACCGCAGCGCCAAGACCGGAGGTTACTTTGATGTAAGAGTCAACGCCCAGACCGGGGAAATCTGGAGCATGTCACAGTGGAATCCTTCGCTTGACGGAAGCGGCTACCAGGGGCTGCCCGCGTACAGCAGGGAGCAGGCCCAGGGTATCGCGGCCGCCCTGGCGGAGAGATTACAGCCGTCACGTTTTCAAGAAACCCGGCTGCAGGCCGGACGGGATTACTTCCCGCCGCTTCTTTCCCAGACGCGGAGCCAGGTGGAATACAGCTATCGTTTTGCCCGCGTGGTAAACGGTTTCCCCTACCTGGAAAACAGTATAAACGTCACGGTTAACGGTGACACCGGCGAAGTAACCGGATTCAACCTGAACTGGGACGACGCCGCGAGCTTTCCCGACCCAAGCGGGAGCATCAGCAAGCCGGCGGCCGAACAGATCTTTCGTACCCAGGCAAGCCCCCAGCTTTACTACTTCCGGCCGCGTATACCAGGCGGCAGCGAGGTTCCTATAAAGCTCGTCTACTGCTTGCCCGACCAAAGATCACAGCTTCTGATCGATGCCCTGACCGGGAAAATCCTGGATAATGGGAATTACTACGTGCTTTACGACGGGGCCGGCGGCGCCGGGATGATGAAAATGCCCAGTACCGCGAGAGAAGAATATCAGCTGAACCCGGTGGAAGTAAGCGCCGTGGAAGGCGCCAAAAACCTGCTGACGCAGGATGCGGCGCTGTCCAAGGCCAAGGCGGCCGTAAATGTGACGGGCGAATACGCCTTGCGCAGCAGCAGGATTGAGCAGGACTATCTTTTTACGGACCAAAAGACCTGGCATTTTAGCTGGGAGGCCGGTACCGAGCCGGACCGGAAGTGGCTGGACATTTCCGTGGACGCCGCCAGCGGGGAACTGGTATCCTTCAACTTGAACGAATCCTACATCTGGGACAGGCTTGGAACAACAGAACCCAAATTCAGCGAGGCGGACGCCCGCACGGTTGCTGAAAGCTTTATTAAAGAAGCGCAACCTGAGAAATGGGGACAGGTAGTCTTCAAGGACGCCCAGCCGGTGATGGGACCGTATCTAAGTGAAAAGCAGCTCCCCGGCGCTTACACCTTTGTCTGGTCCCGGGTGGCCAGGGACGGCATCCAGTTTCCCGACAACGGCTTTACCGTGGATGTGAACGCAGTGACCGGGCAAATAACCGGTTTTCGTATGAACTGGTACGATGTGGACTTCCCGGACCCCCAGGGCGTTATGGACGCTGACGCCGCAGCCGGCGTCTTTCTGCGGGAGGCGCCGCTGACCGAGGCTTACCTGGGCCTGTGGCCGGAGGATCGGTGGAAGGGAAGCACGGTTAAGGCTGAAATCTACCTGACCTACCACCTGAACAACCAAAATTTCACCATGCTCGACGCCTTTTCAGGCCAACCCCTAAATTCTGAAGGAGAAGCTGTGGAAGCGCCTTCCGAAGGGAGCGGATTTACCGACCTGGCCGGCAGTCCTGCCCGGGAGGCCGTGGAAATGCTGGCCGACGCGGGCATTATCAGCGCCGCCGGCGGCTTATTCAGGCCAAACGATGCGGTGACCCAGGCTGAACTGATTGCGATGCTGGTTAAGGCCGGCACCTATTCCGAAGGAGGAGTAAGACCGCTGTCAACGGGCAATAATGAGGCCTGGTACCAGCCCTACTACGAACAAGCCGTGCAGCTGGGTATCCTGCAAAAAGGCGAGCAGCCCGACCCCGACGCTCCGGTCACCCGCATTTTCATGGCCAGGTGGTCCATCCACGCCATCGGCCTGTACCGGGTAGCCCGGCTGAGTGATATTTACGTCCTGGATTTCCAGGATGCGGCTGAAATTCCCGAACACCTGCGGGGGCACGCAGCCATCTCCGTTGCTATGGGTCTGCTTGAGCCGCGGGAGGGTTATTTCCGGCCGCAGGACCATGTATCCAGGGGTGAAGCGGCCATAACCCTGGTCAAGCTTCTGAACAGCTGGAAATAGGGTATTTAGGTTTTTCAAACAGTTCCAAAAATTATTTGCAACAATATTTGACGAGCGCAAAAATAGGGATTATGATATTGGTAAGGATGCAAAATTAAATAAATAAAATGTCCTGACTGGTAGGGTGCGCCTGGCTGGAAGGGAGGTTTGACTATCTGAGGGGGAAGAGGTTGCTCTGATCCCGGGGGTATGGTGGATATATATTTTTAGTCAATAAAACCTTCCAGACGGGAGGTTTTACTTTTTTGCAGTCCGGGACAATAAAGAAAGGAGCATTAAATGGAAAAAACCTATTGTGCGGACTTTATTAACGAATCTTTAATCAATCAACTGTTGGAGGAAACGGCTTCCATCCCTGATAGCGAAGTGGAGTCCATTATTGAAAAAGCAAAAGCGGCAAAAGGCCTAACCCCCCGTGAGGTGGCGGCTTTAATCCAGTTGGAAGATCCAGAGTTGCTGCAAAAAATGTTTGCCGCCGCTTTATACATTAAAGAAAAGATTTATGGAAAAAGGATCGTGATGTTTGCGCCTCTATATTTGAGCAGTTACTGTGTGAACGGCTGTGTTTACTGTGGTTTTCACAGTACCAGCGACGCGGTCCGCAAAAAATTGTCCATGGAAGAAATCCGCGAAGAAATAGAGGCCATGGAAGAGCTAGGCCATAAGCGAGTAATGCTGGATATGGGGGAAGATCCCAAAAATGCTCCTATTGAATACGTAACAGAGGCGATGAAAACAATTTATGATACCATGAAGGACAACGGTTCCATCCGGAGGATCAACGTCCAGATTGCCGCCACTACCGTGGAAGACTATCAAAAGTTGAAAGCGGCCGGTATTGGCACGTATATTCTTTTCCAGGAGACCTACCACCGGGAAACGTATGCCAAAATGCATCCCTACGGTCCCAAACGGGATTATGACTGGCATACCACCGCATTGGACAGAGCTATGGAAGGCGGCATCGACGATGTGGGGATGGGAGCGCTTTTTGGCCTTTACGACTACCGGTTTGAAGTAGTGGCTCTTATATTCCATGCTTTACACCTGGAAGAAAAGTTTGGCGTGGGTCCTCACACCATTTCCTTCCCGCGCCTGCGAGCGGCGGAGGATGTGGATTTAAGCGCCTTTCCCTATCTGGTTAACGATGACCAGTTCAAAAAAATAGTGGCGGTTTTCCGCCTGGCGGTGCCTTATACCGGCTTGATCATCTCTACCCGTGAAAAACCCGGCTACAGGGACGAAGTCATTGACCTGGGCATATCCCAAATGAGCGCCGCTTCCTGCGTCGGCATAGGCGGATACAAGAAGAAGCTGGAGGAAATCAAAAACGGTATTAGTCTGGAAGAAGAAAGCACTCCTCAATTTGAGGTGGAGGACACCCGGACTCCCGATGAAATTCTCCGCCATCTTTGCGAATCCGGCTATATTCCAAGTTACTGCACCGCCTGTTATCGCAAAGGCAGAACGGGAGACCGGTTTATGCCCCTGGCCAAAAGCGGGGAAATTCAAAACGTCTGTCAGCCCAACGCCATATTGACGTTTAAAGAATATCTGATAGACTACGCCGGTCCGGAAACCAGAGAAATTGGGGAGAGGACTATTCAAAAGCATTTAGAAATGATCCCGGATCCCAGGATTAAACAGATGACTATTAGTGAATTAAAGAAAATAGAAGAAGGTACAAGAGACTTATATTTTTAGGTCCAACGCGTTAATGTTCTGATTGATATGCGCTGGATAAATACTGAGTTTTTTCATAAAGAAAGGCTATGATAAGAAAAATATTTCATAGCTTTTCTTTATCTTAATCTTAATCTGTTTTACCGGCCTTGGTCAGGTTATCCGTATAACCGTGATGGTGAAAAATCTTGGAGGAAATTGTATTAAACAAACAGAATATATTAAACGGCGCCGGGTTTAAAACTTATTTTTTCGAAGGCCTGGAACAGGGGACTGCTGATGACGGGAGGACATGATGAGGTATAGGGTATTGGGTCGCACGGGTTTGCAGGTTTCAGTAATCGGGTTTGGTGGTATACCTATTCAACGGGTCTCAGCGGCCGAAGCTGGTTTAATAGTTCACAAGGCTTTGGATCTGGGGATAAATTTTTTTGATACGGCAAGAGGTTATACCGACAGCGAAGCAAAGCTGGGCTCTGTTTTGCGGCAGCGTAGAAATGAAGCAATCATTGCCACAAAATCTATGGCCCGGACAGCTGGGGACATGGCGTCGGATATCCGGACCAGCCTGAAAGCCATGGGAGTGGAATATATCGACCTGTACCAGATGCATAACATCAAGCACAAAGCTGCTCTGGAAAAGGTCTTGAGCCCCGGCGGCGCTTTGGATGCTTTGCAGCAAGCCAAAGAAGCAGGGTTAATCGGACATATAGGTGTAACCGGACACATCAAGGAATTTTTGTTGGAAATCCTGCGAATTCCTGAAATAGAAACCGTCCAGTTTCCGTTCAACCCCGTGGAATCGAACGGCGTACGGGAACTGCTGGACCTGTCCGGGCAAACAGAAACCGGTGTGATTATCATGAAGCCGCTGGCCGGGGGCGCTTTCAGCAATGCCGGCCTGGCCTTGCGTTTTGTGCTGGAGCATCCTGTTTCCACGGTGATTCCGGGTATGGATTCACTAAAGCAGTTGGAGGAGAATGTCAAGGCCGGGCTTGACCCGCTGCCTCTTTCAGCACAGGAAAGAAGAGCGCTGGATGAAGAGAGTGGCCGTCTGGGGACTGTTTTTTGCAGGAGGTGCGAGTACTGCCGGCCTTGCCGGCAGGGCATCGATATCCCGTCGGTGTTTTTACTGGACGGCTATTACCGCAGGTATAATTTGCAGGAATGGGCCAGGGAGCGCTACCATGGTTTAAAAGCAACCGCGGACCAATGCGTCGGTTGCAGCGAGTGCGAGGAGAGATGTCCCTACAACCTGCCCATCCGCGAGATGCTGGCGGAAGCTTCGGGACGGTTGGCTTGAGCCACATCCTGGAAGTAAGTGGAATACAGCCCGGGAAGGTTAACATTCCTCCAAAATGAGTGATTATTTGGGCTTATGATAATAATTATGCCAGTTATCAGGAAATGCATTGCTCTTCCCAGGAATAGTTTGTATGCATAATGGATCTTGGAGATAAGCAGGAGGTTCAAATTTTGGACCAGGTTCATTTAAAGGTTTTACGAGACTGGTTTGACGGCTACGTGAGAGGTTATTACAGTGATGATCCCGAACTGCAGATAGGGGTGCGGCTGAAGGAAGAGCATACCTTAAGAGTGTGCCGGCAAATTGTTCAGATCGGCCGCAGCTTGCAACTGACGGCAGAAGACCTGAATTTGGCTGAAGCCGTAGCTTTGTTGCATGACCTCGGGCGCTTCAAACAGTATGCTCAGTATCGTACTTTTAACGACAGGCGCTCAGAAAACCATGCCCTGCTTGGCTTGCGGGAACTGGATCGAGTCGGGGCGCTGCGTGGCTTGCCGGGGCCGGAACAATCCGTCATCAGAACAGCCCTTGAGCATCATAATGCCTGCGACCTGCCCGGGACGCTGCAGGGCCGGGAGTTGTTGTTTTCCCGCCTGATCAGGGATGCGGACAAACTGGATATTTTGGAGATGACCGTGCAATTTTTAACCAGTCCGAGTGAGGCGCTAAAGCCCGTACTGGGGCCGAACCTTCCCGACACCGGGGAATGTTCAACGGTCCTGGTTGAGAACCTGCTGCAGCAAAAAAAATGCTACTATGATGACGTAAAAACCCTTAATGACCGGAAGCTGCTGCTCCTCTCGTGGCTTTACGATCTTAATTTTCCTTACTCGCTGGCGGAGGCAGCCAGAAAAGGCTATATTAATAAGATAATTGACAGCCTGCCGGATACAGAAATTATTCGTTCGGTTGACTGCTATCTGCAGCACTACCTGATGGGCAGGCTCCGGCTTGGAAAATGACAACTGTATATTTACGAACAGACAGGAACAAATTTTTGGTAATAAAAAAATTTTGTATTTCATATGGGCCAGAAGGCTGTATAATGGATACGATGCCCCTTTAGGCAGGAGATGCAGTGTAGGGCAGAATATATATCAGTATATTGCCATAACTTGGGAGGCGGCATGTGAATGGATATTTTTGATTCTATCGGGAATACCCCGCTTGTTGAGTTGAAATCACTAACCAACGGTTCGAAGGTCAAGATATTAG
Source organism: Pelotomaculum schinkii (assembly GCF_004369205.1). Classification (NCBI taxonomy): domain Bacteria; kingdom Bacillati; phylum Bacillota; class Clostridia; order Eubacteriales; family Desulfotomaculaceae; genus Pelotomaculum; species Pelotomaculum schinkii. The sequence goes on along the minus strand of NZ_QFGA01000001.1, from coordinate 1,393,993 downwards.
GGAAGCTGGAAGGTTGTAATCCAGGCGGTTCGATTAAGGACCGTACAGCCTATTATCTAATTAAAAAAGCGGAGGAATCCGGTGAACTGACAAAAGGCAAGATTATCCTTGAGCCGACTTCAGGAAATACCGGAATTGCCCTGGCTATGATTGGAGCGGCCAAGGGCTACAAGGTGACACTTGTGGTGCCCGGCTGCGTCAGCGTTGAGAGGAGCCGCATCCTGGAAGCCTTCGGCGCGGATGTTATTATTACTCCGGCAGAGGAAGGAACTGACGGCTCGATCCGCAAAGCCCACCAGGTTATTAAAGAAGAACCTGACAAATATTATATGCCCAACCAGTTTGTCAACGAAAACAATTCCCTTGCCCACTATGAGACATTGGGGCCGGAAGTATATGCCCAGACGAACGGGGAAATCGATGTGTTTGTGGCGGGTATGGGTACTACAGGCACTTTAATGGGGGCGAGCAGGTATCTCAAAGAGAAAAAACCGGGGGTTAAGGTAGTTGGTATTGAGCCTACCGTAGGCCATGCTATCCAGGGGCTCAAAAACATGCAGGAAGCGATTGTGCCGGAGATCTATAACCCCGGCATGCTGGATGAAATCATAACTATTGAGGATGACGAGGCTTACGAAACTGCCAGGTTGCTGGCCACCAAAGAAGGAATTTTTGTCGGTATGTCCAGCGGAGCGGCCGTAGCCGGAGCTCTCAAGATAGCCGAAAGGATGAGTACAGGCGTCATAGTGGCGATTCTACCCGACCGCGGCGACCGCTACCTCAGCACGACGCTGTTCCGGTCCATCTGCGCCAAGTGCTCCCCCTAATCAAAGGTTAATCATCCGGGCAAGATATTTGAGGTTGGATTTGGAATCGGCTGATGCCGGTTCCTTCTATATATGTATCTTATTTAAAAAATGTAGGTGCGAATTCATTCGCACAATAGTTCCTTTAGATACCCAAGTTCGGCGCTGGCGCGCCGTGTGCGATTAAAATCGCACCTACATCGGCTGGTTTTTCATGATACGTGCCTTATATTAATTCACCAATTTCTTTAACAGGAGATTTATTTATGCAACCTGGCGATACACGTGATGCGGGTATTTTAAAGGAACAAAAAAGCAGCCGCCAGGGACTGGGAGTGGCTCTGGTCCTTTTTTCGACTATTTGTCTAAGCATAGAGGCGGTGGCGGCGAAGCTGGCTTACCAGGGTGGGGCCACCGTCATGATCACGCTTACCTTGCGCTACATCCTGGCCGCAGTTATATTTTGGCTGATTATCAAGGCGGGAAAATATGCGTACAGGCTGCCGCGACAGCAGTTGGCCGCAGTCGCGGCGCTCTCCCTGGGTGCCCAAACTCTCACCGTCCTGGCCCTGTTCGAGGCCTTTCGTTACATACCTTCCGGCATGGCCATTTTATTTCTTTACCTTTATCCCACCCTTGTCGCGGTCCTGTCTGTTTTCGTCCTGCGGGAACCTTTTACCTGGCGAAAAGGCGCAGCCCTATTGCTTACTTTCGCGGGCTGCGCCATCATCCTCGGGCAGCCGTTGAACGGGCTTGATTTACGCGGAGTCCTGCTTTCACTGGCGGCCGCCTTTACCAATTCCATTTTTTTGGTTGGGACGACCCGCCTGCTCAAAGACATTGATACCACGGTCTATAACGCCTACGTTACGACTATCGTGGCGTTGGCAACCGTCATAATCACTTTTGCCCGCGGCCAGGTCAGTTTCGACTTTAACCTGCAGGCGCTGTTAGCCATCATCGTCCTCGGCATCGTATCGACAGTCCTGGCCATGGCGGCGCTACTCCGGGGCGTCAAAATAATCGGGGCCTCCCGAACGGCCATCATCAGCACCTTCGAACCGGCAGCGACGGCGGTGCTTGGTTTCTTAATCCTGGGCGAGCTCCTCACGGGCTGGCAGATGGCCGGCGGGCTGGTGGTGCTGGCCGGCGTGTTCGTACTCAGAGGGCGCTCATAGAACAACCAATTTGGTTTTAATTTCTTCAAATGTATAATTAAATTGTTTTTTGGGCAATTATATAAAACTTAGTATAAGATGAGAGAGGGGTTTGGGATGTCCAAAAGAGGCGTGGGGTTCGGATTTATTGCCTTAGGGGTTATAACATTTTGTGTCAGGTATTTAAGCGCAGCAATCTTTGTCTCAGAAAAAGAAATTGAAACCTTAAGCGGCATGCAAAGCTTGGTGCAGGATTCATTGAGATTTGTGGACACGCCTTTAACTGAGATCAGTTTGTCACTTGGTGTTATCGGCCTATTCTACCTGTTATGGTCAGAAATAGAGCAACGAGTACAAAAGAAGGCATGGTAGGGAAGTAAGGGGGTGGCCCTCTTGCTTCCTAAGAATTTATGTTCTCAAAAAACAACGTATTTAATGTAAGATGTCCAAAACGGCCGTTATAGCCGTTTTTTTGTTGTTTCTTTGTTAAAACAAAGGGAAAATGGGTACCGGTACCATCAGCGTAGAAGTTGAGGTGCCAAATCCCCGGCGTGACTGGTTCCCCGGGCAGGTCGTCAAGGCCTCGCGCACCGCTGCCATGAAGGAAGGACTGTTCGTCCCCGTGGAGGCGGTCTTAAGCCGGGGAGAAGAGAAGCCCTACGTATTTTTAGCTGTGGGTGATAAAGCGGTCAAAACTTTTGTGACGACCGGAGAGCTTTTCAACAACCATCTTGAGATCCTTTCCGGCGTCAAAGACGGAGACCAGGTCGTGGTCAAGGGAGCGGACCGCCTTTTCGACGGAGACTTGGCCACCATATTTTCCTTTGGCCCGCTGATGTTCTTGCGGGGTAATTCAGGCGAGTTCATCAGACCCATACCGATCGTGATTTCACTGACCATGCTGGCCTCGATGGTCATGGCCGTCACTATTGTACCCATATTCCGCAATTGGTACGAACGCCGCCGCCTACCGCCGGCAGGCGGCGAAAACAAGCCTGCCGGGCTGTTGGGCAGGCAGATCACCCGGCTGACTGCCTGGTATGCCGGAAGGCTTATGCCTGTTATGCTGAAGCGTCCCCTGCGTACCGGCCTGACCGGTGTCTTCATCGGCACTATAGCTTACGGACTGATCCCCTTTATCCCGGTTGACCTCTTCCCGGCGGCGGACCGTGAGGAGCTCCCGGTTTTAATTACCCTTCCCAAGGGCAGCGATGTTGAAGAAACCAACCGTATCACCATGGAATTACAGGCCTGGGTAGCAGGCCAGCCGGGCGTAACCGGGGTGATGGCCGTTTCCGGAGGTCATGCCTACCAGTGGTTCGGAGGAGGCACAGACTTAAGCAATGTGTCGGAGGGATCTGCCATGGTCATGGCCAAAGTGGACACCAACAAGGTCAACCAGGCTGAGGTGTCGGAAGAGTGGCGTGCGGAGTTTAAACAAAAGTACCCGGGGGTTGACGTCAACCCCTGGCTGTTGATAACCGGCCCGCCGGTAGGCGACCCGATAACCGTGCACATCTACGGCACAGACATCGGCAAACTGCGCCAGCTGTCCCAGGAGGTTAAAGACAGGATATCCAAGGTGCCTGGCGCCTACAACATCCAGGACAACTTCGGGATTGACAGCTACGCCCTGGAATTTCAGGTCGACAAGCCTATGATGGACCAGCGTCTGGTTAATTACACCGATTTATCCCGCACCCTGCGCCTGGTCAGTGAAGGGATTACGGTCAGCCAGTTTGATAACGGAAAAGATCTAATCGACATGACAATGTATATGGAGAAAGGCGAAGGTGATCCCATGGCCGTCTTCCAGCACCTGACGGTGGCCAATGCCCGCGGGGAACAGATCCCCCTGAGCGAACTGGCTGTGGTCAAACCTTCCTTTACTCTGCAGAATATCCCTCACCGCAACCTGTCCAGGGTGGTCACCATCACGGGCGATGTCCATAACCGCACGGCAACGGAGGTAATGACGGAGATTATCCAGTTCCTGGGACAGATGGAGCTGCCGGAAGGTTACCGCTGGGAAACCGGGGGAGAGATGTCGGAACAAACGGATATTTTCGCTGACATGGGCAGGCTTTCGATTGTGGTGATATTTTTAATTCTAATCGTGATCGCTATCCAGTTTAACTCCTTGAGCCTGCCGCTCCTGGTTATGAGCACGGTTTACCTGGCTGTCGCAGGGGGGCTTATCGGCCTCTTTGTCACACGTACCCCGCTGGGTTTCATGAGCATGATGGGGTTTATCTCGCTGGCGGGGATTGTGGTGCGTAACGGGATAGTCCTGATCGACTTTATAGAACAAGCCAGGAAGAAGGGGGTAGAGCTGAAACAGGCGGTCATCCACGCCGGAGAGGCCCGCCTGCGCCCGATCCTGCTGACCTCGCTGACGGCCATAGCCGGCCTGATGCCTCTGGCTCTATCCGGGGACCCGCTTTTCACCCCGATAGCCACGACAATTATCTCCGGTCTTGCGTTATCGACAATGCTGACACTGATAGTGGTGCCTTCGCTGTACACCGTGCTGGCTGAATGGAAGGATAAGAGAATGGCTCATCGCAGGAAAAAACACCCCGAATTCTTTGATTAGGGTGAGCAGACATCTTATTAAATAGACATCCAAGCCACTAAAGCGGCACCCACACATCAAGATAAACTTTAAATGCAAGTACTCTTATTTACCTTCCAATTTTTTAATTGTATCAATACCAATATTCTGAATTGCTTCTAACTGACGAATGGCTAATTTATTCAACAGTTGAAGTCTCTCTGATTGAGGTTTGCCTTGTTCAATCAGAATCGCGTTATAGCTTTCCATGTTAGCCAAAACCAGCAGTTGGTTTAATGTGGCATAATCTCTGATATTTCCATTCTTATCAGGATGTTCTTCCCGCCACTGCTTTGCTGTGATTCCAAACAATGCTACATTCAACACATCTGCTTCACTGGCATATGTCATGAATCGGAGTGAGCAAAAGTTCCGCCATTGCGACCTGATTTAGAAACGATACCAATTGCATTTGTATTTTCTATCCACTTCTGCGGAGACAATGTAAAAGCATTTGAACCTGCTTGTCTTCTAAAGGCGTCGAATTCGACCCCTTTAAATCTGTCATTATGTAATTGCTCCCAAAGACCCAGGAATTCAATTGTATCTTTGCTTCTCATCCAGTTTTTAATTACATCTTTAGGCTCATCGCTTTTATATCTTGCAATATCCGTAAGTGAAATAAACTCGTTTTGAAAATCTTCCGTATAAATAGCAATGCCTATGCCTTTTGCATGAGTTGCTAAGCAAGAGGACGGTTCTCTTGTTTCCTTTTTTTAGGGTTCATTCTGTTTTTATTGAGATTTTTCCTACTGTAATTGCTATCGTGAAAGCTCATCCCATTGTTCAAATGCACTACCTTACCAATAACCATGGGGCGAGGATTATTTGAAAATCACACCGGACTCGGTATGTTTCACCTCCTCACAGAATTAGCGCGCTAATGCCTCAAAATCTTGAGTCTTCTGAATATTGGAAAATTGCATTTCAACATTTATGCCATTCGGTGAAGTGATTGTTACTATACCATAGAGGCAGATCGGAAGCTGTCTGTTATTGCTATAGCGCCGATCTGGGGTTCCGTTTTTGTTCACATATTGCCATGTGCTGTCTACGACTTGAGCATCTTTTGGAACCCTGCCGGTCTCAACGAATTTGACCTGAGAAGTCCGTATTACCACATCGCTGTAGTTTACAGCACCAACTTTCTTTTTTCTGATGATAAATACTTTGTCCGGAAGGAACAGAAGCAATTCTTTTTGAAGCTTTAACTGAATTGTTTCAACATTTGTCCTGATATAATACGGAGTTCCTTTCTCTATTCTACAAACAACCCTCTTAATGTTTCTTCCCGCTCCGGCGTTAACCTTTGTGTTGGATACAGAAGCCTCTTGAATTACTTGCCATTCTCGGTCACCTTCAGACAAGACCAACCAAGCACCTATTCGCCTATTGTATTCATCTGCTTTCTCGTCGTCAAATGAGTAGTCGAGATCAACTACTCCGGTTTTATGGGCAACTACTTTCAGCACAATCCCGATAATAGGCAGAACAAAAAAATACCACTGAGCAAAGCCTAACAGTCCACACCACAAGAGGATTGTGCCCCATTTATTGAACCTCATCGTTTTCTCTATAGTTGCAGTGATATTATCAGCTTCCGCTGTCTTGAGTTGTTCAATATCTGCAATTTCGATATTTCGAACTTGATCGTAACCTGGTGTCTGGATGTAACCGGATGGGTCTGCATATTGATTAGTGCGGGTTCTTGTACCGTTATTGTTGGCGTGGTTATGCGAATTGTGGCCTGTTTCATCAACATATGAAATACCGGTGCCAGGTATCGAGTAAGTTCTGCGCGTGGCTCCTTTGGCTGTCTTAGTGATCCTATAGCCTGGGACACCCCAGCTGTATCCAATGCCAGATTTACTGAGATTGATTTTGAAACCTCCCCCGAGATTTATGCTTTTTCTCATGCGAAAACCCATTTTTCTATCCCTCCTGTGAATTGATGATGACTACAGATAAATCATCCTGTGATCCAGCACTCAGCGCTGACTCAACGATTCTCTCACATTTACAGTTTCCCGGAATATCCGATGACATGAATTGCTCTAATTCTGCGACACTTACAAAATCATGGACTCCATCGGATGTTAATAGCATTGTGTGAAATGCTTGTAAAGAACTTATATCCAGCCGTTTAAACAAAGTTTCATTGCCGCCGCCGAAGCAATTAGTGATCTCATTCTTATTGCATTGTTCAGCCTCGTCAATTCTTCCCATACTCTTTAGCCAGTTGCTTACGGTATGGTCATATGTCAGTTGCTTTAGAAAATGCGCCTGCACAACATAGGCTCTTGTATTTCCAATATGGATGAGATACTTTTCGGTTTCGGAAAATAGCACTCCGGTCAGTGTTGTCGCCAATTGGTATCGACCACTTTGCTGTTGACCAAAGGAAAGCAGTTCGGAATTGATCTTCCACAAATGCTTAGTGACCGCCTCTTTGGAGAGTTCTTCATTAGTTTCGGCAAATGACATCAGCGCATTGACAACGAACTCAGATGCTTCAGCGCCTCCTGTATTTCCGCCAACCCCATCTGCAACGCAAACAAAACCTCTTGCGGGAATAGGAAAGTCAGCGGAGGCATTACATATCACATTACGTCCGACAAGAACGCGATCTTCACTTACTGTTTTCCCGTTACCCGCTCGTGTGGCAACGTAAATCATTCGACCTCACCTCGAGTACAATTTAGATTAAACGGGATATTCTCAGCATCGATTGATCTGATGACAATTCTTTCATCTCCTTTTATGGAGTTGTCAAAGAGATAACGAGACAAGGGGTTTATGAGCAAACTCTCAACGATGTTACCGATGCCTCTGGCACCGTTTGCAAGATTGCCGAGAGACTTCTCAAGGAGCGTCGCTCTCGCTTCGTCTGACAATACCAGGTCGATTCTCTTTTCCGCTGCAAGGTTTTTGATTATCTTGTTTACCAAAGCATCCAAGATGATTTCAGCAACTGGTGGCCGAATGAAGTCGAATACGATGATGTTCTCTCCGATTCTATTGAGAATCTCAGGACGACCGAGCTCCAGCTTGAAATAGTCTTCAATAGCTTGCCTAACTTTTTTTTGAACTTCCGAGTATTCCATTTCTGCGGTGACATTGGGTTCTCTGCTGCCCATAGCATTCCAAGTAAAGATACCAAGGTTGCTTGTAAAAATAATAATACACTCGGAAAAATACACTGTATTTCCTTGCCCGTCGGTCATACGGCCGTCCTCTAATATTTGCAGGAACTTATCAAAGATCAAAGGATTCGCTTTTTCTATTTCGTCAAACAACAGAATGGAGAAAGGATTTTCCCTAACTGCATTTGTAAGTTGGCCTCCGGCTTCATAACCGACATATCCAGGAGGCGCCCCAAGGAGCTTCTGGTCACTATGGCTCTGACCATATTCACTCATATCAAAGCGAATACAGCAGCTTTCATCTCCAAACAGCTTTTCGGCAAGCGTTTTGGCTGTTTCGGTCTTGCCGGTACCAGTAGGCCCTGCAAAGAAGAGAATGCCCTTGGGCTTCGTATGGGATGAGTGCTGTAGCCCTGCCATACCGGTCACTGCGCGTTTGACAACGTCGAGCGTTTTGGTTATCGCATAGTCCTGCCCTTTGATCCTCTTTTCAAAATCCTCATGTGCATTTTTTAGTTCGTTTTCATCCAGCGTATCCCAAGGGTTTTCCTTAATCCCGTATTTGTACAGATCAATGACCGTTGACATGTGACGGATATGGGTTCGCTCGTTCTTGCACAGGCGGCGAAGACCGTTAATCTCCGTGAAGCTGAATCCTTCTGTCAGACCGACGAATTTATCTTGTACTTTTTCAAGCTCATCTGGATGTTCTTCATAGTAAGCGATATCTTCCGCATATATATCTGGGGCAAAGAAACTGGTAAAATTTTCACCTTTTACGAGCTGTTCGCGTTCCTCTTTGGAAGGTGTGCTGATTGTGATCGTCTTAACATTCGGGTTGTCATGGTAAAACCATACCGGAACGTCATTGGTTTTGTTTACGATCATTACGACGATATTCTTCAGAGCGCCTCCTTCTGTCCGGACGTCTTTCCCTTCAAGTGACGCCAGCAGTAAGTTTGTGAAGCTGTCTACCTCAGCTTGCTCCAGATTGTCCGGTGAAGTAATGTAGCGGGAGGCAAGATTCATGATAATGGCTGTTGAACTTTGATTTTGACTTACAGCAGAGCGCACGATAGCAGAGGCAGAATTTGTCTTGCCTTTGAATTCTGACCGAATGAATTTACCATCGTCTCTCGTATTGCTCAAGCGTGCGAATTCATCAATGTGGCCGTCTTCACAGGTATTATAAAAGCCCTGCATGCTGTCAAAGAACACGATGGTTTGATAGCCTATGTCTTTGAAATAGTAATGAAGATATTCTGGAAGCCTAAGAATACTCCCCTTGGAAATACTTCCTTCCAACGGGTATTGATAAACATCTAAAACATTTCCTTCTATAATAATCAAAGGCTTAATTCGGCTAAAGATACCGAGTTCACGGTGCCACTTTGATATATAGTCAGCCATTTCAAACCCTCCTCTTGAGCCTTTATAGATTAATTTAACATTTCCATAAGCTTTGGTGCTCGATCACGAGCATACTCATAATCACTTATCACCTCAACAATACCAGCTTGTGAGCGAGGTAACTTTGAAGGCAAACTCCTTCGAAGAATCCATCAATCCTGATGGACGTGTTCATCAGTCCAATTGTTTCATATTGCCCACCAGATAGCAGGTATACTTTGCTGTAGTTCACAATATTTGTTATAATTTTTATCCCATGCATCTATAGATATCAATCATATTGCCTGAAATCATTACGAAAGTTCCATTATATCTCTGGGCCAGAGAAGTAGTACTGTATCGACCAATTAATTGCACTAACCAGTAGTTCTCCACCTGTTTTTAATTTTTCATTATATGTCCCGTTCATTAGCCTACTCCCGATCTCTATTAACCCAATCAATTCGTTCATCAAGTTCTTTTTTAAAGCTGCTTCTATGAATTCCTACCGAAATGACTCCATCGGTCGTGGTGAAATTCTGTATCTGATTGTTTATTGTACTTAAATATTTCTCATAGCGTTCCTTGTATCTGTAATTGAGTATGTTGATTTTTTGATTGTCCGAGCCAACAAGAGGCGTGTTGTTATTGCGATCTTCGATATATGCTCCATCAATTAATATGGCAATAGAGTTAAGGATGCTGCCCATGTCTGGCGCATCTTTTTTATATAAAGCATCAATCGTATACCCCGAATAGATAAGAATATCATCGCTTATTTTTTTTATATATTTTATAAAGACGGCCAGTTCTTGGCTCTGATCCATAGGTTCGCCGCCAGTAATAGTGAAGCCGTCTACATACCGATTATTTGCTATCTCAGTTATAAGATTCAATAATTGTGAGACGCTTATTTCGTATTCATCCCGCATGTGCCACAGCTCTGGATTGCTGCATCCAGCGCATTCACGTGAACATCCACACAGCCAAATCCCAATGCGATTGCCGGGGCCGAGCACCTTAACTGGATAAAGGATTCTGGCTACATTCATGATGTCACCTTAAAAATGAAATACGCTGCGTTGGCTTGGCGCTGTTCATCTATAACCTTTCCACCAAGTCCAATTTCATCGCCTTCCTTCAGGAGAGTTGGCGATTCTTTGGATATTAGAGCATTATTGACGAAAGTATGATTAGTACTGCTCAAATTCTCAATAAAAACTTCATTTCCTACAATGGTAAACTTAGCGTGCTGTCGGCTCACATAAGGCTTCTGAGCGAGGTAATCCTGCATTTCTGCCTCGCGACCAATGATGGTAACAGGCTTATCGATGACAAAAGAGTAATCGTCAGATACGGATTGAAGCGCATATATGTTTTGCTTCTGAAAGGTCGCAGTCGGTCGTATGTCTGATATGTCTTCTCCACAGGAAATACACTTCCTTGCTTGGGGAGGATTATGTGCACCGCAATCGCAGATTTTCACTAACTCTTGTTGGGTATCGACTTTGGCTGAGTCTTCCTTTTCAAGGGTATCACTAAGCTCAGAGGCGCTGTCAACGACCTTAACTCCCGTGAGATCGGTTTCACATTTCTTACATTCTAAGAGAACGGGTGGATTGTGTTCACCACAAGCAGGGCAAACCTTATATTTTTCTAAAGCCATTAGCTATCATCCCTTCTCATGGTCTGTTTTACTGACGTTCTCTTGCGCTTGTTGGTGACAGTTATCGTAGCGATTGGCTTGGATGACTTTACTTCATAATCGTTGATGTTGATGATTGAAGCGTATTCTGTCGAGGGCGGAGACATGGCAATGCGTTTTCCGATGATGACGCTCTTTGCTTGTAATCTTTTCTCGATTTCGGCGAAATCTTCGCAGAATGATTCCATGTCTTCGCGCAACATATCCGTTTCTTCCAGATTCGGAACGCGATCAGCTCTGTCAATTCCACCAAGTTCCATAGTGATTTGACCATCGGAAGCATAGGTAACATTGACCGCAGTTCCTTTTCCATAAGAATACAACTCATTTCTGAAGCGTTTTCCGCTTCGCTTAGTTACTTCACGATGTCCGAGGAGGTCATATCCCATCTCAACCATAACCTGATCAACACAACTGCTGATGTATTCCTGCTCTTTTTGCCTCACGAGCTGCTTCTCGAGTTTGGAAATCTCGGTTTGTAAAAGCGAGATTGCTTCATCAGTTATGGGAACGGTTTTTGCTTCGCTGCCTGTCAAGGTGAATAGGGCTAAATAACGGGTTAATAGCATCTGATAATCGTTTTGTATTTTTGAAAGGCGCGAAACGGCATCCTGATACTTTTTCAACAACGGCTTAACAGAAACAGCTTCAAATGTCTTTAAGTAATCAAGATCTGTAATTTTCCCAAGTGCAGTTACAGCTTTCTTTGCTTCGGCTTTGATCTCTGCTGGACAGGAGCTGTCCAGCATGAGCGAGCTAAGTTTTCTTTCAAGCATTTTATACGTCGTATGGAAGTCATCCTTAGCAACATCGATAACGGCAATATCAAACGAAGCGGCTGCGTTGATATCCGAGACGATATCATCATAAAGCTCGCCCGAATGCTCCTTATTCTGATGACCGCCCTGAGATAATACTTTGCACAGATTGGCCTGATATGAAGCGGCCTCCGTTTGGATTGCTTTTATTTTTCCCAATAATGCTTTCTTATCAGCAAGAGCTTCATCGCTAATTGTAATCGTTGTTGCGGGCTGTGGGATGTTGTCCTCAAGATCCTTCTGGAATGCTGCACAGTCCTTTTTAAGCGTTGCTTTCAAATCAGTCAGCAACTGCACTTCTTCTGCGCCTTTTCCGGTTCTTTCGAGAAGCATAGAAAGATTGCTTAATATTGAATCAATGCTTCCACTTGAGCTTAATATTTCTCGAATCAGGTTGCGAATCTGTTCGACGCAAGCAAAAGTCTGTTGTTGACATCTGATTTGCCCACTAAGGTTGCGCCTCGCCCAAGCAGAGAGTTCATATACGGATATCTTAGGGCCACTCATAATTATTTACCTCTTTCTCGCTATGCGATGTCACTCGTTCATGAGTGATCTCCACCTGTCTAATTCTTTCTTTTTCCCAATTGCAGTAAGCCAGGCTTCAAGTTGAATGTCCAGATTTCCATCATAGTCCACGAGCTTATGGCAGAGGCTTTCAAACGCTTCAAAGGATTCATCCAATTGTGAACGCATATATCCCGCCAACTCTCCAACAGTTCTAAAGTGTTGACCTGCTATACATAGAAGTTTCTGCCCCGATATTGTATAGGCCATCAGGTAGAACGTTCTTTGCATATCCATGTGATTATTAATCTCAAACTGATATGAGTCTTCGATTGCAGTTGCCGCCTTTTTTAAGCTCTCGTTTTTGGGGGCAGCCATAGCGACATATTGCGATAGAAGCTTTTCGGTAAGTATGCTGGTATAATAAGGATATTGGCTTTTGTCTTTCTTCCATAGACGTTCCAGCATATCCCGCCCAAGCGCCGGAAGGCTTTCAAAAACTTGCCCTCTCCAATAGAGGCCTTTTAGCTTCGGGTTGATCTGATAGAGCAGTTTCCAAAAGATTATATCGTCTTTCCCGTTAGTGCGGCTTGCTTCTTCCTCGGCTTCAATGCAGTGTTTAGCAATGTCCTGATTAAATGCTCGGAAATGTGCGGTGGCCATACCTCTGAAAAGCTGTTTTTTGCCTTCTTCCCAATTCTTCGCAAATGCCGTCACCAGGGATGCCGGATCGGTAAATGACTCATTCATAAAGATGTAGGTCGGCATAATGCCTTTCCCGACATTACCGATACCTTCACCTGGAATGACAAGGCTTTCGCCATTGAGCCATTTGTTCACTTCGTCATATGTCCATCGACGATTGGGATTGCTCTTGTTTTTTCTGTTTGTGATATCGTAATAGGTCAGGGCAGAAATAAAGTCTTGGAGCAAAGCTGGCATATTTTCCGGAAACGGGATGCGCTGCACTGAAACATATTGCTCTATTTCCTCTGAGCTCATGTTCGCATAAGGGGTATAGCCGCAAAACAACTCAAAGAGCGTGATCCCGAAAGAATAGTAGTCGGATTCTTCGAGAAATAGGTTGCGAAATGTTTCCGGAGCAGAGTATTCGGGCGTCATGCCGGTCTTTGTTACTACAACGGTGCTGCCCTCGCTCACGACGGAGCTTATGCCGAAGTCTATAATTGCAACACTCTTGTCGTCATCAGCCAACATTATGTTTGATGGTTTGAGATCCTTGTGAATTATCCCGGAATCATGTAATGCTTTTAGTCCCTCGTTTATATTGGGAATCACCATACGAATAAGGTCATCATAGGAGCAAGTCTTGCCCTGAAGGCTTCCGTTTTTGTAATAGGGGATTATCTCAATTGGGAATCCATTATATGTTGATGTTTCATAGAGTTTTGCTACATATGGAGAATCAATGCTGAGAAGTGCTTGAATCACTTCGTCTTTAATGGCAAACTTCCGTTTATAGACTTTGGCAACATATTGATGACCATCAGCGGAGCAGACATATAGATCCGCCTCGCCTGATGTTACTTCCAGACGATTTTCGATAGTGTACTTATCACATACTATCGTGCCGGTTTCGAGAAGTCCTGTACTTACTTCGGAAACACTTTCAATTCGTGCCTGATACTGTTCAGCTATTTCGCTGTTTATCGCCGTTTGTGGGGCAGATTGAATTTCTTGATTAATCTGTGTTCTGTTATCCATTTCAAACTTCCTCCACAATATTGACCTTGCCATCGATCAGCTTGACTTGTCCGCTTGAAATCAGCCGAGACAATGCCTCTTTCACACAAGTCATGATTCTTTCGCCCTTACGGGCATATCCCAACACTCTGGCTGTTTCATCTATCAACCCTTCTGAAGAAAGACCAAAGGTGTGAGAAGCGATGGTCAGCATAGCCAATCCGATTTCGCTCGGTGAAATATAGTTTATTGGTCTTGGAGTATCGCCCTGCTTGGGGATTCTAACTCTTAAATTTGAAAAACCAGCCAAGATCACAAACCCGTCAGAATTGGTTAGAATTTCTTTTGCTTTTGTGGCGCGTAAGGCTTGATTAATTGTATTTCTGACTGGTGCGGTAGCTTTTTGCCGTCCAAAGGCTCCCGCCATTCGCTGATACAACAAATCCTTGCTAATGGGCTGTTCGATCCCAACTATATATTTGATTTCCTCAATTATTCTGTTCGTGCCCTGATACTGCAGGATGTTCGGAGTTTCTGACCATACGGCTTCAGTGTAATAGTCAAAACCGTATGGATTATCAGGCGTTCCATTTTTTGTTGCCGTAGAAGGAGTTTCCTTAATTTCCTCGACTATTTCATATGTGTCTGGAACCGCAGAAACAGACTGTTCTGTTATTACTGGTGTAATATCCTCATGGTAATTATCTACAGTTTCCTTAATGAACGAAATGAGCTTTTCTCCTTCAATTTCTGGATTCTTAATCCACTCCGTCGACCAGACGCGATAGATGCTCCATCCCATCGCTTTCAGTACAGACTTGCGAAGATGATCCCTATCCCTTGCGGTTTTTACAGCGATATATGAGAAACCGTCACACTCAATGCCCGCGATAAAACGTCCATCTTTCTCTGGATGTTCAACTGCGATATCGATCCTATATCCAGAGCAACCAACGTGCTTTCTAATGCGATATCCATTTCGTTCAATGTAATCACTGATAGTATCCACAAAATCATCATTGCTGCCAGCATCAGAACGTCCTGATCTAAGGGAAGCTGACCCATTCATAGCGAACTCGATATATGAACGTAACATTCGCACACCTTCGGATTCTGTGCGAGAAAGATCGATATCCGAAGGCAGGATTGAACTCACAAGTTTGACATTTCGTTTTGCACGGGTGATTGCCACATTCAGTCTGCGCTCACCGCCCTGATGCCCAAGTGGGCCAAAACGCATTGACATAGGCCTGTTATTTGCACGTTGGTCTTTTGTCTTGGCGTAACCGATACTGAAAATAATTGTATCTCGTTCATCGCCTTGAACATTTTCAAGATTCTTCACGAAGAACTCGTCCTCTTTGTCTTCAGCGAAAAATTCTTCGAATTCTGGATTCTGCTCTCTGAAACGCTGTATCTCATAAGATATGGCCTGCTGCTGTTTCTCACTAAATGCTATTATCCCAAGTGAGCGAGTGGGATGCTTTTTAATGTGGTCCTTGACAAGTTCAACACAGCGTTTTGCTTCCTGAACATTGCAGTTTTTACCGCCGCTTTCATAGGCGCCATGTTCAACGTAGACAAATTCAACACCGGTATCTTCTTCTTTTTCTATACTGCTCGGGAAAGTCACCAGTTCGTTTTTATAGATTTCTTGGTTTGAAAATGCTATAAGATGTTCATGCTTACTCCTGTAATGCCAGAGAAGAGTGCGGTTTGGTAGTACATTTGTGGTTTCTTCGAGGATCGAGTCGTAGATTGCATCTTCATATTCCTTATCGTCCTCGTTATCATAGTCATTCTCGCTGTTATTGGTGCTGGCGGCAAAGAAGTTTGTCGGAGGAAGCTGTTTGCTGTCGCCGGCAATGATGACTTGTGCGCCTCTGAATATTGCGCCTATAGCATCTTGCGGGAAAATCTGAGACGCCTCATCAAAGATAACCATATCAAACTGATAAGATTCAGCTTCGAGGAAATAGGCAACTGAAAGCGGTGACATCATCAGGCATGGTTTAAGTGTCAGCAGTAGATTGGGGATAGAACGGAACAACTTTCTCAGAGGCATGATCCGGCGCTTTTTCCCAAGCTCATGCAATAGGATACTCATCTCATCATTTGCTGTCATCACTCTATTGGTATCTGGGAAAGTGCTGATAATCTTGTCTCGGATCCGCATTTGAGCGATTGCCAATTGCTTGTCATCAAGCACCACAAATCTGTTGATCCTCTCGTCATGAACACGACGCCGGAACTGCTGCACGGAGGCTTTGCTGTCGATAACCGCTACACTCCATTGTCGATAAAAGCCCCTGCTGAATGCATCAGAGACGCCTGGGATAGAGTTATCTTGAGCATCAATTTTTGTAGTAAAGTCCGAAAGGCCGACTTTATCACATTCGGCTTTGGTTTCTGTGTAGTCCAGCCACTTATCTAGCATACTGTAATTATCGATGCATCGTCTAAACCGCATAGCAAGGTCAATCAGAGAAGAGTTGAATAAATCCGCATCTTCTCTGAACAGCTTGACAAAACTACGAACCGGTTGCTGTGCAGAAGTGTATCTGTTTTGTAAGTCATCTTTTGCTTTTGACAGATCCAAACGCACTTCACGATCATCGCAGAGCAATTCTATAAATTCCTCTGTAGTAAACTCAAAATCTTTACACGCAAACAGATCCCCGACTTTGTCTAGGTCATCAATTATGGCATCCCATTCCGTTTCAATCTCTTGATACCTGTCACCAAAGAGTTCTTTGTTGGGTGCTCCATTCGCAAGCAAATCGGCCTTGGCTGCCTTAACTTCCACAGCCTTACTAATATGCATGGTCATATCGGCCAGCGGAATTTCATCTTTCGCGTGGCGCTGAACCGTATTGATGCATTCGATAATCTTTGCGCTTGCTGCTCTGAGCGCACTTAAGCAAGGCAGAATGTCTTTCTCAACTGAAAGTCCTGCCGAATCAGCTATGTGAGTAGTGGCGTTACCCGATTTAATCTGAGCATCTGATATGTTCTCTTGGGACAAGGTATGTGCAATACCAGTAAGCTTCGAATACTCCGCTGAGTGGGAAGCCTTATCGCAGATTATGTCGATAATCTTTGATGATACAATCCCGTGAGGAAAGATCTTACACAGAGATGCGACAAAAGACAGTCCAGTACTTAAGCTCTGCCAGTCAGTACTCATCCCGAGATAGTAATCACCAAAACAGGAACGCAAGACCTGCTCGTTATCGGCAAACCATTGCTTCTCCGAATTAATATCTTTCAGTTTTTGCAATAGTATAATAATTTCTTCATCGCCAATTTCTTTTCTGATAGATTTAGACATCCCACATATGAACTCAACATCCTTTTGATATTCAAACATTAAATCTGTGAAAACTCTACTATACTCTGTCGTAAAGCGTACCAACATCGCTTCCGCGTCAATGGATAATATTCCTGGCTCCCATTGCTCCAGCAGAGCCTTCATCTGGGCCTGGATATTATCAAAATTTGATTTCACCATTTCTATTTGGCGGCCAACCCGTGAATATATCGCGCGTAAACTATTCCAATCCGTATCTAACCCAAAGTAATAGTTTCCGAAGTGAGAGCGTATTAGCGTTTCGTTTTCCGCCATTCGTTGCTTTTCTGTATTGATGGCTTTGATATCTTGTAACAGCGAAACAATAACATCATCATTTATTTTTCCACCAACAGATTTGGATACACAGCGAATGGCCTTAACATCCCTTCTGTATGCAGATTTTAAACGTCTGAAAATGCCAGTATACTCCGTCTTGAAACGTCCCAGCATTGCTTCCGTGTCAATCTCGAAAACTTCCGGCTCCCATTGTTCCAATAAGGCCTGCATCCAGATGTGAATGCTGTCAGAGTTTGATTTCACCATTTCTATTTGACGGCCAACCCGTGAATAAACCGCGTGTAAATTATTCCAATCCGTGTCCAAACCGAAGTAATTACTTCCAAAATGAGAGCATATAAGCGTTTCGTTTTCCGCCATCCTTTGCTTTTCTGTATTAATGGCCTTGATATTTTGTAACAGCGAAACAATAACATCGTCGCTGGTTTTTTGAATAACAGACTTTGACATACCGTAAATAGTCTCAACATCTTGCCTGTATGCAATCACCGAATCTTTAAAGCTGCTGTTATATTTCGTCATAAAACGTTCCAGCATTGAATCTGCGTTAATTGTAAAAACTTCAGGTTCCCAATGTTCCAATAAAGCCTGCGACTTTGCCTGAACACTTGCAGTATGCGACTTTGCAATATCAATTTGATGGACAGCCTGGTTATAAATAAAAGTGTCAAACCATTCACGCCTTGCAGCGGTCATGGTAATTAAAGCCTCTGCGATTTGTCCGATCTTGCTCATGTTTTCAAATGTATCCGTAATGTCGATATGAAGAATGTCAATAGCCTCATGGTATTTCGCGATGATTTCTGTTATCTGAGTAACTAAGGCTTTGGCATAGACATTGACATTTTCTACTCTAGTGAATATATCCCCGGCCAACAAAGTCGAATAATTACCGATTTGCTGAATTGCCGCAATGTTTGCGTTCATAGATTCAGTCCATGCGTTCAAGTCAACATCAAATATGGTGTCTGCAAAATGACTCTGTACTTCGGTCAGCACTGATAAATACTTCAGCTTCAACTTTTTGGCTTTATTTGCGGCAGAAAGAAGCTGTGCACGTCTTTCCGAGCTGCACCAGTCGAACGGGAACAGAGGGGTTTTTTCTATTTCGCTGAGCATAGAAATAATTCGCTGAACGTCGTTCCAAGTAGCTTCTCCGCCAAAACCATATTTGTTCTGATAATTGGATAAAGCCTCATATAATGAGGAGAGCTGCTGATCCAAGCCTTGCGTTTCAGCCAATAATTGGGATTTGAATTCTTGACTTATTGAGGTCACAACCGAACCATACCAAGGGTTATCTGTCAGTTTACCACCCATATTAGCAAGAGCTTTTGCATAATTCCTGACACAGTAAATCATTGTATTGAACTGGTCAGCAGAAACGGCAGTGGGATTGTCGATCACAAACGGGATCGCCGTTGCAGTATCTAGCTTTGACAGCTTCCCGAATACGACATAGAGGCTCTCTCCGAGGGGAGCAACTTCTTCATGAAGCTCATGGGCATATTGATTCAGATATTCACGGTCGTGGAACAGCTCGTTAAGCTCAGCCATAACACTGTCCTTAACACGATTGTGTGGCAGTTTCAAGTTGTCGCCAATACTATCGAGAATCTCTTTTTTGTTGGCTTTATGGCTGTGCAGGGCGAGGCAGAAATCATCCAGATGAACTTCCGAAAGCCGCTTATAAACGACCTGAAGTGCCGCAGCTTTTTCGGAAACAAACAGAACCTTTTTACCATCTGCCAGAGCCTCGGCTATAATATTCGTTATCGTCTGGCTTTTGCCAGTGCCGGGAGGGCCTTGCATAACAAAACTGACGCCAATCTTGGAGAGCAGAATCGCTTCCTGTTGACTGGAGTCTGAATTGACTACTTGATACCAATCGTATGGAGCCACGCGGTCAAAACTGAAATTGAGATATTCCTTGGGGATTACATTGGCTACGCTGGTATCTCCTGTGATGGCTCGAATTACGGGATTGTTCAGCATCCTTTCGCGGTTATTGTTTAGATCGTGGTACATACTGATTTTGAGGAAAGACAACAATCCCATGCTGACTTCTCGCACAAGCTTCCAGCCACGCTTGTCGACGATATCCTCGATTACTTCCATGTACTGATCAATCGAAGATGCGTCCTTGAGTTCGAAGGTGGGCAGATCGATGCCGTATTCTTGATTAAACAGGTAGTCGAGCGTCGGGTTGACTTCGATCTCATCATCATAACGACTGATAGTATAGGGGGCTTGGATAGATTCTATCTTGAGAGAAACCGGCATCATAAGAATCGGGGATTTTAGCCAGGGGGAGCTGGCCACATTGTTCTCTTTCCATTCGATAAACCCAAAGGACAAGTAGAGTATATTTGTACCTTGTTCGTCTCTGGCAAGCTTGGATTTGGTACGGAGATTTTTTAGTGTTTTCTGCCGCTCTAAAATAGTTCCTTCAGTTTTAATATCTCCAATATGTACCGGAAGAGGATATGACAAGGTTTCCAGCAGCGAAAGCATCGAGAAGGTTCTCAAATCAGAGTCCTTATCGATTGGGCGCTGGAAGGTTAGTTCTTCTTCATTGAGGGCAAGGCGATTGAACAGCTCGGAAAACTCAGGCTCTAAGATGCGGAGCGTCGCCCGCTTTGTTTCGCGGTAATTGATCATCTTGTTGCGTTTACCGAAATCCAGAAGCTGATTCTTCCAATACTCTATTTTTCGATCCAAGGCGTCAAACTGAGCAGGAGGCTGAACCGGAGCCGAAGTAAAAGACGGCAGCGGTATCGCGTCTTCTATTTTGGGAGGAGGGGCCGCTTCCGGAGCTTTGGATTCCTCAGCCTGCATCTGAGTTATGGCTTGCTGTAGAGCGCCCAACAAAGTCTCTTGAGACATCTTTCGTATCGCACCCTCATTAATTACCTGTGCCGGTGCTTGCGGAGTAGAGGGAGCTGGCGCTGGCACAGGAGCCATCTGAACAAAGGCGGTTTGCTGTCTTTGCTGTACGGGGGCAGTGGCAGCAAATTGAGCCGGCGCTTGAGCAGCAACGGCAGGCTCATGCTGTGCTGAAAGGCTTCGCTGATAGTTCTCCTTGATGGAATTATTATACCCCTGTGCATCTCTGGAATAGCGGTTATAGGCGTTTGCCCAACTGTTGCTTCGTGCCGCGTTGCATGAAGAATATATAGCACCACAAACAGGACACTTATGTTCTGCAGACAGGGCACAAACAGGTTGCCGCGAATATACGTCCCTGAGAATCTGACGGCTGATCCTGCCGCATTTGGGACATACCACAACAACAACCTTTGAACCTGTGGAGCTGCTTATAAACACCATTTCAGACATATCATAAACCTCGTTTCAGGTAAAATGCTTATATTTTGTTTCTATCTAGCTTTACGACAAATTGTTTTTGATGTCCTGTCATTTTTATGGATCGATATCGCTGTTAAGCTTCTTTTTATTTTTGTATCTTTCACAATAGCCAATATATTTTCCACTCTTTATGCGGGCATCAGCAGGTTTCTCAGTATTTTTGGGAATAAGCCAAATGCTACCTGCTTTTTCTGCATCTTTAATCCGACCCTCGATACAGAGGGTCTGAATGCGTCTCGTGGTGATACCCCACTTTTTTGAAGCCTCGGAAATAAGCATATAATCCACTAGAAACATCCTTTTCTTTTGCGGAGTTCATCAAAAATATTATGGAATTATTTTACTCTAACTTACGAACAATATCAATTTAAAAATGAAAATTTTGTCAAAATAAGCATAGCTATATCGGATTGAGTGTGGTATTGTAATGTCGCTGAAGGAGGCCAGAACTATGGAAAACATACTGAGATCCCTGAGCGATCATTTCTACCGCAAGCCAGAAACCACACAGCAGGAAAGGCGACTAGAAACGAACCACCATCTATTGATCAAGAGGTTAAGCAAAGGAATCGCAAGCTGGTGCTGCGGATCATCGACGACAAGGATCAGAGCTGCGCGGATGTTTCACTGGATAGCTTCACTTTCTCTTTGGACGCGGAGAAAGGCTTTTAGTGGAAAGGTTATTGCGATACCACGGTGGATGAAGTTCTTTCCGGCACAGGTTCGGTGCAGACCAAAACCATGCAGATGGAGCAGGAGCTCAAGGAATTGCTCATCAGACCTGTTCCGGTGGAGGAAGTATTCCAGCGGGCCAAGGAGCTTGACATCTCGGAACGCACCGTCAACATTGCAAAAAAGAATACAGGCGCGCAATCGGTGCGGCTTGGAAACCAGTGGTACTGGTAGCTTCCCGAATCAAGGATGTAAGGGTGCAATGTCATACACAGGCGCGGTTGACGCGTCTGAAAACCGTACCGCCCGTCTGCTGTTCAAGCTGGCGGTGGAGATGTCTATGATGATGAATATCCTTGCCGCTAATGCGGATGTGGATGAGACCACATTGGGGAATCTCCGCAGGAAGTGTGTGCAGGATGTCAAGCGGTCTGTCGGCAGCGTGCATTTCGAGGATGTCTATCGCTTTCAGAAGGCCAGGAAAAGGCTGTAAAGCCTTGCTCTGGTTGATTTTTTACAGATTTTATGCTATACTGAATACGAAAACGAGGTGTTTTTATGAAAGATTTAGAGCGAATGATTGAGGATGTGAACGCCTCTATGGCGATGGAAGGTATGCCTCTCACAAAAGAAGATAAAGCGCGCATGCGATATTGTGCCGGAGATAAAAAGAAAACGGATCAGGTTGTCGCTGATCTTATACGAAAGCATTCGGTCAAAGCGAGGGGTGTTCATGAACAAAAATTATAAATATGACTATGAATGGGATAGCAGATACTGTTATCCCAATTCTTTTGTTCTGAAGAACAAACTGGGTTTAAGGGATGCCGAACAACTGCATATTGCGGAAAGGGAAATCACCTCCGTTCGGATACTGGAGGCAAGGGTTAACCCTATTCCCGGCAGTTTTGATTTAAAGCATCTGCAGGACATACACCGGTACATTTTCAAAGATATCTATGAATGGGCAGGCAAACTGCGATGGGTAAACGTCTCCAAAGGAAATCAGTTCTGCCTCTATCCGTACATAGAATCAATGCAAACGAGCTGTTTGGCAGGCTGAAAAAGGAGACATACCTTATCGGTACTTCGGAAAATGAGATCCCCTTCCGCCTATCCTTTTATCAGTGAGATCAATATGCTCCATCCGTTTCGGGAAGGCAACGGACGGGTACAACGGCTTTTTATTCAATATCTTGCCGAAAACGCGGGATACCAGGTAGACTTTTCGCAGGTTACAGACAAGGAAATGATAGAGGCCAGCGCGGAAGCCTTTGCCTGTCATTACGGTAAAATGGATGCGCTTTTTCAGCGGATCACTACACCCTTATAGGAACTAACGATGGGACAAACCTTCCGAAGAACAAGAAACGGATTGAGCGACCCAAATCGGAACAACTGCGGTTCGAGAACACACACGAGCCGCTGGTGACGAAGGAAACCTGGGATATCGTTCAGGATATCCGAAAGCATAAGCGGCGCAGAGCCAACATGGCTGAGCAGAATATTTTCTCTGGTCTGGTCTACTGTGCCGACTGCGGCGGGACGATGGTACTACACTGAGCACATACAATGGACGCGGTGAAAAACAACTTCGCGTGTTTCACCTACAAGAAGCGCGGTAAGGAGGTCTGCACGGGACACTATATTCGGGAGAGTCAACTGGCGGAAATCATTTTAGACAGGGATGCACACGGGCATAATAACCCAGTCCTTTAACAACTTCGTGGTCAAGAATCCTTTTGCGCTCTTGCCAATCCGGCATGTGTACGGTCAGAAAATCATAGAAATCTTTATTGTGCTTAGGATAAAGGAAGTGTGCCAGCTCATGTAAAACAACATAGTCAATACAAGGCGGTGCAGCTTTATACAGATAGTAGTTTAGATTGATTTTATTGTGCTTTCTTGAACAGCTGCCCCATAGGGTTTTCATTTTTCTAACTTGCAGGTTTGGTTTGTTGATGCCATGTTTGGCGATAATCGGATACAGCCTGTCGATAACCGCCAGAAAGTAAGACTTGCTCCGGCTGAGCCACCAGCGCTCAAACTGCTTTAATAAAGCCTGTTGATCCCCGGCAACAGGAGATTGTATATAAATATAGTCCTCTTTCTGCTCTATTATGCGTTTTTTGGCTTCATTGACAATGATTCTAACTTGCCTGCCCAAAATGCGGGTGGACGCGCCGCTGAATATGCTTGTTTCAAATTCAGTGGCCTCTGTTTCTTTGAAATAGTGCAGGGACTTTTCAATCCAGGGGGTATTGCTGGTGAGAAAATCATCGATGTACGCGTCCGGCACGCCCAGGGGCGCGGATAGCTTGATAACGCTGTTTGGGCACACCTTGAGCCGGATTTTTTTTACGTTTTTACGTTCAATGATTACTTCAACATCGCTCAATGGTCTAGTTAAAAATAGTTTTTTTGTATTCACAGCCTAATACCTGCTCACTGCAGTTTTCATGAGTCCTTCAAGCATTAGATCAATTTTATCAACAGACAGTTTGATCCCGTGTTCTTCGATAAAATCCCAAATAAGGTCGTCCAGCGCTTGCTGCATGTCTTTATTAACCGCCACATTAAAACGCCAGTCCACCTTGGCCCGGCTGAAAATTGCCTTTTTAACCTCAATGGCCATTTGTCCCATAGCTTCATCTAATTTGGTTGAAACGTCCTTTATTTCCCCGGCAATGATGCTCTGAATCGTCCCGTAAAAGGCCTTGGCGTCACTATCATTGTCTATGCAGGCGGGATAGCGGTGACCGGTGTAGCCTCTTTTGAAATCATCCGCCATTCTCTCCATAGCATATAGATAAGTTTCATCATTTCTTGATCCCATGTATTCAGCAAGGGTTTCCTTGACCTGCTCGGAAAACTTCTCGTACAGTAAAGGGTCATCGTAGCGGCAGGTTTCCAGTTCTCTATCCATGCGGGTACGAATGGAGTCCCCTTTGGCGGCTTTACTATCCAATTTTTCAAGCTGCGCTTTCATGCCTTCGGTATCGTGGATGGAAACGGGTTCAACAATGATTTGGCTTGGTTCGGAAAGCACAAAGTTATTCAGCAGGCTGCGAATGCCGTCTTCATATATACCGAAATCAACTCTTTCACTGTAACGCAGCAAAACTGCTCCACGGAGTTTTTGGAAATGAAGCAAGTCTTGCTTGTATTTCTGGACCTTCTCGTATCCGACAGCATTGTAAAGCGCGTAGCTTCCCATGGCCAAATCCAATAAGCGTGAATATATTGAAAGTCTTTCATAAAACATCTTTCTCAAATCATCATCTGCCAACACGCTTTGCCAGCCCTCGGAGCTGTTCCGGTCCAATTCTTTTCCTTGAAATATTGTCCATAAATCCTGATGGGCTGCTTCCAGCTTGAGCTTTTGATCACCGGCGCCAAGAATTGCATTTTCGATATCAGCCTGATCATATCCATCCATACCGGATTTTTCGTCCGAGTACATATCCATGGCAGTGTTCAGCTTGCTGAAAATACCCCAATAATCAACGATGAGCCCAAAGTCCTTGCCGGGATACACGCGGTTGACGCGGGCGATGGCCTGCAGCAATGAATGTTCCTTCATGGGTTTATCTACATACAGGACGGCGGCGATGGGCGCGTCAAAACCGGTCAGCAGCATATCTTTGACGATCAGCATATCGATGTCGTCGCCGCCAACGAAACTGTTCTTGGCCCAGTCCGCATATTCCTCGTAATTGTTGCTGAAGAGGGGCTCGACCTCCTCTTTGAAAAAGGCCCTGATTTTCTTCCTGTTTTCAGGCGTGAGCTCTTCACCCTCCTTAACATTTTCGGGTGATATCACCACCGCTGTTTTTACCCCGCCAAGCTTCTTTATGGATTTATGCAGGTCAATGGCGGCCGGGCGGGATGAGGACGCCAGTATTGCTTTAAAGCCCTTTGGTTTGGCGAAACGAATGAAATGCTCATGGATATCAAAAGCCACCATGTCGATACGCTGGCGTGTCTGAGACAGGGGGGAAAAGCGGCTCCACTTGCGCTTCATATCTTCCTGCCGCTCATGATTCAGCGGCGCGATGATGTATTTGAGGTAATCGTCTATCTTCTCGCCGGCCACATCCTGGGGGATGATTCTGCCCTCGTATACCAGGGGAACGATCACACCGTCTTCAACTGCCCGGTCAATGGGGTAACTGTCAATAAGCGGACCAAACCTTTTATAAGTGTTGAACTTGTCTTTCTTGAGCAGAGGCGTGCCGGTGAATCCAATTTTTGTCGCATTCGGCAATACGTCAATCATCATGTTGTGCAGCTGGCCATACTGGCTGCGGTGGCTCTCGTCCACCAGCAAGAAAATATTTTCGTCTGTGATCTGAACCCTGCTTTTTGCCGCTGCGTCGAATTTATGCACAAGGGTGGTAATGATGGTTTCGCCTTTGTTATTTAAAAGTGAAATCAAGCCCTTGCCGGTTTTGGCCCTGGTTGGGCTGAGCTGGGTCTTGGCAAAGTTATCCCGAAGCTGTTTATCCAGATTGATCCGGTCGTTAACCAAAACAAAACGGGAGTTTTTAAGATCCGGATCAGCCAGGATTTTTTTAATCAGCATGACCATGGTCAGAGATTTACCGCTGCCTTGTGTATGCCAAATCACGCCGTTTTTGGTATTCTGGCCATCTGCGCCTTTTATGCGCTGCATGGCTTTTTGGATACCGAAGAACTGCTGATAACGGGCTATTTTTTTGACATTGTTATCATACAGGGTGAAATAGCGAATCAGTTCCAGCAATCTCTCCCGGGAGAGCAGGGAAACAATAGCCCGATCCTGCTCCATAACCCGTCCGTCGGGGCTGACATTTTTGCATTTTCCCTGCTGCCATTGATAGTCTTTTTCCCGCCAGGTATTAAAGTATTCGGCCAATGTGCCGCAGGTGCCGTATTTAACGGTGTTGGGGTTCATGGCCATGACGATCTGGGTAAATTTAAACAGATGGGGGATATATTCAGGCTGCCAGTTGCGTATGTTTTGGGCGACGCCCTGCTCCACATTCGCACCGGATTTTTTGCACTCGATCACCACCAGGGGAATACCGTTTACCAGCAGCACGATATCCGGCCTTGCATATTTGCCGTTGGAGCATTCTACAGAGAATTCATCGGTAACCTGCCAGATATTGTTTTCCGGCTGTTCCCAATCAATAAATTTTAAGTCGAAGGATTGCCGGACACCATCAAATAACTCCTCTTCATAGCTGTTGCCGGAGGTAAGCAGGTCATAAATTGTCCTGCTCGCGGACATCAGACCAGAAAAAAGCGGCACATCAATATCATTGATGGCCTTGCCTATGGTACGGTCGGAAAAGGGCGTTCGCCTGCCTCTGTACACAAAAGACTGACGGTGCAAAAACTCCCGTAACACTTCAGGAAACAGAACACTGGAAAGCCGTCCCCGCAAAATTTCCGCATGGGAACGGGGTATATATTGATAGCCTAATTTTTCCAAGACCTTAATCGCCCGGTTCTGGCTTTCAGGCCGTTCATCGAATATGGTATGGTCGGGCACCAGGTTCACCTCTGTTGTCTATTTGATTTCAGTCATTGCGCCCTGCGCCATTTTGGCCGCCACAGCAGAGGCAACTTTTCTTAGAGTTTCAATCATAAAAGGTAATCTTTTTTCGCTAATTACAGAATTCGTTTTGTTCGGATTAATTTCATATCTTAGCGGATCAAGACACCTCCAGTGCATTGACTCTCACTATTCCAGCTAGTAACAGCTGTATCAGGGCGTTTTTCTGCTTTTTTATCTCATCAAGCTGTTTTTCGTGTAGGCTAATCTCACGATCTGCTGTGGATAAAATTTTGGCGATGGCGGCTTGCTCAGGTAGGGGAGGGAGATTAAATGTCATTTTAAGTAGTGTTTGCAGATCTATCCCTTTAACTGTAGAACCATTGCCTAGTCTTTCTAAATTGCTTCCGAGTTCAATAAAACTATAATATGCGAACTCAGTAGATACTAATTTATCATCAAGTATAATGCCTTTCATATCTTGATTGATTGCCATATCAACCATGTTAATAAAACCCCGTCCTAATCCCATTCTGGTTGCAACTATCAGATTGCCTTTTTGTATAATTTTTGAAGTGCTTTGCTGGACCGCATCTATGGTGATATGTTCAATAGAATCGTATTTTTGTTGTACCCCGTCCAAATCTTTTACTGTAACCCATGGGATGCTTCCCTTATAATAATGCTCAATGTTTCTTGGCGGCGTTCCACCACCAAAAACATTTTTGCACACATCCCCCAATCTTACCCTTTGCCAATCACCGCTAAAGCCGGGGAGGCGTTTTCTTCCTGTCATCAGATTCTGCATTAGCCATTGCTTCTGCCGCTTTTTCTCGGCGATAAGCTGTTCTTTTAATTCGATGGCGTTATCCCAGGTTGAGAGGATTTTAACAATTTTTTGTTGTTCTTTAATATTTGAAGGTATACAGACCAGGGTTTTATTGAATTCGTCCTGGACGAGCGTCTTATTTCTCCCTGCTCCACCAGGTGAGGCCAATTCAAGAAGATGCCTGCCGAACGGTGTCAAAAAAAACCTCAGTAAATAGTGTAACTCCACATTTCCTTTTGACTGCCACATTGGGAATCTGTGCGAAGCAATCATTCCTTTTTCATGGGTTGTAGTAATTCCTACGGCTTGCTCCCAGGCAAAAACAATATTAATAATTAAACAGTCCACCTCAACCCAAAAAACGGATTTATTCCCCAGGCCGCTTCCTGTAACGGGTTCTTTATGAAACAGACCTTTTCCATGAGAACGGATACCAATTTCCCGGTATTCATGATCAGGAATGACTTCTACGGGCTTTACCACCCTTTCGAGCAACTCACCCAATTCAGTTATGATCCAGTCGTCCGGATAACTTGCGTAATGCCTCCTTATGATAGAATGCTTGTTGCCGCTTTGCATAACCGTCTCCTTTGATTCATGCCGTCACTGAATTTGGAGTTCTTCCTATATTATGTTAGCTGATTTTCTCTCTAATTGCGAGACTTTTGTATTTTCATCCAGTGTTGGATCAGCATTTTGCACAATTAAATAACAGGCATAGCGCGAAAGCCCAATATACTCAATCTCACGTTTGGCGCCTTTTGCGAGATCGATCATTTTGCTGACGTTAGCAAAATGATCATCGACGTTAATACCACTTTTGGCACAGGATTCCACTGTTTTTTCAATTACGCTTACAAAATTTCGCCATTGTGTTATTTTTTGAATTACTCACAATCCCAACTCCTTTAGATATTTGGCCATCTGTGTTTCAACTTCGGCAAGTTCCTTTTGGATATTTGCAATATTTGTTTTTACCTCTTCAATATCCACCAGGGCTTCTTCTGCAAAAGTATCAACATAGCGTGGAATATTCAAGTTGTAGCCATTGGCTTTTATCTCATCAAGGGTTGCCACGCGGGCAAATTTATCAATATCTGTCCTGTTTTTATAGGCGTTTACGATATCCTCGATGTGCTTTGGCTCGAGACGGTTTTGGTTCTTATCTTTTCTATAGCGGAGGACGCCATTTTCATCCTTGCCGGAAGCGTCAATGAAAAGCACATCGTCACGATTGCGGTTTTTCTTGAAAACTATGATGCAGGCCGGAATACTGGTACCGTAAAACAAGTTGGCAGGCAGCCCGATAACCGCGTCCAGCAGATTTTTTTCGATGACGTTTTGCCTGATCCGGCCTTCCGAAGCGCCTCTGAACAAAACGCCATGGGGAGCTACCGCGGCAATCCTGCCGCCGCTTTTGAGGCTGGCTATCATATGCAGCAAAAAAGCCCAGTCCCCTTTACTGGCAGGCGGTACGCCCCAATCAAAGCGATGATATTTATCAAGGGACGCTTCCATCTTGAATTCTTTGCCTTTGCCGTTCATTGCCCCGCCGGTGTTAAAACCAGCCGCCCATTTGTCCTGGGAAAAAGGCATGTTGGCCACAATGACATCGAACTGCATAAGATTGCCGTCAGAATCCAGGTGCAGGGGATTGGCCAGGGTATCGCCCCACAGGATCTTGGCGTCCAGAATATCATGGAGAAACATGTTCATTTTCGCCATGGACCACGATGATCCATTCATTTCTTGACCATATAAGGTAAGTTTTTTGATCGCGTTGTTTTCCTTGGCCTGGGCGGTCTTTCCGGTCTTGATGAGCAGGGAGCCGGAGCCGCAGGTGGGGTCGTACATGGTATCGCTTATTTTGGGATCAACAATACGCGCCATTAGTTCCGACACTTCGGACGGTGTGAAGAAGGAGCCGGCTTTTTTCCCGGCCTGGCCGGCAAATTCGCCGATCATATATTCGTAGGCGTCGCCTATGGTATCTGCGGGGACCTTGCCTTCCTCCGGCTGGATAGATGAAGGGCGTAAATCAAGGGACTCAAAATCCTCCAAAAGCTCCCTCAAGCGAGTATTTTTTTGCTTGTGATTGCCCAACATAGCTTCACTATTAAAGTCTATACTTCTGAATACCCCGGCAAATAATGAGGGATTATCATCTTCTATGCCGCGTAAAGCCACATTGATGAGTTCCCCCAGATTATCGCTATATCTGTTGTCATAGAGCCAGTCGAAACTGTGCTTTTCCTTGATCACAAACGGGAGTCTGTCGATGGCCCTTTGCAGCCTCACGGGGTTTTCGTATGCTTTTTTTAAGTTATCGACCTTTTCTAAATATGTGTCGCTAAGATATTTAACAAACAGCATCGGCAATATGTAATCTTTATAATTAGCCGCGTCTATAGCTCCCCTGAATGTATTCGCGCCTCTCCAAAGGGCGGCCTCAATATCTTTTCTGGTAGTCGCCATCATTCTGTCCCCCCCGGACATTTTTTTCTGTAATATTTTTTATGGCGGCAGCCATAAGCCTTTGATCTTCAGCAATCAAGTTGATCATCAGCTGTTTTCGCTTTTTGCATAGCAGCCACATCTGACCAATTGCTTCTTGTTTTTTATACTCTATGACAGGTATATCCAACTCAGCTAATGCTTTGATTGATATCGACTTAATAGGCGCAATGGAACCGACAATATTACCGTTTAGCCAGGTGATGCCATGGTTTTCCAGTAAGCAGGCTATGTAGGAAGGGCAATAGTCCTTGAACACCCGGATAACAAAGAGGTTGCTCGAAAAGGTTGTATTTGATATATCCTCATTTATTAGCGTTGCTGCGTCCGGATTAAGGCGTTTAAGCAAAATATCGTTTTTCCGAATGAAGTAGTTCTCATCAACGGGAGTTGTCCTTTTGATTTCCGAGACACTTTGTATATTATTGAAAATCCCCAGATGATTGGGCTGAATAAAGTTGTATGTTATCATATTTGCTTTGTTTGCCGACTCAAGCTGCTTGGAATCAGGAATACCGTTTAATATGTCGGCAATTTTTCCGAGCTTAACATCTTTGAATGCGGTCATTTTTCACTCCCTTTCAACCGGCGACCGGGAGAATAAATGTATACAGGCCGCCCAAAAAAAGTATGCCAAAGCCGCTTCCATTGGGGAGAATGGCTTTGGCATTTAAACAAATTAACCTTTTGGCGGGAACGGATTATTACCGTGGCGCGGCCTTTTTGTCTTAGTCGACGCTGCGCCGTGATTCACCAGCTTGACGTCTTGATGACTTGCTATTTCTCTGCAATATTAATAGCTTCTTTATACTGTCTATTTCCCTGATTGAAAAGAACACGTCCAATCCGGCCAGTCGTCGCCTTTGCCCCGGTTGTTGCGCCAATGCAGCGGCTGGAGGTTTTTTAGTTCATCTGTTCCGCCTTTGGCTACCGGCTGCACATGGTCGATTTCCCAGCCGTATTCAGAGTTGAGGTTGCCGTAATCGGTGAATTTTATCCACACGCCGCACTGGTCTTTCCTAAGCTCGTTTTGGTTGTGTTTGGGGATGATGGTTGCTTTGCTCCAGACTGCCAGTATCTTTAACTCATCAAAAGGTTCGTTCAGCAACGTGCGGTTTGGTTGATGTGTCATAGGCTCTCCTTTCCGAGATAAAGCGCATCCACCAGCCAAACCACAAATACCATTGCATTGGAGTGTTATTTGGGATATCATGATTTTGCACAAACACATGGGCTGATTTCAGCTGCAAGTCCTTGAATGGCCAGTTCTCGGACTTGTTTTTTTATCTCTAGTATTCGTGGCTTCAACCCTCTCTAGAAAAGGACTAAACCAATCACTACATAATTATACCAGAAAAAAATGTGCTATCAATAGTTTATTTGCATGTTAACCATTAACATTTTCCCCAGAGGTACTTTTTTTGTGTGTATTTGTGTTCGGCATGCTGTTATCAGCCCAAGGATGACGAAGGCATTATATGGATTAAATACCGGAGACAGATTTCTGAAAGTGTCTCAGGAATGACCTGGATAGGGAAGTCCTAGTGACGCAGAACAAAATACCTGCCGTCTTGCCAATCCGGGGCGGCAGGTATTATTATTTTAATAATGGAAATAATTCCAAATTGACTAAGTTTTAAAGGGGCTTTTAAGTCTTTCTGAAAGCTATTTACAATACTGGCGCCACCTGCGGTATAATTAGGTGGTTAAAGAAAAATCTACTTTTAAGGATAAAGCTAGGAGTGAACCGGTTGAGAACACTGGGTTTGTGTATAGGGGCTTCCACCATCAGTTTGGTCTTGCTGGACAATAACGCAGCAAACCAGATCAAGATCCTGGATACGAAGACGACACCGCACGAAGGGAATCCGCACGGAGCCATCTTGCGCTTGGTCGACCGGGATTTATTTCAATCGGTCGATAGAATCGCCGTGACCGGGCGAAAACTGCGAAAAAAGCTGAACGTATCCTCTCTTTCGGAACCGGAAGCGGTTGAATACGCCTACCGCTACCTCCATAATTCCGGTCAGGAAGCAGACGTCATTGTCAGCGCCGGTGGGGAAACCTTCATGGCCTACAAGCTGGACGGCACAGGCCGGGTCGTCGATGTATTTACCGGCAACAAGTGCGCTTCCGGAACCGGTGAGTTTTTTTTGCAGCAGATTAAGAGGATGGACTTGAGCGTCGAGGAAGCGGTTTCTATCCCAGACCTGGAAAACCCGTATAAGGTTGCCGGGCGGTGTTCGGTATTCTGCAAGAGCGACTGCACCCACGCCCTGAACAAAGGCGCGCCAAAAGAGCGGGTAACCGCGGGGCTCTGCGAGATGATGGCGCTTAAGGTAACTGAACTGTTGAAGAAAACCGGGCATGAGAGAGTCATGGTCGTTGGGGGAGCTTCTTCCAACACGGCTATGATTCATTTCCTGCGTAAAGATATCCCCCGGCTTTACATACCGGAGCATGCCAGGTGTTTTGAAGCCCTGGGGGCGGCCCTGTGGGCGTTGGAGGCCACAACCAAACCAATTCACGATCCGGAAGAACTGTTTAGCGGCAGTGAAGGGTCTTTTTCCCGCCTGCCTGCAATCAGAGATTTTCTGCCTAAAGTTACCTTCAAGGAGGCTATCCGCCAACAGGCTCGATCAGGGGATGATTGTATCGTAGGTCTTGACGTGGGATCCACCACAACCAAAGCGGTGGTTATGAGGTCTGACGATAACGCCATCCTGGCCAGCTGCTATCTTCGCACCAACGGGGACCCGGTTAAGGCTTCCCGCAACTGCTACCGGGAGGTTTACCACCGGCTGGACGCGCCGGTGCGTATCACCGGTCTGGGCGTAACCGGCTCGGGCAGGCAGATTGCAGGTCTGCACGCGCTGACCCCGGCCGTGATCAATGAAATCATTGCCCATGCCACGGCCGCCGTCTTTTTTGATCCCCAGGTGGACACCATCTTTGAAATAGGCGGGCAGGACGCCAAGTACACCTATATTACCAACGGTGTCGCCTCCGACTATGCCATGAACGAAGCCTGTTCCGCCGGTACCGGCTCATTCCTGGAAGAGGCGGCAAGGGAGTCCCTGGATATAGACACCGGGGAAATCGGCGGGGTGGCCCTTAAGAGCGAGCGGCCGCTTAACTTCAGCGACCAGTGCGCCGCGTTTATCAGCAGCGACATCAAGAGCGCCATCCAGGAAGGAGCGGCCATCGAGGACCTGGCGGCGGGGCTCGTTTATTCTATATGCATGAATTACAACAACCGGGTTAAAGGCAACCGTACGGTTGGCCAGAAGGTGTTCATGCAGGGAGGGGTCTGCTACAACCGGGCCGTCCCGGTGGCCATGGCGGCTCTCACCGGCAAGGAGATTATCGTGCCCCCCGAGCCGGGGCTCATGGGGGCTTTCGGTGTGGCCCTGGAAGTAAAAAATAAGCTGGCGCTGGGCCTTTTGCAGCCGGCGGAGTTTGATCTGGAGGAACTGGCGGAGCGCGAGGTTACCTACGCCAAGCCTTTTACCTGCAACGGCGGCAGGGAAAAATGCGACCGCAAATGTGTGATCAGCATGATCCGCATTAAAGAAAAAATGTATCCCTTCGGGGGGGCATGCAATAAGTACGTCAACCTGATCAGTGACCGGAAGAACCCTGACGCAGGTAGACTCGACCTTGTCAGCTTGCGTGAAAAGCTGGTATTTGAAAAGTACAGTCTGGAGCGGGGCCGGCGCCTCTTGCCCCCCAACGGTAAGACTGTGTCTATCAACCGGTCGCTGCTGGTCAACACGCTGTTCCCGCTTTACTATAACTTTTTTTACGCATTGGGCTTTGAGGTGGTGTTAAGTAAAGAGATCGACGCCGCAGGTATGGAGAGAAGGGGCGCGGAATTTTGCTACCCCGTAGAGATTGCGCACGGGGCGCTGGCCGCTTCAATCAATGCCGGCCCGGACATCGTATTCCTGCCTCATGTGGGTTCCATGCCGGTGGAGAACGGGATTGACAACAGGGTTACCTGCCCGTTTGTCCAGGCGGAGCCATATTACCTCAAAGCTGCTTTTGAAGAGTTGACAAACCAAATACTATTGTGCCCCGTGCTTAAATTTGACAAGGGCTACCGGCAGGAGCTTAATGCGTTCGTGGCTGTGGGAAGGCAGCTGGGTATCCCGGCCAAATTTTCCAAGGAAGCTTTTACCCTGGCTGTCCAGGCTCAAGAGGACTTTCATCATGAATGCCGTGAAACCGGCAGGAGCTTCCTGGCCGAACTGGAACAGCGCCCGGAGGAAACCGCGGTGGTACTGTTCGGCAGGCCTTACAACGCCTTTACCAGAAAGGCCAATATGGGTATTCCGCAGAAGTTTGCCACCAGGGGTTACCAGGTAATCCCCCACGATTTCCTGCCCTTTGGAGGTGAGGAGCCCTTTGAAGACATGTTCTGGGCGCTGGGACAGACCATTCTAAAAGGCGCCAGGCTTGTCAAACGACACCCGCAGCTGTTTGCCACCTATATTACCAACTTCAGCTGCGGCCCGGATTCCTTTATCGTAACTTTCTTCAGAAACATTATGGGGCAAAAGCCTTCACTGACGCTGGAACTGGACAGCCACTCGGCGGACGCCGGGCTGGACACAAGGGTTGAGGCCTTTTTGGACGTGGTCAGGAGCTATATTGAAATCAACCGCGACAGCATGCTGGAGCGCACAAAAGAATTTCGCCCGGCGGTGATCGTTATGGAATGCGGGCAGACCCTGGTGGTTGATTCGTGTGGAAACAGGTACCCCTTAACCCACCCCAGGGTCCATGTGGTCATCCCGTCCATGGGAGATTTGGGATCAAAACTTTTGGCCGCCACCTTAAGGCGCTTGGGCGTCAGGGCCACAGCAGCCGCGGCGCCGGCCTCCAGGGAGTCGAAAACCGGTAAAGGGTACGCCTCCTGCAAGGAGTGCCTGCCCCTGATCCTGACCGTCGGCAGCCTGATCAACTATATCGACAGCAGGGAGAATGAAGAGGAAATCCTGGTTTACTTCATGCCGACTTCCAATGGACCCTGCCGGTTTGGACAATATAACATCCTCATTAAAAGCCTGATAGAAAAGCTGCGGCTTAAAGATGTAACCCAGATAACGCTCACCTGTGACAACAGTTACGCCGGCCTGGGGACGGACTTTTCCGCCAGGGCCTTTCAGGCGGTAATCATATCAGACGTTTTGGACGATATCTACAGCGCGGTACTGACCATTGCCAGGGATAAGGAAAAGGCTCTGACTGTTTTCAATAAAGTATGCGATCAAATAATTGAAAGCGTTGAGAAAGACAGCTGGAAGGGTGTAAAGGAAACGCTGAGGCGGGCAGCCCGCGCTCTCAGTGCCATTGAAAGAGTGCAATCCATGGAGGAGACTCCCAAAGCGGCCCTGGTCGGTGAGATTTACGTCAGGAGGGACGCTTTCTCCAGGCAGTACCTGGTGGAGAGGCTGGCCAAGCAGGGTATAATTCTCAAAGCAGCCCCGATAACTGAATGGATTTATTACTGTGATTACATGGTCAAGACCAACAAGAGCGGCAATGTCAGTAAGAAAGAGCTTATCGGCAGCTACATCGAGGGGTTTTTTAAAAATTCTTTTGAGCGTACCATCAAAGGTATCTTTGCCCGGTCCGGCTTCTACGAGGCCCACCTGGTCGATGTCGACAAGATTATCAAAAACGCCGCCGGCCTGGTCAGCCCGAGCCTGACGGTGGAGACAATTCTGACCGTAGGTACCGCCATCACGGAAATTGTGGAAGAGGTGGCCGGGGTTATTTCCATCGGGCCGTTTGGCTGCATGCCCAGCAGGATCGCCGAAGCAATAATCGGCGCCAGAATGGATGAGCATAAACCCGAAATCGCGACAGACAAAAACCTGGTGGCCAGGGTTATGGAGCAGTACCCGACACTGCCGTTTTTGGCTGTGGAGACAGACGGGAACGCATTTCCCCAGGTCATCGAGGCCAGACTGGAAATATTCTGCCTGCAGGTGGAAAGGCTGCACAGCCGGATTATGGAGGTCAGGGGGCTTAAAACTGTTAATTAAAATGTAGAAATTTACTTCCTTTTAGGGACAAAGTTTCCACGAAGGGCAAAAACGGAATTACGTACAGGACTGCCTCGAAATGGTTCAAGGCAGAAATTTACCTGTTTTCGCCAAAATTTAACAGTGCGAAAGGGAATAAGGTGGAACAGGCGAATATAACTGTAGAATAAGAGTAAAAATTTGTCTTCGGGGAAAGGGTGAACACCTTGGAAGAAAAGATGTTTAAGCGCCTGCTGCTGGCCGGCGAAGGTGACGAGGATATTGATGAGCTGATTGCGCTCGGGTATTTTAAAAATATGGAGGGCACGATCTGCCGTACCGGCAAATACCTCGAAGAAACGGGGGTATTTATCGACGCCAAGAAGGAGTCTCTCTATGAAGCCGTAAGAAAACTGGGCAGCGCCGAAGATATCAACAAGACCATGGAACTGGCGGGAATCAAGGATTTTCTCACCTTTGTTTTTGTCGCCGAGGAACTGGTCCAGGACGGCAGGTTTATTAAAGACAAGGTTAAAAACTGCCTCATAAAATAGTATAGAAAGTCACAGATTTGCCATCTTTTCGATTGCTGTTGTCGAACACCGCATTGTTTAAAAAATTAGTTGACGAATCTCTTGGGTACCTGATTTTTCAACATTGGTTATCTTTATTGATATATCGGACTTATTCTCTGCAGCAGCTGCGGAATAGTTACTACTCCCAACAAAAGGACGGTTATTAGTAGACTGCAAAGATTTCTTTTTAGTTTTACCATAAAATTCACTCCTTGTATGATATGACCAACGGTATAATTTCCAGTTGGTCATATTTATTTTTAAAATCCTTGATGACACCGGCAAAGATGTCTGTCGATTCACGGTCTCCAACGACCTCCCCGGGACGGAAAGATTTGT
Source organism: Pelotomaculum schinkii (assembly GCF_004369205.1). NCBI lineage: Bacteria > Bacillati > Bacillota > Clostridia > Eubacteriales > Desulfotomaculaceae > Pelotomaculum > Pelotomaculum schinkii. The sequence goes on along the minus strand of NZ_QFGA01000001.1, from coordinate 1,356,629 downwards.
TGAAAAAGTGGTTGATGCAGCTGATGCCTTACCCGCCGACAAGGTCAAGATTGGCATGGATGCCACAACCCTTCACGGCTTTAGGATCCATAAATTAGAAAAATATCTTTTAAAAATTTTCTAAAAAAAGGATCCTAAACAAATTCCTAGACGTCACTAATGTAGTGAATTTTTTTAAAGGGGTAGATCGGTTTGATGAGGTTTAAGAAGTGTTCTTTTTTTGTACCGCTGGTGGTTGTTTTACTTGCGGCAACCAGCGTTGCCTTTGCAGCTGCTCCCGAAACTAAAGCTCCTCCGGGAGCAAACGAGCCATTCAAAGAAGCAGGCATTGAGTCCTTGCTTTATCTGCAGGATTGGGGGTACGACATAAATTAGGCGCCTTTTCCATATGGATTCGATTATTTTCAAAGCATCTTCTTTCGGTAAAGCAAGCGAGGTGAAATTTTGAAGAAGAAGAAAGTATTTATAATAGCAATAAGCGGTATCATTGTTATTTGCATTTTTTGGATGTGGCTTTCTCTCGAACCAACTATAAAACCAGAAGGCATAGAGTTGACCGGAATCCTGCAAGAAAAAGGGAATGATCCTAATGTTTTAACCCCCTTTTATTTAAGCATACAGCTAAATAATCATTCAGGAAAACCGTTATGCGCTGAGGAAAATTACTTTTATTTTGTATATCCGTACTTAGACGGGCCGGGTATTGGCATTTACGACTTCGATAAAGGATGGTTTGCTGGGAAGCCATTAGGGGAAGAAGAATTTCTTACCGGTTCGGACGGAAGGACAGAAGGTATTGCTGTTAACAAACTCATGCAGTTGGGTATATTTCCGCTGGACGAAAGCCGTAATTCCCTGGATTTTCCAGATGGATTTCAATATTGCGGTCAGGAGTTTCCGGTAACAGCCAGGCTGCATGTTGCTATGCTGGAAAAGCCGCTAAGAAAAGAAAATATGGTTTTGGTCTATGCCCATTATGAAAAAAAATGGGGGAAGGTTTTGAGTTGGGTAAAAACTTTCCCCATTGAAATGCAAATCAAGGTTAACTCCGAAGTGTTATCCGTGGATTTTGCCAGTATGCTCCTTATTACCGGTAAGATCCAGGAGGACAACGCATTGAGCAGGGCCTTTGCTACAACAGTGAAGGAACCTGGAAATAATGAAATCTGGTCAGTGGATCTTTCTGGAAAGGGACAGCTATTGAAGCTGGCGGACGGGCGTAATCCTTGTGGTTTCCGGGGAGGGGTGCTGTATGTATCTGATCAACGCAGGCTCATGTATCTTCCGCCTGGTCAGGGGGAAGCTTATCCGGTTTTGAAAGAGGACTGGAATTTCTTGCATTTCGACCTGTCTGCTGATAAAACGGCTCTTGCTGTAGTATTGCGCGGGCAGAGCGGTAGTGTTGATATTGCTGTAGTTAACCTAGTCAGCGGTGAGTGCAAGTGGGTGGTCCCACCACTGGAAATGTACTTGCCATCAGCCGTTACTTTTCAGCCTTACGCCAGCGTGTCTAATGGCGGCAAGTCATTGGCATATTTTGCCACCGGCAGTAACGGTGATTCTTTGCCTGCCGTCTGGTTTTCAGATACTGGTGCAAGCCGCTTTCTTCTTAAGGAGCCGTTGTATTTCTACTTATTATTGACATTGAGAAACGAGCCGCTTGACGGTAAGCTGCTGTCCATTTCCCCCGATGGTGGGGAGGTGGCAATCGCTTACACCAATAACGGGCGGCTCGATGGGCCTCACCTCATATCAACCGCCGGAGATGGGAAGGATCGTTTACTTAGGATGCATATCTCTCCGCGCGGCTTTGCCTGGTCGGATGACGGGAAAAAGGTGGCCTACTGGGGCGGGCAGGGGAGCGGAGCCGAGTATTTTACAGTTGATATTTTTGATCGTGAGAGCGGGCAAAGTATATCACATCTAAAGGGTGTGCAGGACTGTGTTTTCTTGGACAATAATAACTTGTTTGCTGTTAGGCTGGAAGGTGAACCACTGTCTTCTTTCCGCCCTGCTCTGGTAAACCTGGAGGGCTACCCTCCCGAGATGATACCGGGTCTTGAGAAGGTGTTTGATGTGGCGAAATAGGGCATAACAATCCAGGTTGGTTAATTCTATTCATAATGCAGCCACATACTAATGATTTTTACAACATGTTCTTTTTGATAAACTTCATAGACCACACGATGCTGACGACCTGCGGCTCATTTTCAACTTTAAAATGGACTCTCAAAATCCATTTATTCTTATTCTAGCCGGCCAACCTTTGATTCGCAGCAAACTGACGCTCAATATTAATAATCCTCTTCGGTAACGCCTGGTGGTTAAATACATTTTGCATGGGCTTAAGATGGAGGAGATTAAGGAGTATTGTTCCACCAGATTAAGGCAAGCTGGGTTGGTTGAAGAGATTTTTACAGAGTCGTCAATCCCGGCTATTAATTCACCAACGGCTTGCCAAGACTTATCAACAGTCTGGTTACCAACTACAGTTTATAAATCTAAAGTAAAGGTAGGTTAATATGAACATTTTTTTCAAAGCATTGTTAGTAATTCCTGTAATTTTCTCAATAAAAGCAGCATTAACCTTAAAGGATAAAGTAAATATGAAACGGTCCATTGATTTTATGGCGATAGGAGTATTAACATTAATATTGGCGGAAATAAATGCACAAGATGCTTTTAAAATGTTGGGTATAGGAATATTTTTATATGGCTTAGGAATTGTGACTTATTATAAATTTAAAGAAGGGCTAAACGATTCATAGTACTGATTGCCCTTGAAATAGAAGGCCAGAACGGGCTTCTATAACACCGTCTTCGGATTACACTTCATTGTTTATTCAGCTCAAAGAGCAGGAAGACATCTCAAATGTACGTGATGAAGTCCTAAAAATACTAGATAAATCAGCTAACCGAGTTCCGTTATGGAACGCCAAGCAAATTTAAGAGGAGAATAGATTTTCAGAACAAGATTTTAGTCCGACTTATTTCCAGTAGGCAACATTAGGGGGGCTACTCCTTAGTTGCCGGGTTAGCGATTTAGTAAATATCCTTTTCTTTAAATATGTTTTTCTCTTTTATCTACCAACAGAGATTACAAGAGCCAGGTTTACTTTACATTGCTTGCCAATAGTCTAGACAGTGTAACTTCAGAATGTCAATAATACGTTCTGTTATGGCGGATGGCAGAAGTATTTCTGTCCGTCAGCGGCGGTCGGTATGACTCTGTGTCAAATAACGCCGGCGTGGTAGTATAGCCATATGCTAAACATGATTAATAAAAGACAGGATAAATGTATGGATTCTGCGGCTCTTGCGCTGGGCTAAAAGAATTGATTGTAATTATGGGCACAGTACTGTCATTGTATTTCCCTGTTTTAATTATTCCCCTGATGATCAGCCAGCTGCCTTCTTTAAAATCGGCTGTATTCCCATATTCGCATAAAAACCCGCCCAATGAAGCGTCGGCGGAACAACATGTAATGATATAACGGCCCAGCACAAACTGGTTAGACGGCATGCCCTGTTCTTTAAAGACAAAGCCCAGCATGGTTATTTCCTTGCCGGCATATTGTTCGGGGAACATATACGTCTCTTTATTTACAATAGTAAAGTTTTCTTCTGTCACCTTGATCAGGCCGGCCTTACGTATTTCATCGATTTGCTCCTGCGCAGGGCTTTGCGCTTGCGGAGCAATCGGCGCTGCAGAGTCATAGGTGGTATTTGCTGAACCTGATTGCACGGTTGTTGCCGGTTGCGTGCTAAGGTTCATTCCTTTATTGGCGGCCAGGTTAGCGTCCAGGGCGCTGTTGGGCAGAAGAAAAGCCATTGCCAAAGTGAGCAAGAAAGGGAGATAGGCAAGTTTGATTATGTCCTGGCTGAAATTGGAGCGGCTATGGTCAAATGCTGATCGCCGCAATGAACTGCCGGCCTGCGCCAGAAACATAATAAATATTATAATTGCCGCTATTTCGGTAAGCCGCTCATAGCGGGGGTTAATATAGAAAATAATGTTATTGCTTCTCATAAGCCAAAACAGTAAAGCGCTGAATCCCAACAGGATTAGGGATCTAATAAAACCCTCTTTGTTGATTCTCATTTACATCACTCCAAAAAGGTTACATAATTGATCAGATAAGTACCGGCTAAAACCAGCAGAACAACAATTGAGACGAGCAAAACCACAAAACGGGCTCTAAAGGCGTGAAGCAGCATTAAAAGATTATAGGTCCGAATACCATAAAAGCCAGTAGTGAACCGGCAGTGAAGTTTGCTGAAAACGATGCTGCGATAAAGGCGTCTGCCGAAGAGCAAACAGAGACTCCAAAGGCGAAAGACATCATTGCCGCTATGGAGGAGAGTGAATCCTGTCCGATATGAAGTAGAATGTCACGTGATAAAAAAATTTGGGCAATTGCAGCCAGGGCGGCTCCCATAATCAGATATTTGCCCATGTCAAAAAACTCATCGCAGGCAATCGGGAAGGCGCTAATCAATTTATTCAAAAAAGCAGCGCCGGAGTGATGATGATTGTGTGAGCAGCCACAGTCACAGTGGTTTTGGAGCATACCTGCTCTTAATGCGCTTTGATCATACAGGCAACTAATTAACAATCCAGCGATGAACGAAACGAAAAAGGCCAACTCCAGCCGGGACCATACCATTTGGTGGTTGCCGCTGAACGCAACCGCTGTTGATGAAGCGACTACAGGGTTAATGATCGGCGCTGCCAGCATAAAAGTAATGGCGCTGTACAGAGGGACGCCTTTGCTTACCAGTCTGCGGGCGACAGGTACAATGCCGCATTCGCAAACGGGAAAAATTACTCCTATAAAGCAAGCCAGAAGGATGTTTAGAATTCTGTTTCGGGGCAAAAATTTGCTTATTGCCTCCTCAGATACAAAGTTTTGCAGAAAAGCCGACACAAGAACACCAATAAGAATAAATGGAAGAGCCTCAATAATAATACTCAAAAAAACTGTCTTGAAATTTAAAAAATTTGACCATGATATGTTTACTTTTTCTATAATCATCATGGAGTTAAAATATATTGTCTTAGTAAAAAAATTGAGTAGATGCCAGGTAAGGTATGTGCAAAACAGGAATAAAAAGAAAGAGTATGCGATCTTTTTGAAATTAACAGTTAGTATACGCAATTGCCTCCCACCTTTATTACGCCTCGTCCGTCAACAACCTCTGATCTGGGAAAATGAAAGGAGAACCCGCCGGAGTCCTCCTCCCAACATAATTTTCCATTGCATTTATAAGCCATTTATTTCAAGGCCTCTTCTAAGGTTTTCATGTTGCGTTCCATGATATTTAAATATGCGTCCAATTCCATGGGGCCTGAAACTACCGGGTCCAGGATGAACACTTTTGCCCCGGTTTCATTAGCGATGGTTTCTGCGGCTCTTGCGGAATACTGGGGTTCTGTGAAGAGAGCGTTTATTCCGGATTTCTTAATGATTTGGATTGTGTCGGACAATTCAGCGGCACTGGGCTCGGAACCAGGCTCCCTTTCGATCACAGCGGTGATGTTTAAGTTGAATTCGCTGGCAAAATAAGGGAAAGCTTCGTGAAAAGTGATGATGTCCCTTTTCTCCACACCATCCAGAGCCTGGTGCATCTTCGCTCGCAGTTCTTCCAGTTTTCCAACGTAAGTTGTGGCATTGGCGCTGTACTGGTCGGCATGATCCGGGTCAAGCGTGGCGAGTTGCATCCCAATATTCTTTTCTTGTTGAATGGCATTCGATATGCTGACCCAAAGATGAGGGTTGTCACCTTCCTCACCATCGCCTGTTATCAGTGGTATGTCTTTGCTAGCGTCAACAATTTTCAATTCCGGTAGCTGACTGACTACCTTATCCATAAATGCCTCCATACCGGCGCCGTTGATCACGAATATTTGAGCTTCGCTGAGAGTTTTCAGGTCTTCCGGCGTGAACTGGTAGTCATGCAAGCATCCCGTAACGGGTTTGGTCATATTGATAACTTTTACCCCTGGTACGTCTTTGGTAATATTTATGGTTGCTATGTACATAGGGTAAAATGACGTGACGATGGTCAGCGGCTTACCCTCCGCTTCTTTTTCCGCCGCCGGAGGTGTTTGTCCCTGGCATGCTGATAAAAAAACAGCAACGCTTGCAAGTAAAGTGACAATCAATAACAGTGATACCGGTTTGCGCATTTTATTAACTTCCTTTCATAATTACTTATTAACCATCAGGATATAAATGTTGCCATAACGAATGGATTGGACCACATATGCCCTTCCTCCTTCCAGTATTTTGCTGTCATCCACCTGTAAATAGTATTACATCCTAAATAATAATATACTTATTTACCGGTTGATATTACTATAACTGGCAAAATAATAATCGTCAAGTATCTGTTAAATTTTAGAAAAATTTTTATAGGGAAAATAACATGCCTGCCGGTTCAAAGATGTAAATTGGACCGCAGGTTAATGCATAAATCGCATTCGGTATTTGTTTTTATGAAAATTTTGATAAAATATTGCAAGGATATTTGCTAATTATGCTGAATTTACCTGTTAATTACAGGATTTGAGGCGCTTAATTTGAACCATGCGGACATGAAAAATAATTTTATCATTATTCTCTTGATAATTATGATTATATCTAACGCTTTTATGCTGCGATCCATATTAAATCTTGGTCAGCCGGTGATAAATGTTTCTGTCCCGTCGGAAACACCAATATCTCAAGTTGAATACAAGAATGGCCCATATATCTTGTCTTCATCCGGCGAGAACCTGTGGGTAATGAATCCCGAAACAAGAGTCATTAAACGTTTTAAAATTGCCAAAAACAATTCTGGAGCTGAGGTCATTGAGGAGGTTACCGCTTACCAATTAAGCAGGTAGGAGAGAGAAGGATAAGGTCTTTATACGGGCGCTTGCTCTGGTTAAACTGTAGAATCGATTAAAAGTAACACTTTTTAGTTGAGAATGAGTGAACTAAATAAAGGGGATGATGTATTAAATGGACAATAAGACTTTTTATGTCAAGATAAAAAAGAAGAAGCTTCTGACCAATCTTAAACTCAATGACATATACCCCAAACAACGCTTAATCGATGAGTTTCAAAGCGTTGTTGAAGAACTGGAAAAACAACCGGATGATTTTTTCCTTATCGACTTTATTACCTCGCCTTCTTTTTGTCTAACTATAACTTCATTTAAAGAGATGGAAAAACAATAAACTCTAAGTTTGATGTCTTTCTTCGAAATTGAGGCTAGAAGGTGGGAGTGAAGTGGTGAAAGCGCCAAATAAAATTGAGACCTGGCAGATGGTAGCCCCTGGTAAAATGGAGAGGGCCACTATTGACGTTCCCGAACTTAAACCGGGTGAGGTACTGGTTGAAATAGCCGGCTGCGGCATCTGCCACTCCGATATCAGATACTTCTATGGCTGCATGCCGATGGTGACGCCACGGACATTAGGGCATGAAATTAGCGGCACTATCGTTGCCGGCGATACCGATCTCATAGGTAAAGAGGTCATCGTCCCTGCGGTTATGCCGGACAATACCTGTCCTATCTGCAAGGCCGGGCGGGAGAACCGGTGCTTATCGGCGAAGATACCCGGCTACACTATGGGCATCTATGGCGGCAACTCCAGCCACATAGCTGTGCCCTCAGCAGATTTGTGCTACATCAAGGAGAAAAATGGAATACCACTTTCGCACCTCGCCGTGGTCGCCGACGCTGTCGCTTCTACCTATCAGGCGGTAAAAAGAGCGGATGTGCAGCCGGGAGACCTGGTGATTGTTGTCGGCGCCACAGGGGGCGCGGGTATCTACGCTACCCAGATCTGCGCTGCGATGGGCGCAAAGGAGGTCATCGGCATTGCCCGTAACCAGGCGAAGCTCAAGAGGGCGCTTAAATTTGGCGCCACCCACGTCATCAGTAGTTTGAATAAGACCGCCAAGGACGTGCGCAACGAATTTAACGCCTACTGCATGAGCAAGGGTATATCACCCTTTTACGGCTGGAAAATTTTAGAGTGGACAGGCGTCGCGGAGGGGCAGGAAATAGCCCTGGAGCTACTGCCTTTTATCGGCAAGCTGGTGATCGCCGGCTACGGGATGCATAAGAACGAGCTCTCCCTATCCCGGCTGATGGCTCTTGACGCCGATGTTGCCGGCACTTGGGCCTGCCTGCCCAAGTACTACCCGGAAGTCCTCGACATGGTGCTCAGCAGGACAATCCAAATTGAGCCATTTATAAAGATCATACCGATGAGCCGGATCAAAGAAGCTTATGAAGAAACGCGCCGGGGGAGCTTGATGCATAGAATTGTACTAACCCCTGATTTTTAGCCGAGCTGGATATAAATATGAATTAATTTTAGAAAAGAAACCATGGATAGGAGTTTAAGAGTGGAGAGGTATTTATGGAATTTAGTAGCGTTAACTTTTATTATTCACTTAATAGATACACTTTCTTACTCGGTTAGACTAAGCGCAGTTAAGAGCGGACAGTTTGCATTATCGACCTCCCTTTTCAATGTTTTTGTGCTCATCTCGCGAACAGCCAATATGCTGCAAGGCCCGCTAATTGGAGGGCTAATCGGCGTAAGTATTGTAATAGGCGTTGATCCGGTTAACGAAATAAGCAAAGTAATATTTGCTTCGACAGGCGGCACATTGGCCGGTATAATCCTGATCCCAACATTTCTTAGGGTTTTTCACGCCGCAGTAGCCAGGCTGGAGTCAACCGGCTCACTACCTTTACTCGTAATCCAGGGACTCAGTATCAACAATATAAAGCTGATTGCCAAAAACAGTATATTGCCATCCAAACAGACATTTGAAAGTATTCGGTGGCACGATATACCTAAAAGGTTACTAATTTTTAACACATTGCTTACAGCAATTTACACTGTCGGGGTGCTGGCCGCTTTCTATTCTGCAACGCTTGTTGCTCCAGAGTATCAGTTGGCGGCTTCTTCGTCCTCAGGAATGATCAACGGAGTAGCTACAATTTTACTGACCTTGGTTGTTGATCCCAAAGCCGCAATCATTACTGATCAGGCATTTAGGGGGGATAGGCCATACAGCGATGTAAAAACACTGGTTGTTTTATTAATCGGTACAAAATTGTTAGGTACGTTATTAGGGCAGATCATCCTGACGCCCGCTGCAAGTTTGATAGCGCACTTTTATCAATAGGATTCTTTACAGTGCTCCAAGAGACGAAAACGCAACGGTACCGTCTTGTGTTTGAATATAATAATGCTATAATTATGTACAAGAGAGGAGGTGCCTCTGTGCCGCAGATCAGACCGATTACGGATTTGAGAAATACCAACGAAATCTCGGACATTTGCCACGCCAAGAAAGAGCCGATTTTCATTACAAAAAACGGGTATGGCGATCTGGTAATTATGAGCATTGAAACTTACGAAGCCATGCTGGAAGAACGGGAGCTTGACACCGCCATCGCGGAAGCCGAAGCCGAGTATGCGTCTGACAGCCAGCTGTTCGATGCGAGGAAAGCCCTCTCCACATTAAAGAGGCGGCACTTTGGATAAATACGCCGTAAAATTGCTTTCCCGTGCCTATCGGGATTTGGAAGGCATCTAGGCCTACATTGCCGAAATACTGCTGGAGCCGAGTACGGCGCAAAAACTGCTGGACGCGCTAGAAGAAGCAATCTTCAGTTTGGAGGAACTGCCCCAGCGGGGCGCCCCAAGAAAAAACGGTGCGTATGCCAATAAAGGCTATCGCCAGCTTTTCGTCAAGAACTTCACCGTGATCTACCGTGTTGACGCGGCCAAGAAACAGATTGTTATCGTGACGGTGCGGTATTCCAAAAGTCAATTCTGATAAAATCACATAGCATACTCAAAAGCAGTCCATTCGTGGGCTGTTTTTGGGAATACGCAAGGAGAAATAGCCGGAGCCAGGAGACCTGCTTTGAAAGAACCCTGATTTCCGCTGGCGCTGAAAACACATTTGCGTCAAGCTGTGACGCCACACAGGTTATGGGTGGTGACGGGGTCAACCGTTTTTTTACCCGATCCAAAACATTTTTGAAGTCGCCAAAACGGATTTCATCGCAGGAGGGACCCTGGAAGCCTGCAGGCTGGTAGTATTTAGAAGCGGTCTCAAGCTGATGGCTAAAGACATGCAGATGCCTCGCCGGGTTATAAGCAAAACGCTGGGTGTGCCGGTACCGACGGCCGGTCCTGTTGAGAAGAAATTAACACTCAGCAAGGAAAATGTCCTGGCTATACTGGGCGAAGACTACAGGGTAAACCAGGGTCTGCATATGACCTTTGGCGATATCAACGCTGATGACGAGGGTCTGGGCAAGGTAATCGATGCTCTCCAGGAAAAGGGACTTGTTATGACCTACCGGAACAGGAAAGGTGTCGTAGAGCTTGTGAAGGCCAATTATAAAGGTTTGAAAAAAGCCTATCCCAAAGAACACTACAGGTGGGCGCCGGAATTTGTAAACTCCGCACGCGTAGCTCCCGTGACGCGTAGTATTCAGCTGCCTGATTTATCGGGCGGGTGAAAATCAAAGGACGCTGCACGAAGATAGCCGCCATTCCGATTGAGCTGCGCCCGGTGCTTTGCCGGCTGTTGAGCCGGACAGAGGTTGAGCATGAAGTCTGCCCGAGCCAGGGTGAAATATTGTAATAATGCCGGGGACAGGATGTTACACGGTCCCCGGTTACATTACCAGCAAAGGCTGGAAGCATGTTGCCAGACTCAAAACGTTGGAAAGATAAATCAGCCGAGATTAATTTGGAAATTAGACCACTTGGGGGGAAGGAATTGCAGAATGAAGTAACCACAGATTTAGCGTCTGCTTGCCAGGGAATTTACAGAAGACTGTTATATTGACGTTATTTTATCCGAGCATCCGGAATTAAAAGTCTTATCGGAGCACCGGTATAAGTTAATGTCTCCAATAGATATTAACGGCATAAATCCGGTACTGCATGTTTTATTGGAAGCTGTTGTGGAAAAACAATTGCAGGATAAAAATCCACCGGAAACAAAGGAAACGGTGGAAAGATTGGTAAAGGAAGGATTCTCCGGTCATGCGGCCAGGGCAGCCTTAGCTTCTCTGCTGATACCCTATATATTTAAAGCGTTGAAAGAAAAGGAACCCTTTAATGAAGAGAGTTTTGTAAACCGGGCTGGGGCGTACGCTCGGAAAGGCGGGGTGTAATGACCGTTGCCCTTGTGGAAGCGGCAAAAAATATAAGAAATGTTGTGAAGAAGTCAGGGAGTATCTGGAAGTAAACCACGGTACCGGTATGCTCATACTGGGTAAGGAATGAGGGAAATATTTGCAATCCCTACAATCGAAGGTGTTTACCATGTCAGACGCCCCCTGCAGTGGTTAAAACAGCAGCTCACCAAGAAGCCGCAGACTTTCCAGGAGCTTCATCCACAAAGATCAGTTGCTGGCAAAAGTATGAGAAGCCTCTGGAGCTTTCGGAATTACTACAGCAAAACTTCATACAGTACGACGGTACCGGTCCGGTGCCCAGCCAAATCCAAAGTTACCTAAGCACTAACTTTAAAGATCTTCGTGAGCTAGATAAAGAAGACCCCAGGCCACAGGCTAAAGCCAAGTACCGCTGGTATGTACCGGATCCCAAAAACAAGTTGACTTAGAGAAACTGCGTGCGCGAATTTGCTTTCTATATGGAAGAAATGAAGAAAAGCAAGAAGAAATTAAAGCAGTTCCGTACCGAGGCCATCCGGGCCGGCTTTAAGAAGGCCTGGGGAGATAAGGATAAGGATTATCAAACTATCGTAGACATTGGCCAGCGTCTGCCGGAAAGCCTCCTGCAAGAAGACGGCGATTTCATTTTATAAGCATATCATTGACTGGCTGCTGCATTGTGTTATGATGTAATTACATCATTAGGGAGGATGATACAATGCTGTTAAGAACACAAATTATGCTTGAAGAATCACAACACCGTTTTTTAACTGAAGTTGCCAGATTGAAGGGTATAAGTTTATCTGAGGTAATCCGGCAGTTGATCGAGGAAAAGCAGAGAGAGATTTCACTGGCCCAGGCTGAAGGAGCCGTGGATATGAGTAAGGGTGCTGTCGCTGGAGATGGTGGTAATGTTCACCATGACGAGGTTTTATATAAATGAGGCGAATATTCATTGACACTGGCGCCTGGTATGCGCTAAAGGATTCAAGTGATCCTCACCACCAGGCGGCCATTGATTTTTTTACCAGTATGCGGGGTCAGGTCTTATATTTTACATCTGATTATGTTGCTGACGAGGCCATTACCTTGGTAAGGTACCGGTTAAAAAACCATCGCGTCGCATCTGAAATGGCCCGCGAGCTTTTTACGGAAAAGGCGGCCAAAATGATCTTTGTCTCTTTGGATCATCACGACAGGGCACTTGAGATCTTTGCCAAATTTAGCGATCAGGAGTTTTCCTACACTGATTGTACGAGTTTTGCAATAATGGAAGCCATGCATATCAATGAAGCACTGGCCTTTGACAGTCATTTTAATTTTGAAAAACTTGGTTTTAGTCAGGTAATAAAGGACAGGTGACCCCTTTTGAGCACGTGGCGCGATCAGGTACTGATGGATTTTCAGTAACCGGCGCCACCGCTTTCGCTGGTGGCGGACCCGGATTATTTACTGCTGGATGAAATCCTCCTGTCTTCCTTAAAGGACAGGCAAGTGGAATTCATCCAGTACGGCGACCCGGTGGCCTTTCGATACCTGTTTGAATCCAGGTATCGAAAGGCATTTGAGGAGCGAAGCCTAAGGTTTCTGGTACAGGTAAATGATGTTCCCCTGGAGCAAATGCCTTATGATCTACTGCAAATGGGCGGAAACTGACCTACCGGATGCAAACTATTTCCGAAGCTGTCACCCAGGTAGTTAAACAATTGCTCTTTCCTCTAGTTTTTGCACAGCAAATGCCATAGACTCAAAATTGCGAAAATTTCAGCCTGTTCAAATACGTCTTATTATCTTGCAAGCGGCTTTAACTCTTTCTGTTCTATATATAATTTCCGTCCTGGTCTATGCATTTTAAGATCAGACTATATTGTCCCTGGTTAATGTCCCTGATATATTTAGTTACTATGGCTTCTTTTTGGTCTTGTTGCTTTTTATATTTTTTCGACAATATTTTCTTGGTTTCTTCCTGCACTTCATTTTGAATGAAATATATATATTTTTTTGATTTGCAAGTAACAGACAGGTTCATAAATAATATTAGATAACCGGCCTACTTGAATAAAACATTCAGTGAGTCAAGGAAGCGCCCCCCTGACTCACTGATCTAACTAAAATAGTTACCACTGTCAAATGGTTTAAGAATCGTTTGTTAAATACTGTATTAATACGATTGAGCTTGAGGTTTGGGGACATTCTTACGGAAAATTTTCATAATTTTGGGAACCAAAAACCGTTTTCAATCGTCTTAATGTAAAAGCATTTTTCCAACGGATGGAATAATAGAGCTATAATCTAACATATTCAAACCGCATAGCTGCAGCAAATTGAAGGATTATTTCTGTTTAGATTACCAATAAAAAAACATTAAAATTAAGAAGGAGAGTTATGTTAAAAATTAGTCACTCTAAATGGGAGTTAATAACACTATTTACTATTTGTATATGTTTATTCTTTTCAATACAAGCCTATGTCTCACAGCGTGTCGAACAATCGGCCCGTAACGCGGTTGAGGCCTTCTTAAATGCAGCATCGGAAAAAGATTTCAATGCGTATGTAAGCAATAGTGTTGATACGCTACCATTATCTGTACGCCGCCAACTGTTTGACGATGAGTTTGACAATGAGATCGATAATTTTGTGGGATACCAGATTGAATCTGTACAGAAGGTTGACAACAAACATGCAACCGCAATAGTAGAAATACGCGAAAAGGATCTGACATTAACGATGAAATATCCTGTTATCTTCGATGGGGAAAAATGGGTAGTAGATCTTGGTAACTCAGAAAATATAGCTCAGTATTCCAGCGATGGCAAAAAGATATTTCCCGTTTTCAAGTAATAGCCAAAATAAGCCCCCGTATTCCAGCGATGGCCTTTGAGATTTGGTTTTTCCCGTATATAACATGTATTTTGCATATCGTGGATACTTTTTCCATCAAATTGCCTCGATTTAGGCCCACCTGCCCCCTCCCCACAAATAAGTAATATACCCAGTAGATACAGTATCATGGTGAAGCACATGGGGATAACGAGTGCACTGTCGGGATTTTACCTCCCCCGCATACCGGATAAACCGTTACATCCCTGTCCGCAAGAAGTCAAAGAATATCAATAGTTTTGAGACCTTCAAATTTGGGTGTGTAAACAGGGCTGCCGGTTAGCTTTCTGCACAGCTTAAGTTTGGTTTTTTTGTTCCGGTTGACCAGGAGCCCATAATGCCTGATTTTGACAAACTTTTTCGGAATTAGATTTTCGTCAGCGCTTTCGGACCTGCCGGCACCGCATAAATGGCACAAACTACTTCAAAAAAAACAATCACCAACATCAAAAACACAATTTCCCGCAATCTCTTCATACCACTAGAATCATTTATTGTCCTAACATTCCAGTAATGGATATCGGACAGATAACTATTGAGGTTGACATTTTACGCTGGGTTTTAATACTGCTCGAAATCAATTCTGTATCCATTTTTTGTATTTCCAATAAAATTATCCTTATATCCAAAGAGATCCAGTTCTGTCACCTTTGTATCACCTTGAATTACCATAATAAAATTATTTATGTTCTCTAGATTAATAATTTTCTTCCTCCCGTCAATTGTTGTTACCTCAAGTTTTGCCGGTTCTATACTAATTCGAGAAGATTCAGTTTGGTCTGGATTCATAAAATCAGAGTATACGTCACCATATAGAATAATATATGCTTGATTGTTAAAAAAAATTTTTTGAGCAGTGGCTATTATGGGGGTTGCTGAATTTTGATGAGGACGACAACTAATTACTTCCTTAATCGAAGGATTAATCCGATTTGATACTAGATAGAGATTACTAGTAACTGCATCAAGTTGGGTACGTGCATATATTATTCCCCCCCTTCCAATTGGTGACTCGGCAAGCTTTTCAATCTTAAGGTTGTATCTTATGCTAAGAGCAGTTCCTGGTGAGTTGTTCTTTGTTAAGTAGTCAATTGCCAATTCCGTTAGTAATTGGTCTGAAATATTAATTGGTAGTTTTTCTAATCCAACCCATATACCTCCAGCCACCATAACTATTAAAAATATAATTAACTTTTTAGGCAAAATAAAACACGACCCTCTTAATATACTTCGATATTCTTTAAATAATTTTCTTAATTAAAAAGTTATTAAATTATTAATTTGGGAGCAGAACAAACTATAATGCTCCCAAGAGGTGAGACACAGGATAAGAAAAATAAGTTACAATGGGAGCATGAAAAAGCGTAATCAGTATTCAGCCGAGTTTAAAGCCAAGGTAGTCCTGGAAGTTCTCCGGGAAGAAGCCACTGTCAATGAGATAGCGTCTAAATATGGCATTCATCCTGTGATGGTCAATCGCTGGAAGCAGGAATTTGTAGACCGAGCTTCGGAGGTGTTCAAGAAAGGCCTCTCAGAAGCCGAAAAGGCTCTTGAAAAAGAGCAACAACATGTGGCAGAACTGGAGCGTAAAGTTGGTCAGTTAACATATGAAGTTGACTGGCTTAAAAAAAAATCTGACGAAATCCTCAACCGTAAACGACCGTAAGGCCTTTGTTGAGCTTGGCCATAAAAATATCACGGTAAAGCGTCAGGCTGAGTTGCTGGGGCTCAATCGGAGTAGCGCATATAGGAAACCTCCCGTTAGGACAATCAGTGATGAGGAGTTATAATCTGGACCCCTTTGGATAACGGTTGCAAGGTAGAGATCAAACAAAAAAATTGAACACTAAAAATATACTGGTGCCGCTGCCTGATTTTTATCGAGCGGGTGAAAATCAAAGGACACTACACGAAGATAGCCGCTATACCGATTGAGCTGCGCCCGGTGCTTTGCCGGCTATTGAGTCGGACAGAGTTTGAGCATGAAGTCTGCCCGAGCCAGGGTGGAATATTATAATCTATGTTCGTAAGCTGTGAGATTGCGATGCCCTGGTGTTTTCAATCAAGGCCAGCTCGTCTTCTACTTCATTCTTTACGAGGGGTAATCTCTAATACAAATTTCGTATAAGGTAAGTATTTTATTTGGTAGTAAACTCCTATCTTTGGCTTGCATAGAGTATTTAAGGAGAAATCATATCCTTCTACGTTTATAGAAAAACCGTTAATCCAATATGGCCAATTTACGTGTATCACTTTCCCCTCGACAATTTTTGTTTTTCCTTTAACTAGTGCTATCAAATCAGATAATCTGGGGAAAAAAATTTTTGCCCCCAAAATGGTAGCCAACAACAGCATTATAAAAGCAATATAGTCTAATGAATCCCCCTTGAAAACGCAAAACATCTCAACTATTATAAATATTAGAGGTATTAAGAAGATAAATATATAAAAGATAAATGTAATAATAACCCAGCCGATAACCATGATTATTCTCCATCATACTTAAGGTATTCTATTTACAAATAACATTAAAGAAAATTAAAAACAGACTAAAAAATGTTATAATCGCAAGAAGCCGTGAGAGCAGCCCAACCAGGTTCATTTGCATACCCCCAACCAACAGCACAACCACCTGGCACAGGAGAAATACTCGCGCCGTGGTTAGCCCAAGTGAAAGTTTTATTTGTCCCAATGTTGACCTGTGTTGGATTAGACGCTAATATGCTGATTTCGGTAGGTCTATTCATATCTGCTTCAAGTTGATCTAACGCCTCGCTGGCACTTAAAGTTGCAGTATTCTTGTCTTTAGTTTCAGCAGCAACTGCGGGCAAAGAAATTATTAGAAACATTAATATTAAAAAAAACAGCATTAAAGTTCTTTTCATTATTTAATTACCCCTTCCTTTTAAGATGTTTTTAATATTAATCGAGAAAAAAACTAAACCACTGCTTACACCCCCTACAAACGTATTGCTTTGCATGCCTGGAAAATGCATTCACATTAAGACGAATGAAAACGGCTTTTGGATCCATAGATTGGAAAAAAATTAAAAAAATTTTTTTCTATACAAGGATCCTAAACAAACTTTTAGACGTCACTAATGTAGTAAATTGTTTTAAGGGGGGAGAATGGTTTGATGAGGTTTAAGAAGTGTGCTTTTTTTGTACTGCTGGTGGGTGTTTTACTTGCGGCAACCAGCGTTGCCTTTGCTGCTGATCCCGAAACTAAAGCGCCTCCGGGAGCAAACGAGCCATTTAAAGAAGCAGGCATTGAGTCCTTGCTTTACCTGCAGGATTGGGGGTGCGACATAAATTATGCGGGTGACGGTTACCTGAATATTAACGGTTTCACCCAGGCTTATCAGACAGTGGATTACATCATGGTCAGGCTGTATCTACAGCGCTGGGACGGCAGCAATTGGGTCGATATGGCGAGTTGGCCCTTTGAGCGGTATTCAGGCTCATATGTAGCCGGGGCCAAAGATCTGCAGGTGACAAAAGGATATTATTACAGGACAAAGGCCACGCATGGCTTGACCGAAAATGGTTATAACGAGTCGGCGTCATCTTATTCCGGATATATTTATGCGAATTAAATAAGGGCGCGTTAAGCGCCCTTTCACATGGATTCGATTATTTTCAAGGCATCTTCTTTCGGGATAGCTCCCTCCAGCGTATAAATTACACCCTGTTTTATCCAAAAAAGTTTTATCGAATTATTTTTAAAAGTGACAAGCTTGCCGTTGTTTTCCCCGGCAATAAAATCTTCTACGGTGGTGTCTTCCAGGTCGTAGCCGTACCCTTGGGCGTATCCACCGGGTGAGTTAACCTGCGTAAACAAGAAGTAACTTGCATCAGAGCCGGTAAAACGCATCGTAACTTTTGCAATTGGTTTTACCATTTCCTGAAATTTGACCGTATCAAGGGTAAAGCCGGGAGGCAAATATTCAGGAATCGCTAAGGGGTAAGGAGAAACTGCCCTTGCTTCATCTATTGAAACGGTAATTTCCTGTCCAATCTCAACTTCCCTGATTTCCTCACCGGGCGGGGTCTGGCCGGGTTCATTATGTTTGTATTCAGTCCTGACATTCATCTGGGTGCCGCTGAGCAGGGTCTCAACAATATTCACTATTTTTACGCCTAACGCTCTGGCCTTTGTTGGGAAAGAGACGGAAAGGGTTCCGGCTAATAGCAGCATAATACCTGCCGCTATGGCCAGGCGTATAGGTAATAGATTTTTGCTTTTTCCTGCGGGATGCTTTAGGATATCGGACTGCTGCTCGTGCAGCTTTTTTTCAAAACGCGCCCAGGATTCTTCCAGCGGGGGAGGAGCAGCCGATTCAACCATTTCCCGTACGCTGTCTTGAATTAGTTTTTCCAATTCAATGCCGGAAGGCTGCTTCATGCCTACTTCACCCCTTTCCGGTCTGGTAAACTGCTTACATTTTGGCGATTAAGATTTTCCGTCTCTATTATTTTCCTTAATTCCGCCCTTGCTCTAATCAGGCGGGATTTAACAGTACCTAGCGGTATACCGAGGATTTTACTTATTTCTTCAATTTTCAGGTCCTGATAATATTTAAAATAAATAACTATTTTATAATCTGGTTGAAGGCGCTCGATATACTGTTTGATAGTTGTCTTATCTTCATTAGCCAGTAGGGTTGTTTCCGGGGAGCCCGCCTGATTGTCCGGGCAAACATCCCTGGCCCCGGCGAAAAGACCGCTCCTGGAGTGGCGGCGGATGATATCCCTGGCCGTGTTGGAAGCCATACGGCATAGCCAGGCTTCCAGTTTTGAGGGGTCTTCAAGCTGTTCAATCCTGCTTGGAAGTTTAAAAAAGACTTCATGGACGGCGTCTTCAGCCAGGCTTGGGTCGCTGGTGATAAAAAAAGCTGCCTGATAGACTGATTTATAGAAAAGCTCGTAGACCAGCCGTAAAATTTGCATATCACCGTTTTTTAGTTTTTGCACAATTGTTTCTTCTTTCAAATTCCAAAACCCCTCCCTAGGCTTTTCCGGGCAGGGAAGGCTGCTTTATCCGGACGGCAGCCTGGCGATCATAGTCTCCCTGCGGCTTTAGACCCATGGCTTTGCGTCCCCGACTTTCGTACGGGTTTGCCTTTTCTTGTTGATTATGGATTCTACAAAGAAACGACTTATCCCTCTAAGGGTCGAATAAGTTCGGCGGAATAATCCATTATTGGCTGTTTTTGGTGAACCTGTTTGCTCTATGCCCATTATGAAAAAAAACGGGGGAAGGTTTTGAGTTGGGTAAAAACTTTCCCCATTGAAATGCAAATCAAGGTTAACTCCGAAGTGTTATCCGTGGATTTTGCCAGTATGCTTCTTATTACCGGTAAGATCCAGGAGAAAAACGCATTGAGCAGGGCCTTTGCTACAACAGTGAAGGAACCTGGAAATAATGAAATCTGGTCAGTGGATCTTTCTGGAAAGGGACAGCTATTGAAGCTGGCGGACGGGCGTAATCCTTGTGGTTTCCGGGGAGGGGTGCTGTATGTATCTGATCAACGCAGGCTCATGTATCTTCCGCCTGGTCAGGGGGAAGCTTATCCGGTTTTGTCAATGCATTGGTCAAATTGGTGGGGAGCGCTGCGTCGGTCGGAAGGCGTATGTGGAAAACAGTTTACTTACCCCTGTTGCGGCGCTTCGCTGATTTAGCCAAACGCTTGTCCATTAATTCCATGATCTGGTATAATAACTTTAGTATTAAGTTTGGAGCAAAAGAAAGCGATTGATAGTAATGGACTTGGATACGCTCTATAGGCCTGGCTTTAAAAAAATTTGTCAGGATCACGGTATTTCTATGGCCATACTCTTTGGCTCACAGGCTACTGGAAAGGCAATCGAGGGAAGTGATCTTGACCTGGCGGTCTGGCTTGAAAAGCCTGATTTGTTATCAGGTTCGCCCGAGGTTTCCCGTGCTAGAAGGCATATGTTGCGGGATTTCATTAATTATCTTGGAACAGGAAATATTGATCTGGTCATTTTAAATCATGCTTCCCCTATACTTAAATTTCAGGTAGCCAGAAACGGTAAGCCGGTTTACCAAAAGGAAGCTGGAATATTCGCCGGTTTCTGCTCCCGTGCCTTGAGAGAACATAATGATGCCCGTATTTTTTATCGGGCAACCGAAGAATATCTACAGAAAGCAATTAAAAGGAGAGGAAAAGGTGGTTGATCCCTTAGTTGTCAACCGTAAGCTGCAGAAGCTGACCGGCTATCTAATAGAGCTAGAGAAAATGAAAGAAATTACATTAGAAGAGTACCGGAGCGATTTTCGGCATCGCCGGACTGTAGAGCGCTTAATTCAACTCATTGTAGATGTAGCAGTAGATATTAACACTCACACGATAGTCGATGCCGGGAAACCTCCCCCTGCGGATGCATTCAACTCTTTTCTGGAAGCAGCAGAGATTGGACTTTATCCAAAGATATTTGCAAAAGAGATCGCTCCATCCACAGGGGAGAGAAACATTATTGTCCATGATTATGAAAGTATTGATGATACAATTGTTTTTGAAAGCATATCAGAGGCTATTGAATTATATTACCAATATGTTAAGTATGTTTCCGAGTATAACCGCAAGTTTATGAAGAGCAATCCCAAGAAAAAATGAACATGAAAGATCTTTTTGGCCGACCAGTTGTCGGGCATAATCTAATCAGACGGTGAGGACTTTCTTGTTTAGAACAGCCCTCATCTTTTGTTTCCAATGCCGAAATATTCTTTGTCTCTAAAATCCATATACGATACCGGCAAATGTGGGTATAAAGAGCAGGGCGGAATAGTAAGCATGTGTGTAGGCCCCGTTTATCTCGTTAAAAATTAAAAACCCTGCTATTGTAATTGCAAATAACAAAGAAAAAATTATAGATTCTACAAAGAAACGACTTATCCCTCTAAGGGTCGAATAAGTTCGGCGGAATAATCCATTATTGGTTACTTTTGGTGAACCTGTTTGCTTCTCATACCGTCATAGTTTTTAGGGAGGATAAAAAAATATAACCCTTATAGAACTTTTTGGTTGTTTTTGGTGAACCTGCCTTGCTGTTTAACCGTCATACTTTCAGGGTCGAATTCTTTGATCTGCTGGAGTATGACGGTATTATTTTTTACTAAACCAAAGGATTCTTCAATTCCTAAAAGAATAATCCTTGTAGGTTGGCAAAGATAAGGGGGCAGCGGGTGAGCGCAGTGAAGAGAAAAAATTTCTACTGGTCGGTGGCCCTGGTAAGCCTTGCTATTGGAGTAATTCTAGCTGTGCAATTCCGCATGACCAGGGACATACAGCACAATGAAGCTATCCGGAGAACGCAGGAATTAGCAGAACAGGTGGACCAGCTAAAAAAGGAGCACGATGTTCTTCAACCGCAATTAACAAGGATGCGCGAGCAGCTTGAAAGTTTGTCCACGGGACCCCTTGCGACTCAAATTAAAGCAGAAATGGAACTCGCGACAATTTTTTCCGGTTTAACCGAACTTACCGGCAAAGGCGTGGAAGTGACCTTAAAAGACAGCAATGTCTCACAGAAACTCACCGACAATCCCAACCTGTATATCATACATGATGAAGACATATTAAAAGTAGTTAACGAACTCAAAGCGGCAGGGGCCGAGGCTATCGCGATAAATGGTCAACGCCTGGTAGCCAGCACCGAGATCGTCTGCAGTGGTCCCGCCATCAGGATCAACAAAAAAGCTCTTGTTCCTCCTTTTGTCATAACCGCCATAGGCAGCCCTGAAACAATGGAAGGCGCCTTGAAAATGAGGGGCGGGGTGGCTGAGTACCTGCAGTTTTTTGGCATCCAGTTTTCAGTTAAAAAGCTGGAGCAGCTTACAATTCCCGCTTATTCCGGAAGCATCAAAACAGATTATATTATTGAAGCGGATGCTGATACCAGCTTGGCGCAATAAATTTTAGAATAGCGTAAAAGAGAGGGCTTAATTTGAACAGGGCTTTTATGTTTTCTATCAGCTTTGTAACCATTGTACTGGGGATGATGCTGGGCGTTCAATTTCGTACTACCAGCAGCGCCGGCGATAACGTTGTTCCCCGGGACAGGGAACAGGAATTAGCCCTGGAGAAAAAAAATCTGGTAGAGGATTTGTATAAGCTGCAGGTGGAGATTTCGGAGCTATCGACCAAACTGGAGCAGGCCGGGATAGGACAAAGAGAGGCGGATGAGGCGCTGGAAAGAGAACTTGACAAAATAAAACGGTTTGCCGGCTTATCACCGGTGTCCGGGCCTGGAGTTGAGCTGGTTGTGAAAAGCCGCATGGAGAAGGCCGGACTTGGCGCCGCCGATGTCCCCATTATCGCTGACGAACAGCTTTTAAAAATGGTTAACGAGTTATACAGCGCCGGCTCGGAAGCTGTCGCCATAAATGGCCAGCGGATCACGGCTATCAGCGAGATACGACTGGCCGGCAACCACATCAACGTCAACGGGACCCCATTATCAGCTCCTTACCATATTTCCGCTATTGGCGACGCCTCCGCTTTAAAGAGCAGACTGGAGTTGAGAGGAAGCCTTGTCGATATTTTAAGAGAGTCCGGTATTTCGATTGAAATAGAGGGAAAAGAAGAAGTTGCGATACCTGCTTATATGGGTGAATTATACTTTGAACATGCAAAGCCTGTGAAAGAAAAAATTTGATCGGCGTTGTTATGAACTGATTTCACATGACCGGTAATGAATAATCCTATGAAAACGCATAAGCGTTTTTAGGGATAAGTTACCTGTAACAAACGATTCTTAAAACCATTTGACAGTGGTAACTGTTTTAGTTAGATCAGTGAGTCAGGGGGGGCCTTGACTCACTGAATATTTTGTCCAAGCAGGCTGGTTATCTAATACTATTTATGAACCTGTCTGTTCCCTGCAACGTCAAAAATATATATATACATATATATAAAGGAAAGAGCATTTATCAGTTTATGGCATAAGGGATGATTGGGCGCCCGAAGTAAATATTAGAGATGAGGTGTGATCAATGAAAAGGTTATTGTTGATTCCATGCGGTTTAGTTTTGCTCCTGTTCCTGACCGCTGTAAGCGGCTGTTTCAACCAGGGAAAAGCATCTCAAACACCGGGTGTGATCACCTCCAAGTTTGCCACCTATGAAGAGGTCGAGGTAAACGCAACTCCGGCTGTAAAACCTTACAAGGTTGACCGTGACCTGGGCAATATCACCAACAAAGACATGTTTCGCCTATCCCCGGCAGCCACAGACCTTTTAATCAAAAACGGCTTTGTGGTGGTTCCCACCAGCTATGAAAAAGAATTTTTTTCACTCTATGAAAGAAACCGCTACGAGCCGGTGCCGTTGTTTGTCACCACCGATTCGGTGCTGCATAACTACCATTTATTCTTCGATCACCTGCTGAGAGTTGTTGAAACCGAAAGACTCGCGCCGGAGCTGAAGGAACTCAATAAAGCGATGCTTGCCCAGGCGCAAAAGCAGTACGAAGCTCTTAAGGACACTGACTGGGAAAACGCCGCCAGGAGAAATATCGGCTTTTTTGCAGTGGCCGGGAAACTTTTAGACCCGGGCGTGCCGGCGCCGGTGGTAGTAAAGAGTGAAGTGGAAAACGAGCTGGCCTTGATTGAAAACCACCAGGGCATTGCAGTTTCACCGTTAATGAACATAGGCGTGAGCGGTGATTCCGGCGACCTTCTCCGGGAGGATTACTCACAATACATACCAAGGGGACATTACGAGAGGACCGATTTGCTTAAAGCTTATTTTAAATCCATGATGTGGTACGGCAGGCTGACCTTTCGCGTAACAAACGAATACGAAACAAAGTCGGCTGTCTTAATCACCCTGGCCTTAAACCAGGGGGAAAACAGCCGGATGTGGGACAGGATCTATGCTACCACCAACTTCTTTGTCGGTAAAAGTGACGATATCGCATATGATCAGTTGAAAGAACTGGTTGAAAGAATATACGGCACGGACGCCGGTCTGCAGACGGTGGTTGACGGTCCTGAGAAGTGGAACGAGTTCTTAGCGGCTGCCGGGGAGTTGGAGCCGCCGTCCATAAACTCCATGCCCGTTATTGACGCAACATCGCCGGCTGAACGGGAAAAAGAGAGCAAGGGCTTTCGGTTCATGGGACAGAGATTTACCCTAGACGCTTCTGTTTTCCAGAGGCTGCTTTACCCGGAAGTCATGGAAAACAGCCAGGGTGAAATGAGGGTGCTGCCCAGGGGGATGGATATTCCCGCCGCCATGGGTTCAGCCCAGGCTTATGATATTTTAGAATCGACAGGGGAGACAGATTACCGGAACTACCAGGAAAATATGGCCAAAATGAAAGCATATACCGCGGATTTGAGCAAGGAGACCTGGACCGAAAACCTCTACTGGAACTGGCTGTATACGCTTATGCCTCTGACCTGGGAAAAACCTGCGGGGTATCCCTCCTTCATGCGCAATCAGGCCTGGGAAAGAAAAGACCTCAATACCTATCTGGGCAGTTGGGTGGAGTTGAAGCATGACACCATTCTTTACGCCAAGCCGGTTTACGCTGAGGCCGGAGGCGGCGGGGAGATTATTGACGACCGCGGTTATGTCGAGCCCAACCCTGATGTTTACGCCCGCCTGGCCTCTCTGGTGAACATGACCGCCGGCGGCTTGCAGGCGCGCGGGCTCTTGAACGACAGGGATAAGGAGAGCCTGGAAAGGATGGAGGAACTGATCCTGGCCTTAAAAACTATTTCAGAAAAGGAATTGTCCAATACCCCTTTGACCGATGAGGAATATGACTTAATCCGCTCTTATGGCGGTCAGTTGGAGCACTTCTGGCTGGAGGCCCTGCGTGACGAGGGCATCGACCACCGCTCCGCGATATTTGACCGGCCGGCCGCGCTGGTGGCGGACGTGGCCACCAATCCCGGCGGCGGACAGGTGTTGGAAGAAGCGACAGGCAACGTATTCGAGATCTATGCTGTTGTTCCGGTGGACGGCAAATTAAGGATCGCCATCGGCGGCGTATATTCTTATTATGAATTTCCCTGGTCACTGAATGACCGCTTGACCGATTCCAAGTGGCACAAGATGATCAATGACGGCCAGGCTCCCCCGCTGCCAGGTTGGACCAGCGACTTCATTGCGCAGTAAATGAAAAGGTTTTTGATAATCACCATAATCATTGTGCTTGGCTGCCTGGGCTATCTGGTCAAGAAAGATTTGCTGCCGGGAGCCTGGGGCAATAGCTCACCGGAAGAAAATTTCGCGGCTTTTAAAGCGAAAAAGCTGAAGCTGCCAATCAGGACGGAGCCGGTCTGCCTGGTGGCTGTAGGGGATATTATGCTCTCCCGGGGCGTGGCCGGAGAAATCAAAGAACACGGGGATGATCCGCGCCACCCCTTTTTACAAATTGAAAAATACTTAAAGAGCGGCGATATTGTATTCGGCAACCTGGAGAACCCGATCACGCCGGGCAGGGAGATCATGATGCCGGAGATGACCCTGCGCGCCGATCCGGGAGTGGAAATAGCCCTGAAAGACGCCGGTTTCACGGTCCTTTCCCTGGCCAACAACCATTTGCCGGATTTTGGCTCCCAGGGCGTGCTTGATACTGTACGATATCTGAATAACGCGGGTATTGGGCATACAGGCGCCGGGGAAACGGAAGAAGAGGCCTTTGCCGCGGAGTTTATCGAAGTAAAAGGGCTGCGAGTGGCTTTCCTTGCTTTTACCGATCCGGCCATTGTCCCGGATTCCTATCCGGCCCGGTCAGATCATCCCGGCGTTGCCTTTCTCAACCAGGAAAAGATGAGGGCGGCCGTGCGTTATGCCGGGGAAAAGGCGGATTTTGTGGTGGTGTCCATGCACGCCGGTACGGAATACGAGACCCGGCCGGACCTGGCGCAAACCAGGTTGGCCCGCCTGGCTGTTGACGCCGGGGCGGATCTCGTCCTGGGGCATCACCCCCATGTGGTACAGAAAATAGAGAAATACAAAGGAAAATACATCTTTTACAGCCTGGGCAATTTCGTTTTCGATCAAAAGTGGTCTCGGGCTACCCGTGTTGGGCTGGCGGCTAAAATATTCATCACCCCCGAAGGTGTGGAGAAGTTTGAATTACTGCCCGTTTTCATCAATGACCAGGACCAGCCGCAAGCTTTGGAAGGTGAAGAGGCTGAAATGGCTTTGGAAAATACCGGATTAAGATTGGAAGATACAGCTATCCCGGCTTGGGATCAGGAAAGCCGGGTTTTCAGGGAAACCAAGCGGTATGTATGCTATGCCCGGAAACCTTTGCTGGAGTGCAGGCTGGCGAAAAACCTGCAATTTGACCTGGATCAGGACGGCGCCTGCGAAGACTATACCTTGCAGGACGGGAAATTAAAGGTCGCGACCGGCGCCCAAATTATCTGGGAGTCGCAGGATGACTGGTGGGTGGATGATTTTTTTCTGGGTGACGCTGACAATGACGGTGTATTTGATTTAAATATGCTGGTCTGGAAGTCAGGCAGTTTCGGCCGGCACAAGCCCTTCTGGATTGCCGGCGACGACCCGGACGTCAAGAACCATCTATTTATCTTTAAACCGGCCGCGGGTTCCTTTAAACCGGTGTGGCAGTCATCCAACCTGGACCGGCCCAATTATGAGGCGGCCCTTGCAGATCTTGACGGTGACGGCAAAAATGAGCTGATTGTCACGGAAGGAGACTATACCGATCCCGCTAAGAGGGATGCAGGCCTCTGGAAGTGGAACGGTTGGGGGTTCAGCAAGATTGCTTATGGCGAACCGCAAGATTTTTAATTGCTATTGACTGGTTATCATATTTGGCCTGTTATTTTTTAATTATTAAAGGATGTGGTGAAATGATGTCGTTATACTTAATCATTTTATTTGCAGTCGCAGTCGGCTTGTTTTATCTTGCTTACAGGCTATTAAGAGCAGAAAAAGATGTCGCTTTAGAGATACTAAGGTATGTTTTTGTCATTATTTTATCATATCTTGCAGTTTGCGCTATTATTGCCGCTCTGGGGCAAGTTATACCTACTAATAGGGGGATGGCAAACTTCTTTTAATTGCGCAAATCGGTCATGGGGGTTAAAAGCATGGGTGAATTTCAAAAGCATGGCACAATGGTGATTTTTTTGCTTGTAATGATATGTTCCCTATCCTTGGCCGGTTGCGGGACGGGACTAGGGGCGAAAGACCTTGCCGGAGGCGTGCAGGTTGCGTTACATGCAACGGAAAATACAGAATTTCCCGGCCGGCTGGCTGTGCTCAAGCAGGGAGACCTGTGGGTGCTGGAGAGCGGGAGGGAGCCGTTGCGCTTGACCGGCGACGGCTGCAGCAGTTCTCCCGCCTGGTCCCCGGACGGGCAATGGCTGCTCTTTTACAAATATGACCCGGCTGAAAAATGGTCGAGAAATTACTCTTTATGGGTGGCTCGCGCCGATGGCGGAGGGGTTTTCGGCCTGGAGCCGGGAGGGCAGGTGCTGGACGCCCGGTGGTCCCCTGCGGCGAACAGCATCGCCTACCTTATTGTAAAACCGGGTGAAAGTGTAAGGAGCGGCGAATTCAAACTGGCCGATGTCGGCGACAAAGGTCCCGGGGAACCGCTTTTATTGAAGGAAGCGTCTGAAAAAATAGTGAATTTCTGCTGGGTACCCGCCGGCGACAGGCTGGTTTACACGACGGCGGCCGAAAATCCAAATGTAAAAGAAAGTCCCGCCATCAAGGTTATGCCTGCCAGGGGAGGCGAAGCCGAAACGATCCTGGCCTTGGAGCCGGAATTTTCACCTGAGGCAGGACATCCCCCGTGAATTTCTTCTTATCCGGGTGGTCTCAAGTTTTCTCCCAACGGGCATGACTTGAGCTTTTTTAAATACCCTTCCTCTGCATCCTTGACTGCCGACGGGGTAAGTTTATATGTAACCTCAATAGATGGAGAAGCTCCCCGGCAGCTGGCAACCATGCTTGCTTACCCCGACTGGGTCGACTGGTATTGTTATGGTGACTCTGTGGCGTATATTGAAGGCAGCGGCAGGGAAGCGCAGTCCAACAAGCGCCTCTCGATCATGCCTGTTAACAGGCCGGACCTGGCGGTGACGGTGACTCCCGAGGGCTATGTGGACCGCGACCCGGCCTGGTCACCGGAAGGAGCGTTCATCGCGGTAAGCCGGGCGAAATCTGCGCCGGAAATTAGTCAGCCCGAGGAATGGCCGTCGTCTGCAATCTGGCTGGCGCAGCCGGACGGTTCCGGGGCGAGAAGAATCAGCGACGGCGACGGGACGCCGGGATATTCCGACTGCCATCCCTGGTG
Organism: Pelotomaculum schinkii; assembly: GCF_004369205.1. Classification (NCBI taxonomy): domain Bacteria; kingdom Bacillati; phylum Bacillota; class Clostridia; order Eubacteriales; family Desulfotomaculaceae; genus Pelotomaculum; species Pelotomaculum schinkii. Next base: position 1,328,216 of record NZ_QFGA01000001.1, on the reverse strand, counting down.
GGCCGGGAGCGGCCGGAGCCTGATGTGGGTGCGGGTGCAGGGAGAAAAAGCCTCGATTTGGCAGTCCGGAGCGGACGGAGAAAATATTGGCCAAATTTTTGATGAATTGGATATACCCCAGAGCTATTACGGCGCCTATAAATGGGATGAGGTAGTGGCCTGGTATCCTGGCGGGTTTTATCACCCCCTGCCTTTTCCCGGCAACCAGGTAAGAGACGTCAGAGCTATCGGCGACAGCTTTATACTGGTAGAAAAGGGGACGTCCGGCGACCATGATTTTTACCTCGATCACCCATCATTCAACGGTATGAAACACATCGTCTACTTCATTGAAACCGCCAAATTCAAAGAATACAAAGACGGAGAACTTGTGTTTACCGCCAGAGGGGGCAGCGATACCGGCAATTACCAATTTCCCTACCTGTTGACTTACAACCCCGACACGGAAGAATTGAGAAGGGAGGAGCCGTTCCTGCCCTTGAACGAACAAGAAGATATTGCTTTCGGGAAGGACGGCTGGAAGCAAATTCTCACTAATATTGAAATTCAGGAATCGGCAGTTGTTTTCGATTTCGAGGCGGCGCCGGGAGAAGTGCTCGCCGGCGGCAGCAGGCTGCCGTACACAACGGTCCGGTATAACGAACAATCAAGTGATTTGGTATTCAGCTTTTTAAATGTGGAACCGGCCGACAGTTTGAAAGAAAAAACAATTATCGAGAGCCCGGGCTCGCAATACGTCAAAGAGATCAGGTTGGAACAACTAACGGGATCTCCGGGCGATGCGCAAAACCCCGCTCAACCGCCCGTGGTCAAAATACGTATAGTATTGACCGGAACGCCTCTGTATAAAGCCGAAGCGTCATTCGCCAAGGAGAGCATATATGCTGCCAACAGTTGTACGGTAAGATTCCAATAAGGGAGGTGAAAAATTGGGTCTGGAATTTAACGCTACCGTTATTGCTCAGATTATTGATTTATTAATACTAATTATCATTATCGCCGTTATTATTCATATAGTATTAAAGTGTTTTTTCAAAAAGAATATTTTCAACAAAATGGAAGCAATGGATCGTGAGCTTAAAGAAATTAGAAGGTTATTGGAAGAGAAAAAGCAATAAAACCGGTGGCCCCTTTTGATGAATGTTCCGGGGTCAATATACCTTATTCCTATTGAAATTATTCAATCAAAGTATATTAAAGGGGGGAAAGGATTGCTGGAAGAGCTTAACAGGCGGCTGATGGATGTGAAAGAGAAAATGAGAATAAAGCAGAAACTTTTGGCTGCTCATAATGATATAGAGCAAAAGCTTTATGCGGAAAAAGCAAGGCTGGATGAGCTTGCGAACTGCTTGCAGAAAGAAGGCAAAGATGTACAAAAGCTGGAGGGATTAAGTCTTACCGGCCTTTTCCTGGGCATATTGGGAAGCAAGGAGGAACAGCTGGAAAAAGAACGGCAAGAATATCTCGCCGCCAAGCTGAGGTTTGATCAATGTAAAGATTCGATTTCGGCTCTGGAGGAACAGTTTGCAGATATTAATCAAAAAATTGATCAGTTAAAAGATTTAGACATGCAATATGAAGCTGTATTTAGAGAGAAAGAAAATTTTGTCTTACATGAAGGTAGTGCCGCTTCTCAAAAAGTCCTGCGGCTTTCCGAGGAGATCGCTGATATTCAATCTAATATAAGAGAGTTAAAGGAAGCGATGCATGCCGGGGATGCGGTTTTAAAAGAAGTAAACGGAGTTATTAGCTCCTTGAGAAGCGCACAAGGCTGGGGAACCTGGGATCTGCTGGGCGGAGGGCTTCTCTCAACCGCTATAAAACACTCAAGAGTTCATGATGCCAGAGATTCAGTACATAGAGTGCAGCAAAAGTTAATGATATTTTCAAGAGAGCTGAAAGATGTGGATCCATATTTACAATCAGGAGTGGCTATTGATATTGGGGGCTTTGCATCTTTTGCGGATTATTTTTTCGACGGCCTCATAGCAGATTGGATTGTTCAGTCCAGAATAAAAAACTCGCTGGCAAATGCAGTTTTACAGAGAGACAAGGTGGATAACATTTTGGAAGTTCTAAAACATACGCTGGCAAAAAGCGAACAAGAGCTGGAACGGTTAAAGAGAGAAAGAAAAAGCTTGATTGAAAGCATGTAGCTTTTTTGGCATATACATATTCAAACCAGGTCTGACAGCCACCTGGAAAAGAATAGATGTTTGGGTGAACCTGCCTTTTTTGCTGTCCGTCATATTTTATAGGGATATTTTTAAAATTGCCTCTGCATCGCCCGGTGTTTCATCATACGTGGCGCCGTTGGCGGCGTGGGCAACTATTCTAAAGTCGTGTGGCATTTATACCAATTGCATAGCGGATAATCCCGCAGGTAAAGGAGGAGATATTTTTTGAAAAAGGCTAAAGGCGTAGTGGTTGCCGTCCTGACAGCGGGTATGCTGTTGTCCGCGACCGCTTTGGCGGCGGGACAAGATGCGCCGGTGGTGGCGCGGGAAGTAAAAGGCGGTGTGGAAAGTGTACAGGTGACAAACGGGACGTACCCGCTTCACGAAGTGGAGTTGACTGAGTCACAGCAGCAAGCCATGGAAAAAATCTATCAAATCGTGCCCGAGCTAAAGGAACTCACCGTGGAAGGAGTGCATGAAGGGGGGGAGGATGCTTGGGGGGTAACCTTGAGCAATCGTGCCGGTGAGGCGGTGTCTGGTATTATGTGCATTCGTGCCAGTCTTTCTTTTAAAACCGGTACAAACGAACTGGTGAGGTTCGATATCCGGAACCCGGATTGGGCTTCTTTAGAGCTCCCACCTGCCGAACTGGCCAAAGAAAAAGCTTATGAATTTGCCCGGCAGGTTCTGGGAGATAAGATCAAGGACTACCGGATGAGTGATGGAATAGGCTTCAGTTCAGGAGGCGCGCGGGACAGCAAGGGGAACGAGATAAACTGGACCGAGGCGGGAGTGCAGTTTGAGCGCCTGATCAACGGCATACCTATGTTAAACAGCGGCATTCGGGTGGATGTCGACGCAGCCGGTCATGTCACCGAATATTATACAGATGGTTTTTATCAGATAAATGGCGGCATAAAATACGAAGAACCGGACCTTGCCGCGTTTCCATCTCCTGCCCTGGCCATAACAGGGGAAGCTGCGGAAGAGATTTTTGCCGGGCTGCTGGAAATGAAGCTGAACTATGTTGGCAGCTTTCCTTTGCAGTATCCAAAGTATCGCAGCGGGGAGGTCGAAACCCGTCCGGTTTTGATGTACGCTCCTTCGGCCTATGCGTCCATAGACGCTGTAACGGGGGAGCCGCTGGCCGGTTTTCAGCAGCCGCCGCAGATCAGTCTGGTAAGCCTGACTGGGGAGGGTAAGAAACTGGTCGCCGCGACTCCCGAAGAAGCAGCCGCTCTGCTTGCCGCTGAGACCGGCATGGATATTGCCGGCATGAAGCTTAGCGGGGAAGATGAGGTGGAAGAATCCCTTCAGCCGGGAATTAAGGTGAAAACGTACCACTTGAACTCCGAACCCCAAACGGGTCAGGACGGTACGCCGGATTACAGCACAATGCGTTATTTGTATCTCAGGACTCTGGCGGACACAGGACAGGTTGTCGGGTTCAACCTGCAGGACGAAGCCGGGCACGGCGAGAAGGCGACAGTATCCAGGGCCGCCGCGCAGGAAACAGCCATCCAATTTTTGCAAAGGTACCTGGATCGGGGCGCGGCCGAAATGGAAATGTACGTCTCCTGGCCGCAGGAAGAAAGCATTCCCGACTGGGTGGACAGGAGCAAGCTGGAAGGCAATGAGCAGCGTCCGGAGTATAATTTTGCCTTCACGTGCACGCACCAGGGCATCCCGGTTTCGGACCGGGGGTACTCTGTCACTGTGGACGGACTTACCGGCGGGATTACGGCTTTTCACGACAGGAACAGCAGTTCATCCGTCACCCTTCCGGACAGCAAGAATGTTGTGACCGCTGAGGCGGCAAAAGCCGAATTTTTGAAAAGCCACCCGTTGCGCCTGGTTTACCTCTGGCCTGAGTATTACGGCCAGAAAGCGCCCGAGCCCGTCCTGGTTTACATGCCGGACCATGGTGCAGGCATGGAGTACATCGACGCCTTTACCGGAAAAACGGTGACGGCGGAGATGGATTAAATTACAATGAGATTTCTGAGCTGTGCAAGCGGTCGGGAGAACCGGTGCACCTGACCAAGAACGGCGAGGGCGATCTGGTGGTGATGGATGTTGAAGCATTTGCAAGGCGCGAGAGCATGCTGCGCCTTCGGGAAAACCTGATTGCCGCTGAGGAAGGCCGGTTGAGCGGCAAAAACGGTTATTCTATTGACGAGGTATCCTCCATGATGAAGGCCGCTGTCCGAGAGGTACTGCATGGAAAGCGGGAATAAAATTTACATTGAATCAGTACATGTCATAGGCCGTTACAGAAATGTGGCGGCTTTTACTATGCCCATTAAATTCTGGATGGGATACTCTTTTTTCCGTTTTTCATATCCTAAACAACGTCTGATTAATGAATCTCAAGGTTGTTTTTTGTTTCTGCCAGCCAGCGGGGAAGATGCCGGGTAAAAGCCGAATATGCGCTGGGCAGCGCATATTCCCGGCGCACCGCCTCCCCATCCACCCAAACACAGTTTGGTACAGGCAGGGCATCTGCGGCATACACCAGATACCCGTGCATATGCCACTCCATATGGGTAAAAATATGTCGTGCGTCCGCCAGCCTTCGCACCGATGCGGGGCAGATCCCCCATTCGTCCAACAAAGCGGCCACTTCCTTCTCAGTAAGCCAGCCATCCAAATTGGGGAATTCCCATAACCCCGCCAGCAGCCCTTCTGCGGGACGCCGCCTGAGCAGCGTCTTGCCCTGAGAAGCCAGCACCAGCACTGTTTTTTGCTGCATGGCGCGGGGCTTTTGGGGAGACTTAACGGGAAGTTTGTCCGCCACGCCCTGCCGGTAGGCGGCACAGCCTGTCCGCACGGGACAGAGGTCACAGCGGGGAGCCGGACCCGGCAGGCATACCAGGGACCCCAGATCCATCATGGCCTGGTTAAAGTCCCCCGCGCGTTCGCGGGGCAGCATGGCTTGAGCCGCTGCGCGCAGGGTTTTCCTGGCCTGCGGCTGTGCTATATCGGCCCGGCAGGCCAGCAAACGGGCCAATACCCTGAGCGCATTGCCATCCACTGCCGGGACGGGGATATGATAGGCAATGGAAGCGATCGCTCCGGCGGTATACTCTCCGATCCCGGGCAGCTTCAACAGGTGCTGATAGGAAGACGGAAGCCTCCCGCCGTGGCGCTCCACAATAATGCGGGCTGCCTTTTGCAAGTTTCTCACCCGGTTATAGTAGCCCAACCCCTCCCACAACTTCAGCAGAGTGGCTTCCTCCGCCTTCGCCAGGGCAGGAATGTCCGGCAATACCTCCACAAATCTATAAAAATAAGGCAGTACCGCCTCTATACGCGTTTGCTGCAGCATGATTTCGGAGATCCATACCCTATAAGGATCAGGCTGCTCACGCCACGGCAGGATGCGGGCGTTTTGCTCATACCATGCTAAAATCGGTTCCGCCAACCGGCGCAGCCCTTCGATCTGCTCCGCTTCCGGCATGCCGGAACATGTTGCTGCCACAGTGTCGTCCACGCTTGACTCCTCTGCCTTTTCCACTGGTATAATGCATACTAATTTCGCCGCAAACCCGCTCTATGCCTGCTTTTTAACGGTGCTTTCTTTTAAGACGGACCGCAAACCCGGCATGGGGTTTTACGCTTGATACCGGGTTGGTCCGCCTTATATCGGGACAAAGTATATAACGGTTTTGGATTCTTGTGGTAAGAATTGCCGCAATATCAGAACCAACCGCCCATCCATCTTAGCTCCACGGCGGAATCAATTGAAACAACCTTTGGATACAGTCTCATGTCCCTTTTTACTCTTCTGTCACAAAGGGATGGCTACCGTTACTTTGAATAAATCGCCGTCAATTTCCAGCCGGAATTTTCCTCCCTGCAAACCGGTTAAGCTCTGCGCAATGGAAAGGCCCAGTCCCGATCCTTCGGTGCTTCTGGCCTCATCCCCCCGTACGAAGCGCTCGGTAAGCTGCTCGGGAGAAATATTAAGGGGAAAAGCCGAGATGTTTTTAATGGTGAAAGATCCATAGCCATTGTTGGAGGCAATATCAATATACACCCGGGAATGGGGCAGGGAGTATTTCACCACATTGGACAACAGGTTTTCGGCTATCCGCCACATGTGTTTGCCGTCCGCCCATACGCAGACCGTTTCAGCCGCAGTTTGAATATGAAGATCCAGCTCTGCCTGTTGGATTTTTTCCTCATATTCTCCGCACGCCTGCATCATCAGCTCCTGCAAGTCCACTTTTTCTCCGGTCACCGCCAGATTGCCGCTGGAGGCCTTGCTGGCTTCCACCAGGTCCTCAATGAGCTGCTTTAAGCGGGCTGATTTTTCTTCCAATATATTGACATACTCAGCCGCCGCTTCATTCTCCAACTGCTCCTTCTGGAGCAAGTCAACATAATTGATGATGGAAGTAAGCGGAGTTTTCAGATCATGAGAGACATTGGTGATCAGATCGGTTTTCATCCGCTCGCCTTTGACCGCTTGGGCCAACGCTTTTTGCAATCCTCCCTGGAGGCTGCGGATATCTTCGGCGAAAGCCGCAAAGCTGACGGGAATGCCGGTGCTCTCCAAGGGGTAGTCCAGGTTCCCGGCCGAGATCTCCTTGACCGCCTCCATGATCTGCGGCAAAGCGGCCAGCGACCTGGCGGCAAAGTAGACAACCCCGGCATTGAAGGCGATTAATAAGAAGAGGATAAAGAAGGCGGATCCGCCGAAATAGCCACGGTAGGTTTCGCGGAAAAGCACAAACAACAATCCGTTTGCGAAGCCGTAGCCCAAAAGCAGCGGCAGTATCCACAGTTTAAAGCCCTCGCCCCGGAAAGCCAGGCGCAGGAAGGCTTTTAAAGCCGAGCCGAGCTTGTACAGCAGGGTGTTGGTAAAAATTGACCGGTCTCTGATCTGCCGGGCTATGGACAAAACATAGGTTAAGCCAATGAATAGATCCAGGCTGAGAACAACGGCCAGGGCTGCTATGATCAGTGTATCCGATAGATCCGGGCCAAAGCCGACGACGACAGTCAATGACAGAACTGCCGCTAGCAACACCAGAACCGTATGGACATCGGCGTACAGCCAGGTTGGCCGGGGCGGCGTCCCGTATTCCTCCGGTTCCCGGCGGACGGTTGTATAAATCAGATAAACAAAGGCAGCCGCCATGAGGACGAAGGCTATCATCGCCAAAATGGTGGCGGCGTCGGTGAGGGCTTTGGTCCGGGTGTAATCCAGATAGTTGTCATAGAACATATCCCCGGCTTGCGGCGGGTCCACTACTGCCGCGTATACCTCATAGGGGCGGCCGGCCATCATATCTTCAAGGTTTCCGAAAGGGATGCTGGCATCAGATGTCCAGCCGTTAAGAAAGGCTCTGGCTGGTTGCTTCTGGATAAACCTGACCGGATCGGCTATCTCTGAGCCCAAATTGCTCCATGTTTCCCCGGTTTGGGTATTGCGCACATAATAAACGAAATTGACCATGGCGGGAAGCTTATTTTCAATGCGGTGGAGGCGTTGCAGATTGTCGGCTGCGGTTTGCCCGTCTGCGCCGGAGTTCTGAATATGGTCTTCGTTTTTCAGTAAGACATGATATTCCACTACGTTATGCACCAGCGAAGCAAATTTGCTTTGGAACGAATAAACTTCGTTATAGCTTGATGAACTGGCGATGTCGTGATTCCGGTACAAAAAAAGGCAACTGCCCATAGTCCCCAGAAAGCCCAGCCAGACTATGATCACGGCTGCCAGTTTGGCTCCGCCGGAATAGTTAATATTTCTCGATTTTATATCCAATGCCCCACACCACCTTTAAATATTTTGGTTCTCTAGGATTGATTTCAATTTTTTCCCGAATCCTCCTTATGTGTACGGCCACCGTATTTTCTGCCGCATAGGACGGTTCATTCCACACCTGCTCATAAATTTGGGCGATGGAAAACACGCGCCCCATGTTCTCCATTAAAAACACTACGATCCCGTATTCGGTGGGAGTCAGCCGGATGACTTCCCCGTCAACCCGCACCTCTTTGCCCTCCCGGCCCAGTTCCAGACCGCCGGTTTTTAGAATGCCGCTTTTATGGGCGATACTCCCCAGGGTGGTGTACCGGCGCATCTGTGATTTGACCCGGGCCATTAATTCCAAAGGATTAAAAGGTTTGGTCACATAATCATCCGCCCCAAAATTAAGCCCGGCAATCTTATCCGTATCCTCGGATTTGGCCGAGATGATGATGATAGGAATATTGCGTTCCTCCCGAATCCTGATGGTGGCCGACAGCCCGTCCATTTCCGGCATCATAACATCCAATACGATCAGGTGGATTTCGTGTTCGGCCAGAGCTTGCAGGGCCTGCGCCCCGGTATAGGCTTTGATCACCCCGTAGTTTTCGTGTTTTAAATAGATTTCCAGCGCATCCACGATGGCGGTGTCATCATCACACACCAGCACATTTAATCTTTCCATAAAACGCCTCCGTTGCATCCTAATCAGATCATCCCGCCGCTCAAATAAAGCCACCTGCCTTTCCACTTCAATATTCTGGCAGGTGAATATTACAAACCACTTCATGAAAATCTTAAGGCTTTCTTAAGAATAAGGCAAACCCGAAAGACACGAGACGCTTGTGCCGTGCCGTTTTTTCTGGAAGCAGGGGGACGGTTCTTTTGCTTTCTTTTAAAATAACTAAAAAATGGCTACATAGTGAAACCCGGAGCCATCCTATACAGTTCGAAGTCGGTGTATCGGCACTTTTTTCGCTGCGCCATCGAACAATTTGAAGGTAAATGGTGAACCAATTTGTTTACTGCGCCGTCATACTTTTAGGCTTAACTATAGGCTTAACTAAAACCAGGTGTCAGGTTGCCGGACAAGCTTGAGGAACCAGGGAAATTTATTTAAAGAATTAACCCGAAGGCTGACTGGGTTTTACACATAATGCAGCCACAATATGTTCTTTCCGATAAACTTCGTAATATCAAACGGTACTGATGGTTCACCCGCCTTGAGGAAGCCCTTGTTAAATCACCTGCGAGTTTCTCATATGGCGGGTAATCATAAAGGGGTTTGCTCTTAATGTTTTGAAATACTTTTATTGTATCTGTGAGACCAGCTTTAAAGGGGATCTTTGAGTGACTAAATTTGGAATATTTAAACGGCTGTCACTCATCTTTATTCTGGCAGCTGCCTTGAGTTTATCGGCATTTTTATGGGTAAGAAATATGTCCAATACTTTTTGCCGGATGTCCATTGAGCTTTATGCCGATGCTTCCCCTGACGAGTTGTCTTCGCCGGGAAAGCTGGAGGCCGGCCGGAAGGTCAGGTCGCTGGCGGAACGATCGCCATGGGTATTGGTGCAGGCGGGGACAACCGAAGGATGGTTGCCCGCCTGGTACCTGACCAGGGATACCAACGACCTGCTGCAGGATATAGCTCCGTACCTGATGGTTGTCAAAGAAAATGCGCCGGTATATCTCTATCCCGGCCAGGATGCTCCAATTTCCGACCTTGCTGCCGGGAAAGTGGTTAAGGTAGAGAAAGAGCTGTATAACTGGCGCTATGTGCATATCGCCGTCTATGATGTTCCCAGGGTGCAACGGGGTTGGGTATCCCGGGAATACCTGGCCACCAGGGAAGAAGCCGTTCCCATGGAAGGCAGGCTTCCTGCCGGAACAAAGATTTATTACGGGCCAAATGCCGAACAAATTGCGGGTTTGCCTGAGGAGGTTGACCCTGCCGACCAAAGGGTTTACATTGATAAGGAAATAGGGGAGATGGCTTACGTTTCCGGTCCCGGTGGGTGGAACGCCTGGATTTACAAAAAAGATATCGTCTACGATCCATTCTAGGTGCTTGAATACAAGCCAGGACATGATTAGGCTTTGGATAAAAAGGAGCAGGAAAGAAATTGAAAAAAATTTTACAGTTAGAAAAAAAATATCTTATTTCTATTCTTGTCATTACAGTAATTGGCTTACTTCTCAGGTATTATTGGATAATTACTATTCCGAATGTGCTGGAATCGGATTTTGAAGGGTATTACATCATTGCCGTTAATATTTTTAACAACCTCGGCTTTACACAATGGGGCAATCCTGTTGCCTTTCAGGGAATGGGCTATCCCCTTGTTTTAGGTTTATTCTTTAAGCTGGCAGGCAACACGGACGTTTTGACCGGAAAGTATCTGAACTTATTATTGTCCGTATCGACGATGGTTGTGTTATTTTTTATTTTTAATAAGCTGTTCGTTAAAAAAACGGCAATTGCCGCTTATCTCCTTGTAGCTTTATTACCGAATTATATAGCCTACAATAGTGTTTTAGGTTCCGAAATTTTATTTACGTTTTTCGTTGCCTTGACCGTTCTGGTTCAATTCTCTGAATTCGATAACAGGCTTCGTTATCCGCTGTTGGGATTTTTAATTGCCTTTGCAGCCCTTACAAAGCCTTATTTTATCGCATATCCGGCAATTCTTGCTGTTGTGGAATGGCTGCGCAGCAAGTCGGTAAAAGAGACAGTGATTGCTGTGTTGGCTGTCTCATCCGTCATGGCTGTGTGTATTGCGCCCTGGGCATATCGCAACTGGATCGTATTTAACGCGTTTATACCCATTTCCTACAATGGCGGATATGTTCTCTATATTAACAACAATGACTATAATTATGTTGGCGGCTGGATGGATCCAAATGAATTCCAAGTATCTGAAGAATTTAAAGCTAAGTTTGTGGAAAAGGGAACCGTATTTCCCGAACATCCTGCAAACACGGAAAAACTGTATAAAGACGAAGCAAAAAAGTGGATCTTTGCCCACCCAATTGAGTTTTTCAAGCTGGGTGTAATCAGGGTTAAGAATACTTTTTTTAACGGAGCTCAAGATGTTGAAAAATGGACGATGAATGAAATCATAAAAGATAAAGATTATTTTTCCGCGCAGAATTTAAGAAAACTGTCATTCTTTCGGGCGATCATAGATATTATTATATACATTTTAAGTTCTTTTGGATTATTTTATGCAATTGTCAATCTAAAACATATCCTTACCGGTATTTTTCAAAGATCGTCAACAATCGGATACAGGGAAACTGTGGTTACCCTCAATATTATATTCCTTATGGCAGTCTTTTTTGTAACCGAGGGACAGCCGAGATATAACTTTCCCGCCTTATTTTTTCTGATTATTGCTACGGTTGCCTGTATGGAGACAATAATAAGGAATTTTAACGTTGGTATAAGTTTTCAGCGTTTGCCAAGATGAGATGCGGGAATCCTTCTAATCTATTGTACGGTAAGATTTAAAATAAGGACCGTTTTGAACCAAAAGGGTAAGCCTGCTAACCGGCGGGCTCACATCCAGATTGGTGTACTGCTGCGGTTGATATAATTACATTTTGCCGGGGGCAGTCCAAACAGAAACCAGAAAAAGGTGTGGTTTTGCAAATCGGAGGAACCAGATTCTTGTCGGCTACGAAAGCTTATACTTCTAGCTGATGGGATCATGTTTTTGAGGGAGTGGATAATTATAGTCCTGCTACTGTGATTTTTTTGCTGTTTTTGAAGCCGATACCTTCTCTGCAATAGCGCTTTCAACAAATTGATTTAAGGAAATCCCTTTTATTGTAGCTTCTCGTACGGCTTGTTTGTGCATCTCCGGTGAAATTCTTATATTAAAGGTCCCTTTGTACACTTTTTGCGGCTCTTTCCCGTTTAACTTGCATAATTCGATATAATCTTCAACCGCTTCCCGGAAGGAACTTTTTAAATCTTCGACACTACTGCCTTCAAAACCAATCGAATCATCAATACCTTCTATCTTTCCAAAGAATATTTCATCCTCTGTGCTGAAGTGAATTGAACCAATAAAGTCTTTGTAAAACATGACGTCCTTCATGATTTAAATTACCCCCTGAGTCTTTAATGCTTCCGTTAACTCGTCTAATTGATACTTCTTTAAAACATTACCAGAGTGTGGTTTGTGCAGCCTTATCACATGCTTTGTTTGCACGTGCACAAATGCTACTCTTGAACCGGATGTACGTCCCCGATTATCCTCCCTGTAACCGAACCGGCTCAACAAGGTCCTGGCTTCAACATAGGTGAAGTCGGAAGGTTTTTCTAATAGTCTTTCCAGCAACTTATCCCGTTTGCTCATAATTTCTAAATCTTTCAATTACTTTTGATTTGTTTTTGTATTCTTATTATACCTAAAAGCCTTTAAAATTGCAACTAAAAAATAGTTGCAATTTTAATAAATAATAAATCAATTTGGTTGTTTTAAAAGATTAACACTTGAACCATCCGTCCGGGTGGTTTTTTGCATCATATTAGGTAGGGGGGGTGAAAGATGCGTGCGTGATAAAAGTGGGCCATACATCACTTCTGAAGCGGTATCGCGTATTTGTTCAGGAGATATCACAGCTTATGAAGAGTTTGTCCGGGAGCAGTGGACGGCTGCCGTACGCACCTGCTGTTTGATTTTAGGCAACCTGCATGATGCGGAAGAAGCTGCCCAGGACGCTTTTGTCAATCTGTATAAGTCTCGTGGGCAGCTAAGGGAGCCAAATAAATTTCGCGTATGGTTTTACCGGATTTTATTAAACGCGGCGCACCGGCGGAGGCGTCGTCAGTCGAAAGCTTTATCCGTATCTGACATGGAAATATTAGCTCCCGGCGATAAAATTGAACAGGCTGATACCAGAATTGCGGTAAGAGACGTCTTGCATGATATAAGCAAGCCGGAGAGAATTGCCTTGGTTCTATGCTATTTTTGCGATTTAACCGACAGGGAAGCCTCAATTGCGGCAGGCTGGCCGCTAGGCACATATAAGTGGCGGCTCGCCAGGGCCCGCCGTCAGATGGCCGGGCGGCTTAAAGAAAGTCAAGCGTTACAAGACGAATGTTGCAAAGGGGTGAACGAACCATGGATGAAATGATCAGACAGGAAATATATAAAGAGGGCGACCGCTACCCGGTTCAAGCCGTTCCATGGGACAAAATTCGTGAGCGTGCCCTTGACAACACGGCCGCGGATACAAATTTTCAGAGGAACGCGGTAATTCGCAAAATCTGTTGCAGCTTTGCTGCCGTAGTTGTAATCGGCGGGCTTGTGATCCTATCCGGTTTTATTTTCCCGGTCATAGCCAGGGCGCTGGAGCAAATCCCCATTATCAATGCGGTGTTTAATTTTGTCGAAGACAGGGGAATTCAAAATGCAATGGATAAAGGGTTCGTGACCAAACCAAACCTAACGGCCACGGACAAAGATATTTCTGTCACCATTACAGGTGTGTTGTATGACGAGGGGAGGATCGATATTGGCTATACAGTCACGACTTCCAGACCTGACCTTAGTCCCGAAACTTTTCCCGGAGATTTGATCATTCCTTTGGGATCCCCGGGAATGCAGTTTTTTGCCAATGGTAAGCCTATTCAGAATACTAAGCAAGCGACGTGTGAAAAAGCGGATAACGGCCGGGTTGGATTGGTGGAAATCTACCCGAGTGATGATTTACCTGAAGCATTCAACCTGGAGGTGGCGATTTATCAAATCGGAAAGGAACAAGGAGAATGGCTGCTTGGGCCGATTCCTGTGTCGAGGAAAGACACAGATGCGGCCACCAGGACATTTTCACCAATGAAAAAAGAGACATTTGGAGAAACCTCTGTTATGGTAAAAGAAGTAAAGATTTCTCCGTTAAGCATGCTAATCGAATATGAATCAATTCGGCCACTTACAGAGGAATTTTATTTTAGTGCTGTAATGGACGATAAAGGAAATAATATCCCGCAATGCGCTTCGATAAGACTGAGCCACCAAATTAAAGGAGATACGAAAATTACGGTTGCCCGATTAGTATGTGAGGCACCCAAAAATATACCAGAATTTCTTGTTCTTGTTCCTCAGGTAGCCGGCAGCCAACAGCAAAACATAAAAATTCCACTAAAATAATGAGCATCCTTAAAGTATTGTGTTTAGATTTTATGAATTACTCCACCCTGCTCAGGGTGGAGTAATTCAGCCTATTATCCGGTTGTCACTTTAGTGATAATATATATGGCCATTTCCGTATGCAAGACCAGCCCCTTTGTTATAGATTCTCATTTTATAGGTTCCTGATGCTACATTTTCAAACTTAATTGTTATACTTTTACTTGTAAACAAACCATCAACCCGTATCTCCCCAGTGGATTGACCACCACTTGTTGCAATGAGTTTGTAAGTAAGCCAAGCTGGATTCTGATATCCACCAATATACGACCATTGCACTAAAACAACATTAACATCCTGTGTTTCTGATACAGTGAATGTATCTTTAGTTTCGATAGACTGTTCTGGAACCAAATCATCAAATTTATAGGATAAATATGGCATAAATCAAAACCTCCTTAATTTTTTAGTTTAATGTTGAGCGATTATAAAACTTTGTTTAGGGTAAACTTACTCATTGCATAATGCTTGCGCATTATGCTCAATACTCGCTTCTTTACCTTTTGGACTACCGCCGGGACATTCCCGGCCTCAAAGCCGCTTCTCCTTTTGTAGCGCTTTCCAGAACAGTCGCTTATATCACTTTCCTCCAAAGAGAAGAAAACGATTAAAGGGCGATTTGGACTAAAACCAGACTCTTCCACTTCACGTGAGACATCGATGCTGTGGCAGTTGAGGCTCTACTTGCCGGCGGATTTATCCAGGGCAAAGCGCTTCCGCAGCTTCTTCAACGCACGCTCTTTTGTGCGATGAACCACGGGCTGTGATATCCCCAGTTCCTTGGCCGCCTCTCGCTCGGTAAATCCATCCAGGATCGTTGCCTGTACCACTCTTTGCTCTTGGGGCGTTAACAACAAGAGAGCTTCCTGGATAAATACCATATCCTCGGCTTCACCAGGAACATCCACAAGGGCAGGAATGGCATCAAGCATGGTCAGCTTATCGGAATCAGTGTCTTGAGTCGCCGGACCATTCAGGAGCAGAAGCTCATGCTCATCCAGTCGCCGGTACTTTTTAGTCAATCTGATCGCTTCACGGCGCAGGCCGGTTAAAAACCAGGCAATCGCCCGGGCTTCCTCCGGATCAAAAGCATTAGCCTCAAGTTCGCCAGAAGAAACGTCAGGTATAGCTCACTATCTCACACCTCCTATCATGGAAACTAACTTGCCCTCTTACCATATAAAGAGAAAACAGGGGGTCTTTTTGATACCCCCTGCCAAAAAAAAGTTTTTCATTTTGCTTTTAAATTGTGTTTTTTAACTTTTTCAAGCTGGGTACTGATTAATTGAGCCAATTAACCAAGTTACCAGATCCGAATAACATTCAGCATAATGCCCCGACCGGCGGCTATATTTTTTAACTGCCGGATTTAACCGATACACTATTTGAATAACAGCCTTCTCATCACCGCTTTTAGCCCTGACAACTAACTCATGAAACTTCGGTTTTTTCTTCAAGGCACTCAACCTCCCTTTGCCTTTTCAGAACCACCAAGCAGCCGATCATGAATCACCTGCCAGCTTCCCATGGCGGAAGCCGCCACCAGCAAACCATTCAGAATACAAAGCGGGACATTTTTTATCGTAAAACTCCCTGCAGCGATATCGGCCAGAAAGACGATTCCTTCAGCTACCGCCACCACAAGACAACGAGTGGAAAAACGCTTCAAAAAACCAAGCTCTTTAATGGAATCAACCACCAGAACAGTCGCAGCCACCGCGCCGGCCAGGGTGCCAAGAGTAGCATAGGTAAACAGATCCTGCATTCCATCACCACCTCCGGAAGAAAAAAAGGACCTACTATACGAAAACGGACAGATCAAAAAACAACGGCTGAGCTGAGGTTGTCATAATGTATTACTCATCTTAGATCCAATGGTTTTCACCTCTAGCTTTCGATAGCTTTCTCCCTATTCCTATATTTAACTTGTTTGTTAATATATAGACGATTCAAAAACGAAAAAAGTTCTACATATTTTTCAGTCAGCTACCATAAACGTGACTTCACTAAACAACCTCTCTGTCTGTATAAAGAGAAAGAAAGGGACCTCTTTGATACCCCCTTGTCCAAAAAGTTTTTCATTTTGCTTCACGTTTCAGCCCTTGCTATAAATCAAACTGGATAAGGCTGGCTTTTGAACATAAGAAATAAGAAGACGGAGGATTTCAACAACCTGTGGGATGTAGCCCTTAATCCGAGAGTGACATCCCTGTTGATCCGCAGGGGCATATATCAGCCGGTCTACTCCAAGAGGGTTTTTCGGGAATATTTTTGAAAAATTCACACTTGCACCATCCGTCCGGGTGGTTTTTTGCGTCATATTAGGTAGGGGTGAAAAATGAGTGATCCATAAAAGTGAGCAATGTATCACTTCTGAAATGGTATCGCGTATTTGTTCAGGAGATATCACAGCTTATGAAGAGTTTGTCCGGGAACAGTGGACGACTGCCGTACGCACCTGCTGTTTGATTTTACGCAACCCACATGATGCGGAAGAAACTGCGAAAGAAAAAAATTTAATTACGTATCCAGATCTAATCTTTGAAATTGAACATAACAAAATAACAAGGATAATGTTATCCAACGAACAAAATCGTCCGTAAAAAAATTCAACTAATATATGAAATGAGGTAATGACATATGTTTAAAAAAGGTATTAAGGGTCTAGTTTTGGTTCTTCTCTTGTTAACGCTTTTTGGTTGTTCTTCAAAAAAAATTAAAATTGTCAATAATAACGCTAGCGAAGCCGGTCCAGGACCTTTGACGAAAGAAAACGTTTCTCTTGCCGGAATTCATATCGGTGATTCACAAGAACAGGTGTTGAAACTTTACGGTGAGCCAACAAAAAAAGACAAGTTTCCTACAACTCCTTTTGTTAGATGGTACTATGAAGATTTGGGTTTATCTGTTGCATTCTATAGAAGGGGTGAGAATGAACCTGTTATTGGAGGCGTAGTTGATATACAAATTTCTGCACCTTCTAAGCTAACAACAGATACAGGAATTGGACTTGGGGATTCTTTGGAATATATTACTAAAAAATATGATGTAGTTTATAGCTTTCAGCCTAATAGTAAATATCAGTCTGTTTTCATTAATGGAGCGAATAAAGAAGAAATTAATGGTCTGTATTACCCCCATCTAGACTTTTCACTTGAAAATAACAAAATAACAAGGATAATTTTAACCAACCAGCAACAACGTCCGTAACAATAAAAAAAGCCGGACGATATATTAGTATCGCCCGGCTTTTTGTTTACGGAACATAGCAATACGTGGGAGCCCAACCAGAATTGTTCAATATAACATTTAGTCTACGCCCTGGATAAGTGTCACCAGAGGTATAACTCATGTAGTGACCATAATTCCAGGGAGAGGCACCAATTGCTTCATTTGCAGCATAGGTTCCTGTTGTGCCGTTACCACCGCTTTCAAGTGCACCATAAAAGTGCTGGCTAGTAGCAGTAACATAGTAACCATCATCAGTAGAAACATTATAGGCTGTTTGCCCACCATTGAATCCCCAATTATAAGAGTTATACACGCTAACTGGGTTTCCAAAGACGTTTGTCCATGAAGAATTATCATTGTAGTATCCCATTTGAGCAATATATGCCCCTGTACCATCACTTAAACTACAAAACATCGGGAAAGAGCCGCACGAACCACATGTTGTATATCCCATGGTAGATCCCTGCCAAGCTGGATTATTAGCGGGAAGACCCCACTCCTGATACCATTGACATAAAATAAAAGCGATTGACACTCCGAGTTCGGAAGCCGCAGTGGTAGCGTAAGACAAATAATCACTTACGAAACCAGCATAATTAGGTTTTGTTCCGCTACAAGATGGCATAAACTTAATTCCTCCTTTTTATTTGCTGTAGCTTATTATTTTTTTTGGTATTTCTATCCATGGGCGCTTCTTTGGCAAAACTATTTGTAGTCGGTCTTTCGGAATTACAATATCGAAATGCCGATTTACAATTCCTGCCCAAAGCTCAGGGTTATATCCATCATATAAACGACCTGCAAATATGAAAGATGGAACCAAGCGCAATTCTAACTTCACGAAGTCTTTAAAAGCTTCGCGATCCTTGACAATGTTTCTTTCAACAAAAGGTACGGAGAACTCTGTAAATAATGCTCTTACTTGGTTACAAATTGGAGAGAGTTCATCAGTAAACACTTCAATAACTTTGGTATCAAAACTCAATTAATTATCATCCCCAATCAAGTATTTTGATTGGTCGTTATGGCGTCGTATACATCACTTGCCGATCGACTTATCCAGGACAAAACGTTTTCGCAACTTCTTCAACGCACGCTCTTTCATGCGATGAACCACAGGCTGTGACACTCCCAGTTCTTTTGCCGCATCCCGTTCAGTAAACCCATCCAAGATAGTTGCCTGGACCACTCTTTGTTCTTGCGGTGTTAGCAACAGGAGGGCTTCCTGGCTAAATACCATATCCGCAGCTTCACCGGGAACATCCACAAGAGCCGGAATGGCATCAAGCATGGTCAGCTTATCGGAATCAGTGTTTTGAGTCACCGGACCATTCAGGAGCAAAAGCTCATGCTTGTCCAGTCGCCGGTACTTTTTAGTCAATCTGATCGCTTCACGGCGCAGGCCGGTTGAAAACCAGGCAATGGCCCGGGCTTCCTCCGGAGCAAAAGCATTAGCCTCAAGTTCTCCAGAAAAACGTCAGGTCTAGCGCATTATCTTACCTCCTCATGAAACTAACTTGCCCTCTTGCCATATAAAGAGAAAACAGGGGGTCTTTTTGATACCCCCCCTGTCCAAAAAAGTTTTACATTTTATTTTCAAGTTTTTAAGCCAGGTACTGATCAATTCCTTGGATTTGCCAGAGAGCGACATCCCTGTCGATCCGTCCGCAAGGGGGCATATAATCAGCCGGTTTGCTCCAAAAGTGTTTTACAGGAATATTTAAAATAATTTACACCTGCACCATCCGTTCGGGTAGTTTTTTGCGTCATATTAGGTAGGGGTGAAAAATGAGTAATCCATAAAAGTGTCAATGCATCACATCTGAAATACTAGCGCGTAGCTGTTCAGGAGATATCACAGCTTATAGAAAGGGGATGGAGGGAATGAGAACAAAAGCGATATGGCGTTGAAGAGGCGCTGTACCTGTGCGACAGGATTTATCTGAATAGAAAGGAGAAGGGCCATATAGATACTCTTTCCACAGATGTTTTTAAGACTCCTATAATATTATTGTTCTTAATTGGTATTGCATTACAAATATATCGTTTGTATCGAGTTAGAGTTTATCATGAACACAAATATTTTAGGAATGTCAGCAAAATAAAAAATATGGATAACTTCATAAAAACATATACACAATTCAGCCTTTGTCAAATAATAGCATTCATTATCGTGATAATTATAATTCAACTTGTCGACCTGGAATACGCTAAGAGTTATCTTTTGATTCTTGCATTGATATCAGCTCCGATAGGCATTATGTTTGGTTATAAATTAAAGAATAGTTAAAGGTAGCGACTCGAATCAAACAGGGGGGAGAAATGATTGAAAAAGGTTAAAAGAACAGCAGTCGCCGTGTTGGCGGCAAGTATGCTGCTGACAACGCCTGCGTGGGCGGCGGAACAAGATCTCTCAGTTGTGCAGGAAAGAGGCGGGGACGCCGTTGAACTGTTTTCAAAAGCGGAGTTAACGGAAGCACAGCGGCAAGCCCTGGAAAAAATGTATCAAATTATACCTGAACTCAAGGAGTTGTCCTTGCAGAATGTGGAATACAATGAGGACAAGACAGCCTGGGGGGGATACTTAACCGACGGCTCCCCGGACGTTACCCCGGACAACCGGCGTATTCGGGCCAGCATCGCTTTTGATGCGAAGACGGGGGATCTGGTCAATTTTGATATTTATAACCCGGAGTGGGCTGCGGAAAAGATGCCGTCTGCCACTTTGGTGGAAGAGAAAGCAGCGGAATTTACCCGTAAACTCCTCGGGGACAGGCTGAAAGAGTATGAGATGGGGGAAACAATAAGCTACAGCAGCGGAAGTAGCCTGGACGATAAAGGGAACAAAATAATAACGATGACCTCGGCTCATGTATATTTTAATCGGCTGATAAACGGCGTCCCCCTTTTAAATAGCGGCTTTCAGGTAAGTGTTGACTCTGCCGGCCATATTACCGAATTCCGTAAAGAGAAGGATGACAATCCGGATCCGGCCAAGTTTCCCGATCCGTCCCGGGCAATGACTAAGGATGCTGCGGAAAAGGCTTTCGCCGGGCTGGTGGAAATGAAGCTGAGCTACAACATCAGTCATTCATGGCTTTGCAAAGGCGGTGAGGAAACCATACCGGTATTGATGTATTATCCGTCTTTTTCAGGTTTCATAGACGCAGAAACAGGGGAGCCGTTGGAAGATTCCGGGGGGACCCTGCAGCAATCTCAACGTGTTATCCTAAACGGGGAGGGTAAGAAGTTTTACGCCGCGACGCCCGAGGAAGGGGCCAGGCTGCTGGCGGAGGAGTTCGGCGTGGATATGGCCGGCATGGAGTTTGGCAGTGTCAGGGTTCATGATTTGCCTGTTACCTCGGGATACCAGTTTAAAGAATACTCCTGGGGCTCTGAAACGCAGCAGGAGACGGACAGCGAGCCGGATTGGAACGGAGTGCGTTTTGTAAACCTTAAGACTATAGCGGATACGGGAGAAATTGTAGGCTTCGGCATTCAGGATGATTCCGGACGCGGCAAACAGGGGACGGTATCCAAGGAAGACGCTCAGAAAACAGCGGTTCAATTTCTTCAAAGATATCTGGAACCGGGTGCGGCCGAGCTGGAGTTGACGGTTTTCCCCAGTGAGGAGAACATTCCGGCTTGGGTGGATAAGAGCAAGCTGACAGACCAAATGCAGCAGCGGCCGCAGTTCTTTATTCAATTTAGCGAGACTTACCAGGGCATACCGGTTGCGGACAGTTCTCATATAGTTCGGGTTGATGCCCTTACCGGTAAGGTAACAGAATTTGGTATCGGGTCCCGCAATGCATCCGTTACCCTCCCGGACAGCAATGACGCGGTGACAGCCGATGTGGCGAAGGCAGAGTATTTAAATCGCCATCCCCTGCGCCTGGTGTACATCTGGCCGGAGTATTATCAACAAAAAGCGCCGTCTCCCCAGTTGGTCTATCTCCCGGTTTCCGGGGAAAGGGGTTATATCGATGCGCTTACCGGAAAAACGGTGGTGCTGGAAAGGAACTAACAGGTCCCGGACAAGCCTAAGACGGGAAAGCGGTGACTTGGGGAGATGAAATAAAAAAAGGGGAGATGACGGCGCAGGCCATAACCTGTTCGCCGGTCTTGGTCCGCATCCCGGCGGCCGTTGCGGGGGGAATTTGGGGAAGAATTCCCGTAATGGAAAGGAGCAGTTTGTTGAAAAAGATTAGAGGGGCAGCCGCCGTGGCGCTGGCTGTGGGCATGTTGTTGTTCACAACTGCCTGGGCGGCGGGAAAAGAGGCGTCGAGTATGCAGGCAGTACAGGACGGTCTGGAAACTGTAGAGTTGAAAGACGGGCTTGTCGGGCAGCCGGTTGTAAAGAAAGCGTTGAATGAGTCGCAGCGGCAGGCGCTGGAAAGGATCTTACAAATCGTGCCCGAGCTAGAGGGGCTCTCCGTGGTAAACCTTAGTGACGAGGGGGATGCCATTTGGACGGTAACCCTGGACGACAGCGACGGAGCTGCGCCGTCCGGCATTATGCATACTCGCGCGGAACTCGTTTTTGAAACGAATTCAGGAGAACTGATCGGGTTTCATGTCCTGAACCCGGATTGGGCTTCAGACGAGCTTCCGGCAGCTGGGCCGGCCAAAGAAAAGGCGGCTGAATTCGCCCGGCGGGTTCTGGGAGATAAAATGAAGGACTATCAAATGAGGAATCAGATAAGCTATGGCGGTGGATGCGCACGGGACGAACAGGGGAACGAGATAGCGTGGGCCACGGCGGATGTGCAGTTTGAACGCCTGATCAACGGTATCCCCTTTCTGGACAGCTGCATTCGGGTAAGCGTCGATGCGGCGGGGCATGTTGTCGACTATTATACGGAAGGATATTACAAAAGAAACGACAGTGTAAAAGACAGTGGGCAGGATCCGGCAGTATTCCCTGATCCTGCGTTGGCAATGACAAAGCAGGCGGCGGAAGGGATTTATGCCAATCTGGTGGAAATGAAGCTGAACTACGTTGAGCGGAAGCTCCTGCAGTATCCTGAGCCAGGCAAAGAAGAGGTCGAAACCCGGCCGGTTTTGCAGTATACTCCTACTACATATGCGTTAATAGACGCTGTAACAGGGAAGTCGCTGGCTGAATCTCAGGAGCGGCTGCCGACCAGTCTGATCAGACTGGCAGGAGAGGGCAAAAAACTTGTTGCCGGAACGCCTGAAGAAGCGATCGCTCTAATTGCTGCTGAAACCGGCATAGATATTTCCGGCATGAAATTTATGAGGGAAGATGAGCGTGGAGATAACCTTAAGCCAGGGATTAAGATGATAGAGTACAACTGGGGTTCCGGATCCCGGGCGGGGAATGAAGACATGCCGGATTACAGCATTCGTTTGTTAACTATCATCATGCTGGCAGATACAGGCCAGGTTACCGACTTTAGTCTTTACGATGAGTCCGAGCGCGGCAAAAAAGCGACAATATCCAGAGAAACCGCCCAGGAAACAGCGATTCAATTCATGCAGAAGCATCTGGAGCAGGGCACGGCTGAACTGGAAATGTGTGTTTATTCAACGCAGGATGACAGCATTCCCGACTGGGTGGACAGAAGCAAGTTGGAATACTACGGGCAGCGGCCGGCATTTAAATTTACCTTCACATATACACACCAGGGCATACCGGTTTTGGACCGTTTTAGCTTCGTTACCGTAGACGGGCTTACAGGCGGTATTACTGCTTATTCCGGCGGGAACAGCAGTCCACCCGTCACCCTGCCGGACAGCAGGAATGTTGTGACACCTGAAGCGGCAAAGGCCGAATTTTTAAAAAGCCAACCGTTGCGTCTGGTTTACCTCCGGCCTGAGTATTTCGGCCAGAAAGCACCCAAGCCCCTCCTGGTGTACATGCAGGACCACAGTTATGGTGGCGGGCAATATATCGACGCCCTAACCGGAAAAACTGTGACTTTGGAGATGAAATAGAAAGGGATATTTTAATTTTTCTTGCACAGAGGGAGAGAAAGTCACCTCTGTTTATCTGTGTTCAGGTGGTATATAGACAAACTTTTTGGCCAGAACAATAAAATTAGCCTTGTCCATATCAGATTCAGTTTTTCTTCCCCGCATTAAATCCTGCCGAAAGCCGTTCCCTTAACTTATGTAAAAATAAAAAACCGTTTGCCGTGTTGTCAAGTCTATATAGAGTGTAGGCTTTTAACCGGTTAAAGCTTTAAATGCGGCAAGACGGGAGGTTTTTTATGATTTTTGCGGATCCGGATAAGGTTGGAAAGGCGCGCCGGGGTGACTCCAGCGCTTTTCTGGAACTTATTCAAGAGAGAAAGGACGATATATACAGACTGGCATTCACCTATGTGAAGAATAGAGAGGAAGCCCTGGCTGTTCTTCATGATGTTGTATATAAGGTGTGTATATCCTTAAAGAAGCTTAAAAACCCGGAGTTGTTTAATACCTGGCTGATTAGAATCACGGTAAACTGTTGTATCGATCATCTAAACAAGAGCAAGAGAATTGCCGGCTTTGAAATAAAATATGACAATCCGGAAATGCTGGAACAAATTGCTGACAATAGTCAAGATTATGGGGATTTAATCTCAAACATTGACTTATTCAATGCCATTGACAAACTCAGCCTGGAACAGCGAACTGTTGTCGTCTTAAAATACTTTCAGGACCTGACCCTGTCCCAGGTGGCGGAGGTGCTGGCATGTCCGCTTGGTACGGTTAAAACCCGTCTTCATAAAGCACTGCATGATTTAAGGCAAGAACTGAAGGAGGGATATTAATGAGTAAAACTTATCAAGATGATTTCAACAATATAGTGGTTCCAGTTGAACAGGTGGATCTGGTCATACAAAAGGCTGTCAGCAAAGGCCAAAAGCACCTTAAAGCGAAAAGACGGATGATCATGGGCGCCTCGGTGCTCTTGCTCTGCGCCTGTATTTTTGGCAGCGGCTTTGTGGCTCCTTCAATGGCCAAAGTTCTGGTAAACATACCGTTTGTCGGATCGGTATTTGAAAGGGAAAAATTCGCCACGAGCGGCCTGGGAAATTTAGCTGATGAGGATGTAGCTAAATTTGATGATCTGCAGATCACCGATCAAGGCATAACTGTGGCGATCAGGGAAGCCTATTACGACCAGACCGGCTTTGCTGTCGGTTATGTGGTAAGCGGCGCAGAGTTGTCGGACGAAAGGAACTTCCATGCGTATTTTTACTATAATGGGCGTGCCATCTCCGGCGGGGGCGGTGGCTGGCATGACAAGATCGATAATATGTATATTGGTTTGGAGCAATTCCAGCCTGGCGCCGGACTCACCCTCCCCGATAGTTTTGATCTGGAAGTGGTCATAACCGATGACCTGGAGGAATTGAAAAGAAGCCCTTACCGTTTCAAAATACCGGTATCTCGCACCGGTGTTGATGAAAAAACAAAAGAAGCGCTGGTGATGAAAGCTATCGATACCGGCGAGGGGACTCTGCTGGTGAAAAAGGTGCTTTTTACCCCTGCTGCAACTGAGGTGGAGTATGAATTCATCCAACCCGGCAGCGATAGAAAAAGATACCGTGGATATTCCGTTGGAAACTGCACCTTCAAGCTGATTGACAGCAGCGGTGTTGCACTGGAGCCGGGTTCCTCCCTGCGGCAAGGCAGGCCTGAGGGAGAAAAGTGGGTGGATAACTGCCGGGTCGACTTTCCATCTATGAAAGAACCTGCCGGGAATATGGCTTTTGAACTTATATCACAGGAAGGCCGAAAGATTCGGGCGGATTTTGAAGTAAAATAGATTGGGGATGAGATCAGCTGCTCCAAAATGGTGTAGTTTTGGGGCAGCTGAATAAATCGCCGTCAATTTTCCGGCTGGAATTTCCCCGGTCATTCGCCGCTTGAAAATAGTCAACCGCCTTTCTCACTTTCAGCTCCGGCAGGCAAATATTGCAAACCGCTTCATGAAAATCTTAGGTTTTCTTAAATATATGGCAAGTTAACAAAAAATGGACTATATAGTGAACCTGCTCTTTATATTCGCCGTCATATAAATTGAGTTCACATTTTAAACCGGTTGTTTCCGGCTGTGCTGGCGAAGGGGTGTCGATTTATGACCAAAAAGGCTATTATGATGGGAGTCATTATTTCTTTGATTCTGGCTATGCCTGCGTATGGTTTTACGGCAAAAAAAATGCAAGCCGCAATAGTGCTGGATAATGCGAAAATTGAGGCTTGCGCCTATATTTTTGGAGGAGACATTTACCTGCCGTTGCGGGCGGTTGGTGAAGCGCTCGGCTATGAAATACAGTGGTCGGAGAAGGATAAGACGGTTTCCGTCTCCAAGACCGGAAAAAACATAATGATTGATATGAACAACGATAAAATAACCGTAGATGATCATGTTTGTTATATGAGTGGAGATTATTCAGGCAAGGGGTTCAACGGCGGTACCACAATAGGGGACAGAGTGTACATGAGGACGGACTTTTTCTCCGACAACTTTGGGCTTAAAGTTCAATGGGACGGGCTAAATGGGATAATTCAACTTGAAAGCGTAATAGAGAACGCAATTTCCATTAAAACAGTGAAAGAAGCTTCTGAAACCGATAAAATCAAAGTAACTTTACAGTATCCGCAGGTTGACGGTTTGGCTGACAAAACCGTGCAGGACAGTATCAACTCCATTTTCGAGAAATCAGCAACGGATGCCAGGAATGAAGGCCTGAAAAATGCTGAAGAAATGGAAAAGGTCGTGGCGTCGGGTTATACAGGCACTCTAAACAAGTGTGAAACCTATTTTGACTACCGGTTGAAATACAATCAAAACGGACTGTTGAGCGTTGTATTTATGGATTACCAATACGCAGGGGGGGCGCATGGACTGATGGTGCAAAGCTCCCATACTTTTGATCTGAAAACAGGGGAAGAATACAGGCTTAAGGATCTGGTAAAGAGTGACGCGGACTATGTTTCTCTTATTAACAATACCGTCAGGAATGAGATAAATAATAGGGTTAAGGAAGGAATGCTGTCTGAAAATGCACCCTTCAAGACCATCAAGGACGAACAGGATTTTTACCTTTCCAATAACGCGGTTGTGGTTTACTTCCAGCAGTACGAATATTGGCCCTATGCCGCCGGCATACAGGAATTCCCGGTTGAGTTTTCAGCGTTGAAAGAGATGCTGAAACACGATTTCGGCTTCTTGAACGACAATGTAAAAGAGCAAACTAGGCCTGAAGATATTGAAAACGGTATGTCCGGTGAAGGCAAGCTGTTTATGGCAATAAATAAGGCGGGTATTCAGCTCCTGCAAAAGATATCCGTGGAGGAAGAGGGGCAAAATACCATCTTATCCCCCGTCAGTGTCTCTACCATGCTGGCAGTCCTGGCAAATGGAGCGGCCGGCAAGACCCGTGCGGAAATCAGCGCAATAATCAATCCGGAACAGCTTCCCGCGAAGGAAATGAATGAAAAATACCGCGACACCATAAACAACCTCATACGTTCGGGCTACGAGGAAAACGGAAAGAAAACCACCCTTGTGGAGCTTGCCAATTCTTTATGGATACAGGAAAACCTTCGAGTAAAAGACGGTTTTTTAAAAGACGCCAAAACCTATTACGAGGCTGATGCGTACAATGTAAACTTCGCTGATGACAGCGCTGTATCCGCCATGAACCGGTGGATTGAAGATAAAACCCACAACAAGATCCAAAATTATTTATCTGAAGTGAGTCCCCAGACAGCCATGGTGGCGTTTAGTTCCCTTTACTTCAATGGAAAGTGGCAGAGCCCATTTGATAAATCCAAAACACAAAAGGAAGATTTTCAGCTAAGCGACGGCAGTACGGTCAAGGTGGATATGATGAACGCTGAAAGACGGATCGGTTATTATGAAGATGATCAAATTCAAGCAGGCAGTTTCAATTATTACGGCTGCAGTATGCTGGTCATTCTTCCCAAGAGCAGTACCGGCGCATATCTCCCCGGCGTGGGCTATGCGGAAGTTAACAAAGCGCTCAGCAACTTAGAGAATATGAAAGTAAAAATAAAATTCCCCAAATTTAACTTCGCGCAAAAAAACGATCTGGTTAGTCATTTGAAAAGCATGGGGCTGGATTCCGCCTTTGACAGCGGGAGCGCGGATTTTACCGGGATTGCGGACAGGTCGGCAGGCTTTAACCTGTACATCAGCGATATATCCCAGAAATGTACTATCAGTGTGGATGAGGAGGGCACTGAAGCCGCCGCTCTGACTTCGGTAGTTTTAGCCGGATCTTCCATGCCCAGGGAAAACACCCCTCCGGAGTTTTATTTGAATAAACCTTTTATATTTGTCATCAGAGACGACCGGACCGGCTTGATCCTGTTTATCGGGAAGGTGAAAAACCCGTTGGATCATGGAAGACCATAATACCAGATACAAAAATTGATACCACATGAGGTGATTGGCATGAATAAATTGGTCACGATTGCTGTGCTCACAGTTATATTGCTGTTTGTTTTGGCAACTGGAGCCGGAGCTTCGGCAACCGGTGAGCCGCCGGCTGATTTAAAAGTGAAGATAGAGGAGGTCACCACCGAGCAGGAGTTCAGGGAGGTGGTTGACGATTTTAACTCCCTGCCCGGACCGGACGCCGGCGCAGCGGAGATTTTACTGGACGGTTTGAAAGAAGAGAATAGAATTGACGCCTGGAACGTTGTGGATGCCCTGGTGAAACTGATGACAGACGAGCAGGTATCTCAGCTGGCGAAAGATATTAATACTTACGATCAGGATAATATCAGCCGGTATTTGGTTTCTGTCCTGCTTGCCCGGATCAACAGTCCGGCTGATTTGACCAGCGCCCTGGTCTCCCTGCAAGACGGTTATTTTTCCGGAGGATACCTGCAATTTATGGAACAGATATGGCCGAGAATTATTACCGATCCGGCCGATGCGGCGCGGTGGTTGGATGAAACGTACGTCAAACTAAACAACCCGGCGGCCCGGGAGAGCTTTGTTAATGCGGTTGGTGTTGTTGCCCAGAAGCAAAACAGCGGAGTGAACCGCTCGGCAATCATAGACTGGCTGTGGCGAACGCAGGAAAAAGAAGCGGATTACGTTTACCGTTACAACCAGCTTGTTACCCTTTACCGGCTGGGGGAAACCAGAGCGCTGGACGCGATCGACGGCTTCTATCCCGGCATTGCTTCCGACCAGAACAGAGCCGGCTTGATCCGTAGCATGGCCGACATCATGCGCTGGCGGCAAGAAGAACTTGATCAGGACAAATTGATTGACTGGCTGTGGAAAGTAGCCGGAACGGATGTGTCGCCCTATTGCCGTCAGACAGCCCTTGCCGCCTTATACCTGGATTTGGGCCAGGAAAAAGCTTTGCAACAGTTTGTCCATGATACCGACCAAAACGGGTTGGCTGCCCTGAATCAAGAGGGTCAAGTTTTTCAAATTAATTCGGACTGGCAGCTGTTGAAGGATATTTCCCAAAAATATCCGCAAAGCTATCTTGGCCGGGGAATCAAGGCCTATGAAGAAGTGCGGGGAAAACCTTATTTTGAAATTGACCGTCCGGAGGAACAGTTTACCGCCGCCTGGACCCCTCCTTACGGGGATGAGGAATACGAGCCTGACCGGGAGATTCCGGGCTGGGAAAAATTCCTGGCCGATTACTCCCGCCACCCGGCCGCGGACGATGCCGCTTACCGGCTGGCCCGTTGTTACGAGATTAGGGGCCGTTTTGCCGATGCCGTCAGCATGATGCAAAAGGCGCGTTTTTTACCGGATGGAGACATGCGCTATGCGGCGGACGGCAGGTTGGTTTATATTCTGGATGTGAGGATGAATTATGATCAGTTAAAGGCGCTATCTTCGGAAACCCTGGCGCCGCCGCTGGACACTTTGGTCAACTATGCCCTGGCTGTCGGGGAAATACGGCGTGATCATTATGCTAGCGCCGCCCTGATACTGGAGGAATTATTAA
The DNA here is from genome assembly GCF_004369205.1 of Pelotomaculum schinkii. Lineage (NCBI taxonomy): Bacteria > Bacillati > Bacillota > Clostridia > Eubacteriales > Desulfotomaculaceae > Pelotomaculum > Pelotomaculum schinkii. Next base: position 1,298,875 of record NZ_QFGA01000001.1, on the reverse strand, counting down.
AACAGCCGGAAGATCCGGCAAGCGGCCCGTATATTTTGCCTTTTTCCCGGCTGAACGTCGATCATCAATACGATTTTCGCGGCGCAGTAGAAAAGCAGCTGGCCGCGGTAAAGGAGCTTGCCGGTTTGCAGGCACAGTGGGAAGAATCTAAAGATCCGGCTGATTTATACAGTCTGGCGGCATCCATCTTTCATAACGAGATGCTTTACTATAGCCACCTATGGGCCGGGAACCGGCAGTATTACAACTGGTTAGGAAACATTAACGCTACGGGCCAGGGGCATGCGCCCGCGGAAATGGCTGCCTTTGCCCGGGAGATGATCAACTACAACCACAGCCTGCCGTATTTCCAGCAGGTTTACCGGGAGCCGTCCTCTGCGCCGGAGTTGAAGGCCAGGGCTCTCTATTCCACCGGTCTATGCTATATCGGCCTGGACGAGTGGGGTGATGACGCTTTATTCGCCTTTAATTTGCCGGAGCTTGTAAAGAGAATCACTTCCACCTACCAGCAGTTTGTCCGGGAATACCCGGAAAGCTCCATGGCCGATGACGCCCTGCTGGCGCTTGGCGCATACACCGGCGACGCTGCTTATGTGCAAAAAATATTTGAGGATTACCCTGATAGTGACGTATTGGAAAAAGCAAAAAATCTGCTAAAGGATATGGAGTCACCTTATTATAGGCCAGGCAGCCGCTATGGATGGTCGGCGCCTTTTAAAATCATGTCCCGGGAGGACCAAAACCTGCCGCAAGAAATAAGGGATTGGGTGGACGCCAACGTTTTGCAGCCTTTTACCGGCTCGAAGACTATGGGAGAATGGAGTTATTTGCTTGTTGCCGCGGGAGAAAAACCAACAGCCGGCTACTGTGTGGGAATTACCGGCATCTCCGGCAGAGCGGACAAGATAACGGTTTATTATCAGGTTGACGGCCCGCAACCCGGGCTGTTGGCGGCGCAGGCGCTCACACATCCGTATATTTTAATCCGTATTCCGGCAAATGAGGCTGCGGTGGAATTTATTGAGGTAAGTTAGAATAGGTACCCATATTTTCAAATTAATGATACCGGTATCCGTTTATCGGTTTATAACAAAACACATAAAGGAGGAGAGTTATTTGAGACGGATTAAGGGAGCAGTAGCCGCTGTGCTGGCTGCAGGCTTGCTGATGTCCACAACCGCTTGGGCGGCGGAAAAAGAGGCGTCAAATATGCAGGAAGTAAAAGGAGGTACGGAGATTGTCCAGGGGGCTGCCGGAAAGCTGGTTGACAAGGTGGGGTTAAATGAATCACAGCAGCAGGCTATGGAAAAGATTTATCAAATCATACCTGAACTAAAGGAATTATCCGTAGAAAATGTGCATGACGAGGGAGAGACTACTTGGGGAGTATTTTTAAGCAACCGTAGCGGTGACGCGGCGCCCGGTATTATGTATGTTAACGCCAGCCTTGTTTTTTATGACACGGGGGAACTGATCAGGTTCGATATCCAGAATCCGGATTGGGCTTCTGTAGAGCTTCCAACTCCCGGGCTGGCGAAAGAAAAAGCTGCCCAATTTGCCGGCCGGGTGCTGGGAGATAAGATCAAGGACTACCAGATGAGTGACGCAATAAGCTATGGTGGTGGAAGTACATTTGACGATAAGGGGCATGAGATAACCTGGGCCTCGGCCAGTATACAGTTTGAGCGCCTGATTAACGGTATCCCCTTTTTGAATAGCGGTATTCGGGTGGGCGTGGACGCCGCGGGCCATGTCACCGAATACTACACAGAGGATTATTATCCAATGCAGGAAGGCATTAAAGAGAGCAGGGTGGATCCGGCTGCATTCCCAGCCCCTTCCCTGGCCATGACGCGGGAGGCGGCGGAAAAGGTTTTGTCCGGTTCGCTGGAAATGAAGCTGAACTATGTCGGGCGTCAGCCCTTGAAGTACCCGTTGTTTGGCAACCAGAAGGTTGCAACCCGGCCGGTCTTGCTGTATACTCCTTTGAACATTATGCCTATTGACGCTGTAACGGGGAAGCCGCTGGCTGATTTTCAGTGGCAGCCGCAGACCAGCCTGATCAATCTGACTGGAGAGGGCAAGAAATTGATCGCCAGAACCCCCGAAGAAGCAGCCTCTCTAATTGCCGCTGAGACCGGCGTGGATATTTCCGGTATGAAGATTGCCCAGGAGGAAGAGCGAGGAAAGCACTTTGAGCCGGAGATTAAAGTGAAAGAATACATCTGGAGGTCCGACCCCCCAACGGGGCAGGACGGCCAGCCGGATTACAGCGCGATGCGTTATCTTTATATCAGCGCGTTGGCGGATACAGGACAGGTTGTTGGTTTCAATATCCAGGATGAAGGCGGGCAAGGAAAAAAGGGAATAGTAGCCTGGGAAACCGCACTGGAAACAGCCGTTCAATATGTGCAGAGGTATCTGGAGCAAGGCGCTGCCGAGCTGGAAATGTGCGCCTATCCTGCGTATGAAGAAAGCATTCCTGACTGGGTGGACAGAAGTAAATTGGACGGTAAGCCACAACCGGAATTTTATTTTACATTCACGCAAACGCACCAGGGCATCCCGGTTTCGGATTGTTCGTACTCTGTTACTGTAGACGGGTTGACTGGCAGGGTTACAGGTTTTCACGACGAGAACAGCAGTTCATCTGTTACTCTCCCGGACAGCAAGGGTGCTGTGACGGCTGAAGCGGCCAAGGCCGAATTCTTGAAAAGCCACCCGTTGCGCCTGGTCTACATCTGGCCTGAATATTGCGGTCAGAAAGCCCCTGAGCCACTCCTGGTCTATATGCCGGACTATGGTTTAAGCAGGGGTTACATTGACGCCTTAACCGGAAAAACGGTGATGGTGGAGAATGATTAATCTTATAAACAATGTTCACCTGTGGTCCGGCCTAAGGAGCGACGGAAATGAAAAATGCAAAAAAACTACTTGGCCTGATATTGGCTGCGGTATTGGCATTCTCGCTTTTAAATACCCCGGCGCTGGTGGCGGACAGCGACGGCATCATTGCCGCGCCCATCACAGGTATTCAGATCGAGGCCGACGTTGCGGCAGCAAGTCAAACTTTGCCCGGGCAGTTCCTGCAAAAGCTCGAATCTGCGACCGATGAAAAGATCATCAGCGTCCAATGTGATGATTTTGACGACGACGGGAAACGGGAAGCATTTGTAATGACCGGGAAAGGAAATCTCAGTGAGGGCGGCGATTTCTGGTTTGTCTCGGAAGACGAGGTTATCAAACTCAATAACATGTACTTGTATTCCCTTCCGGAAATGATCCAAATAGGGGATCAGAAGTTTATCAAATATGAAGAAGAGTATGCAACCGGCAGGCCCCTGTTTTTGCTGGATGTGGAAAACGGAAAGCCAAAATCAATCATATCGGGCGACGCGCAGGACCTTAGGCAGATGCCGGACGGCACCTTCACTGTGCAGCAAAATACGCTTGACATGATGTCCGACGGCACAGGCCGTACATTGAAACCGTACTCGCTTTACTATGACAACGTTTTTCATGAGTACGGTGCAATCGAAATCACGCAGGCGCAGCTACTCGAATTTGCCGGCGCGGACAATATCTTAAAGCAGATCGAAGCGGAAGGCGGGGCAGTCAAAGATATTTTATACCGCGACAACCATATCATCAACATCAATTATCAGACGGATCAGGGCATGAACCGCTATGTCAGCCTGAAATACAACGGTACATCCGTATCCGTCCTTCAGACGGACAACGGCAGCGGCGTCTATTTCGCGGCCCTGCTGCCCGATATCGCAACCTATCCCGCCGGCTTCCGTCATCCAAACAAATCATAAGGGGACAAGTAAGACTGATACGGAATTGCTTATGTGTATACCTCGTCTATACAAAAGCGGATATATGAAAGGACTGGCTAATCTTCAGCATACATTCCCAAAACATGTGTTCTGTGGCATAATAGAGATGGTAAATATGGTATTGATTTCTAATTAACTTACATGTATAATGTAAGTTAAGGGGGGGTGTAAGGCAGTGCCGGTCATTACTGTATCGACAAGGGGACAAATTATTATACCTTCGGAAATTAGGAAAAAGTACAACATCAAACAGGGTGACAGACTTGAGTTGCAGGAAGTAGACGGCAAGTTGATCCTGGTCCGTGCACAGGGCAAACCATTTGTGGGGCTTTATGGCGCATTAAAGGACAAAAAAAGCTTAACCCGGTCGCTGCAAGAAGAACATGCCAAGGAGATCGAGAAGGAAAGAAAATGACGTGTACGTATTTGACGCCTATGCCTTATTGGCATTCCTGGAGGCTGAAGAGGGTGGAGTTGCAGTAAAAGACCTTCTCGAAGCTCCAGGGAATAGATTTTTTATCAGCGCCGTTAATCTTGGCGAGGTTTATTATACGGTTTTAAGGGAACGGGGTATGGAAGTTGCGAGGCTGGTTGAATCGGAATTAAGCATGGCGCAAAATATTCGCGTGGTTGAAGCTACTTGGGAACGAGCGAAAGCAGCCGGGCAACTTAAGGCAAGAGGCGGTATTTCTTATGCAGACTGTTTTGCCGCCGCTTTATCTATTGAGAAAGATGCGCCGCTTCTAACTGGAGATGCAGAGTTTGAACGTGTTTCTGATAAGGTAAACATTCACTGGTTAACTAAAAAGAAAAAGGGGTTGAAAAAATGAAAAAATTTTTTCAGCGTCCTGGCTAGCCCTTTAAAAGAGCACTACGCCGGGATCCTGTTTAAAAGGCAACCTGATCGAAAAGGTATCCTTAAATACTGCAGCGTTAACAGAGGCATACCGCTGCCTCGGGCGGAAACCGAGAGCGGAAGCGGCAAATGACGTATATGCTTTGGCCCGCAGCTATTCGACAGGCGCGCCTGACTGGGCGGCTTCTTTTTTTGCATGGGTAACTTCGCGGCTTGACCGGGGGGAAAGCGTGGATCGTTATCTGGACTGGTGTCGCTTCAGCGGTACGGGTGTCTTCTAGTTTGAACACAGGAGGTAAGCCAATGCAGGCTTTACTAACGAAAATCAAGATATTTATGGGGGATCAGAGTAAACAGCAATTATTGGCTAATCTCGCCATGCTCATTACTGTTTTATTTTGGGGTATTTCATTTATCAGTATAAAAATAGCGGTAAGCGAAGTTCCACCAATTACAATGGCCTTGATAAGATTTATTATAGCAAGCGCTATACTTCTGGTTATCATAAGGAAATTGGAACCGGCTTCGAAACTTAAAAAAGAAGACAGAATAAAGATGCTGACGGCTGGTTTCCTGGGTATAACGCTATATTTTTATTTTGAAAACAGCGGTGTAAAAATGACAACGGCGTCAAATGCCTCCCTGATTACTTCAATCACTCCAATTATCGCGATAGCTTTGGACATGATAATTTTTAAGACTAAACCCTCGGTCCTGAAATTTGTGGGAATGGGTTGCGCTGTTGCAGGAGCTTATTTGGCGGTTACGGCAAATGGGCAGCTTTCTTTCAATTCAGCTACTTTTAAGGGGAACTTATTTATGGTTTTTGCTATGTTGACATGGTCTTTATATACTCTGCTGAACAAAGCCTTGCAAGATAAATATTCGGGTTTATTTTTAACCACCTGCCAGACCTTGTTTGGCACAATACTTTTAGTACCTGCTTCTTTTATAGAGTATAGACAATGGCATTTGTTCTCTTTTACTGCATTTTCTAATATTTTATTCCTCGCTGTATGCTGCTCTGCAATCTGTTATTTCCTTTATATATTTGCTTTAAAAAGGTTGGATGTCGCCATTACTACGCTTTACTTAAACCTCACCCCTGTTGTAGGCGTTGTCAGCGGTTACCTGGTATTGAGAGAGACTGTTCTGCCTGTTCAGCTTTTGGGTGGACTGATGATCATTGTAGTCATAATTGCTATCAACCTGGAAAAACAAAAATCAACCTTGAAAAGTGCAGGTGGGAATCCAGAATGCGCTAAAACCGTTTGAACACCCATGCGCTAAAACAAAACCAGTAGAGGATGAGAATCAGCAATGTGGGTTCGATTCCAATCGAACGCGGCGCGTTGGCGCAGAGCTTCTATAAGCCAATGATACATTTGTGCGAATGAATTTGCAGATGCGACCAGGCAAGGTCGTGTTCATATAGTGGGTGCGAAGCTGTGGTTATGGTTATGTGGTTATATGGAACACCCGCCGATTGAGCCTGTTTCACGCCAAAGCTTCCGATTGATCCCTTGGAGAACCGTTCCCCTGTGCGAGCTTTCTTTTCCCCCATGGCTTTAAAATTGAGATAACTACTAAGAATACAAAAATAGCCAAACTGATTATGATTCCAATGGACAATATCTTAAGGCTGTGAAAATAAGCTGGATTCTGCAGGGGATGAATGGCTGCCGCATTCATTTTCTATCTCCTTCTTTTTTAATTCAGCCTCTGATTTATAGAGGACTGCTCTATATGGTGTTTATGCAGCCGCTTTGTCGCCTGGTAAACTTCAACCGACCTCACGAAGCATCTTTTCCATCGCATTTATTCGCTCCTTCATCTCGGATAGATCCTTGACTATCTTCTGTTGCTCCTCAGCTATCTTCTGCTGTACTTTGACTGCTTCTTCCGCCAGCTTGCGATAAGCCTCGTCCCTGGCAATTTCAGCCATGCTCGCGGCCTTAGCCCGTGAGGTTTTTAGTACTTGCGATATCACAACTACAGCCACTATGGTAATCAGCGATAGAATAAAAAGCACAAATCCCATTCCGCCTATTCCGAAAATAACTTCTTCATTCATTTGTTATCCCCCTCATTGTTAACGTCTGATGCGGCGCCGGCAGTTTTTTTAATCGTGAGCGTTTTGACCGCTTCAGCGATGCTCTCCGGACTTAAGTGGAGTGCAAACGGTGTTATTTCGTAATAATTCATTGCTTTTCCATCCTCCGACAATTCCATTTTACTAGTCACCATTCCAGCATTCTCCAGTCGCTTCAAATGCATATACAGCAGTGGCCGGCTTATCATGGCCTCACGGGCGAGTTGACTGACATGAACGCGCCTGCCTGTCAGCAAAGCAATAATCTGTAGACGGTGCGGGTTGGCCAGGGCCTCCAGCATTTTGATCAGAGCGTCTCCGGAAGGTGGTGCTGGTTTAAAATGATTTTCATTTATTTCCTGATTCCCCCTTTTTGTAACGACATCCCAGGGACGTAGCAGGCTTGCTAACAAATAGTTGCCTGCCGGGATAGGCCTCTCTGGAAAGGTGTGAAATACTAAAATATTTCACCTGTAATAAATATATTACATATGAAATATCATGTCAAGACGAAATTATCCTTAGAATAAACCTTGTCTGTCCTCTTTGGACTCAAAGTACGGTGGGACAGGCAAAGCGGAATAATTCAACTTGAAAGCGGAAAAGAGAATGCAATTTCCATAACAACAGTGAAAGAAGCTTCTGAGACCGATAAAATCAAATAACCCTACAGTATCCCCAGATTGACGGGTTGGACGATAAAACCGTGCAGGATGGGAGAAACTCCATTTTCGAGAAATCAGCCGTAGGCGCCAGGAATGAAGGACTGAAAAATGCGGATGAAATGGAAAAGGCCATGGCGTCCGTGTATCCAGGCAGTCCAAACAAGTGTGAAACCTATTTCGACTACAGGCTGAAATACAAACAAAACGGATGAAAAAATAAGCATATAATCAATAGGGAATTCTCGCTACATGTAGAAATAATAACCATTATGGAGAAATTATATCTGTATGGTTATTTTTTTATTGCTTGATATGGATTTCATATTCTGATGCCGCTTGCGGTATGAGAAACCGTTAATGGAGAAAAAGCGATGTCCAAATATTTTACAATAGCTAAATACCGACTCACCATAGAGGCTGGGGAGAAAGGTTTGCTTCTGCCCCCTTACAAGGGTTCCACCTTAAGAGGCGGTTTCGGCAACGCCTTTCGGAGGATCTCTTGTTCACTCAGGGAGGCCAATTGCAACAACTGCCTCTTAAGGACAAGCTGTCCCTATGCTTATATCTTTGAAACCGCGCCTCCCCCCGGTTCTGAAGCCCTCCGCAATTACGAAAGTATCCCCCGGCCCTTTATCCTCGAACCCCCGCTGGAAACCAAAACCGAATATAGGCCCGGCGAGAAGCTGGACTTCAATCTAATCCTGATCGGCAGGGCGATCAATTACCTTCCTTATTTTATTGTTGCCTTTCGTGAACTGGGCGAATTGGGGATCGGGAAAATGAGGAGGAAATACCGGCTGGCCGAAATTCGGGCAATTGGTTTGAACAACGAGGAAAGCCAATTGGTGTACCAGGCGGAAGACCAGCTTGTGAGAAATACCAATCTGGCCATCCAGTTTGACTCAGCTGACCTTTTACGTCAGAAGGATAAAGTTATAGCCTTAACTCGCCTTGGTTTGGACTTTTTGACCATCACCAGGATTAAGTTTGAAGAAAATTTCGTCCACCATATTGAGTTTCACATGCTCATACGGAGCCTTTTACGCAGGCTCTCGTCACTGGCCTATTTTCACCATGGCTGGGAACTGGAGCTTGACTTTACCGGGCTGATTGAACGGGCGGCGGAAGTCCGGCTGGTTAGTGACGGTACCCGTTGGGTGAACTGGGAGCGCTATTCTTCCCGCCAGGACAACAAGGTGAACATGGGCGGCCTGGTGGGCCGGGTGGAGTATGAAGGTGAATTGGACGAGTTTCTGCCCCTCTTGCGGCTGGGGGAACTGGTGCATGTGGGCAAGGGGGCGGTGTTTGGGATGGGGAAGTATGAGCACTTGAAGCTTGGGTATAAAGAAATATAGCATGACCTTTGTGTCACGGGTGCACGTAGGACTTACCCCGCACCTCTGCCCACATGCTGCAGGCTGGCCATGCTATCAGTTAAATACAACCTTTACACAACATTATATTAGAATATAAATGCCGTTGACAAACGCTAGGCAAGAAAAGCTAGAATATATTTCTTGAAATCCTCAAAGTCCTTCAGTTTTGTTTGTATTATAGTATAAACCCTACTGGTATCAATTTCCCAATATATATGTACCAGGCGGTTGCGAAAACGAGCCATGTTGGTTAATTCTTTGGCGAAATCTTTTGGTAGAACACCATGATTTCCAAGTATAATAAATATATCCGAGTAATCTTTGGGAGCTTCAAAATTATAGATGGAAATGATGTGGTTGCCGATATTCAAGGTGGTTTCTATCGCTAACTGCAGGAACCTTTCTGCGCTGCCGTAATTACGTGGGTCATTAATAAATTCATTATGATTTATATTGCTGAGTTGGCTTAAAATAGACAGGTAATTGTCAAGCATTTTTAACTGCTTATCTACCTTTTGAAAATTAACCATCCGTCTTTCTCCCCTCCTGCAGTCTTTTAAAAAACTCCTCACGGTATTCACGGTAGATAGGCAGGCAGTCGATGTAGTATTTTCTCGCATATTCTACGAAATCGGATCTTTTTTCTTCATCGTTGCTGAAAAGCAGCTTGCCGCAGGTGGCGTTGTATTGAATGGGGAGAGGCGCTTTGTTCAGAACCACCAGGTCGATATTATCGGTTTCGAATATCTTTTCCAGTTCTCCCGCCAAGCTCATTTCAATGCGGAAGGACTCCATATCCGGTAATTCCCGGGCCATTATGATACCTATATCTATATCACTGAGTGGTGTGGGGCGTCCGCCGGCGTAAGACCCAAAGAGGTATGCCGCCGCAACCGCAGGAAATTGCCGGGAAATTTCTTTTAACCGGGGTAACAGCTTTTCAATTTCAATTGTTTTTGCAGTGGGTTTCATAGTTGGCACTTCCTGTATTTCATACTTAATTAATTATAACATGGTCAGAATTGGCCGGCAGCATGAACAGTAAGTCAAAATAAACTTAATTCTTTTGCAACTATTACATCCTGTCAGTTTAGTATACGCATTTCTGGGCTGTCCAAACGGCAAGGGGAAAGACAGCACTTGCTGCAGGTATGGAGCTTTGTAAAGACACTGGATAAAAATGCCTTGGTCTGGACATCATCTAAAATACCGGATAACTACGAACTTGGACTTAGTAGAAAGATAGAGGAATTTGTTGATACCTGCGAGAAATATAACGCAGGTCTTTGCTTTATGCAGCTATCACACCGGCCTATCAATTCTATATTCAGGCGGTACTACTATGAACCTCTTTTCCATTATACCGGACCGGTTTTTCAGCGTCCTGGCCAGCCCTTTAAAAGAGCACTACGCCGCGGGATCCTGTTTAAAATTTATGACCAGTACCTGCTGACCAGCCTGGGTATGGAGCGGGATGTGGTGATAGACGTAATTGTAGACTACATAGAAGAAAATTGGGAAGAAGAAGGGCAGTTCGCCGGGGCGCTTGACGACGAAATCTGGGATGAATCACTGGACAACCCCGCCGGTTTCCGCGACCGGGCGGCTTTCGTGCTGCGCAAACTGGAGTCCTGCGGCTGGCTTTCAACCGAAACCTATAACAATTACAAGCAGTATGTCAATATTAACGATTACGCGATTACAATTCTTGATACATTGGACAAAGTCCGCAAGAACCGCCAGGCTGAGTACCAGGGCTTTGTCTATGCCACCTACACCCTTCTTTACGCTGAGGATGTGGAACGGCAGGCCAGCCTGGCCCTGGAAAAGGCCTTTGAACAGACCGAGCAACTCTTAAACGGCTTAAAGTCTTTAAACCACAATATTAAACGCTATATAGAGCGGGTGCTGGCCGAAAAACAACCCAAGGATATCTTAAAAATACACTTTGAAGACTACAAGCAGGAGATTTTGGACAGGAGCTACCACCGCCTGAAGACGTCCGACAACGTCTTTCGCTACCGGCCCAAGATCATCAAACGGATTAACAAGTGGTACCACGACCCGGCCTGGGTGACGGCGACTGCCGCCCAGGAAGTCGAGAGGGGCCGCCAGGCCAGTCAGGCCGAGGCGGAAAAGGAAATATACCACCGGCTGGATTACATCCGCCAGACCTACACGGGCATGGATGAAATATTGGAGGAGATCGACAGGCGCAACGTGCAGTACGCCAACGCCTCCTTCCTGCAGCTGAAGTATATTCTTAATTCCAGCAAGGACCTGGAAGGGCAGCTGTTGGAAATACTCAAATACCTGGCCGGCCTGGAGGCCACTTTTCTCTGTTCAGGTGTCATGACTGCCACCGTTGCACTGCTTAACCCGATAACATATCAGGGGACTGAAAGGAGAAAAGGTTAAAGGAACTGCAAACAGGATACCCTTCTATATCAGGGGACTGAGAGTATAAATACATGAGGTTCCACCATAAAGCCTACGTTTGTTGCAGTGCCGATCCCGAAAACAAGGGGACTGAAAGATTGAGATTGAACACTACTTGGCACAATAGCGCGAGCAGGTGGACAACAGCCAGATTTGGGTTAGGGTTTTCCTAGATGGTCTTTCGAGCTTTGTGATTTCAATATCTATTAATTAAACCGTTTATTTACCTCCCATTAAATGGAAAAATATTATCATGACCTTCACTTATGATAATATTTACAGTAATATGATTATATTAATTGATCATATTTCAATGGGGGTAAGGTTTGTGCCGGTCAAAGCATTTTTAGTACCCAGTGCCATGGATGAACTTTGTCACGGTTTTAATACATATCGTGAAAAAGAAAGCTTTGACGATCTTATCTTAAGTTTCGCATTTATTCTTGATTTCCTTTGTATCCATCCTTTTCGAGATGGTAATGGCCGTATATCCCGTCTATTAACCTTATTGCTTTTATACCAGGCTGGTTTTGAAGTTGGGAGATTCATCTCTCTTGAACGAATTATTGAAGAAAGCAAGGTAACCTATTATGATGTACTTGAAAAATGGTGGCATGAGAACCAACACAATCCTATTCCATGGATTGAATATTCTCTTGGTGTCCTTATAGCTGCCTATAAAGAGTTTGAGGAATGGGTTAATCTTGCTGAAAATCAGAGAGGTTCAAAAACAGCCATGATCAAAGAAACAATCCTGCACCTTAGTGGGGACTTTTTCATCCAAGACATAGAGCAGGCTTGTCCAAACGTCAGCCGACCAACTATTTACAGGGTCCTTGCGATTTTAAAAGATGAAGGTAAAGTAGACTGCATCGTGCCTGGAAGAAATGCAAGATGGAAAAGGATATAGCCCTAAGGTACTACGTACAAACCAAGAAGTCAGGAAAAGTGTTCCTGAAATGGCCAAGGTTAAGAATTTATAGCGGGAAGTTAGAATAGGCGCCCATATTTTAAAATTAATGATACCGGCATCCGTTTATCGGATTGGTATTTGAACCTGTCTTTTACGCTAACCGTCATATATTCAAGGATATTTTTATACTGCCGGAGATCCTGATGGATTGATATGGCGATGGTAAAGCTGCGGTGGCGGGTATTTGGTGAGCAAACAACAGGGTACAGACTTTATACTTCGAAGGAGCAATGATCTCATGGGGAAAAAGGTTTTTTTGGCAGGGTTCGTTATTTCGTTGATGCTGTCTATGCATGCATATGGTTTTGCTGCAGCCGAAAGTCAGCCTGCAATCATGCTGAACGGTACGGCAATTGAGGCTGTCGCCTCTGTTGACGGAGGAAGTGTTTATTTGCCGCTGCGGGCGGTTGGTGAAGCGCTCGGATATGAAATACAGTGGTCGGGAAAGGATAATACGATTTCCGTTTCCAGACCTGAGAAAGATATAATAATTGATTTGAATAACTATAAAATAACTGCAAATGACCATGCTTATTATATGAGCGGGGATTACACCATCATCGGAGACAGTACGTACATGGGGCCGGATTTCTTCTCTGAAAACTTTGGGCTAACAGTACGCTGGGACAGGCAAAATGGCATCGTTCAACTTGAAAATGTAAAAGAGAATGCAATTTCCATAACAACAGTAAAAGAAGCTTCTGATACCGATACAATCAAAATAACTTTGCAGTATCCGCAGGTTGACGGTTTGGCTGACAAAACCGTGCAGGACAGGATAAACGCAGTCTTCAGCAAATTAGCCGGGGATGCCAAAAATGAAGGACTGAAAAATGCCGATGAAATGGAAAAGGCCATAGCGTCCGGGTATGCCGGCAGTCCAAACAAGTGTGAAACCTATTTTGACTACAGGCTGAAATACAATCAAAACGAACTGTTGAGCGTTGTTTTTCTCGATTACCAGTATACCGGAGGGGCACATGGACTGACGGCGCAAAGCTCCCATACCTTCAACCTGAAAACGGGTGAAGAATACAAGCTTAAGGATCTGGTAAAAAGTGATGCGGACTATGTTTCTTTCATCAGCAATGCCGTGAAGAATGAGATCGATGCGCGGGTAAAGGAAGGCGTCCTGCCTGATTATGCAATTGCGCCCTTTGAGGCTATCAGAGAAGACCAGGACTTTTACCTGTCCAATAATGCGGTCGTGGTCTATTTCCAGCAGTATGAATATTTCCCATATGCCGCCGGCATACAGGAGTTCCCGGTCGAATTTTCAGCATTGAAAGATCTGCTGAGGCCCGAATTCGGTTTTTTGAACAATGAATAAAATAAAGCTTCTAAAAACCTACGAAACGAGGATAGCCAAGGAAGGAAAGACATGGTTATGGGTAGTTAAAAGCCTACTATTAATTGTTGCCGCAGCATTGTTGTTTGGTTTATTTGAGTGGCGGTACCATTATTTCAACCTGCCCCGCTTGGATCCACAGGGGCTGGTTGAACAGCGCTGTGTTGTCGAGAAGGTTGTTCTGGACAGCGACAAGGACGGTGACGGCATCTACGACCTGGACGATATTGTCCAGGGGGCGCGCAAGGACCTGGAGGCGAGGCCCTTATATAAGGACGCCTATTATGCGGGAGGGTACCCGCCTGAAAACGAGGGCGTTTGCACCGATGTGATCTGGCGGGCGCTGCAAAACGCGGGCTACGACTTAAAGCGCATGATGGACCGGGATATACAAGCTCATCCGGACGATTACCCCCGTGTGGCAGGCACGCCCGAACCCAATATCGATTTCCGCAGGGTGCCGAACCAGGAGGCCTTTTTCAAAAAATACGCCGAACAGTTGACCACTGAGATTAAACCGTGGGATGCGGAAAATTTAAAGCAGTGGCAGGGCGGCGACATCGTGGTGTTTGGCCCGCCTAACGACCATGTAGGAGTGGTTTCGGACAAGAGGCAGGCGGACGGAGTGCCTTTCCTGATCCATAATGCCGGACCCTCAACCAGGGAGGATAACGGACTTCTCTCCTGGCCTTCCACTTTGAAATATCACTTTCGTTATCCTAAAGCAAACTGAGATATATTGTATATACAAACAGGTGTAAACGCCGGCTATCTTTTTTCTGAGCCTTTAAGGCTGACGCCATGCCATAAAATCACGGCAGGAGACATAACCGTAAAAACCGAAGAGATCCTCTCCTTCGGAAAACAGGTCCAATACCTTTTCCGGCTCCCCGCCGTCTGTTCCGATGATCCAGAGGGCGTTGTCCCGTACGTACAGGATGCGGTCTCCATCTTTGGACCAGGTTGGCTGGTACACGCCCGTTCCGGCGGCCGTCAGAAGATGAGCGCCGGAGCCGTCCGCATTCCGGAGCCAGAGTGTGCGCGTTGCCACCCAGTCAGCCAGTTCCTCCGGTTTGCTAAAGCCCCACACGTCGTAGCCCAGGTCCTTGGCAGCAACGAAAGCGATCCGGCGGCCGTCCGGAGAAAAAGAGGGATCGATTGAGACGCTGCCTTCGGGATTGCTGAGTTCCCGGACGCTCCCCGTTGCCAGGTCTATAGTCGACAGGCTCTTTCCGGCCCAGACTATACGCCCTCCTCCCGATACCATTACCAGGTTCCCCTGCGGCGACAGGGACTGCCAACCGCGGTGGGCAAGCCCGCTGGTGAGAAGCTTAGGTTCGGTCTCATCTAAACGAAGGCTCAACAGGCCCATCCCGTCAGCCGCCAGGGAAGCTGAGTGGAGTGGATCCAGCCAGTACAGCACCCCTTGACCGTCGGGCCACCAGGAGGTAACCCGTATCCCGGCTTGAGGGGCCACCAGCCGTTCAACAGGCTGGCCGCTGTCCACCTCAATTGTATAGAGCGCATCGCTGCGGTTTTGAGGCTCCTCCGACGGCAGCGTAATATTGTATGCCAGAATTTTGCCGTCAGGCGACCAGGCAAAATTATACGTTTCCTCAGACTGGACCAGCCGGCTTGGTTCACCTTCCGCAGGTACCAGCCAGACGCCGTCCCGCATGGCTACCGCCAGCATGTCAGAGGCGGGCGACCAATAAAAACTATCGCGGCTGGCCAACCCGGGCAGGTCTTGAACCTGGTGGAGCGATGAACCGTCCCGGCGTACCAGCCAGAGCTGGCCGCTACCGGAACCCGGGTCGGTGACGCGGATAAACGCCAGCCACTGGCCGTCATACGACCAGGCGGGTTGCAGCGCTTTGCCGGACACGGTCAGTTGCTTGACCTCTCCCGTTTCGCTATCAAGCGTGTAAAGCAAACCCTGCCGGATGAAGGCCAGGTCGCCTTGATCCTTGAAGGCTGCCGTATTCACATCCGGTGGATTTGGCACTGAATCGCCGGAGGCAGGCGGACTTCCCTGTTCCGCCTCCTGGATAGGGGAGGCGACAGCCAGAGTCTGTAAAGTGCGGTTTAGAACGGCCGCCAGCTCCGCACGGGTTATTTCCCGTTCAGGTTCGAATTCGTTGCCGGTGTACCTCATTATACCGGTGTTAAAGACAAAACTGATGTCGGATTGTTGTTTTTGGGTCAAATTCGTTATATCGAGATAATTCGGCCACATCATGGTGGTAATAACCGATAGCTTTTTTGCTGCAAAAGAGCCGGTTATTGCACTGGCTACATCAGCTCTGGTAACAGCTTCATGGGGTTTGAATTTTCTATCAGCGATATTAAAGATTTGTTCATAGCCAATGATCATTGAAGCCTGACTGTACCATGAATCATTATCCACATCGTCATATAAGTCAGAAGGGACAGGCGCTTTTATGAAATCTAAATCGTCAAAATTCAAATCAAAGGTTTTAACCAAACAAACAGCCAGTTGTCCCCGGTCAACAATTTCGTCCGGGCTGAATTTGTTATCTGCCGTGCCAATCATAATGCCTTTTTCGTAAACGGCTTCAATATCAGCCAAAGCCTGGTGCGACGCAATGTCGTCAAAGGGCGTCCGGGCCAGACCTGCCTCCGGGGCAATTAGAAGAGTTGCTGCCAACAAAAACATAAACAAAGCTCTTTTCATTCTGTTCGCCTCTTTTACATGAGTTTACATGTTGGACGATAGAAAGCATGACAGTGGTTCACATTATCGCAGAGACGTCTCCATAAGCTGCGGCTCTTCTCCCACGATTTTACCCTGGCGCTCTTCTACGATTACCTCAAGGTTTCCGGCCCGCACTTTCACGTGTGGCCGGACGGCAGGTTCGTGGATATCTGCGGCTGCCGGACGGAAAGATTAAGCCTGCCGGAGTTATCTGTCGCTCAGCAGCAAGACCGCCCTCTCTACGAAGAAGAGAAGGGGAAAATCATTGCTGCCGCTAGGGGTGCAATATCCACCTACATCGAGCATTATTACCGTTTGAGAAACCTGGATGAGCAGGCACTGAAGCAAGAGTTGAGCGGTACTACATGGACACCCGGGAGCCGGTGGAACAGGTGGCGTTAACCGATACCTATGAGGAACTCAGAAACAGGTCCATGGTACCCTATCTGCGGTCCGGCGCCTACCATCTCAGCGGAGAAATAAAATCGATGTTATTTCTCACGGTATAACGAGATGTAAAAGGTATTTCCACTATAAACAATAGCTTTACGGGAGAAATTAAGAAACTTTTAAGAAATCTATCCGTTTTTTTGTTAGCCAGGCCATTTATAGTATGACTAAGGTTCACGGGTTTACGAGTTTCTGGGTGAAAGGTGGTGATATACTTGGAAAAACAACGCGTCCTGGTGGTAGATGATGACCGGGAGATAGTGAATGCGATCGCTATCAACCTGCTAAATGAGGGTTACGCGGTACTGAAGGCCTATGACGGACTGCAGGCGCTCGATATGATTAGCACTCAGAGCGTGCATTTGATTATTCTAGATGTGATGATGCCAAAACTGGATGGGCTGTCGACTATGCTCAAGATCCGCGCGGAAAAAAACATCCCCATCATTATTTTGTCAGCCAAATCTGAGGATACGGATAAAGTGCTGGGTCTGTCTATGGGTGCTGATGATTATGTCACCAAGCCGTTTAATAGACTGGAGCTTATGGCCAGGGTAAAGTCTCAGCTAAGGCGTTATCTAAGCCTGGGGGATGTCAACGTGCAGGCCAGGCCGAACCTCCTGCAATCGGGCGGGCTATGTTTCGATCTGGAAAACCACACGTTAATGCTTGATGGCGATTTGGTAAAGCTGACCGCCAAGGAAACCAAGATCATGGAGTTATTAATGCGTTCACCGGGGCGGATCTTTCCCGCCGAGGAGATTTATGAGCGGGTCTGGGGAGAAACAGCTTATGGAGTGGAAAACACGGTCATGGTACATATTCGCCGGATCCGGGAAAAAATTGAGATAAACCCGAAAGAGCCTAAATACTTAAAGGTGGTATGGGGCATTGGATACAAAATTGAGAAAATCTAAACCTTTTACAGCCTGGCTGTGCTGTTTTCTGGCCGTAAGTATTATTACTGGCCTTTTTATAACTGGTTTGTCTGCCTTAGCGCAATTTAATGGAAGTGTAGATGCTTTAAAAGCTCCATTTACAGACTATAAAAGAAGTATCGCCTTCAAAGAGCGAACCGGTAACTATTTTCGCGAACTCTTCTATCTGGTGGCTTATCCTTCTACAGATCCTCATCGCAAGGAAGGGACTATAAAGTATTTAGATAATGAAGGGGAAAATCTGATATATTATGCGGTTAACAAAGATAGCGGTCTATTGGTAAAAAATATCGAAGGCGACTTGCCGCAAATTTCAGGCGCAGAAATGATGCCGGACTTGCCGGCCGGCTATAAATATTATTGGCATTTTGACGGGAAAAAGGTATGGGTGATTGAAGACGGGCAACCGGTCGATGTCGAGCGGCTGGATAGCGGCTACCGGAACATTATTCCAGGGGAATACACCGATAAAACTGCTGAGTTGGTCAATAGTGAAGTCTTCATGGCCGTCAAAGATACCCTGGTGAAAAACCCGTACGGACATTCCCAATATTTTATGGAACAGCAATTCATGAGGGTCCTTGGTTGGACTTATATAGCTCTTCTGGTATTGGGAATTTCATTGTTAATTTATGCGATAATCAAGCGCCGGGAGAAGCGGGAATTTGACCGAAAATTGGCCTCCTGGTCAGGAAAAATTTGGTTGGAAGTTAAGATAGTGCTTTCCCTACTGGTTTTAGGCCTGGCTGTGGCTGTGGGATTTTCCCCTAATTATTCCGGGGGGTATAGTTTTGCATTTGAGTGGGTGTGCGGTATTGTCTTGGTCAGTGGTTTTACGCTGATTGGTCTCTGGTGGTTTTACCTGATGCTTGTTGATCTAATCTTCAACGGCAAGAGCTTTTTTACCCACAACTCAATCAATTCCCTTTTAACCTGGTACCGTAAATATGAAAGCAGGTATTCCTGGCAAAAGTCGATGCTAAACCGGGCGTATTTGCTGGTGGCCGTCGAGGCGGTTATGGCGTTAATGTCGGTCATGTTTTTACTGGCGGCCATAAACGGTTCAGGCGAGTTGGCGTTACTGGCGGCTTTATTAATAGCAGGCGCGGGTATATACCTTATTTACCGGTATCTGAAACGCTATGACGAGACATTGAGCGATCTGGGCAAGCTGATGGACCACGTTGAACTTGTTAAGAATGGTGATATGAAAACCAGGCTGGAGGTTCCGGCGGATTCCAATGTTTACCCTGCCGCGCAGAACCTTAACTCTATCCAGGAGGGTATAGGTATTGCCGTCGCCGAAAAGATAAAATCTGAACGCATGAAAATAGACCTCATAACTAATGTATCGCATGATTTAAAAACTCCGCTGACTTCTATCATCAGCTACGTGGAACTTTTAAACCGGGAAGAAGGCCTGCCCGAACAGGCCAGTGATTATGTAAAAATTCTATCGCAGAAATCGGAACGCCTGAAGAATATCATCCAGGATTTATTCGACCTTTCCAAAGCGAACAGTGAGAATATTACCCTGGATATGGAGCAACTTGATTTAGCCCGGTTGATTAAACAAACCCTGGCAGATATGGAGGAGTCTATAAACGGCTCCGGCCTCACTTTTCGGCTCAACATCCCTGATGGGCCTGTGTATATAGTAAGTGACGGCAAAAAGCTGTATCGGGTTTGGGAAAACCTGATTACAAATGCTCTGAAATATTCTCTGTCCGGTACAAGGGTATATATCGACCTGACCGCAGATGGAGAAAGCGCCTGGGCCGCCATCAAAAACACCGCCAATTATGAAATGAGCTTTAGCGCAGACGAAATACTGCAGCGCTTTGCGAGAGGAGACGCTTCCAGAACCAGCGAAGGTTCCGGGCTGGGGCTACCCATCGCCCAAAGCTTCACCCAGATCTGTGGCGGCCGTTTCAACATTAAAATTGATGGCGACTTATTTAAAGTCGAACTATGTTTTAAACAATTAGATATAACCTGAAAGGAAGTTCCAATGGAACACCCGGTTCTCGATCTGTTTCATCCGCTTATCCGCAAATGGTTTGCCGAAAAGGTCGGCATGCCTACCGATATTCAGATCCAGGCCTGGCCCCGTGTCGCCAAAGGCGAGCATGTCCTGATCACAGCTCCCACGGGCAGCGGCAAAACCTTGACGGCCTTTCTCTGGGCGCTGCAAAAGCTAATTACCGGGGATTGGCCGGGTGGCCGGGTACGGGTCCTGTATGTTTCGCCCCTGAAGGCCCTCAACAACGACGTGCGGCGCAACCTGTTGAAGCCTCTCCAGGAGTTGCGGGCGTATTTTGCAGGGGCGGGTGAGCTGTTTCCCCCTGTCCGGGTACTCACCCGGAGTGGCGACACCCCGCAAAACGAGCGCCAGCAGATGCTGCGCAGGCCGCCCGAGATCCTGATCACCACACCCGAGAGTCTCAACCTGCTGCTTAGTTCCAAAAACAACCGCCAGATTTTAAACGGGGTGGAAACGGTTATTCTGGATGAAATCCACGCCGTCCTGGACAGCAAGCGGGGCACCCACCTGATCACGGCGGTGGACCGGCTTGTCCCTCTGGCGGGAGAATTCCAAAGGATCGCCTTATCTGCCACGGTCCGGCCCCTGGAACCGGTGGCCGATTTTATGGGTGGCTTTAAAGCACGTCAAGCCGGTGAAGATTACCATTATGAGAAGCGGCCGGTGGTTATTTTGAGGTCGGCTGCCAAAAAACACTATCACTTAACCGTTGAGGCTATTGAACAGAACAATGGCGGGGTGGAGGAGGCAGAGCAGGACGCCCTCTGGCAGGCCCTGGCTGCCACCTTGACGAAGGTGGTTAAAGAAAACACCGACACCCTGGTTTTTTGCAACAACCGCCGTACGGTCGAAAAACTGACCCGCTATATCAATGATGCCGCAGGCGAGCCCCTGGTCTATTCCCACCATGGCTCACTGGCCAGGGAACTCCGCCTGGCGGTGGAACACAAGCTCAAAAACGGTGAACTGAAGGGGATTGTGGCCACCAATTCCCTCGAATTGGGAATCGATATCGGCGAACTGGACGCGGTGGTTTTGGTGCAAACCCCGCCCTCGCTGACTGCCGCCGTCCAGAGGATCGGACGGGCCGGCCACGGGGTGGGCCAGGTGAGCCGGGGGATTTTGTTTCCCATTAGCGGACGCGATTTTGTGGAAGCCGCGGTGGCTTCATGCAGCCTGCCCGGGGCCGAGATCGAGCCCGTCACACCTGTTGAAGCGCCCCTGGACGTGCTGGCGCAGGTGCTTTTGTCCATGACCGCCGCCCAGACCTGGGACGTGGATGAACTTTACGCCTTCCTCAAGACCAGTTATCCCTATCGCAACCTGCCCCGGAAGAGTTATGACCTGCTGCTGGAAATGCTGGCGGGCCGCTACGCGGACACCCGCCTGCGCGAACTCAAACCGCGGATTATCTGGGATAAGCTTGACCATACAGTCAAGGCCCGTGACGGGGTGGCCCGCCTGGTTTACCTGGGAGGCGGCACCATCCCCGACCGGGGTTACTATGATCTCCGCCTGACGGACACCAAGGCCAAGATCGGTGAGCTGGATGAGGAGTTTGTCTGGGAGCGGAGCGTGGGCGAAACCTTCATGCTGGGCAACCAGGTCTGGCGGATTATACGCGTTACGCACAATGATGTGGAAGTGGTTCCCGGTGATCAGACAATCAACATCATCCCCTTCTGGCGGGCGGAAGAGCAAAACCGGGATTTCTTTTATTCCGAAAAAATAGGCCTCTTTTTGGAAGAGGCGGATCAAAACCTGGAAACGGAATCCTTCGCGCACCGGCTGGCGGCCAAAAACACCTGGTCTGCGTACGCGGTGGAGCGGCTTATTGAATTTCTCAAACTGCAAAAAGAAGCGACGGGCCAACCCTTGCCCCACCGCCATCATATTTTAATTGAACACTTTGCCGACCCCCTGAACACGGCGGACAGCAAACAGGTTATTATGCATACTCTTTGGGGCGGTAAAGTCAACCGGCCTTTTGCCATGGCTCTGGCCGCCGCCTGGGAGCGAAAGTTCGGCTACCCCCTGGAGATTTATGTCGGCAACAACAGCATCATGTTAATGCTGCCCCACAGTTTTGCGCCGCAGGATCTTTTCTCCCTGGTCCCGCCACAAAACCTGGAGAATCTTTTGCGGAGCAAATTGGAAAGCTCAGGCTTTTTCGGAGCGAAATTCCGGGAGAACGCGGGACGCGCCTTGCTTTTACCCAGGGCCAATTTTAAAAAGCGCATGCCCCTGTGGCTCAACCGCCTCAGGGCCAAAAAATTGATGGCGGCGGTCATCTCCTATGCCGATTTTCCGATCATGCTTGAGACCTGGCGCACCTGCCTCAAGGACGAATTCGATTTGGAAATGGTCAAACAACTGCTGGACGAAATAAGCGACGGCCGGATCAGGATAAGCGAAACGGTTACCCACCAACCGTCTCCCTTCGCGTCTGATGTGATCTGGTGCCAGACCAACAAATACATGTATGAAGACGACACCCCTTTTTTCGATCAGCAGTCGGGTTTGAGCCGGGAGCTCTTGAAAGAGCTGGTGTATTCACCTCATTTGCGGCCCGAAATCCCGGAGACCCTGGTCCGGGAACTGGACGGCAAACTCAAGCGGACCGCCCCGGGGTACGCGCCCGCTGATGGGGAGGAACTATTGCTCTGGATCAAGGAACGCCTTTTCATTCCCGCTGATGAAGCGGCCTCCCTCTTCGCCGCCATGGAACAGGATCACCAGTCAACCGATCACAGTTTAACCATGGATAAGGTTAAGCGCACCCTGGGGGGCAAGGTGGCCTGGCTTCACCTGCCGGGAGCGGAACAGCCGGGCTTGTGTGCCCTAGAAATCCTGCCCAGGATCGCCGCCGGCCTGGGTGTCGGTTTTTCCGATCTTACCCTGCGCCCTTTGCTCCCTCATGCAGCCGAACAGCTGTCGGCGGGCTTGAGCAAGGCTGCCGCCCTATTTAAACAGGAGACGACCGCGGAGTCCGGGGAGTTCAGAAGCGATACCGCCCTCTTTGTGAACCAGTGGTTGTCCTATTACGGCCCCGTGCCCCGGGATTTTGTGGGCCGGCGCCTTGGTCTGCCGGCTAAAGTTTGCGCGGCCGTGCTGGCCACTCTGCTGGAAGAGGAATGTATCGTGGCGGATGTGCTTACTCAGGGAGCCGGCGAAAAAGAAATATGCGACCGGGAAAATTTGGAGCGCCTGTTTACGATGGCCAGGCGCGCCCGCCGGCCGGAATTCAAGTCTTTGCCGGTGACCGCGTTGCCCTTGTTTATGGCAACCTACCAGGGGGTTGTGGAAAAAGGGACGACCATGGAGGATTTACAAGGACGCCTGGAACAATTGTTTGGTTATGTCGGCCAGGTCCATCTTTGGGAGGAAGCCATCCTGCCCGCCCGCATGGAGCCCTATTATACCGCCTGGACGGACAGCCTCATGCAAAACAGTGATCTGATCTGGTTTGGTTGCGGCAACAAGCGGGTAGGCTTTTGTTTGCGCGAAGATTTGGAGTTGTTCCCTCCCGGCGAAGAGCGTCAGGAAGAAGAAGATGAAGCGCAGGCCCGGGCTCTTTTTCCGGACCCGTGGGGCAAATACGATTTCTTCGCACTCAGCCGGCATACGGGTTTGCCCAGTGATGATCTGGCCCAAAGGCTGTGGCGGCATGTTTGGCGGGGCAGCATCACCAACGACAGTTTTGCCGTGTTGCGCAGGGGCATCCTGACTAAATTCACACCCCTCCAGGTGGAAGGCAACCGTGGTTTCGGCCGCCGGGCGGGATACAGCCGCTGGTCTGCTTCACGTCCTTTACAGGGCAACTGGTATGCCTTGCCGAAAAACGAAGAGCGGGATCCCGTCGAGCGGGAGGAACTGGTCAAAGATAGGATCCGCCAGCTTTTTTCCCGCTACGGCGTGCTTTTCCGCGAACTGGTCCAGCAGGAATTGCCCGAGATGCAGTGGCGGCGGATTTTTCGCACGCTGCGCCTCATGGAGTTTTCCGGGGAGATTTATGCCGGGCATTTTTTTGAACAAAGCACCGGTTTGCAATTTGCTTCCCCGGAAGCAAACCGTTTTTTGCGCAAAGGATTGAACGAGGAGAGTATTTATTGGCTGAACGCCGCCGATCCGGCATCGCCCTGCGGGCTCAAGCTTCCCGGTTTGGACGAAGACCTTCCCGCCAGTCTGCCGACCAATTTTGTCGTGTTTCACGGCGCCCGGTTGAAAGTGTCGGCCAAACGCAACGGCAAAGAGCTTTTGATCAAAACCGGGCCCGATGATCCGGCAATACCCGCGTATTTCGCCTTTTGTAAAACTCTCTTAACCCGTGAGTTTAATCCATTAAAAAGCGTGGTAGTGGAATCCATCAACGGCCTGCCGGCCCTGGAAAGCCCCTATAAAAAGGCTTTACAAGGGATTGGCTTTACCGGCGAGTATAAAAGTCTGGTATTGAGACGGCAATATTAGGCCGGGGTGTGTCTGCGAGAAGTTAAACTTACCTCGGAATTAGTCCCTCCCGAAATGAAATCTCTGGAGAAAAATACGGGCAGGAAAAAAACGGAGAGTGACAATGATTTTGAAATGCAAAGGGACAATGGTGTTTGGTCCCGTTCTTGCTGTCTTATTTGCTGGGAGCATCGCACTTATGGGTTGTACCGGAGTGATGGCTCCTAATAGAACCATGCCGCAGGCCACGCTCAACCCTGATTCCGCCCTGCCTGCCCTCGTCTGGCCGGGCGATAAACCACAATTGCCCGAGTTCACTGCATGGGAGTACATGGTGCAGCCCGAGCCTCCGGTGGATGTAGAGGAGCTGCTGGCGCGCATATGGGAAGGCAAAGAATACGAGTCTTACGACCATGGCGAGTATGGGATGTATTACCGTCTTCCTCTCTATCAGAGCAAGTATGGAAGATTCCGTGAGGAATTGGAAACATACGGCAACGGTTTTTCATATCGATGGGAAATCAACGAGAACTATCCCAAACAAAGAGCGATGGATAAATCGCCCGAACAAGCATTTAAGCAGGCCGGCGCATACGCGCGCGCGTTCCTCGTGGACGAGCGATATACAGAGTATCCTCTGCCGTTTGTGGCGCCGGTTGACGAGGACGGCACACAGATCAATCATTTTTATGAATTCAACTGGGAGCACCGGATTGATTCCATCCCCGTGCACAGGGAAGGGCTGTACCTTCGTGTCATCCCAGAGGGCATACCGCAACTCCGGCTGAGTTGGAGCACTTTTGCGCCGCTGGACACCGAGCCGCAATACCAGCCACTGACCTTTGACGAAGCGCTGTTTTCACTCAACTATATACGCAGCTTTATCGATCCGCACAAATGCAGCGAACATAGTGCGGACGACTTCCTCGTTTCGGCGCAGGTGGTATACAGCAATGTGTTTTCGGCTGACCCGGTTGTTTACCGGCCGGTATGGGAGTTCACTCTGTCGCGCAGCAGCAAAAAATCTTACCGGTTCCCAATACTCGTGGACTGCCTGACGGGTAAGGTGTCAAGCGACCACGACGGTATCGTGGAGTCTTATTTGAAAGACCGTCTTACCCTCTAGATTGGCAACCTCCAAATCAGCTTTTTGATACTTTTTTTCTGTTAGCGGTTGCCATAAGCTTAAGTTGCGACTCGTCTTTTAGACCTGTGTGCAAAAACAGGAATGTTTTCATATAAGAGACTTCATCGAGATGTTTGAATTACATAATTGATATGCTATAATATTGACAGAATAATGGCTATGGAGGTGGAAAATATGAGCCGGCAGGATCATATCATTGCAAATATTAAGCCTTCTACTGCAATTCGGCATGACTATAATTCATTTTCCAAGCTGTGCCACGAGACACAGGCTCCTGTTGTTGTGACGAAGAACGGCGAAGCCGATTTGGTGGTCATGAGCTTCGAAGCCTACCAGAAGATGATGGCGCGCCAACGGCTGGGGCAAATGTTGGCTGAGGTCGACCGCGAAATCGCCGCAGGTAAGCCCATGCGGGATCTTGATGAAGCGTTTGCAGAAATACAAAAAAGGTTAGACAATGCGTAAGAGAATCGTACTATCTGAAGCCGCCTATTACGAGGTGAAGAATAACACCGTAGGATGAAGCCGCAGACACCTGCGGCTTTTCTATGTCAGTTTTCACTTTTTGGAAGTTTAAATAACTTTTCGTTACTCCCAATTAGTGACGACGCGGTTATTTAAACTGTCACCGGGAAATTCATGTATTGGGGAAGGAAGAGAGATTCTGTAGTTGAATATAAAATAGGTATAAATGCAGTTATCTTTTTAGGAGAACAAAGAGATGTTGCAAAGGGCCCGGGCTATTTTAAAAGAACATTTCGGTTACTCTTCCTTTAAAAAAGGGCAGGAGCAGATTATCGACAGCATATTGCAGGGCAGGGACACTTTGGGGATCATGCCCACCGGCGGCGGCAAGTCCGTCTGTTACCAGCTCCCGGCGCTGCTGTTTCCCGGACTGACCCTGGTGTTCTCTCCCCTGATCTCCCTGATGAAGGACCAGGTGGACGCCCTGGACAGCCTGGGAATACCAGGCGCCTTCATTAACAGCAGCTTGAGCTTTGATCAGGTGGAGGAGCGGATCAACCAGGCTGCCCGGGGGCAATTCAAACTGCTCTACGTGGCGCCGGAGCGGCTTGAATCAGCCAGGTTTCTGAACAGTATCCGAACCCTGCCGGTTTCTTTGCTGGCAGTGGACGAAGCGCACTGTGTTTCCCAGTGGGGCCATGACTTCCGGCCCAGTTACCGCGCCATTGAGCCGTTTATCAAGGAATTGCCGCGCCGGCCGGTGGTGGCGGCCTTTACAGCGACGGCCACGGCCGAGGTGCGCCAGGATATCGTTAGGATGCTCGGTTTAAGAAATCCCAAAAGTGTCGTGACGGGGTTTGACCGGGAGAACCTTTCTTTTTCGGTGCTCCGGGGTGAAAATAAAAAGGAATTTTTACTTGCTTACCTGGCCAAAAGGAAGGACCAGGCCGGGATCATCTACGCGGCAACCAGGAAAGAAGTGGACAATATCTATGAGTTTCTGCGCAGGAAGGGCTATGCGGCGGGGAAATACCACGCCGGGCTCAGTGACGAGGAGAGAGCCGGCAGTCAGGACCAGTTTCTTTACGATGACATCAGGATTATGGTGGCGACGAACGCCTTCGGCATGGGTATTGATAAATCCAACGTCCGCTATGTAATCCATTACAATCTCCCAAAAAATATGGAAGCTTACTATCAGGAAGCCGGCCGTGCCGGGCGGGATGACGAGCCGGGGGAATGTATCCTGCTTTTTGGAGCGCAGGACACCCAGATCCAAAAATTCCTGATCGAGCAGTCGCAGGTTTCCCCGGAAAGAAAATCAAATGAGTACAAAAAGTTGCGGGCGATGGTTGACTATTGCCATACTCCCCATTGCTTGCGAAAATATATTTTGCAGTATTTCGGGGAGGAGAGCGTCCCGGAAGAATGCGGGAACTGCGGCAACTGCAACGACAATAACGAGCTGGAAGATAAAACGGTGGACGCCCAGATGATCTTTTCCTGCATCCTGCGCATGCGGGAACAGTTCGGCATCACCCTGGTGGCGGAGGTTTTAAAGGGTTCGCAAAATAAAAAAGTGCTGCAGTACGGGTTTGCCAACCTGTCCACTTACGGGCTGATGAAAGACCGCACCATCAAGCAAATCAGTGATCTAGCCAACATTCTAATCGCCGAAGGCTACATCCAGCCAACGGAAGGCCAGTATCCCGTAGCGGCCTTGACACCCCGCGCCTACAGCGTGCTGAAAGGACAGGAAAAAGTATATCTCAAGGCGCGGCAAAAAGAGACGCCGGCTGTCGTGGAGAATGCCCTTTTTGAGCAGCTGCGCGGACTGCGCAGGGAGATTGCGCAAAGGGAAGGGATACCGCCTTACATTGTTTTCGCCGACAGTACCCTGCGGGAGATGTCAAGCCATCTTCCGCAGGAGCAACATGCCATGCTTGCGATCAAGGGAGTGGGCCAAAGAAAATTTGAGCTGTATGGCGGAGCGTTTTTGGAATTAATCAGGAAATACGCGGCCGCCAACGGAATTGCGCTCCAGCCGGGGAAACCGGACGGGGAGAAAGCCCGCAAGGATGAAAAGCCGAGTCACCTGATTACCCTGGAACTGTACCAGTCAGGGCTCACGCTGAAAGAGATTGCCGGACAGAGGGGTTTGAGCGTGGTGACCATTCAGGATCACCTCGTCCGGTGCGGCGTGGAAGGACACAGCATTGACTGGGACGCCTTTATTCCGCCCGCATATGAAGCCCTGATCCGGCGGAAGATTGAAGAAATCGGCGCCCACAAATTAAGGCCCATCAAGGAAGCGCTGCCGGTTGAGGTGGATTACTTTGCCATTAAAGCCGTGCTTTGTAAAATGGGTCAGGCCGGCTAACGGGTTGCGGGTTAAGAACATTCTCTGAGGAAATTGCTTTTTCTTTCACCGGTTCTGGGACAGCAGTCTATATACCCTTTATATGCTTAGCAATATCACATTCAACTATTTCGTAGTATTGCATGGGATAGTTATTACCGGCTTACTAGTAGCCGCTCTACTTAGTTACAAGGAATCAACAATTGCCGGGAAAACCTCTGCGGTTTTCAAACCATAGGGATTTTCCCTGGTTTTATATCTTATTAAATATGCGTCGTATATCTTCCGGCAGTGGAGCTTCCAGAACCAGCGGTCCACCGGTTATTGGGTGGAGCAGCCTGATCCGGCAGCAGTGTAAGGCCTGCCTGTTGATTCCTTCCTCACGCCCGCCATAAAGGGTGTCGCCAACCAGCGGGTGCCCGAGATGGCTCATATGCACCCTGATCTGATGGGTTCGCCCGGTTGTCAGGCGCAGTTTTAAAAGCGTATTGCCTGCTAGGTATTCTTCCACGTTATAAAATGTTTGCGCCCGCCTGCCGTCAGGATGAACCATTTGCTTTATTTTGCTGTCCCGGCAGCGGGCTATGGACAGGTCAATAGACCCTTGCTTCTGTGCTACAAGGCCGTGTACGACAGCAAGGTATTCCCGCCGCAATTCTCCCGTACCCAGTTGACTTGTCAGCCGGAACCCGGCATGCGCGTGTTTGGCCACAACCACCAACCCGGAAGTATTCCGGTCCAGGCGTGATACGGGACGGAACACCGGTTCCGTGTTATTCTCAATATAGTGGTATAAAACGGCATTAGCCAGGGTGTTCAATGGTTCGTGTTTTAAAGGATGGACCAGCATGTCAGGTGGTTTGTCTACAACCAGAATATGCTCGTCTTCATACACTATGTCGATGGGTATGGGCTGGGGCGGCGCATCGGTAAATTCATCAAAATGCAGATTTACGCAGAGCAAGTCTCCTTCTTGCAGTCGCCGGTTTAGATAAAACGCCTGCCCGTTCACCAGCACTCCGCCAGTCCTCTTCAGCCTGCGAACCATGCCTCGGGAAAACCCCAGGTTTTGTCGCAGGACTTTTTCGGCAGTAAGTCCTGCTTCCGCTGCCTTCACCTGATAGTTTAGCTTCAATATCTCTGCCTCTATTCTTGAAAAATAGTGCCTGTAAAATAATATAACCTACTTTTTACCTCCCTCTAAAATAAACCTGTCCATACTTTAACAATCCACCTGTATGATGAATTGTAGCAGGACAAGGCGGTTTTTCATATTATCGCTCTGCCTGCAAAATCATACAAGGGAGGATAAATATGAGCTTTTGCAAGAGTAGTTTGAAAAGGGCGGCAGTTTCCCTGGCGCTAAGCGGTAGTGTGTTGTTTTGCACCCTAACCCCTGGTGCAGCCATGGCCAAAGGTACCAAAGGTCTGGCAGCGCCGGATAAGCCGCTGGCCAAAAATATTATCCTGATGATCAGCGACGGTTGTGGTTACAACCAACTGGATGCGGCCAGCCTGTACCAGTATGGCGAAACCGGCACGCAGGTTTACGAGAGTTTTCCATTCCAGTTTGGCATGAGCACCTATTCGATTGCTGGTGAGTACGACCCTGCTTATATCTGGAGCAGCTTCAACAATGTTAAAAATGCTCCTACCGATTCAGCGGCGGCAGCTACCGCTATGTCCACCGGCGTCAAGACTTACGACGCGGCCATCGGGGTGGATAATGACAGAAATAGCTTGATGCACATTGCCGAAAAGGCTGAAGAACTGGGCAAAGCTACCGGTGTTATTACTACCGTTGAGTTCAGCCACGCCACTCCCGCAGGGTTTGTGGCGCACAATCCAAGCCGCAATGACTATGAGGGCATTGCCAATGAAATGCTCAAGAACTCAGCTACAGACGTGATTATGGGCGCCGGTCACCCCTACTTTACTGATAACAACACGCCCAGAGTACCCAGTGCTGGCAACTTTAACTATGTTGGTGGCCAGAACACCTGGGAAGGACTCATCGCCGGCGACCTGGGTGTGGCTGATGCTGACGGTGACGGCATCGCCGATCCCTGGACAGTTGTCCAAACACGTGATGAATTTGTTGACTTAATGACCGGCAGCACACCTAACCGTGTTGTTGGTGTTCCCCAGGTCGCTACCACCCTGCAGCAGGCCCGCAGCGGCGATCAGTATGCTGCGCCTTATGTTGTGGACTTAAACCAGAACGTCCCCACCCTGGCTGAAATGACCAGAGGCGCCTTGAATGTTCTGGATAACGACAAGGATGGCTTCTTCCTCATGGTGGAGGGCGGCGCCATTGACTGGGCCGGCCATGCCAACCAGTCCGGCAGGGTCATTGAAGAAGAGATCGATTTCAATCGCAGCGTGGAAGCAGTGTGTGAGTGGGTGGAACAGAACAGCAACTGGGGCGAGACCCTTCTTATAGTAACCGGGGACCATGAGACTGGCTACCTGACCGGCTCTGGCTCCGGCATTGTAGACGTCAAACCTGTTTGGACCGACCTGGTTAATAACGGCGCCGGGAACCTCCCCGGCATGCAGTGGAACAGCGGCGACCATACCAACAGCCTGATCCCATTATTTGCCAAAGGTGACGCGGCCCGCATCTTTAAGAGCTATGCGGACCAAAACGATCCGGTGCGCGGCAAGTATATCGACAATACTGAAGTAGCTAAGTTGCTATTCGAAATCATCGAATAAACAAAAAAGATTTATCGGAAGGCCAAGTGAAAGTCCAGGTTTCTAATGTAACTGTTGATACGTTGTTTCAAAGAAAAAAGGGGGGCGCAACGAAACTATAGTCTCGTCGCGCTCCCTTTTGTGGCTGTGTTTCGTTATAGCCTCCTTTTCTTTGAAGCGCCTATATTAGGGTCAACTATATCATTTAGTGAATAATTGCAGAAAAAACAAACGAAAACCGGACTGCCCTGCCAGGTAATAATATGTACATAGGGATTATATATGGCTATGATCACGGCAGCTCTGTTCTCTTCGACGTAACTGCCTTTAATAACCGCAGTCCTGGATGAAATCCCTCGAGCTTGGCCAACAGCCCTTGAGGCATATCCAGGCTGTTATAGATAGTTCGTAACTATTTTAATAATCATCTTGAAATGATATAATAGTCCATTGCTTATTAATCTCGCAAGGAGTACGTTTATGGCGGCGGAATCACTATTGGGGGGAACACTTATAATGTTGAGGCAGGTGAAAGAATCTTCATGGAAGGAATAATAATATTTGAAAAAATATTTAGAAGCATTCTATAATTAGTAACCAGGATGTTTTGTACTAAAGGACAATCTATTGCTGTTCAAAAATCAGGAAGAGCAGCGCCTTTTACATAAATTTAATGGCTGATTAATTTAAGGGGGCTTTTGGAATGCCGTTTGACGCGACTCAACTAAAAGATTTTCAAATTGCCGAGCTGGCCGAAAAAAATATGCCGACAGCGGCCGTTTGGCAAGAGCGACTGGGTTTGGAAAGGGATGAAATAATCCCTTACGGCAGGATTTGCAAGCTGGATTTTATGAAAATCATGGAACGTTTAAAGGAGCGGCCGGACGGTAAATACATCAACGTTACCGCCATTACCCCCACGCCTTTGGGTGAGGGCAAAACAACCACCACCATAGGTTTGGTGGAAGGACTGGGCAAGCGCGGCATGAACGTTGGCGCAGCCATTCGCCAGCCCTCTGGCGGTCCCACCATGAACATTAAAGGGACTGCAGCCGGCGGAGGCAACGCCCTGGCTATTCCCATGACCGAATTTTCCCTGGGACTGACAGGTGACATCAACGACATCATGAATGCCCACAACCTGTGCATGGTTGCGCTTAACGCACGGATGCAGCACGAGCGCAACTACAATGACGCCGAACTGGCCAAACGCAACTTAAGAAGGCTTGACATTGATCCCACCAATGTGGAAATGGGCTGGGTTATCGATTTCTGCGCTCAGGGCCTGCGCAAGATTATCATGGGGATCGGCGGCAGGATGGACGGCTTCATGATGGAGTCGAAATTCGGCATAGCGGTCAGTTCCGAATTGATGGCCATTCTTGCTGTCGCCACTAACTTAAAAGACTTGCGGGAGCGTATCGGTAAAATCATCGTCGCTTACGATAAAAAAGGCCAACCGGTGACCACCTCCGACCTGGAAGTGGCCGGGGCCATGACGGCCTTTATGAGAAACGCCATCAACCCGACCCTCATGAGCACGGTTGAGTACCAGCCTGTCCTGGTGCACGCGGGCCCCTTTGCCAATATCGCCATTGGCCAATCGTCCATCATTGCCGACCGTATCGCTTTGAAGATGTTCGACTACAACGTTACCGAAAGCGGCTTTGCCGCCGATATCGGCTTTGAAAAATTCTGGAACGTCAAGTGCCGTTTTAGCGGGCTCACCCCCAATGTATCTGTAATCACGGCTACCATCCGGGCCCTGAAGATGCACGGAGGCGGGCCGAAGGTTGTGCCCGGCCGTCCACTGCCTGAGGAATACCGGAAAGAAAACCTGGGACTACTGGAAAAGGGTATCCCCAACCTGTTGCATCATATCGCCACGGTGAAAAAAGCGGGGATCAACCCGGTTGTTTGCATCAACGCCTTCCATACCGATACCAGGGAGGAAATCGCCATGGTCCGCCGTTACGCTGAACAGGCCGGCGCCCGCTGCGCCTTATCCGAACACTGGCTTAAAGGCGGCGAAGGGGCGCTGGAACTGGCCGACGCGGTTATCGACGCCTGTGCTGACCGCGTTGATTTCAAGCACCTCTACCCGCTGGAGATGCCGCTCAGGCAGAGGGTTGATAGAATCGCCAGAGAGGTATACGGCGCCGATGGGGCTTCGTGGACCCCGGAAGCAGAAGCCAAAGCCAGGCGCTTTGAGTCTGACCCGGCTTATGCCGATTTTGCCACCATGATGGTCAAGACCCACCTGAGTCTTTCCCACGATCCCAATATAAAGGGCGTGCCCAAGGGGTGGTTGCTGCCTGTCCGCGACGTGCTGGTCTTTGCCGGAGCCAAGTTCCTTTGTCCTATGACCGGTTCGATCAGCCTGATGCCGGGTACCGGCTCTGACCCGGCCTACCGGAGGATCGACGTCGATGTGGATACCGGCAAGGTCCTGGGTCTCTTCTAGCGCCTATTTCTGAAACAGGACACTCAGAGACCGCTGGCGGATGGTTCAAAAACCGCGGTAGGAGATTGGCCGATACTGCTATTATTATTTACAGGATAATTCCACACGCCGCTATCGCGGCGCCACATATCATGAAAACACCAGGCGGGGTATAATCCTGTACGGCGCGTCAGTGCCGGACTTGTGTAGCTAGAGTAACATTTGTGCGAATGAACCAATCATGATTTTTCAATCACAAACTACCAGTGAAAATATGCACCCGCATGATCATCTTTAAGCTGATTTTGCTGTAGGTGTGATTTCGATCGGACAAAAACTGCATAGCTTTAAGGGATTTCTACCGCATTCCTTGTGGAGCTGTGTGAATAAATACGCACCTGGATTTGAGGCCCAGCTGCTGCGATGCTATTTTCATATGAATTTGCACCTGCGTTTTTTGGATTCGCTCTGTGAGTTGAACTGCTGTACAGTTGTTTTCAGGGAAACAAAAAAAGGAAGCAAAAGAACCGTCCCCCTGCTTCCTTTTCTGAGTAGATGACTGAATGGAAACAAAGAGGTCTTGGAGGTATGTTGGAATGAACGAGCTATTGCCGCCATGCACCCATGCCTGTCCGGTTAAAACTGACGTGCGCGGCTATCTGGCTGCCATCGCCAGGCAGGATTACAGTGAAGCCTACCGTTTGATCCGTGCCAACAACCCCTTTCCGTCCGTATGCGCCTGGGTGTGTCCCCATCCTTGCGAAGACCACTGCCGGCGGGGCGATGTGGACGCCTCTTTATCAATCCGCAACCTGAAAAGGTTTGCTGTTGAGAAGGCTGGAACAAATTGCGCGGCAATACCTCGCGCCCGGAACACCGGCAAAAATATAGCGATCGTTGGTTCCGGGCCAAGTGGTCTGACAGCGGCCTACGACCTCGCCAATCTTGGCCATACGGTCGTGGTGTATGAAAGAAACCATGCTCCGGGCGGGCATTTTTTAACCTCACTGCCTGTTTACCGGCTTCCGAGAGAAAACCTCCGGAAGGACGTGGAGGCTATACTGGCCACCGGGATAACAGTCCATACCGGGGTTGAGGTGGGCAGGGATATCACCTTAAATGAGCTCAAAGAAGAATACGACGCTGTAGTTATCGCCGCGGGGCTGCAGGAAAGCAAAGGACTCCCTCTGCCGGGAGCTGACCATCCGGACGTATTAAAAGCGCTGCCGTTTATGCGGCAGGTAAACCTGGGCGGGAAACCGGCTGTCGGCAGCCGCGTACTGGTCATCGGCGGGGGGGACGTAGCGATGGACGTGGCCCGCACAGCGGTCCGGCTGGGGGCCGGGCAGGTAACCGCAATTTGTATGGAATTTCGAGAAGAGATGCCGGCGCATACCTGGGAGGTTGAAGAGGCGCTGGAAGAAGGGGTCGGCATTGTCAACGGTTACGGGCCGGTCGAAGTTGTCGTTGAGGAAGGCCGGATCACAGGCCTTAAGGCTCAGAAGGTTAAATCCGTGTTCGATTCCTCGGGAAGGTTTAATCCTGCTTATGAGCCTGATGCCTTCCTAAGCCTGCCCTGTGACACAGTCATCCTGGCTGTCGGGCAGGGTCCGGACCAGGAATTTTTAAACGGCAGCGGATTGGAAGTTAGTCCTAAAGGTTTTGTGATTGCAGACGGAACTTTTCTAAATACCAGTGTTGAGGGCGTGTTTACCTGTGGAGAGGTGGTTAGCGGCCCGGGCCTGGCGATAGCCGCGGTTGCTTCCGGACACAGGGCGGCCAGGGCGGTAAATCAATACTTGCATGGCGCCAGGCGGGTAACCGCGGATACCGAACAGGATGCCATCGGCATACTTCCCGGCGCAGTGGCCGGCCGGGTGCCACACCGTAACCGCGGAGAAATGCCGGTATTGCCGGCCGCGTTAAGAGTTAAGAATTTTGAGCCGTATGAGCTGGGATTGGATGAGAAAACGGCAATTATTGAGGCCGGCCGCTGTCTAAGCTGTGGTCTTGGGGCGCAGGTGCTTGCCGATAAATGTGTTGCCTGTCTGACCTGCCTGAGAGTTTGTCCTTACGAAGTGCCGCTGGTGGAGGGATCGGCCCGTATGCCTGTGGAAGGCTGTCAGTCCTGTGGGATATGCGCCGCGTACTGCCCCGCCTGCGCTATAACTGTAGACAATTTATATGAACATAAGATAAAAGAAGCGCTTGCAGGCCTGCAGGGCAAAGACCCGTTGGTGATATTTACCGGGCAGGAAAACAGTATAGATGTATTGAAATCAATTGATCCAAAGGCGGTTATGATCAGGGTGCCCACTGTAAGCGCTTTGCAGCTGGAGTGGGTGCTCAGCGCGTTTGAAAACGGCGCTGCCGGGGTTGCGGTCCTGGGCTGCCGGGAAAACTCCAGCCGTCACTATGGCGGGGATGGAATTTTAAAAGGACTGCTGGCGCGGGCCAAAGGATTGATGGCGGCTATTGGTTTAGCTCCGGAGCGGCTTTATTACTGCCTGCCGGAAGAAGATGAGGATATGGTTACTCTACTGAAAACGTTCTACCAGAAACTCCAGCTGTTAAATGAAGCTTATAAATAAAGGCTGCCCATGATGATCCCTTATGATAACCGTGGTCACAAAATATCCCGCTTAAATAGGAGTTAGTTCAACTAAAGGAGTTGAGCGGCAGTGATAATAGCCCGGCAAAAGAATATAAAAGACATCGCGGCTATGGTTGAAGATTGTGAAAAGGTGCTGCTGGTCGGCTGTGCCGGATGTGTGACCGTGTGTCTGTCCGGCGGTGAGAAAGAGACAGAAATACTGGCTTCTGCCCTGCGGATTATGAGGAAACTGGCCGGAAAGCCGCTGGCAACCTCGACTTACACAGCTACCAGGCAATGCGACCCCGAGTTTCTAACCCCACTGGACGGGCTGGTGGGAGAGGCGGATGCTATTATTTCACTTGCCTGTGGGGTTGGCGTGCAGTACCTGGCTGAGAAATACCCGGATAAATGGGTGGTACCCGCTCAGGATACCCTTTTTGCCGGGGGAGCGACAGAACACGGCAGGTGGGATGAAAAATGCGGACTATGCGGAGACTGCATCCTGCACCGGACCGGCGGGATTTGTCCCGTTATCCGCTGCCCCAAAAGCATCCTGAACGGCCCCTGCGGCGGTTCGCAACATGGCAGGTGTGAAATAGATAAAGACGTGGCATGTGCCTGGCAGCTGATTTATGACCGCATGAAGGCGCTGGGCAGGCTGCAGGACTTGACCGCCGTCCAGCCGCTGAAGGACTGGTCGAAAGCCAGGGACGGGGGGCCACGAAAGGCTTTGAGAGAGGATTTGATGGCAAGGTGAAATATTTAAGCAAGCTGCAGGCCGTACTGGAAGGCGGACACTTTGCTGTCACCACTGAAATCGGGCCACCGAAGCATGCCGGCGCGCATGGTCTAAAATATACCGCGCAAATCTTGAAAGATTTCGTGGACGCTGCCAATATCACCGACAACCAGACCGCAATTGTCCGGCTCTCCAGTATCGCCGCCGGTGTGCATCTCCTCGCCAACGCTCTGGAGCCGGTGGCGCAGATGACCTGTCGTGACAGGAACCGTATTGCCATCCAGTCCGACCTGCTGGGAGCTTACAGCCTTGGCATACGGAACTTGCTCTGTATATCCGGAGACCACCAGCAATTTGGCAACCACCCTACGGCAAAGAACGTCTATGATCTGGATTCTATTCAGCTGGTTAACCTGATGAGCAGAATGCGGGACGAAAAGAAGTTCTTTTGCGGTGAAGAGATTAAAGAATACGAGCCAAGGTTTTTCATCGGCGCGGTGGCCAATCCCTTTGCAGACCCTTTTGAATACAGGGTTGACCGGCTGGAGAAGAAGATTAAGGCGGGAGCCCAATTTATCCAAACCCAGGGTGTCTTTGATATGGAGCGCTTTGAGCGCTTTATGGAGCTGGTCCGGGCAAGAGGCCTGGACCAAAGGGCTCATATTTTGGCCGGAGTAATCCCTCTGAAAAGTTGGCGGGCGGCTAAATTCATGCAAACACAGGTAGCCGGGATGATTGTGCCGGACGCCCTGGTGGACAGGCTAAAAAATGCGGCTGACCCCCCAAGCGAGGGAGTGGCTGTCTGTATCGAGCAGATCAAATACATCAGGGAAAATATCAAGGGCGTGCATGGTGTCCATATCATGGCTATAGCCTGGGAAGATATTGTTCCCGAGATTGTAAAACAGGCCGGCCTATACCCGCGGCCGGAGGTTGTGTTGGATTAATCCAGAGGATAAATTGTCAATAATATATATGTCATCCAGTTAGTGTAAATATTCACTTGATTTCATCCTCTGCCGGCGCCGCGTCAGTGTATATGGGCGCCTAATAAAAGACAAGGAGGAACCGTTTTCGAATGTCAAAGATTATCGACGGTAAAGCCGTCGCAGTTATAGTCCGGGGGGAGAATAAGGCGGAGATAGCGAGCCTGAAGGAAGAGGGACTTAACCCCAAATTAGCGGTCATTCTAGCCGGAGATGATCCTGCTTCGGTAATATATACCCGTTCTATTGAAAAAGCCTGCAGCAACGCCGGCGCTCTTTTTGAAGCGTTCTCCTTTAAAGACGCCGGGGATGAGGACGAAGTCGTCGAGGTCATCAAAAGGCTTAATATGGATAATTCTGTCCACGGGATTATGATCATGCTGCCGCTGCCGAAGAGGATGAACAAGCAGAGAATTCTTGAGGCCGTCTCACCCTTAAAGGATGTGGATGGCGTACACCCCCTCAACCGCGCTTACAATCTCAGCAATAATGAGGGACTATTTCCTTCCACGCCACAGAGCTGCATTGAATTAATGGTGCGCAACGGACTCCCCATCGAAGGTAAACATGCTGTCCTGGTCGGGCGGGGAGAGTCGGTTGGTAAACCTCTCATTTATATGCTTCTGAATCAGAATGCTACGGTAACCATCTGTCATACCAGGACCCGCGACCTGGCGTACCACACCCGGCAGGCTGATATACTGATCGCCGCCGCAGGTGTTGCCAGGATGATCACGGCTGATATGGTTAAACCCGGCGCCATTGTGGTAGACGTCGGCATCAACGAAATGGAGGACGGCGGCATCTGCGGAGATGTCGATTTCGACAACGTCCTGCCGGTAGCCGGCGCCATTACCCCTGTCCCAGGTGGCGTAGGCAGTCTTACCACGGCGTTGATTATAAAAAACCTGCTTAAGGCGATCAAGCTCAGCAAGAAAAGACATTAACTGAGATTTTTCTGAAAAGTCTTGTTTTTATACGCTAGTATGGAGTATTATAGGAGGCAAAGCAATGAGTGGCATGTTTGACTGTTCATTCAGGAAAGTACTGGCCGCCGCGGCTTCTGACGCCCCGACCCCGGGGGGAGGCAGTGTTTCTGCCCTGGTGGGCGCATTGGGTGTGAGCATGGCGGCCATGGTAGGCAACCTTACCTACGGCAAGTCCCAGTATGCGGCTGTCGCAACTGAGATTAAGGATATTACCGGCAGGGCTTACTTTACTATGGCCAGACTGGAAAAATTAATGGAAGATGATATAGCGGCCTTTGACAGTTTTATGGCCGCCTATCGTCTGCCAAAGGGTACAACCGAGGAAAAGGACAAGCGTGAAGAGGCTCTCCAGAAGGCCTTGCGAGGCGCAACCGAGACTCCGCTTGAGATTGCCGTGACATTACTGGAAGCGCTGGCGATTACTGCCCAGTTATCCAGGATCGGCAATAAAATGGCCATCAGCGACGCCGGAGTTGCCGCCTATGTGTGCGAGGCCGCGGTACATGCAGTTCTTTTAAATGTCGAGATCAACCTGCCTATGGTCAGCGATGCGGGGTTCGCGTCACAGGCCCTGGAAGAGAAGGAAAGAATCGCCGGAGAGGCCCGCCGGTTGAAAGAACAAGCTGTAGCGGTGGTAAAAGAAAGAATGAAGGGATAATATAAAGAAGAGTGATTAAGATGTACGAAATTATTGAAAAAGAAGAGCTGGGAGCTTCCATCAAACTAATTAAGATCCAGGCCCCGTTGGTAGCCGCAAAAGCGTTGGCTGGTCAGTTCGTTATCCTGCGTGTCCATGAAGAAGGTGAGCGGATACCCGTAACCATAGCGGATTTTGACCGGGCTGAAGGGACCATTACCTGTGTTTTCCAGGAAGTGGGCAGGACCACCAAAGAGCTGGGCACATTTGAGGCGGGAGACTGCCTGAAGGACTTTGTCGGCCCGCTGGGCGTCCCGTCCCATATTCAGAATTACGGCCGGGTGGCCTGCGTCGGCGGCGGAGTGGGAGTCGCTCCCGTTTACCCCATTGCCAGGGCGCTTAAAGAAGCCGGAAATGAAATTATCAGCATCATCGGGGCCAGGACCAAAGACCTCATTTTCTGGGAAGATCGCATGAGGGCCGTATCGGACGAACTATTGGCGGCCACCGACGACGGCTCCTACGGGCGCAAGGGCTTCGTGACCGACTTACTCAAGGAAATCATTGAAGACAAAGGAATTGACCTGTGTCTCGCCATCGGGCCCCTGCCCATGATGCGGGCGGTGTCCGACCTGACCAGGAGATATGGTGTCAAGACCGTGGTCAGCATCAACACCCTGATGGTTGACGGCACAGGCATGTGTGGCTGCTGCCGGGTGACCGTGGGCGGCGAGACCAGGTTCACCTGTGTTGACGGCCCTGAATTTGACGGGCACGAGGTGGATTTTATAGAATTGGCCCGCCGCTCCGCAGTATATAAAACGCAGGAAAAAGTTTCCCTGGACCTGTATGAAGAAAAAGGGCCCAGGCATGATCATCAGTGCAGATGCGGGGGTGAAGAGTAATGGCTGCGGAAAACGCAAAAAAAGCTATTATCCCCCAAAAGAACCCCATGCCGGCTCAGGACCCCGTGATTCGAGCCGGGAACTTTAACGAAGTTGCCCTGGGCTACAGCGAAGAAGCCGTTATCGCCGAGGCGGAGCGCTGCATCCAGTGCAAAAACGCTCCCTGCCGGCAGGGCTGTCCAGTAGATATTGACATCCCAGCTTTTATCAAAAAGGTTGCCGAACGGGACTTTGCCGGGAGTGCCCAAAAACTCAAGGAAACGAACGCCTTGCCGGCAGTTTGCGGGCGGGTTTGTCCCCAGGAAAACCAGTGTGAAAAGTACTGCACCCTGGGCAAGAAATACGAGCCGGTGGCTATCGGCCGGATTGAACGTTATGTGGCTGACCGGGAACTGGCCGCCGGGGTAAAGCTTCCGGCAACAGCATCTTCCACCGGCAAGAAGGTGGCAATCGTGGGGTCCGGTCCGGCCGGGCTGACCTGCGCCGCCGACCTGGCCAAGCTCGGCCACAAGGTCACCATCTTTGAAGCCCTGCATATCGCGGGCGGCGTGCTGATGTACGGCATTCCCGAGTTCCGCCTGCCCAAGTCAGTCGTCCAGGCGGAAATCGACAACCTCAAGAAGTTGGGGGTCGATATTCAGGTCAACGCTATCGTCGGCAAGTTTTCCACTATCGATGAACTGATGGAAAATGGCTATGACGCTGTCTTTCTCGGTACCGGCGCCGGCCTGCCCAACTTTATGCGGATACCCGGCGAAAACGCCTGCGGGGTGTACTCGGCCAACGAGTTTCTGACCCGCTCCAACTTGATGCAGGCTTACCGCTTCCCGGAAACAGACACCCCCATCTTTGTCGGCAAAAGGGTGGCCGTATTGGGCGGCGGCAACGTGGCCATGGACGCCGCGCGCACGGCCCTGCGCCTGGGCGCGCAGGAGTCCTGGATCGTCTACCGGCGCTCCAGGGTGGAGCTGCCGGCGCGGTTTGAAGAGGTTGAGCACGCCGAGGAAGAAGGCGTTAAGTTTCAATTCCTCACCAACCCGACCAGGATCCTCTATAACGATGACTACTGGGTAACCGGTATGGAATGCCTGCGCTATGAGTTAGGCGAGCCGGACGCTTCCGGCCGGCGCAGCCCGGTGCCGGTTAAGGGCTCCGAATTCATCCTGGAGGTGGACACGATGGTGGTGGCTATCGGCACGGGGCCCAACCCGCTGATTCCCAAGACCACGCCCGACCTGGCGGTCAACAGGAGAGGCAATATCACCGCCGACCCGGAAACCTGCGCTACCTCCAAGCCGGGGGTTTACGCCGGCGGCGACGTGGTTACCGGCGCCGCCACGGTCATCCTGGCCATGGGCGCGGGGCGCACCGCGGCCAGATCCATCCATAAATACCTGTTGGGCATCGATTAGATGTTATGCGAATGAATTCGCAGATGCGGCTCATCAGGCGGATACTCAAAGTGAGGTATATGGAAGAAGGGCGCAAGTACAAGACGGAAAACGGTACACCCCAGGGGGGGTATGCCAAGCTGAGCATACCCCCCCTGGGGGACATCCGATGTCTTATTACGGGACGGACAAGAAAAAGCTTGTAAATAAATTCCGTTGTCCCGGAAAGTGTGGCCAAGATGTAAATGTTTAAATATCCTGCGGGGCTTAAGTCCCGCTTTTTTTATTGTATAGGAAATTATGCTTTTCGAAGTTTGTGGATAAGTGTAGAATTATGGTATGGAAGCAAATGGTAGAGAGCAGATAGAGACAATTAAAATCAAGCAGATCTTTGCTGACCACTGGGAAGAATTTAAAAAAACTAATTTGCAAAAGATTCCCAAAGATCTAGTTGAGAGTGTCATAGAATCTGTTGAAAAGATGTTAAAGTGTGGTGACCCACGGTACGGCTATGCTAAGTATATTTGCCCGGAATGTGGCAAGCATCAAAGGGTTGTAGGATTTTCATGTAAGAGCCGGTTTTGTAATCGATGCGGTAAGATTTATATAGATAATTGGGTAAACAAACAGGTTGAAAGGATTATAGATGTAGGGCATCGCCACACGGTGTTTTCTATTCCCCAAGAATTAAGGGGTAAGTTTTATTGGCATAGAGAACTGCTAAAAGATCTGAGCGACGGAGTTGCAGAGGTAATTCAATACTGGTACAGGAACAAGTCCAAAAAAATGGGTTATGAAGTTGGTATAATTACAACAATTCATACCTTTGGACGTAATTTAGGTTTTAATCCTCACGTTCATGCCTTGGTAACGGAAGGTGCAATAGATAAGTTTAAGAATTGGAAAGACGTGGGGTATATTCCTTACAATTACTTAAGGAAAAGCTGGCAGAAAGTAATGCTGGGAATTATTCAAAAGAGATTTGGACGTGAGCCGGGGATAAAGAAGCTAATAAATGAATTATACCGTAGATATCCAAAAGGTTTTTACGTACATGCTAAAAATAGGATGAGAGATGCCAAGGGAGCGGCGGAATATATAGGCCGGTATTTAGCCCGGCCAGCAATAGCAGAGTCTAGAATAATTGGCTATGATGGTGAGAAGGTAAAGTTTTGGTATATTGATCATAGGGATGAACAAAGGAAAGAGGAAGAGCTGCATGCTCTCGAATTTATTGGGAAACTGATTATGCATATACCTAAAAAGCATTTCAAGATGGTCAGGCGATATGGCATTTACCGTCGTGATCTTAACAAATTGGCTCAAAAAATAGTAGGGCTTTATAAATACCTGAAAACGAGAATAAAAAGTAAGCTGAAGCCGGCCGCGGCAAAAAAACAGACGTGGAAAGAACGATTGATACAAAGTTTTGGTAAGAATCCCCTTAAGTGTCCAAGTTGCAAATGTGAGATGGAACTCTGGGTGATTTGGCATCCCCGTTATGGCTACATTTATGATGCCATTGCTGATATGAAGAAGGAGTGTGTTGTGGAGGATGGCGGGCAAAACAGACGAAATATGGGACGAAGATGTAATTCCATTTCAGGACGGCCCAGAGGACAGGGAACATCACAGGTATCGTTGTCAGAGTTGTGGGTTTAGCGAATGGATCCCTGCGTGGATAATTGATGAATTTGCTTGGGATGAAAAGCCTGGAGTAATGCCTACCGTTGATTGTCCACAGTGCGGGAGGGATATGTTTTATACGGGTGAAACCGAGGATAGAGATAGCCCATAGCTAATCTATCCCCGGTTTAATTAAGTCGCCCGATAGGGCGAATTTGTTCTGGTCATTTAAACGATAGCCAGCGTTCTTTGCTATCACGAAGGAGAACAGGGACTGTATGTCCCCGGGTGGCATTTCTGGCTTCATTATCTGCGTGAAATACATGTATACTGTATTATTCAGCGAGTATCTCTAAAGGTTGGAAGGAAATTCGCAAAGTTGCATGGAAATTATTTGTCTATATGTCTGACAAACTGACATCCTGACATCAAAAACCTGTTGTACCAGAAAAAGGGTGTGGCCTGTGTTTCAAAACGTTAAATCCATTCGGATCAGTGACCAGATTGCAACACAAATAAGACACCTTTTACTCGAAGGCAAACTAAAACCCGGAGAAAGGCTGCCTACAGAGTCCGAGCTGGCCGAAAAGTTTGGCGCCAGCCGCGCTTCGGTGCGCGAGGCTCTTTCAGCCCTGGAATCGGAGGGACTCGTGGAACGGCGCAAAAACGGAGGCACAATCTTACGCCGTTTTAGCCTGAACCGGGTTTTGAGTGATGTCGAATTTCCACGCAAACTGGACCGGGAGCTTTTTTTCGATCTGGTGGAAGCTCGCGAGATGCTGGAAATACAAATCGTGGAGCTGGCATCTAAACGGGCCGACCGGATGGAACTCAAT
Organism: Pelotomaculum schinkii; assembly: GCF_004369205.1. Classification (NCBI taxonomy): domain Bacteria; kingdom Bacillati; phylum Bacillota; class Clostridia; order Eubacteriales; family Desulfotomaculaceae; genus Pelotomaculum; species Pelotomaculum schinkii. The sequence continues at coordinate 1,254,874 of NZ_QFGA01000001.1, read as the reverse complement.
CGCATCGAGCGTGCCCTGGAAGTCATGCAAGAGGATATCAGCATGAACCGCAACGGCATCGAATCAGACATCCTGTTTCACCAGTGCCTGGCAGCAGCCACCAAAAACCAGATCCTCACCGGTTTGTCGCGTTCCATAGGACACATGATGCAAAAGACCCGGGCCCGTACGCTGGAGGTGCCCGGCAGGCTGGAGGAGTGCCTGCAAGAACACCGGGCTATTTACGAGGCGCTAGCCAGTCACGACGCGGAACTCGCCCGCCGTCTCATCAAGGCTCACCTGGCGCAGGTACGCTTGATTATGGATGAATTAGATTTGGAGAAGGGAGAGCCGTAAAAGATGTCCCCACTCCTGAAAGCGGAAGGAATCAGCAAACAGTTTCGCGGTCTTAAGGCGGTAGCAGATTATTCGCTGCAGCTGGAGGCCGGAAGCATTGTAGGCCTTATCGGGCCCAATGGCGCCGGCAAAACAACCGTGTTCAATATGCTGACCGGAATTTTAAAACCCACCACCGGCAGGGTTCTCTTAAACGGGCGCGACATTACAGGATTTCGTCCCGATCGTATAGCCGGTCTGGGTATGGCCCGCACCTTTCAAAACCTGCGCCTGTTTAACAGCCTGAGCGTTCTTGACAACGTATTGATCGGCGCCCAGATTCATAAAGGGTATGGAATAACGGCCGTGCTGGGAAGCCTCCCTTCTTTTCGCCAAAGCGAGCGCATACTGCAGGAACGGGCTTTAGAACTGCTGGACACTATGGATTTATCAGACAAGGCCGGACTGGATGCCGGCAACCTGCCTTATGGCGACCAGCGCAAGCTGGAAATCGCCCGGGCGCTCGCTACCAAACCGCAAATACTTCTATTGGATGAACCGGCTGCCGGCATGAACCCGCGCGAAAGCCGGGAGTTGATTACCACCATATCCAGGGTTAGAGAGCGGTTTGAACTGACCGTTCTTTTAATTGAACACGACATGCATTTCGTGATGAACCTTTGCGAGCGCATCCAGGTTTTAAGCTACGGCAAAATTATCGCGGAAGGCAAGCCCGCCGAGATCCAGTCGGATGAACAGGTAATTGAAGCTTATTTGGGGAGGGCTGCCTCGCATGCTTGAACTAAACCTTGTCAATCTTTTCTATAATAGAATTCACGCCTTAAAAGATGTTTCATTAACTGTGGGTGAGGGTGAGCTGGTTGCCTTAATCGGCGCCAACGGGGCCGGTAAATCCAGCACTTTGCGGGCAATTTCCGGCATGCATCCAATAAAAAGCGGAGCAATCACCTTTGAAGGGCAAAACCTCTCGCAGGTGCCCGGCCACCTCATTATAGATTTGGGGATAGCCCACTGCCCGGAGGGGCGGCAGGTTTTCGGCAGGCTCAGCGTAAAAGAAAACCTTGAGCTCGGCGCTTTCCGGCGGCGCGACAAGGCCGCCCTTAAACAGGATGAAGAATGGGTTTATACCCTTTTCCCGCTCCTGGCCGATCGAAATGCGCAGGCGGCAGGGACGCTGTCCGGCGGCGAACAGCAAATGCTGGCTATCGCCCGGGCGCTGATGTCACGCCCCAGGCTCTTATTATTTGATGAACCGTCCCTTGGCCTGGCGCCATTGATCGTGGAGCAGATTTTTAAAGTCATCAAGGAAATCAAAGACCAGGGACGCACCGTGCTCCTGGTCGAGCAAAACGCTTACCAGGCCTTACATATATCCGACCGGGCTTATGTCCTTGAAACGGGAATGGTCAAATTATCCGGCACACCGCAGGAACTTCTTGCAAACGAAGAGGTCAAGCGCGCATATTTGGGGGGGTAGTAAATGGACGGGAACTATCTTTTGCAGCAAATGATCAACGGCGTCAGTCTCGGCAGCATCTATGCCCTGGTGGCCATCGGTTTCTCAATTACCTACAGCATTTTAAGGCTAATCAACTTTGCGCATGGCGACATCCTGATGATCGGCAGCTTCTGCGCCCTGTTCTTCCTTGTCTCGCTGCACCTGCCGTTATTCTTAGCCATTGCGGGCGCCATGCTCTGCGCCGCCTTGATCGGAGTGCTTGTTGAACGGATTGCTTTCCGACCCTTACGGTCAGCCAGTGAAGAGGCCATGTTGATTACTTCCCTGGCTGTCTCTATCTTTATTGAAAACTTAGGCATTATGACCGTAACGGCACAGCCGCGCAAGTTTGAATTTCCGCAGGTTTTCTCCCACACCTACAACCTCGGCGGAGTTAGTCTCAGCAATATGACCCTTTTGACAGTCGGCTCGGCAATTTTTCTGATGCTGGCCTTGACGTTTTTTGTCAAGCGCACCAAGCTGGGCAAAGCCATGCGCGCCTGTTCGGAGAATATTAAGGTCGCCCGCCTGATGGGCATTGACATCAATATTGTGATAGCCGCCGCCTTTGCCATCGGGTCGGCTTTAGCCGCAGTGGCCGGGATCATGCTCGGCGGCCAGTACGGCCGGATCGACCCGCTGATGGGCTTTATTCCCGGACTGAAAGCTTTCGTGGCGGCTGTCATCGGCGGTATCGGCAGCATCCCAGGAGCGGTCCTGGGGGGATATGCCCTCGGTCTTTTTGAAATTCTGCTGGTAGGTTTGCTGCCGGTAGATTATTCGGGATACCGGGATGCCTTCGTGTTTCTGCTTTTAATTGTAGTCCTTTTGTTTCGGCCGAACGGGCTCCTTGGTTCTGTTGAAGGGAGAAAGATATAATGAGCCCTGCCAGAAAGAAAATATATACCGTTATTGCCTTAGCTGCGCTGTTTATCATTTTAGGCGTATTGAACAATGTGTTGTCCTCTTACCACATGCGCCTTGTAAACTTAATCGGGATCAACATCGCGCTGGTGGTAAGCCTCAACCTCACGAACGGGTTCTGCGGCGTATTTTCCCTGGGCCATGCCGGTTTCATGGCGGTGGGCGCCTACGTCTCCGCAATCCTATCCCTGCCGCTGGCCAAGAAAGCGGTTGTCCTGCCCAACCTGCCGGCATGGCTGGGCTCAATTGAAATGAACTTTTTAGCCTCTCTGATTATCGGCGGACTTGCCGCAGCCCTGTGTGCTTTCATCATCGGCTACCCGGTCTTGCGCCTGCGGGGCCATTACCTGGCTGTGGCCACCCTGGGTTTTCTGGTCATTGTCCAGGTCGTGTTTACCCAACTCCAGGATTTTACCCGCGGGGCAAGAGGTATCAACGGCCTTACCCAGTATACCAACGTATGGTGGGTCTGGGTCTTTGCCTGCCTTACCGTCTTTATCGTCTGGCGCATCATCAACTCCGCCTACGGCCGCGGCATGCTGGCCATCCGCGAGGACGACCTGGCCGCAGAGGCGATGGGCGTAAACCTCACCTTACATAAACTGCTGGCGTTTTGCGTGGGCGCTTTCTTTGCCGGCACCGGCGGTTCTCTGTGGGGACATCTGATCACGGTGATCAACCCACTCTCTTTTTCTTACGACCGCACCTTTTTTATCGTCGTCATGTCAATTGTGGGCGGCATGAACAGCATTACCGGCGGCGTCGCCGGCGCTGCCGTGATGACTGTCATCCCGGAAATGCTGCGCAACTTAGAAATCGGGGTAACAATAGGCAGCTTTACCATACCGCCGCTCTACGGCATCAGCCAGATCATTATGGCGGTGGTGATCATCATCATTTTTATTACCAGACCCAAGGGCATTGTAGGCACACGGGAATTCAGCTGGGATTTATTGCATCGCAAGGCTTCAAAGCAAACACTTGAAGATTAAGCGATAACGCCACTTGCCCGTGGAGGTGATGCGGTTGAGCTAAAGATTGGTTAATCCTTGCGTTTTGACGGTTTTAAGAAGGACAAAAAATGCAAAAGAGGTGTTAAGGATGAAAAAGTTATTGGTTTTGGTGTTCTCTCTGATCATGGTTGCAGTCCTGGCCGGCTGCGGCGGCCAAAAAGAACAACAAGCCTCGCAATCCCAGGCCGGGGGAGACACGATCAAGGTCGGCGCGATCTACAATGTGACCGGCGCCCAGGCTTCCCTTGACGGCCCGTCTTTAAACGGCTTCAAACTTGCTGCCAAGGAGATTAACGAGGCCGGCGGCGTCCTCGGCAAAAAAATCGAAGTGGTGAGCATCGACGGCAAGACCGATCAGACATCGTCAACCAACGCCGCCTCCAAACTGGTGGACGTCGACAAAGTTGTGGCCATAGCAGGCTTCAGTGATTCCAACTACGCTCTGGCCGCCGGGCCCATTGCCCAAAAAGCCGGCGTTCCCTTCGTGACCTCGGGAGCTACCCTGCCGAGCCTGCCCGATCAGGTTGGCGACTTCTTCTTCATGGCCGCTTTTGGTGACGACGCGCAAGCCTACGCTGCTGCCGACTATGCCGCAGAAGCGCTGAACGCCAAGACCGCTTACGTCCTGACCGACACGGCAATGGACTTCACAGTAAACCTGTCGGCCTTCTTTGAAGAGCGCTTTAAGGCAAAGAACGGCGCTGACTCTATTGTCTTAAAGGACACCTTCAAAACCAACGACCAGGACTTCTCCGCCCAGATTACCCGCTTAAAAGCCCTCTCCACCAAGCCGGACCTGCTCTTTATCTCTTCCGGCCCGTCGGAATGCGGTCCTATCGTAAGACAGTTGCGTGAAGCCGGCGTAACCATCCCGGTAATCAGCGGTGACGGTTTTGACACCCCGCTGCTCGTAGAACTGGGCGGCGCAGGCGCCAATGTTGATACCTACTTTGCCACCCACACCTGCCTTACCAGCGATGCGGAAAACGTCAAGAAATTTGTCGGCGCCTACAAAGCTGAGTACGGCCGCGACGCTGAAAACGCTTTTGCCGCACTGGGTTACGACACGATGTACCTCATCGCAGACGCGATTAAGCGGGCCAACTCCACAGACCCCAAGGCTATTCGCGATACCCTCGGCCAGACAAGCGGCTTTAAGGCTGTGACCGGTACCATTACTTATGCTGACGGCAAGCGTGTGCCCCAAAAATCCGTCTCCATCCTCAAAGTGGTTGACGGCAAGTTCACGTTTATTAAAGAAGTTACTCCCTAAGGAACCGGCTAACTAACAGGTTCATGGCTTAGCCTGCCGCCTTCGCGGGGCAAAGATGAACCGGCATTTTAAGGTGCGATTTTCTTTCACATGATGCGATACTGGCCGGACCTTTGCCCCGGTTCATATCGCATTTGCGTGAGGGAATTCGCACCTGCATTATCAGTACATCCGGCCAAACATTGTTGCATATTGATACAACTTTTTCGCCATGTAACCTGATCGCAAACCCAATCTCTTACTGAGGAGGTCAGCCTGGTGAGCATTTTACAAAAAATGACCGGTAACCAGTACCACAAGAACAAGCACGAGTACGACAAAGCAATTATTGCCGTAGGCTCCTGCGAAAACCACGGCTATCATTTGCCATTCGGCACCGATACGTTCGTATCAAATATACTGGCGGAAAAGGTAGCTGAGCGGGTAAAAGGCTTGCTGGTTTTACCGCCGGTTAATGTCGGCGTAAGCGAGCATTACGCCTATTTCCCCTTTACCGTCACCTTGCAGCCGGAAACCCTGATTGCCGTACTAAAAGACATCATGCGCTCGGTGATCAAAAACGGTATGAAAAAAATCTTCATTATGAACGGCCACGACGGCAATATCGCACCCATTGAAATTGCCAGCCGGTCCATCAAAATGGAGTTTCCCGAGGTTAGAATCGCCTCATTAGACGCCTGGTGGGTAACCGCCGGAAACCTTTTGCCCCCCGATACCTTCGAGGTCTGGAACGGTCTGGGCCATGCCGGTGAAGGGGAGACATCGATGGGCCTTGCCCTCTTCCCCGAGTTAATTGAAATGGAATACGCCCGCGGTGTAGTGCCAAATTTGCCGGACGGGGTTGAAATCAAATGGAATTTTGCCGAGTTGACCGACTGCGGCGCCACCGGCGACCCGACCAAAGGCACTGTTGAAAAAGGACGTATGATGGAGGATGTGCTGGTAAACCGGCTGGTCAAGTTTTTTGAAGAGATGGACGCTTGTGACTGGCGTTATAATTCACAACAATCCGCTTTATAAAATACTGACAGCTTGAAAGGCTTTGTAATATGAACGTCATTGCAGTACATGGAAGTGTCGAAACCAGCAGCGCTCCCCCCTATCTCGCCTCCCTCCGGCAGTCTGCGCTGGCCGGCCATAGCGCTTTTGCCTCCGGCCTTGTGGATGCGGTGGAAAGGGCCATCATGAGCCTGGAAGATGACCCTTTGTTTAACGCCGGTTATGGCTCTGTTCTTAACCTGGACGGGGAAGTGGAAATGGACGCTTCCATTATGGACGGCGCCAGCGGGAAGTGCGGCGCCGTTGCGGCCATTCAGGAAGTAAAGAACCCGGTCTGCGTGGCGCGCAAGGTTATGGAGGAAACGAACCATGTCCTCCTGGCCGGCAAGGGCGCCGCCCAATTTGCGCGGGACAAGGGCTTTCTTCCTTTCAACCCGGTGACCATCCAGCAGCGGGCCTCCTGGGAAAAAGTCATGGAAGCCCGCGAGCGTGGTGAAACTTTAGAGCTCAGCGCCTTTACCGGATTGCCTAAATCCTGCGATACGACCGGTTGTGTTGCCGTGCAAAACGGCTGCGCCGCAGCTGCTTCCAGCACCGGCGGTTCTTTTTTAAAGTTGCCCGGCAGGGTTGGCGATACGCCTGTCATCGGAGGCGGGATTTACGCTTCACCCTGGGGCGCCGCCGTCTGCACCGGGCTGGGCGAGGCTTTTATTAGACTGCAAGCCGCCGCCTGGGTTTTAAACCTGCTCGCGCAGGGCGTCCATGTAAATCTTGCCGCCAAAGCGGCCATCATGCGCTTGGCGGCAGAAGGCGCCGTCGGGGGCATCCTGGCAATTGACCCAAAAGGAAATGTCGCAGCCGTCCACAATGCAAACAGTTTTCCGGTGGCTCTGGTCCGTAACGGCAAGGTGATCGGAGATTTTATCCCGGTGCGCATAACAGGTAACTAAAGTCATCCGTTAGTCAAAGGGAAAGGCCTGATCCGGCTTTCCACGGGCAACTCTTTTGTTGCCCCTTTTACATACTACTCAAAATATACTAAAATAAAGGAATAATTGTTCAAATCAGGGTAAAAATGAGACGGACACAAATATATTCATACAAGTGATTACCGGGAGGGGGACACAAAATGGCGACAACTACGGTAAGAGAGCTTTATGCGCATAAGGAAAACTACCTGAATAAAGAAGTGCAAATCAACGGCTGGGTCAGGACGCTCAGGTCTTCCAAGACCTTCGGCTTTATTGAGCTAAACGACGGGACATTTTTCCCAAACCTCCAGGTGGTGTATGATGAAGGCCTGTCCAACTACAAAGAAATAGCAAAGCTTGGCGCCGGGTCATCGATCAGTGTGTCGGGGCAAATTGTGGAATCACCGGGCGCAAAACAACCTTTTGAATTAAAAGCGGCCGTTATTGAAATTGAGGGACTTGCCGCTTCCGACTATCCCTTGCAGAAAAAAAGGCACACTTTTGAATACCTGCGTACCATTGCGCATTTGAGGCCCCGCACCAACACCTTTTCCGCCGTGTTCCGGGTGAGGTCGGTTGCCGCATACGCCATTCACAAGTTCTTTCAGGAAAGAGACTTTATCTATGTGCAGACCCCCATTATCACCGGCAGCGACGCGGAAGGCGCCGGGGAAATGTTTCGGGTAACCACTTTGGACTTTGACAAAACCCCGCGCAATGAGAAAAAAGAAGTGGACTTTACGAAAGACTTCTTCGGCAAGGAAACCAACCTGACGGTCAGCGGCCAGCTGGAAGGGGAATCCTACTGTATGGCCTTCAATAAGATTTATACCTTTGGACCCACCTTCCGGGCCGAAAACTCCAACACCCCGCGCCACGCGGCCGAGTTCTGGATGATCGAGCCGGAGATAGCCTTTGCAGATCTAAGCGACAATATGAAACTGGCCGAAGATATGCTCAAATTTACGATAAATTACGTGCTGGAACACTGCCCCGAAGAAATGAAGTTCTTCAATAGTTTTGTTGACAAAGCACTGCTCGAGCGTTTGGGCAGCATCGTTAACGCCGAATTCGGCCACATCACTTACAGTAAAGCTATTGAGATCCTGAAAAATTCCGGTGAGCGTTTTGAGTACCCGGCCGAATGGGGACTGGACCTGCAGACCGAACACGAGCGCTATATAACTGAAAAGCACTTCGGCAGGCCTGTTTTCGTAACCGATTACCCCAAAGAGATCAAGGCCTTTTATATGAGGATGAATGATGACGACAGGACTGTGGCGGCGATGGACCTGTTGGTCCCCGGCGTGGGTGAGATCATCGGCGGCAGCCAGCGTGAAGAAAGGCTCGACCATTTGGAAAAAAGGATAGACGAGCTGGGTTTGAACAAGGAAGACTACTGGTGGTACCTGGATCTCAGGAAATACGGCGGCGCTCGTCATGCCGGCTTTGGCCTGGGCTTTGAGAGGTTGATTATGTACCTGACCGGTATGACCAACATCCGCGACGTCATTTCCTTCCCCAGGACTCCCAAGAATGCCGAGTTTTAATGACAAAGCAAGGTGCAATAGATAAGTTCAAAATTGAAAAGATATGGGATATAATCCTTGCAGTGGGAGAGATGTGTTTTATACCGGTTGGGGGGAGGGGCGAGTGAGAAAAGGTCTTGGTATTCTTGCCATAATTTGATATTATAGAGTATAGCTTGTCAGGTAATGTCAAGTATGGCTGAACATGCAGAGGGTACCGTAGGTTCCGGGAGGCGCAACAGATATATTGCCGAGATTTAGAATGCAACCTGCATTGAAACAAAGGATATTCTTAGCTCCCACCATAATATTTTGGCTGTTGCTGATTACTTTTGCGGCGCTTCGTTTTCCCCAGCCGGCTATCCCCAGTTCATTGGACAAGGCTTGGAGTTACGGTTTCCAGGAGGGGCGGGAGGTGCCGCCCCAATTGCTGACAGGCGCCGTATCCCTGAGCGCCGGGCAAAGTCTCCAGCTGGACGATACATATAACCTGTTTTTCAGCAACACTCCGGAGTTCCCTTCAGAAGCGGGAATCCTGAGCCGGGCTGACGACGTTCTTTCGGCTTCCGGCGCAGTCAGGGTACTCTTCAGCCATATGAACCTTCTGATTAATTGGTCGGGCGGCGAACCTCAAAATGTGCCGGCTGCAGTTGGTTTTGCCGTAGAAAACCGGACCGGCCGGACGCTTGACGTCTATGCCGTGCGCGGGTCGATGGCCCGCAGCCGCGCAACCGATGGTTCCATGCTTTTTCTGGCGGATGCCGCTCCCGTGAAACCGGGTGACAGCGAGCCCCTTTACTATGGCTCGGCGGTTGGAAATTATGTTGTGCGTGAGTTTTATCTGTCTGAGGAACGCGGGCCGGTCAACCTGGGCCGGGTCCAGCCGGGAGAACGCCTGATCCTGAGTGAGGACGTCGGTCCAAGGGGATGGGCGGTAGGTATGTATGACCTGGCCCTGGTGGACACGGCTACCGGACAATACCTGGTCCGGGGCGACTGCGGCGAAGCAGAGAAGATCGGGCTGGAAACATTTATCGCCCCGCTTGAGGTCAACCTGGATTTCTTTCTTGGAGAGCAATTGCGCTCGGGCCGGGTATTATCACCAGGGCAAAACCAAGGCCTGCATATGAGGGGGCTATTTGTTCCCGGCAGTTATCCGAACAATCCCTTAGGGGAGGCTGCGTCCAAGCGCTTTACCATCAACTACTCGTCATTCGAGAACGGGGCGGCAAGTTTTGCCCTGGCTGCGGCGAATGCCAGTGAGCCTGATGTTTTTGCCAATGACTTGCTGCTCAACGGTTTTGACCCGTATACGCCGGGTGTCACAGGGATCAATAAGGGGAGCTATGGGGCGGAGTACGCGATCAAGCTTGAACTAACCGGACCGGTTGCCCTGGTCTTTCAGGGAGCGCTGCAGACAGGCTTCGTGGACACCTGCAATCAGATCAATACGGTCTGGCTCGATGGCGCGGTGAAGACCGTGTCCATAAGGGATCCCAATTACGATAAATATTACACGGAGTTTGAAGCGCTGCGGGAGCCGGGCTACGGGCAGGTTATCGGAATTTTCCCGGCAGCCGGCAAGCACGAACACCTGCTGCGCTTTATGCTTGCCCCCAACAGCTACGGCCCGGTCCGTTTCTATCTGTTTCCGCTGGGCCCAAACTCCTAAAAGACGCATAACGTATCCTTTATTCCTGAAGTTAGCAATATGTACCCTTGCGTTAGCATGATTTTTAAAAGAGCGTATAACTTTTTTCGGTATTTTTTCAGTGTATTGAAATGCCGCCGCGCTTGCCTGTGCAAACCAGCTTAAGTCACAGGAAAGGCGGCGGTTGATTACGTTTGAGCCGGCGGCTGTATATATATCGAAAAAGGGGCCGGGGCAAGGATTGCTACAGACCTGAAACCAGACTCGCGCTTAGAATTTTATCATAAATGAAATAAAGTAGCAGTTTCCGGGAGCCTGCAAGCTATATTTGTTAGGCTCCGATGATTTACTGGAGGGCGTCAAGTACCTCTTTGGGGGGATCTCAACGACCAGCCCCCTGTATAGGCGTTGATTACTCATCTTGTTGTAAGCAGTCAGTTTTAAATAGTAGGGTCCCACGCCGTAAGCTCTTTCGCTGATTTCCCACCAATTGTCACCATCCTGGACAGTGTACATGGTGGACTTCCCCGGCAATGGTGGAACTGCCGCCGCTGTATCCGCCCGGTCAGGGACAGCCTGCCTCGATATTTACACAAATGTATGCCGGCAGCTCCAGAAATGGAAGGAATTAACATTTTAATGGAGAAGTAATATATATCACTGCTTATAGAACGAGAGATAACAAAGGGGGTAAGCAAAAAATGGGAGATCTGGTTTGTATCAACAGGCCGGATGATTCAGACCGGGTCACAGAGGCAGAGATATCTGAAGTATCCAGAACCAATGCCGTCGTACCTACAATTGACATTTACAGCGCAAAGGTTCTCTTAACTCTCACCCAAAAGATGGTTGAGGAGGCCGTTGACCGGCGTGTGTCGCTTTTGGAAAAAAACATAGAGGAACGCGACCAGGAAATTATGAGGGCTATCCGTAAAATGCAGGCCAAAATGGTAATACGTCAGGGAAAGGTCCAATTGCCCTGGTGGCGCAGGTTATTCGGAGTAAAGCAAACCCGGTAGTACGGCTTTGTATTCTAGTATCCAGTCATTTTTTACGGGCAATGCAATATAAATATTTTATCCGGCTCTTAAGAATGATAAAAGGGTGATAATTTGATTCCTCCTGTTGGACTGCCTTCCGGATACTTTGAAAACAGATTGATTTTAATGGCGCAAAGCCCCCGGGTACTTTATACTTACTGGGAGCTTTCTCCAGGTCAAAAAGTCGCTCTGGCTGAGAAAAGCACCCTGAAGCTGAGACTCAATAAAGTGGGGAACGGTACCTGCCGTGTATGTGATATTGACCCAAATACCAACAATTATTACTTTGACGGGGTTGACCCGGGTACACTGTATAGCTGCGATCTGAGCGCGATTGATAGCAACGGTGATTTTTACCCGTTCATTTCCTCCAATACCGTTATGTCGCCGCGGGAAAAACCGGAAGGGGAGGCCGGTTTCAGTTCCGCAGACCTTATCAGTCCATAAATTTGGTTATCAAATGCCGTAAAGATTAATTACGGCATTATTTTTTTATTATGGCTATAATTAATACTTGGTGTTATTACCAATTATTTATATATTTAGCATTGCTATAATGCTTTTTTGTTTTGTTTAACAATTGTGAAAATAAAGGAGGAGGTACTGATTCTCTGTAGAAGATTTTATCGATTGCTATTTACAATATCAAATTAGTCCAATATTATTAATCTCCAAACTTCCAAGAAGTGTTAGAGGTGCTAAATTGGAAAAAGGCCATAGTAATTCTAAAAATATGTTGCTTAATTCTCAATTAAGAGAGCTAATAAAAAGAAATATGCAGCTTCAAATCATTAATCAGATTGCCAAAAGTATTACGCTTGAAATGACATTTGATGAAATGATTGAAGATGTGGCAGTAAAGCTGCAAAGGATCATATCTTTTGATCTTATGAATCTGTGTATGCTTGATCATGGAGAGCTATTGGTTAAAAGGGAACTACCCAAGGGCACGACTGTTTTAAAAGAAGGAACTGTCTTAGATCCGCAGATTTCCTGGGCATGGGAAGTGATAAGGAAGAGACATTTTTCCATAAGGACGGATATACAAAATGATGGTCAGGCTTACACCAGGGATCTTAAAACTATAGGTATGAAGTCGATGGTTATTGTTCCGGTAATAGCAAGGACCGGGATTATTGGCACCTTAAATTTGGGCAGTAAAAATGTAGGAGAGTATACCATAGATGACGCTAATTTTCTTCAGCAGGTCGCTGATCAGTTGGCGCTGCTTGCTGAAGATGCAAGGCTGTACCGGGAGGAGATTTCCCTTCGCAAGAAATGGGAAGACAGCTATAAGATAGCGACCGTCCTGATGCAAGAAATGGAAAAAAGGAACTTGCAGCTTGAAATTATTAATAAAATAGCAAAAAATATTACCGTTGAAACATCCTTGGAAGAAATTGCAGGCAGCCTGGTGGAATTAAACAAAGTTGTCGCCTGTGACATGTTAAATCTGTGTTTTTTAGAAAAAGAAAACTCGATAATTAATAACACGGTGATAGAAGGAGGTGAAACCCAGGATCAAAGCATATCCATGTGTTTTGTCTTTGATCGGGTTAATTCCGGGCCGGCTAGAGTGATGAGCGAAAAAAGAATAATTGTTCGTCCCAATATCTTCGAGGATCCTTACACCTTTCCTGAAGATATTGTGCTGGCTCACCTCAATATTAAATCTCAGATTATCATGCCTTTGTTTGTTAAAGGCGAATCCATTGGGGCTTTAATTTTGGGAAGCCATGAACCTTTTTCGTATAAAGAAGAGGAGATCGTCTTCTTGCGCCAGGTTGCTGACCAGTTGTCCTTATGTATTGAAAACGTGAGGCTTTACTCTGAAGAAAGTATGAGTAAACGGGCCTGGGAAGAAACCTTTAAGGCTGTAACGGACATGCTGATCGTGATCAACCGGAGATGTCAGATTGTACGCTTTAATAAGGCTGTTTTGGAATTGGGAAGGGCAAGAAATATAATTCCCCAGGTAGGACAGTTATGGTATGAGTATTTTGACCCTGAACAATATGATCATGTGCAAAGCCTGTTGAAAGAGGCTTTTGAAAAAGGACAGCCGGTCAACAAGCGTATTCACCTTCCTAACGGTGTTATATGGGATCTGTCATCATACCCGATATATAATAAAGATAGCATTGTAAACGAAGTTGTTGTTTCAATAAGGGAGGTTACGGAGCGGGTAAACATGGAGGCGCAGTTAATTCAATCGGCAAAGCTCGCTGCTATCGGGGAAATTGCTTCAGGCATTGCCCATGAATTAAACAGTCCTCTCACTGCCATTATTGGCAACACCCTTCTTTTGGAGCGGGATGCTATAATCCACCCGCCTGAGAAGGGAAAACTTCTGGATAATATAAAAAAATGCGGTGAACGCTGCAAGAATATCATCCTTAAACTCCGCGCCTTTGTACGTCAGGAAAAATATTCGTTTGAGCCAATCAATATGAATGATATTGTGGAAGGCGCCCTGGCGCTGGTTGCCTATGAAATTGAAAAGAATAATATCAGGATTATAAAAAATTTTGCGCGGGGACTTCCTGAAGTTACAGGGAGCAGGCAGCATTTGGAACAGGTTTTGGTTAACCTGCTGATCAATGCCCGGGACTCGCTTCAAGATAGAGGTATCCGTAATATTTATCTGACCACCGGAATTGAAGATCGGTTTGTTTATATCGAAGTACGTGATACGGGTTGTGGTATTGAATCAGAACATTTAAAAAAGATATTCAGCCCATTTTATACCACCAAAGTGATGGGGACGGGACTAGGCCTTTCAATCAGTCAAAATATCGCTGAAGCCCATGGCGGGAAGATAGCCGTAGAAACTGAGATTGGTCATGGAAGCAAGTTTTCCTTGATGATACCTGTTGAAGAAGAGCCTTAAAAAGCATTAATTTTCTCTTTTAGGTAGTTAGCTTGTTAAAAAATCAGATAACAAGGAGAGATAATTATGACTTTCCGCATTCTGGTTGTTGATGATGAAATTGAAATAGGAGAATTTTTTACGTTTCTCTTAGAACCGTACCACTACAAGGTAACGGTAGCCGTAAACGGGGCGCAGGCCAGAGAAGCTTTTAAGGAATCTTACCACCTGGCTATTATTGACCTCAAACTTCCTGATACTGACGGGATTACCTTGCTGCGGGAATTAAAATCACTCCAGCCGGATTGTGAATCGATCATAATGACAGGTTACTCTACTGTAAAGTCAGCTGTTGAGGCTATCCAGCTTGGAGCATTTGATTATATCGAAAAGCCTTTCAGCGATCTTTCCGAATTGGAATCAGTTATCAGCCAGGCTCTAAACCGGTCGACTGTGAAAAATGAGACATTTGAACAAGGAAACCAGGTACTTGCTTCCGTCGGTCTGGTAACCGGACCAAGTGAAGAAATGCGGCGGTTGCTCCTGGTTGCGGAAAAACTGGCCAAAAAGGACGTTACTATTCTAATTCGCGGCGAAACAGGAACCGGGAAGGATGTCCTTGCTCATTTTATTCACGCCATAAGCTCTCGCGCGGACAAGCCGTTTCTGGCTGTAAACTGCGGAGCTTTACCGGAAAATTTACTGGAAAGTGAACTTTTTGGCTATGAAAAAGGAGCTTTTACAGGGGCTTCAAATCAGAAAAAAGGAATTTTTGAGCTGGCCCATCGCGGAACGCTCTTTCTGGATGAGATTGGCGACGCCAGTAATTCGATTCAGGTAAAACTTTTGCGTGTTTTGGAAACGGGCGAATTATTAAGGCTTGGCGGCCAAAAACCAATTCATGTTGATGTCCGTATTCTTGCCGCGACGAATGCCAATCTGGAAGAATTAATGAGATTGAAACGTTTCAGGGAGGACCTGTTCTATCGGCTCGAAGTGGTTACTTTAACCTTGCCTCCACTTAGGGACAGGAAGGAAGACATTTTATTCTTGACCGAACATTTTATGGTGCGCCATTTCCCTCCCGGTAGAGTGCCTTCCTTAAGTACGGAGGCGTTGAATATTCTCAAAAGCTACAATTGGCCGGGTAATATCAGGGAATTGGCAAATATGATCGCGAAAATCGCGGCAGTGTGCGACAGTACTGTCATCCTTCCTGAGCATTTACCGCTTAATATTTCAAAAAAAGGACTTATAAGCGGAACAGAGCGGCAGCCTCAGATTGAACCACAAGTCAAACCTGTTGAAAACTTGTTCGCCGAAATGGAGGGAAAACTTACAAATTTTATTGAAGCTATGAATTTTGATTCCGGGTTTGATCTACCCTGGTTTTTGGAAAATTTCAAGCAGATGGAGATAACAGCCACCCAATTAATCATTGAGAGGTCTCTCAAGGAGGCCAAAGGGCATTACCCAACGGCTGCTGAAATTCTTAAAACCACACCACGAGCTCTAAGATATCTGAAAAAAGAAAAGCATTGAAAAATTCCCGCTAGATTGTTATTTCGTAACGAGATTACGTTAAGACTTACCGCTTTTACGGTAAGTCTTATTTTTTCCCCCGATAAAAAACCCGCTAAAAGCTTAATTTGCCGGGGATATCAATCTGGTATGCATCTTGCTCTAATTAAGATATAAGAAAGGAGGTAGGCAAATTAATGGCTGTGGCTAAGCAAATTGTGGATAGAGAAATCAAAGGGAGCCCTTCCACTGAAAGAGTCAACAGGCGTTACCGGGAACTTCTGGACAATGAGCCTTTTATCGATTCAGAAAGAGCCGTACTGTACACGGATTATATCAAAGGACACTGGACCGAGCCCATGTATCTAAGGGCAGGGGGAGCGTTGAAGCACGTGCTTTCCAATCTGACACCCAAGATCTGGGATGATGAGTTGCTGGTGGGAAGCATGTCGCGCTATTTCAGGGGGGTCCAGGTATACCCTGAATATGAAGCCTGGATGCTGGAGGGCTTTAAAAACGTCAAAAGGGAAGAAGAAAGGTACATCAAGGGTACGCTCCAGGAACGCAAGGGAGACAGGCTCGGGATTTACCGGATTTATCCGGAAGATAAAGAAAAGATCCTGGAAGTCGCCAGGTTCTGGGAAGGCAAAGACTGGCGGTCGCTATCAGAGAGATACCTGAAAGAAACGATGGATGATTTCGATCAGGTGGAGAACTGGCAAAAGCAATTAGTCTTTTTGCGCTTTATGTTTGACGTGCCGGAAGGCAGGCTCATCGTAGATTATCAAAAGGTTATAGATGAAGGCCTGGAGTCGATTATCGAGCGCCTCAAAGGAAAAATAAAGGCAATAGGAAGCTTAAACAGCAAGGAAGATTTTGACCGGTACAATTTCTACAAGGGGACCATTATGGCCCTGGAAGGCGTGATCAACTTCGCTGAGAACCACGCCGGGGAAGCGGAAAGATTAGCCGGGATTTGCCGGGAGCAAAAACGCAAAGAGGAACTCTTGGAAATTGCCCGTATCTGCAGAAAAGTCCCCGGAAAGCCGGCGGACACCTTCCACGAGGCGATGCAGTCCTTCTGGTTTGCCCATGTCTGTCTTTTCATCGAAATAAACGGCAGGGGTATTTCACCGGGGCGTTTTGACCAGTACATGTACAGGCCCTTTAGGAATGATTTTGCAAAAGGCAGCATTACTGAGGGAAAAGCTCTGGAACTATTGGAACTGATGCGGGTAAAATGCACTGAAATTACGCGGGCTCACGCAACCTTCACAGAATCCTACCTGGGCGGCAGTATCTACCAGAACGTTACTTTGGGTGGTGTGGACAGGTATGGCGTTCCCGCCGACAATAAGCTTTCCAAGTTGGTGCTGCAGGCGGGAGTAAATGTAAGGACCTGGCAGCCGACCATATCGGTAAGGTGGAGGGACGACTTAAGCGAAAGTTTCAAAATGAAAGTGGTCGACTGCATCAAGGCAGGTTCAGGCTATCCGGCCTTGTTCAACGACAAGCTGGCGACTGAAAGATTTATGAGCGTTACCGGCGCCAATTTGGAAGACGCCAGGGACTGGGCGCCCTGCGGCTGTGTGGATATGCAGATTTGCGGCAAGCGGATGCCGATGTATGCGGTAGCCAACACCAACAACCCGAAAATATTTGAGCTGGTCTTAAACGGCGGCGTCAACCCGGTTACCGGGGACAAGCTGGTTGACTTGAAAATTGATCTCAACAAGGCTTCCTATGAAAAAATAGTCGGGGAGTACAAGAGGGTTTGCGAGTTGATCGTCAGGCGGGAAGAGGAATACATGAACGCCATTATGCTTGTGCACAACGATATCGGGCTGGTGCATCCCTTTATGACCGCTCTTTTGGACGACTGCATTGAAAAGGGCCGGCATGCCTATGAGGGCGGCTGCCGTTATAACGACCCCGCTTATGTCATATCAACCGGTTTGGTTAATGTCGGCAACAGCCTGGCTGCGATTAAAAAATATGTGTTTGATGAGAAGTCTATGACAATGGACGAGATGAAGGAAGCCATTAAGAATAACTTTGAGGGTTATGAACTCCTCAGAAAGAAACTGCAGGAAGCTCCGAAATACGGCAACGATGATGACTATGTCGATCAAATCGTGGTTGAAATGTACGATATCTGGTCGGAAGTGTCTCAAAAAGTTATCAACTGGGTCGGCAAACCCTGGAGGCCGAGCACGTTATCGGTGACCACCCAGGTGCTGCACGGCAAGGCTTGCGGCGCCAGCCCCGACGGGAGGCTGGCGGGAGATTTCCTGGCTGACGGAGCCATCTCCGCTTTTCCCGGCACAGATGTGAACGGGCCGACCAGCCTGATCAAGTCCGCCACCAAAGTCCACGCGGATAAGCTGCAGTCGACGCTCTTCAATATGAAATTCAACCCGTCGGCCATAGAAGGGGATATCGGGGCGCAAAAATTTATTAAGCTTAACGACACTTACTTCAACTTGGGTGGTTATCAAGTCCAATACAACATTGTAGACCGGAATATGCTGATTGACGCTCAGAAACACCCGGAAAACTACTCGGATTTAATGGTCAGGGTAGCCGGTTTCACAGCCAGGTTCATTGATTTGGGGCCTGATGTGCAGAGGCAGGTTATTGAGCGGACCGAATACGAAGGACTGTAAATGTTATGTAACCATACAAACTAAATGAAGGGAGCCGTTGTTGTGAACAAAGCGCTGGACGATTGGACAAAAATGAAATACGGCAGGGCCATCACCGAGGAAGAACTGGCTAAAAGGACCAGTCCGGTGTGGCCGTACAAGTATTTCAACCCGGGAACACCTGTTGATCCTGCAAAAGTGGATGAAATCTTGAAAGGCTGTATCGATGTGCATATCCACGGTGCGCCGCTGGGGGCATGGCTGGCTGGCCGGCCGACGATGGTTGAAACGTGCATCGAAGCGAGTGAAGCCGGCATGAAAGCGCTGGTATTTAAAGACCACAACACGATGACCAACAACTGCGCAACCATTATTCAGGATTTTTTGGGGCGGATGCAAAAGGAAAGAGCGGCCAAAGGCGAGGTATTCACTCCAGTTGAGGTATACGGCGGCATTACCTTAAATAACACCGTCGGCGGCATGAACGCTAAAGCGGTAGAAGTAGCTCTAGGGTATGGAAGGTGCAAGGAAGTCTGGCTGCCCTCATTAGATGCCAGGCACCAGGTTAACGCGATGGGTTTGGAAGGCGGGATTCAAGTAGCGGACGGCGCCACCCTGACCCCTGAGATGATCAAAATTCTGGAACTGCTCGCCGATTACAATAAGAACTCCAAGGGTGACCGCTGCGCACTCTCGGGCTGTCATGTTTCCAACGAGGAAAAGGTCGCTATCCTGGACTACATCAACGCCAAAGGGATGGACGTGGATGTGCTGATGGACCACGTCACCCAGGAACTGACCATTGTGACCCCGCAGGAAGCCAGGGAAATGATCGACAAGGGCGGCTATCTTGAGTTTGCCGAGTGCTCGTGTGTACCCTGGCCCGGCATGCAGGACTGGATTATTGCCTTTGACTATTCCTTCAACCTGATTAAAGAGTTGATTAAAGAAAAAGGGCCGGACCATCTCGTCCTGATCACCGACGCCGGGCAACCGGGAAATAACCCTGTACCGGGTTGGAAGTCGTTTATCAAGACGCTTTTAGCCCAGGGGATAAGCGAAGCGGATATCAACGTCATGGCCAAGGAAGTACCGGCCAGGTTAATCGGTCTGTAAACGAATGGATTCGGTTGTCCGTAAAAATATCAATATATAAAAGGGGTGTAACTAAATGGTGGATTTGAAGGAAAAGGTGATCGTAATCGACCCTGAAATGTGCACAGGCTGCCATTCGTGCGAAATGGCGTGTTCAATGAAGAATTTTAGTAAGTCTCATCCGTATTATTCAAGGGTCCGTATCAATGAGTTCCGTGAAGTCAATACTTTTATTCCTGTAACCTGCCAGGCTTGCGAAGAAGCGCCCTGTATCAAGGTTTGTCCTATGGGCGCCCGCTACAGGACTGAGAACGGCGCTGTGGTTACCAATGAGGATGCGTGTATCGGCTGCAGGGCATGTTCTTACGCTTGTCCCACAGGCGCGCCCGTTATAAATCCTGACAATGGTAAGACGATGAGCTGCGACAAGTGCGCCGGAGAGGAAATGCCCTGGTGTGTTAAGGCCTGCACAATGCAGGGCGCGCTCCAGTATGTCCCCAAATATATGGTCGCCAAAACTTCGGGTAAGAAACATGCATGGGAAATGAAAGAAGAATACAAGCCTCAATTAGCCAAGAACGACGACGAACCCAAGTTCAATTTTAGTTTTTCTTAAAAATAATCACTCAAACAAAGAGTACTGGTTGTATTATAAACAAATATAAGGAGGAAACAGGTATGCATGGTTGGGCAGGTAATAGACTGAGAGTTGACCTTACTGAAGGGACATATAAAGTAGAAAAATTGACGCCGGAATATTTACGCAGGTGGATCGGCGGCAGGGGCTTAAACTCCGATATCGTTTACCACGAAACCTGGGAAGGTATGGATCCCCTTGACCCGGCAAACCCGTTATGCTTCGCGGCGGGTCCGCTGACCGGTACTTTTGCTCCGCTGGCCGGCAGGACAACCGTCAGCGCCCTTTCACCGATGACCTGTTCATATAGAGGAACTAATGTCCATGGTCATGGTGATACCAACATGGGGGGACAGTTCTCCACCTACCTGAAATATGCCGGCTATGACCAGATCGTGGTTAAGGGTAAAGCTGCAAAGCCGGTCTATATCTTCATCGATGACGATAAAGTTGAAATCAGGGACGCCAGCCACCTCTGGGGACAAAAAGTCAAAGCGGCGACGAAACATCTCATTGAGGAGTTGGGAGACCCCGACGTTAAAGTTGCCTGTATCGGCCCGGCTGGGGAAAACCTGGTCAGGTTCGCCTGTGTGGTCAATACCTTCAGTTCTTCCGGCGGACGTACCGGTATGGGTTGTGTAATGGGTTCAAAGAACTTGAAGGCCATCGCAATCAGGGGCACCAAGCCGCTGACTTATGGGAATCCTGATAAATTTGCCAAGGAAGCCTGGAAGCTGCGGGAAGTCGTCCATAATTCCCCGTCGGCCATCAGGCGGCGGGAAGAAGGTACCTTTGACCTTTTTGACGCCGGCAATATTATCGGTATCAACGCGCACAAAAACCACAGCACAGGTTACATGCCCGGCATAGAGGAAACATACGGCGGTATCCAGTGGGCCAGTAAATACCTCTTCAGGAGAAAAGGCTGCTGGTCGTGCCCGGTTAGCTGCGGCCGCTACACCTACATCAAGGAAGGAAAATATGCCGGTTTCCACTGTGGCGGGCCGGAAATGGAGAGCGCCTGCAACCTGGGGCCTAGAATTGATTCCACTGATGTTGATGAAGTCAATATAATGTGCGGCATGGTAAATGACCTGGGCTTGGACAGCATCTCAGCGGGAGCTGCGCTTTCCTGGTCAATGGAGGCTTTTGAGAAAGGCCTGCTTACTAAAGAAGATACCGGCGGCATTGAATTTAAATGGGCCGACATGGAGACCTCGAAAAAAGTGCTCGAAATGATAGCGTAC
The DNA here is from genome assembly GCF_004369205.1 of Pelotomaculum schinkii. NCBI lineage: Bacteria > Bacillati > Bacillota > Clostridia > Eubacteriales > Desulfotomaculaceae > Pelotomaculum > Pelotomaculum schinkii. The sequence goes on along the minus strand of NZ_QFGA01000001.1, from coordinate 1,233,626 downwards.
AGGGAGGGTTTTGGAAACCTGCTGGCTGAAGGCAATATCCGCATAGCTGAAATTATCGGACGTGGAACTGATAAAATAGTACCTCACTGCCGCGGACTGGAGCACATCAGCGTCGACCCGAGGATTGCCATGGGCTTTAGCCTGGGCTATGCGATGTCCACCAGGGGTTCGGACCACCTGAAAAACTACTCCTGCCTGGAGTTCCAGGGCTGCGCCATGAGCCGTAAAGAGTTGGTTTTGGACGCTTTGGGACCTGAATTAAATGAGGAGTTCTGGAAGGACTTCCCAAAAGAGCTTTATACTCTGACCACTAAACCCAAGCTGGTTTACTGGTCTGAAAAGAACAAGTGCGTCGCCGACCTGGTCGGCTGCTGCTGTCAGGCCATCGGTTCCTGGGGCGGCGCCGGTGACTGGCGCGCTTATACCCCGCTGTTCCGCGAAGCGACCGGGTTTGATATGACTGATGAGGAGATCTTCCTGGCTGCGGAGCGTGTAATCAACATTGAAAGAGCCAACTGGAACCGCGCCGGAAGCGCCCGCCAGGACGATACTCATATCGACAGGTTCTTTGACGAGGGAGTCGTAGACGGCCCGTATAAAGGCATGAAAATTGACCGGGCAGAGTGGGCCTGGGCGCAATCAGAATACTACAAATATCATGGCTGGGATGAAGAAGGTTTTATTACCCCGGAAAAAGCGACCGAACTTGGTATTGAGGAAATCATCCCCGACATGGAAAGCGGCCGCAAGCTGTACAGGGAATACCTAAGCAGAATCAATAATCAATAATTAATTGATTATTGAGCCTTACTGTCGGCAGCCTGAGCTTTTTGATTGGTCACTGTGCAATTAAAGGTCTTTGCAGGGCGAAAGGAACAGGCTGCCGGTATGCAAGGCTACATTTCAGCCAAAGGAGGTGTAATATTGCATACAGTTATTATAGGAAACGGGATTGGCGGCAATGCTGCGGCTTTCGGCATTAGAAATTATGACCGGAATGCTAAAATAACAATCGTCACCCGGGAAAACTGTCCTGAATACGAACCCGGCGCACTTCCTTATTATGTCGGCGGTAAGATACCAAGGCAGAATGTGTTTTTAAATAATTTCGATGACTATAAAAGCAACAATATTGATCTTATCGTACAAGAGGCTAAGGAGATTGACTCTGAACAAAAAAAGGTATATTTAGACCGCGGCAGTGAACTGACGTACGACAACTTAGTAATTGCCGCCGGCGGCGATCTGGTAATGCCGCCTATCAAAGGCATTGAAAAAGAAGGAGTGTATGGCTGCAAGGTCCTTGCTGACGCTGACGCCCTTTACGCCCGTAACGGTAAAGCTGCCGTTGTCGTTGGCTCCGGTCTTATTGGTATTGAAGCAAGCGAGGCCTTGAAAGAAAAGGGTTTTGAAGTATATTTGCTTGAATTGGCCGGCTGGATCATGCCGCGGACATTTGATGAATATGCAGCCAAAAAGCTGGAAAAAGGCCTGACTGAAAACGGTATTCACGTGTTAACCAACGAAAGACTTCTCAGCATCAATGGTGACAGTAAGGTGGATAGCGTCACGACAGACAAAAGGGAAATTCAGTGTGATACTGTCGTGCTGGCCATAGGTGTGGCGCCATCAACAGGGCTGGCCAGGCAGGCAGGGACGGAAATCGGGCTGACACGGGGTATCAAGGTCAATGAGAGGATGATGACAACCGTCCGGGATATTTACGCCTGTGGTGATTGCGCTGAAACGACGGACGCCATTACGGGGGAAAGAGTCCTTATCCAACTAAGGCATAACGCCCTGGAGCAAGGTAAAGTTATCGCTAAAAACTGTGCCGGGATACCCAGTGTTTACCCGGGAGCCTGGAGTATTACGAGAGCGCATTATTTTAACACGGATTCTGTATCTATCGGAAAAACGTTAACCGGTATAGCGGATCAAACAGATGTTGAAGTGATAGAGAGAGAATTCGGCAATGATTACTGCAGGTTAATCCTTAATAAAGGCAAGTTAGCCGGCGCCCACGCTGTCGGCAGGTTCGCCAAAGACATGGGAATTTTATTCGGGTCTATGTGGAGAAAGGATGATTTAGCTGAGCTTAGGGCTCAGTGGCAAAAGGTAACGTTGATTAATTCCTGCTACCCCTGGCACTATCGCGTAATTGGCCGGTATATGAACCTAAAATAAAAACGAGGAGGCTAAAAAAATGAGTGACAATAGACCACCATTTGCAAACCCTACTCCCTCTGGCGAAGCAGTGTTAGCGTTTTACCTGGCATGTTTGTGGCCTGTCGCTACTGGTATGGCTCCCCATAGTGCCGGTATGATTTTGGTTGCTCTGGGTTTTTGTGGTGCGATTGTACAAACCGTCGCCGGGATCATGAACATGAGAAATGGCATTGTATTGACCGGCAACATCTTTTTAACCTTTAGCGCCTTTATGTGGTACGGCTGTCTGGAACACCTCCTCATAGCACTAAAAATTATACAAGGTTCGACCGCCGTGGTGGACGGTATTGTGTTTGGGGTTATGGCCCTGCTAATGTTAGGTTGGACTCCTTGTTTTATGTTGAAAAATACCGTCGGTTCCTTATTTATGCTTGTAACAGATGTATTCTTTGTCTTTGCCTCCCTATATTTCTTGACCGGTACAAAGCTTTTCTGGGCTATTGCCGGTTGGGACCTGCCCCTGGTGATCCTCGCTTGTGTATGGCAGGTAGTCGGTTCTGTTGTTAACGAAATTTTTGGACGCGAAGTGTATTGGATGGGTAAGCCCTGGATTACAAAAAAGCCTGTTCCGGCAAGTAGCCAGCAAGTAAGTCTGGCGGCCAAGTAAATAGCTGAATAAGCGGTAAGGGTTAATGAGAATAAGGGGTATAACATGATGACAAAAAACACCGGTATAATTGCTGACATCAAAAAGTTTGAAACACACGACGGTCCAGGTATCAGAACAACAGTTTTTATCAAGGGGTGTTTTTTGAGCTGCAGGTGGTGCGCCAACCCCGAAACTCAGGAACCCTTACCTCAGCTATATTTTATTCCTAAAAGATGTAAAGACTTTGGAGCTTGTGTTGATGCCTGTCCGGCAGGAGCCATCAGCACGAATACGGACCATAAAATTGACCGCCAAAAATGCACATATTGCATGAAATGTGTGGAAGCATGCCCTTATTCCGCCTTCAAGCAGGTGGGTAGGATAGTGACAGTTGATGAAGTCATCGAGGAGGTTGAAAAGGACAAACCTTTCTATGGTTCGGATGGCGGTTTAACCATAAGCGGAGGTGAACCTTTATACCAACCTGTTTTTACCAAAGAGTTACTAAAAATAAGCAAAGAAAAAGGGATTTCCACAGTCCTTGATACAACAGGCTATGCAAAATGGGAAGTTCTTGAGGATGTCCTTGAGTATACGGATATGGTCCTTTTGGATATAAAGCACATGGATCCGGTAAAACACAGGGAATGGACCGGGGTATCAAATAAAAAAATTCTGGAGAACGCCAAATTAATAGCGGATAAATGTAAAACAAGAATATCGGTACCATTGGTACCCGGCTTTAACAACTCCCGTGACAACTTAATAGCAACAGCGGAGTTTTTAACGACAATTAACGCTGAATGGGTGGATATAGTTCCCTTGCATTCACTAGGCTCAAGTAAATATGAATTCCTTGGCATAACATCACCTTATACCGAAATTGGGGCAATAAGTAAGGAGGAAGTGATCAAGGCAAGGGATATATTTGCCCGGTACGGGTTTAAAACAACAATCGGGCGAATGATGTAGGAAAATTATTTTGGAAACGGCCGTGGCCTGCCCAAGGTATTAGAGAATATCCTGTAAGCTCCTGGGGTTGATCAAGCCTAAATTGAAGGGAGGGGCGAAAATATTGCTAGTTGAAATGAAGGTTTATGGTGAGATATCCTTTTTTATACCAGGCGCAAGGCATGGCCAGACTTTTAAAGTAGAGGTACCCCAGGGTGCAACTATCGGAATGGTCCTGGACAAATTGGGTGTTCCGAGGAATGTCTTTGGTTTGTTCCTGAACGGGCGGCATGTCACTGTTGACAAAGTCTTAAACGAAGGGGACAAGGTTTACCTTTTGGAAGCGCTCAATGGGGGTTAACCGCATAAGGCCGTATTGTAATTCAAATTGTTGATTAGTTAAATAAAAAAATGATAGGAGAATGTATAACATGGCAAATTTACGTACAAATTTTTTAGGTGTGGAAATAAAAAATCCGGTGGGGGTCACTTCATGTGACTTTGGCGGCAGCGCCTATTTAGCCAAACGGGTCATTGACCAGGGTATCGGCTGGCTGGTAGGAAAGACAGTGCATAAAATTGACGGACCGCACCGCTGGCCCAGGCCGTATTTTTATTCACTAAAACATTTTGGACCGGAATTAAGGGACAGCTGGGTCTGTAGCCAGATGTTCCACAATATGCCTTATGAAAAGTACATGGAAACAGAAGGCCCCGCGACCTTAAAGGTGTGCAATGATAACGACGTCCTTTTTATCGCCAGCGTATCCGGGATCGGGCTTGATTTAGAATCCTGGACCTCCCTGTGTAAAGACCAGGAGGCCATGGGCGCTAAAGTAATCGAACTGGACACCGGCGGCCCCCATGCTACCTTCGGAGCGGTGGAAGCACATAAAGATGTAGGCGCCCCCCTGGCCCTCGATCCCGACACTGCCTATACCGTTACCAAAGCCTGTGTGGACGCCGTGAAGGTCCCGATTGTTTTCAAAATGACCCCGCAGTGCGTTAATACGGCAGCACTAGCACTGGCTGTGGAGAGAGCCGGAGCAGCCGGTATTTCCGCAAACAACGCCTTCTACGGAACCTGGATCGACCATGAAACAGGCACGTTCTACGGTGGCCCTTATTCCAGCGGCGGCCTGATGGGCCGGGCCTGGCAGCTGTTCTCCCTGGCCAAGGTTCTTGAGATTACCGCTACTACCAAAATTCCCGTGATCGGGATCGGTGGTATCTTCACGTATGATGACTGCGTCCGCTACATGATGGGCGGCTGCAGCGTCGCCGGACTGTGCTCGGCGGTTTATTCCCGCGGCGTGGGCGTGCTGAAGGATTGTATTGAAGGCATGAGCGCATTTATGGACCGCAAAGGCTATAAATCGGTGGAAGAATTCACCAGGCTCTGCGTTGATGACTTCTCTTACATCAGGGATTGGCCGAAAGAAGAAGCCCCGATGCAATATCCATCACCCGTTGTTCCTAAGTTTGACTTAGATAAGTGCAAACGCTGCGGCACCTGTGAAAAACTATGCGCTTACGGTGCTGTGCATGTTGATAAAGAAAATGGTCCTGTATATAACGAACATTGCATGGGTTGTGCCTGGTGCCAGGGTCATTGCCCCCAAAATGCTGTCACAATGGTATTGAAGGATACCGGCGACTTGGTTTGGAACGGCAGAGGCTTACCGGAGCAATGGTGTAAATAGACTAAGAACATGAGGTTAATACCGGTGGATTGTGCACCGGTATTAACCTTAATGATTGTTATTGGAAAGAATTTGGAATGGCAACGGCAAGGACTTCGATATAAAGCCATTGCCATTGTTTTTTAGCTTGTCTAAAATTTCTCAAAGCACTGTTAATCAATCAGTGCTTGAGAAATTTTTTACTGCTATGAAAATAGTGTCCAACATAAGAAGCGAAACCCCAAAAAATGTGGGTGCGAATTGATAACATAAAATATTTTGGTTTTATTGGACAATTTTCTTGGAATTATTTCTATCCAAGCAGGAACTATATCTTTAAGGTTGAAAAGAACTTAACGCAAAATAAATTTTTTGTAGAAAAAGAGCGAGGATGTTTCATGAATAATACGAACCAACTGGACCAACTCTGTATCAACACGATCCGTATACTGGCAGCGGAAGCTGTCGAAAAGGCGAAATCAGGACACCCCGGCATGCCCATGGGCGCCGCCCCTATGGCCTATGTGTTGTGGACCAAGTTTTTGCGTCACAACCCGGCCAATCCTTCCTGGCCGGACCGGGACCGCTTTGTTCTGTCGGCCGGGCACGGGTCGGCGCTGCTTTACAGCCTGCTGCATTTAACAGGTTATGATCTTACTTTGGAAGAATTGATGGATTTTCGCCAGTGGGGCAGCAGGACACCGGGCCACCCCGAGTATGGACATACCCCCGGAGTTGAGGTGACTACCGGGCCTTTAGGCCAGGGCCTGTCCAACGCGGTCGGTATGGCCATAGCCGAGCGCTTTCTGGCTGCCCACTTCAACCGGACTGGTTTTGATATTGTTGACCACTACACTTATGTGATTGCCGGTGACGGTGACCTGATGGAGGGGGTCACCCACGAGTCGGCCTCGCTGGCCGGTCACCTCAAGCTGGGACGCCTGATCTGCCTGTATGACGACAACCATATTTCCATCGAAGGGGATACCGAACTGGCCTTTACCGAGGACCGGTCCGGCCGCTTTGAAGCTTACGGCTGGCAGGTTTTGCGGGTAGAGGACGGGAACGATACCGCCGCCCTGGAGACCGCCCTTGAAACGGCGTTGGCAGAGAAGGAGAAACCCTCGCTGATCATGGTGCGTACCCATATAGGTTTCGGCAGCCCCAACAAGCAGGGTAAATCCGCCGCGCACGGTGAGCCGCTGGGTTCCGATGAATTAAGGTTGACCAAAGAAAACTTAAGCTGGCCTTCGGCTCCCGCATTTCATGTCCCGGACCAGGTCCTGGGCCATTTCCGCCAGGCATTGGAGCAAGGCAGGTCCCGCGAGGCCAAATGGCTGGACCTGTTTGACTCCTACAGCAGGGCTTTCCCAGAACTGGCGAAGGAATGGCGGCAGTGGCTGAGCGGTCGCATGCCGGATGGGTGGGACAGCGCTATCCCCGTTTTCCAGCCCGGCGAAAAAGGAATAGCTACCCGGGCGGCATCGGGCGCCTTTCTCAATGCGGTTTGGGGCAGCCTGCCCAACCTGCTGGGCGGGTCGGCCGACCTGGCGCCCTCTAATAAAACGTACATCAAAGGCGCCGGTGACTTTGCCGCCGGTTACTACCAGGGACGGAACCTTCATTTTGGTGTCCGCGAGCATGGCATGGGTTCGATCCTCAACGGGATGGCGCTGCACGGCGGTTTAATCCCCTACGGGGCTACTTTTCTGGTTTTCTCCGACTACATGCGCCCGCCTATCCGCCTGTCGGGCATGATGGGGTTGAAGGTCATTTATGTCTTTACCCACGACAGCATCGGGGTCGGCGAAGACGGCCCCACCCACCAGCCCGTAGAACACCTGGCCTCGCTCAGGGTAATCCCTGGCCTGACTGTCATTCGTCCGGCTGACGCCAACGAAACAAGCGAAGCCTGGCGCGTGGCTTTGACGATAAACGGGCCGGTGGTCCTGGTTTTATCACGCCAGAACCTGCCGGTGCTGGACCGGCAGAAGTTTGCCGCGGCAGACGGGCTATACCGCGGCGCCTATACTCTCAATCAGATAGGCAGCGGCAGTCCGGACACCATTATCATGGCCAGCGGTTCTGAAGTCCACCTGGCCCTGCAGGCTGCGGAAAGACTACAGGAAAGCGGTGTTGCAGCCCGCGTGGTCAGTATGCCGAGCTGGGAGTTGTTTGAGAGACAGCCGGAGGACTACCGCCGGGAGGTCTTGCCGCCACAAATAAAAGCACGGGTGGCAGTGGAGGCCGGCAGCAGCCAGGGTTGGCAGCGTTATACCGGAGATAGCGGCGAGATTATCAGTATCGACCATTTTGGAGCATCATCCCCTGCCGGCACACTTTTTGATAAATTTGGGTTCACCGTGGAAAATATCGTTGAGAAGACTTTAAAGGCGGTACAGGCGTGTAAAAATGCTGTTTGAACTGATGGCGCCTTTTTATGACAAGTTCATGCAAAAGGTGGCCCTCGACCACTCCGGCTATATACCGGAGTGGTTGGACCCGCTGAAGGGCAGTAAGGTCCTTGACCTGGGCGGCGGTACCGGAATAAACGCTGTTGGGCTGGCCGCTGCCGGCTGCAAACAAAACTGATAGCCTTTGTGGAAAGGCTGTTCGCTGAACCCGCAACTTTTACCAGCCCGGATGTCATACAAAATAATAGCGAAATTTTTTTTTGCATGGTGATTGACTTTGACTATTCTTGACGTATAATATTACCAGGAGCAGGTTCTAATCTCAAAAATATTTTTTAGGAATTCTGCGGTAATATTTATAACGCCTTGAGGAGGTATAATGGAATGAGTAAAACAGTAGGCATCGACCTCGGCACTACCAACTCGGTCATAGCGGTGATGGAAGGCGGTAAGCCCACTGTTATTGTTAACACCGAGGGCGCACGCACCACGCCTTCCGTGGTTGCTTTCAAAGAGGACGGAGAAAGGCTGGCCGGCCAGGTGGCCAGACGACAGTCAGTTTTGAATCCGGAAAACACGTTGTATTCGATCAAAAGATTTATCGGCCGCCGTTACACTGAGGTGGCTGACGAGCGCAAACTGGTACCGTACAAAGTAGCCGCCGGACCTAATGATGCAGTCCGCTTTGATGTTAGAGGCAAACTGATGGCGCCGGAGGAAATATCGGCGCTTGTCTTACGCAAGCTGGTGGATGACGCTTCCAAGTACCTTGGCGAAAAGGTAACAGACGCGGTGATCACCGTACCGGCCTATTTTAATGACGCCCAGCGCAACGCCACCAAGGACGCAGGTAAAATCGCCGGCCTGAACGTGCTGCGCATCATCAATGAACCAACGGCGGCAGCCCTGGCTTATGGCCTTGATAAAAAGGCCAACGAAACGATCCTGGTGTTCGACTTGGGCGGGGGGACCTTCGACGTCTCGATCCTGGAAGTCGGCGATGGGGTCTTTGAAGTCAAATCCACCAATGGAGACACCCACCTGGGTGGTGATAATTTTGACAAGGCGGTTGTGGACTGGATCGCCGGTGAGTTTATGAAGGATAACGGGATTGACCTGCGCCGGGATAAGCAGGCCCTGCAGAGGCTGACCGAAGCTGCAGAAAAAGCCAAGATGGAGCTTTCCACAACCATGGAAACCCAGATTAACCTGCCGTTTATCACAGCCAACGCCAACGGTCCGAAACACCTGGAGATGAAGTTGACCCGGGCCAAGTTTGATGACCTCACGCGGCGCCTGGTTGAGCGCTGCCGTGGGCCGGTGTTGGCCGCCCTCTCTGATGCCAAACTGACCGAAAAGGATATTGATGAGGTAATCCTGGTGGGTGGCTCCACCCGCATTCCGGCGGTGCAGAAAATGGTGCGCAGCCTGACGGGAGGCAAGGATCCGCACCAGGGAGTCAACCCTGACGAGGTGGTCGCGATTGGGGCCGCAATCCAGGGAGGTGTCCTGGCCGGCGAAGTCAAAGACGTCCTGCTGCTTGATGTTACTCCCCTTTCCCTGGGTTTGGAGACCCTGGGTGGGGTAATGTCCAAGCTTATTGAGCGCAACACCACCATCCCGGTGCGGCGCAGCCAGGTATTCTCGACCGCTGAGGACAACCAGCCTGCCGTCGACATCAACGTGCTGCAGGGAGAGCGGGAAATGGCCCGTGACAACCGCTCCCTGGGACAGTTTAAGCTGGATGGCATTCCCATGGCTCCCCGGGGTGTACCGCAAATCGAGGTAACCTTCGATATTGACGCCAACGGTATTTTGAAAGTAAGCGCCAGGGATAAGGGCACGGGCAAGGAGCAAACTATCACCATCAGTGGTTCCACCAGCCTGGACAAGGGAGAAATCGACCGCATGGTGCGCGAGGCCGAAATGCATGCCGCCGAGGACAAACAGCGCAAGCAGGAAATCGAGGCCCGCAACGAGGCCGACTCTCTGGCCTACCAGGTGGAACGGCAGCTTAAAGACCTGGGTGAAAAGGTCCCCGTACATGAAAAAGCGCGCATTGAACAGCTCCTGGCAGATTTAAAAGCTGCGATCAAGGAAAACGCGTCCATCGAACAGGTCCGCGCACTCAAGGACGAACTGCAGCAGGCGTCCTACACGGTCTCTCAGTCCGCCTACCGGGAAGGCGCCGGGACAACCGGAACTGAGCCGGCAGGCAACCCCGGCAATCGTGCCGCTGACGATGCCATCGACGCCGAGTTTGAGGAGAAATAAACAAACTGAATTTACCTTCACCAAGAGCGGAAAACAGCCTCAAAAATGTGGGTGAAGCTGAAAACACAACGCCCTGCGATTTACGCCCTACGATAGACCGGCAGCCGGTCCGGCTGCCGGTCTACCAGTCAGGGTTGCGAAAGGACGGTGAAAGTTGAGTGAGCGTTTCTTTCCAGGACTATTATGAAATATTAGGCGTCAGCCGCACTGCCACGGAGAAGGAGATTAAGTCCGCCTACCGCAAGCTTGCCCGTAAATGGCACCCCGACCTGCATACCGGCAGGGACAAGGAAACGGCCGAGGAAAAAATTAAAAAGATTAACGAAGCCTATGAGGTCCTGAGCGATAAAGAAAAACGGGAAAAATACGACCGCCTGGGGGCTAATTGGCGGGCAGGCGATGATTTTCAGCCCCCGCCGGATACGGAGGGCTTTCATTTTTACACCGGGGGAGATGCTGGAGCGAGCGGTTTCAGCGACTTTTTCGAGGCAATCTTCGGCGGCGGTTTTGGGCGCGGCGCCAGAACCGCCAGGCGCGGTCCGGTACAAGGACAGGATGCGGAAAGCGAGGTTGAACTCACCCTTGAGGAAGCCTACCGGGGCGGACAAAAATCACTGCAGCTGTCCACGCGGGAAATATGTCAAGCCTGCGGCGGCCAGGGGCATGACGGGCAGTCTTTCTGCCCTCGTTGTGGCGGGACGGGGGTGACCTCAAGTACTAAAACACTGGCTGTGAAAATCCCGCCGGGAGTTGCCGACGGCAGCCGGATTCGATTAAAAGGCCAGGGTGGGGAAGGTCTCAACGGGGGAACCAGGGGAGATCTTTACTTGAAGGTGCGCATCCTCCCACACCCACTCTACAAAGTCCGGGGAAGCGATCTGGAGACCGAGGTTACGCTGCGGCCCGAACAGGCGGCGCTGGGAGACCAGGTCTCGGTCCCGACCCTGGACGGAGCAGTGTTGATGAAAGTGCCTGCAGGCTCCCGCGCCGGCAGGCGGCTGCGGCTGCGGGGTAAAGGTTTACCGCATAAAGGCGGGCGGGGCGACGAGTATGTAATTATAAAAATAGATATCCCTGAGCGACTGACGGCGGAAGAAGAAAAGCTGTACCGGCAACTGGCCGCGTTGAGGAAAGGGGTGTGAACACTGTGAAGAAATATTATCTCCAGGTTTACCATCACTCTCTTTCCACAGGCCCGGAGGGGGAATGGGTCGATATAAGCAGCCTGGAAATCCACCCGGAGATAGCAGAAAGGCTGGCTGAACTGGGTATCGTGGAAATAAGGGAGAACCATATCCAGTCCTGCCAGGCCACTCGCGTGCGGAAGCTGATGCGGCTGCGCTGCAGCCTTGGTGTAAATGTACACGCTGCGGCCATCATCATGGATCTGCTGGAACGGATTGAAAAGCTGCAGGATGAAATAGAGCGCCTTAACGGATAGACAGGCGAAAGACAGGGGACGTTCCTCTGTCTTATTTCTTTTTACCAGCTGATATACCCCCCTAAAGGATTGGAGCATTCGTATATATTTGGTAAAACCACAAAGGAGGAGACAACCAAGTGAGGAAAGTACTGTCTGTAGTTGTTGCGCTGTCAATGATGTTGATGCTATCGGCCGGAGCCGCCATGGCGAAAAACCAGGACGGGGAGAAGGACAACGCCGGTAACACAAAGGCTGCTGTTCAGAGTGATAGCACGCAGGGTGATAGCACGGTACAGGCCGACAGCGAAAGTAACGGTAAAAGTAACGGTGAAAGCAAGGTAACAGGCCAGGAGCACAAGTCCTATCAGGGACAGCAGTTGAAGGAGTTCAAGCAAAAGCTGGACGCCTACCAGGCCCAGGGGGAAGTGGAAGAGGACATTCCTGATATCAATGGGCACTGGGCCGCGGAAAGTATCAAGAAAATGAAAGCTATCGGGGTATTTGAGGGCTATGAAGACGGGACGTTCCGGCCCGAGGATTCAATTACCCAGGCTGAAATAACGGTCCTGGTGATGAGAATGGCTAACAAAAATACCTGGCAGGAAGATAACCAGTTAACCATTGAGGACCTCAATCTGGAAGATGTCCCCGATTGGGCCCGGGAATCAGTGCGGGAAGCAGTGTACAAAGGAGTTGTTAATATTAACCGGTTCCAATCCCAGGTGCAGGCCGACCGGGCTCTGGTAGCTGTTGAGCTTGCCAAAGCGCTGGAACTGACCCCTGTCGATACGGAGGACATACCTTTTGCTGACGGCAGCCTGATTTCGCCGGAGGACCTGGGTTATATCATGGCTCTTTATCAAGAAGGGATCATTGTCGGCTCACCGGAAGGGAAGTTTAACCCCAACAGCGCCATTACCAGGGCTGAAATGGCGGTAATTGCGGAAAGGGTTATTAACCAGACGGAAGTTATCCAGGATACGGAGCAAGAAACAGAGTCTGATACGGAACAATAGCAAATAATACAGACGTAAACGGAGATAAGCCCTTTATCACCGGAGCAAACCGGAGCCGGCTGCGCTAAACGCCGGCTCTTTTTATTGTCAGGTATACCCTTCTATGAAAAAGGCATTACATGAAAGAGCATTTCGTCATTCATTGAACTATGGGTATAAGATTGGGATAAGCCAGGCCTAAGAATTAAATCGAAATGTGTCGTAATATTTTGAAAAATAAATGTAGGAATTTTTGTTAATAATGTGAAAATTCATATATAATATTCCTGAGAGGAGGTTAATCATAATGAGTGATCTGGCTGCTCTTTTGAGGAACAAGAAACAATTGCAGGAGGACCAGGAAGCGCAAACAAGTGATATCAATGAACAATGTCCAGTGGAGATAAAATCATTTTATGATCGACTGGAAGATTGGCTGTCAGACTTAATTGAAGAAAAAATAATATTAACTTCTTATGAAAGAAAAAGATTAGGCTCTTATTATTCAAAGAGATTCAAATTAAAAGCAGGAGAAGATGAAATCGAATTCATACCCAAAAAAAGGGTAGTTGTGGGATCAACTGGAAAAATAGAAATGAAAACAAAAAAAGGGAACATATTTTTTATAAGAGACAGGGACGGTATTTGGAAACAAGTGGTCTCCAAATCACCATTAAATGTTGAAACTTTAACAAAACCTTATTTTAGGGGATTACTGAAATCACTATTGTCTTAAATAAACCTCCAGGACATGGCTTTTGACTAAAGGCTCATTGCAGGATAATTTTTTAAAGCTTTACTCTTGATTCCCCGGGAAAGCCCTGATTCTCCCACAACCAGGCCAGGCGCTGTATTGATCCGTGCCAGTCCGCCCGGCAAATGCCTGCAGGGTCTCCCAGCAGGCAATCAGTTACCAGGTAGGTCTTCATGCCAAGGGTTCCAGCAACCAAGTCCTCATCCACATTGTTGCCTACCATCAGGCATTCCTCAGGCCGCACACCAAGGTGTGCGGCAATTTCACGGTAGTACCCGGGATGTGGTTTGCAAAAGTGCATGACTTCATAGCTGGTAATTAAATTCCACGGAAAGTCATCCACACCTGCCCAGGACATCCGGCTTAGTATAGCGGTCAGCGGGAATAGAGGATTGGTAGCCAGCGCAATACGCAAATTGCGCTCCATGGCTGCTTTTACCAATATGCGGGCTTCCTGGCATGGGTGGGCTACGTAGGACAATTGCCGGAACTTTTCAGCGTAAAACAATTCAAGCAAGGGCCGGATAGACGGTAGCCTTTCTCCCAGATGATTCTCAAAATCTTTCCAAAAAACCTCTTCGTTGGTAAATACCAGGCTGTTATTGGCGGCCATAGCCGAGGTACTTGCCATCAGAGCCTGTTTAAAGGCGTCAGGTTCGATTACCGGACGTACGAAGAGGGACAGCTCTTTTAAGTATTCGTTCATGAACTTCCTGTGGTCCATTGGTAATAGGGTTCCATCCAGATCAAAGAGGACTACCTGCAGCACTTCCACATCTCCCATATAAAAATATAATAATTGATGGCCAAACCAGCAACCTCTTATGAGCCATTTTTGATGAGCTGAAACAAATGGATTGCTTTTTAATTATATTAGCCGGCTTGTATTGTGAAGTCAATGGTCCTTCCGGTAAACAGGCCGGCCCCGGATTCACCTGTTAAGGCAAACCGGGGCCGGCGGGCATTTAATAGTTCTGGCTCCAGAGCTCATAATAGCTCTGGGGGTGGTCGCAGGCCGGGCAAACGTTGGGAGCGTCCGTACCTTCGTGCATATAACCGCAGTTGGCGCATTTCCACAGCACTTTTTCATCGCGGTGGAATACCTTTCCTTCTTTAATGTTCTGCAGAAGTTTCAAGTAACGTTTTTCATGTGCTACTTCCGCCCTGGCGATAGCGCTAAATACTGCGGCGATCTCGGCAAAACCCTCCGCCTCAGCTGTTTTAGCGAACTCGGGATACATAACAGTGTGCTCATACTTTTCTCCTGCGGCAGCCCCCTCCAGGTTATCCTGGGTTGTCCCGATGATACCCGCGGGGAATGCGGCGGTAATTTCCACCTCGCCGCCGGTAAGGAATTTAAACAAGCGCTCCGCGTGTTCCTTTTCGTTGGCGGCGGTCTCCAGGAAAATGGCCGCGATTTGCTCATAGCCCTCCTTTTTGGCCTTGGAAGCAAAGAAAGTATAGCGGTTTCTGGCCTGTGATTCGCCTGCGAAAGCAGTCAGCAGGTTCCTTTCGGTATTCGTTCCTTTTAATTCCATTCTTGTCCCCCCAATTTCTTTTTCAGTTAATCTGTGCGAACATATTGCAGGAATGAATTTTACCTACGTTAGAGCGAGAATATCATATTTTTTTTAAGAATTTATTTCGTAAAGGTTAAAAATTTATTACAGAAACGTAGCCGATCCTTTTACATCGCAGCGCTTTTAATATGATGATAAATAATTTTGCATAGAAGGAGGGGCAAATAAAGAGAATAGTAATAAAAACACCCGGAGGTAGTCATGGAATACCTGATTTGGGCTGTTGTGATGTGGCTGCTGGTTTTTATCCTGGTCCCTTTTAACAGGCTTAGGCTGCTCTGGCCAGTGGCGATTGTTTCAATCCTGCTGCTCTTTGCCATGAATTTTACCTTTATCCAGCTGGGTTATTACCATTTCACGAAAAGTGCGCCCGCTATTGCCGGTGTCCCTTTGTTTGTGCTGGTTGGGGGAGCGGGTGGCGGGATTTTGCTGATGAATTGGATGCAGCGCAACTCTTTTTACAAAATGCTGCTGGTGCTGCTCTTCAGCGGCCTGCTTGTTCTGGCCACCGAGGCTTTGATCAGGTCGGGAGCTTTTGAGATGCAGAACGGCTTCAACCAAACACTTCATTACTTTATCAATGTCGCCGGTGTGTCCATACTGGTATGGCTGTCCTTTGCCGTGACCGGGGAGGAAAAGATTTACGAGGGCAGTAAGGGCAAGATATTTTAAACGTACCCATTAGCTGTATGCCAACCGCTGCGGATGACCGGGCAAAAAGCTTTGTTCTAGCCTATCCGGACAACGATACGGTGAAAGATGTCCACAGTACTGCCCAGGTAAAAGGCCGCATCCTGCATTTGGCTGTATATTTCATGGTGCTTCAAGGCTTCCATGGCATCGGCAGTTTGAAAAAGTTCCGACATGCCCTTGCGGTAATAGTCTTCCATCTCCGCATGGGCTTTCCTTATCTCCTGGATGCGGGTCTGTGACTCGATGGGTTTGTTATCGAGGATTGAGATCATAGCCCCGGCAAATATAGTTGTACCCTCACTCAGCGCCTCCGTCATTTTAATAAAGTATTTGCGTGGCTCCACCTTGTATTCGACAATGGACAGCAGGGTGGATTTGGCGTACTCAACGATGCGGTCCATTTGGACCGAAATATAATAGAGTTCCTGCCGGTCAAAAGGGGTGACGAAGGCTTCATACAATTTTTCCTCCATCTCCATGCGGACAGTGTCTGCTTGCGCGGCCAGCTGGAGCAGTAAATCATAATTTTCAGCTGAAGGCTCCAACAGCCAGTCAAGCAGGGTCTGCACCCCCTGTGCTGTTAATTCCGCCTGGGTGCGCAGCATGCCGACAAAATCCCACTTCTGAGGGAAAACTTTATTAAATATATTTATTCCCATGGCTAACTCTCCTTTATGGTTTACCGGCTAACCAATAGACCGGGTAGTATATTAACGCGGCTACCAGCACCGCGGAAGGAATGGTGACAAACCACGCCACGATCATTTCCTTCCCAATATTCCAGTTGACCATACGGTGTTCGTCCCCTGCCCCCGCTCCGAGGATGCTGCTGGCCATCACATGGGTGGTGGAGACAGGCGCCCCAAGATAGGTTGCCATTAAGATGGCTGCTCCAGAGGAAACCTGTGAGTTGAGACTGTGGATGGGACGAATGTCAAAAATGCGTTCGCCCAGAGTTCTCATAATCGACCAACCCCCGAGAACAGTACCGCAAAACATCACCAGGGCGCCGCTCAGCCTGACCCAAAGGGGTACCGCTTGCTGCTGCAGGTTTCCCGAAGCGATTAAAGCCAGGGTGATCAATCCCATTATTTTTTGGGTATCGTTGGCGCCGAAGCTGAAAGCCAGCACCGCCGCCATTACCCACTGCAACCTTTTTAGCCAGCGGTTGACAGTGTTCCTGGCGTTTCTCAAGGCCAGACTCAGCAGCTTTTGAAGTAAGTAGGCCAGGATGAAGCCCAGTGGCGGTGAAATGAGCAGAGCGGCAAAAATCCTCATCATCCCGGTCAATTCATGCGTTTCCCCGAACAGTTGGCTCCAGCCCCATAATACCTGATGAAAGCCGTTTGAAGCCCACACCGCTCCGATAACGCCGCCAACCAGGGCATGGGTTGAACTGGAGGGAATCCCGAAATACCAGGTGATTAAATTCCAGGCTACTGCCGCCAGTACGGCTGCCAATATTATAGTCAGCAGTGAATTACTCATGGAAACGCTGACAATATTGGTGAAGGTATTGGCCACAGAACTGCCGCCCAGCATTGCGCCGCTGAAGCCGAAAACCGCCGCCAGCACGACGGCCTGGCCGGGAGAAGCGGCGCCGCAGGCAATAAAGGTAGCCACAATCGAGCTGGCGTCATGCAACCCGTTGGTGAGAGCAAAAAGCAATGCCGCTGCGACCACGACCACCAGCAGAATGTAAATCTCAGCAGTCATAGGCGGATAACCCTCGTCTTAAGTTTGGGAATAGTTTGATATCTCTTAATTTACATCTTTTTCAGAGTAAACTCAAAGTAATTTTTTAGTAGAGCAGTTGGGAAAAAAAACAATCGTTCATGTTTGGCCGGCAAACTTATTTCCATTGTAAGATTTATTCTTATAAATTGTGCTTCGTTTAGTAAAATTTTTTCCAGTTTGAAACTAAATCCGGCGATTTGTCAACCCGGTTGTTCTTGTGAAGGCCCGACGTAACTGTATACCCTGGCGAGAAATGGTGGTATGATGAATTTAACGGACCAAGTATTTCTAATTTCCTGTATACCGGAGCTGTTATGCAATGAAGCCAGAGCAGTCCAGCAACAACAAACAATCCGGTCTTAGATTTATCCTACGCTCTTTTCATTACCGCAATTACCGCCTTTTCTTCAGTGGACAGTGCATATCTCTGATCGGCACCTGGATCCAGAATATCGCCATGAGCTGGCTGGTGTACCGTTTGACCGGTTCGGCCTTAATGCTGGGTTTGGTAGGTTTCGCAGGAAATGTCCCGACCTTTCTGATTTCGCCTTTTGCCGGTGTGCTGGTTGACCGTGGGAATCGCCACCGCATTCTCCTTATTACCCAGGCCCTGGCCATGCTCCAGGCTTTTATTTTAGCCCTGCTGGTTTTAACCGATAATATTTTGGTATGGCATATTATTCCGTTAAGCATTTTTCTGGGACTGGTTAACGCCCTGGACGCCCCTGCCCGGCAGGCTTTTGTCACGGAGATTGTGGAAGACAGAAATGACCTGGGCAACGCCATTGCTTTAAACTCCTCCATGTTCAACGGGGCCAGACTGATCGGGCCGTCCGTAGCCGGGGTGCTGATTGCGGCTATGGGGGAGGGGCTGTGCTTTTTAATTAACGGCATCAGCTATCTTGCCGTGCTCGCCGCCCTGTTGGCGATGAGGGTTAAGCCCAGGAAAACTGAGGGGGCAAAGGATAATATATTTAAGCATTTTAAGGATGGTCTGGCCTATGTCCGGGGTTTTGCCCCCATCCGTTATATCTTAATGCTGCTGGCTTTAGTCAGCTTTACCGGTATGCCTTATACCGTGCTGATGCCGGTATTTGCCAGTGAAATTCTGCACGGCGGGCCGCACACCCTTGGTTTTATGATGGGCGCCTCCGGCATGGGAGCCCTGACCGGCGCCGTTTATTTGGCTTCAAGGAAGAATATCAGGGGATTGGAAAAAAATATACCGTTCGCGGCAGGGCTTTTCGGCACAGGCCTAATCTTTTTTTCACAGTCCCGCAGCTTCTTGTTTTCCCTGTGCCTGCTTTTGTTTACCGGTTTCGGCATGATGGTGCAGATGGCCTCGTGCAATACCGTGGTCCAGACCATTGTAGATGATGACAAGCGGGGGCGGGTAATGAGCCTGTACGCTGCTGCTTTTATGGGGGTGGTACCCTTCGGCAGCCTATTTGCCGGGACCATGGCCAGTTGGCTCGGCGCTCCCAACACCGTCCTGATTGGAGGAATCGCCAGCGTTGGCGGCGCGTTGCTATTTAGCAGCGGGCTTCCTGCTTTGAGGAAAATCATCCTGCCCATATATGATGAAAAACTGCGATCGCAGGAGTAATCAGAGGTTTGCTGCGAGCATTGTGAATATGGAAAAAATGCATATTAGCTTCGAATAAGTTCAGTGCTAACGCGCCGTGTACGATTCCAATCGCACCCACATTGCTTATCTTCACATTTACTGCCGTTGCGTTAGTGGCATGTTTGTCTAATTAAAGTATGTACTTGCATTAATAGCATTTATTGATAAAATTATATAAATAGCAATGTACTTGTATGGAAGTCAAAAACTTTTTCGAGGCAAAGAATACTTCACCAGTTATTAGAAAATAGCCTGTTTTAAAGTAAATAAGTAAAATTATCTTGAAACTAAACAAAAATATGAAAGGATTAAACTATGAGCACTCTTTTTCAGCCTGTTACACTCGGTTCAATGGTTATCAAAAACCGCTTTGTTCGTTCTGCTACCAATGATTTTATGGGTAACCCGGACGGAACCATATCAGATTCAGAAATAAAGCTGTACAGGACCCTTGCTGAAAACGAGGTGGGTTTGATAATCACCGCCCATGCTTATGTGCAGCATCCCCTGGGACGGGTTGCCCCCGGGCAAAATGCCATTTATGATGATCAATTTATCGAGGGTTACCGCAGGTTAGCTGATATTGCGCATCAACACGGTTCCAAGCTGGTTCTACAGATATCACACGCCGGCCGGCAGGTTAACGTGCCGGCGGAGGGTTTGGTTCCCGTCGCTCCTTCTGCGGTCACCGACAAAAGCACCAGTTTGACGCCCCGCGCTTTGACTGACGGGGAAATCCGGGAACTGATCGACTGTTACGCCGCCGCCATGCTGAGGGCCAAAAAAGCCGGGTGCGACGGGGTACAGGTCCATATCGCGCACGGCTATTTGCTGTCGGAGTTTATTTCACCTTATACCAATAGGCGGGAGGACCAATGGGGCGGCAGCATCGAAAACCGGACCCGCATTCTCAGGGAGATCATCATCCGCGGCAAAAAATTGACCGGTGAAGCTTATCCCGTGCTGGCCAAGCTCAACACAACCGACGGCTTTGCAGAAGCCGGGTATCTGACTCTTGAGGATGCAATCTATACGGCTAAGTTACTGGATAGTTTGGGTGTTGCGGCCATAGAGGTAAGCGGCGGGATCAAAGAATCCAAAAAAGGATTTGCCTGGCCCGGGATCAATGCTCCGGAAAAGGAAGCCTATTTTGCCGCCGCCGCCGGAAAAATTAAAGCTGAGGTAACGTGTCCGGTCATTTTGGTGGGGGGGCTGCGCTCCCTGGCAGTTATGGAATCGGTTCTAGATACAGGGATCGCCGATATGGTGGCTTTATGCAGGCCTTTTATTCAAGAGCCGGATTTGGTGAAAAGGTTTATAAACGGACAGGCCAAGGCGGCCTGCGCCTCCTGCAACGGCTGCTTTAATCCAAAAGGTATTCGCTGTAATGATCAAAACGGCAGATAAACAATAACCGGCAAACCCGGCTGCTTGAAGGAGGTTAGCGTTGGGTGAGGCCGGACAGGATATTATTTTCGGTAGCTAATGTCAAAGTACATAGTTTAAATCTGAGGGGAAGCCATGGTGGTTTGGTGGTTTTCGTTATACAATAAAAATAGCCGGGTGATATTATAATCTATCGCCCGGCTATTTTTTTACGGACGTTGTTGTTCATACAAGATAAGAACAGCGATTCCTTTAACAAGCCTTTTTTTCGTTTAATTATTAGGCTGTGTTAAATGTTTATCTAGTTCCCCCGAGAGGCGAATTTTACATGTATTAGAACGCAGTGAATAACTAACAAAATTATGTAATTAATGCAACCTTTTACCTTCTTCACGCGTCTAATTTATAATAACAAACTATCGGCGTTAAAGGCAAACCCAGCTCTATTTAGCAAAATACATAATACTATTCGTTTGATGGGGGGCAGAGATATGACACTTAGAACCCGGCAAGGACTGGGCTATTGGATATCATTTTAACCTAGAATATGCATATTATTATGATAAGCCAGGAGAAAAATATTTAATAATTGAAGTAATAGGATTATCACCTAGAGGTAATTTTGCACGTGTTGATATTGATGAAAAAACTGGGAAAATTATTTATGCAGGCGAAAAGACTTATGATGATAAAGGAAATGCTATTTGGACGGATTTTTAATTATCCAACGTAATCGTTAACCAGCAGCCTTATAAATAATCTTTGGAGATAGACATATCAAAAAAATAGTGTTTGGGGTTGAAACAAACTGATATGAAACTAAAAAACCTTTTTCTATTATTTTTTATTCTCGCACTTGTTTTGATAGGGTGCAGTAATAAGCAAACTCAAGTAAATGATATAGATGGAACTTCTTCAAAAAAAGCAATAACAGATAATGAATCAAATGAATTTCCTAATGAAGAGCTCTATCAGGATATTTTTTTATCAACTTTAAATCCGTATATAGATAAGGCTATTAAACAACATTATGGTTCCACAGTAGTCACCGATCCCTTGTACGTAGATATTATAAGTGCCGAAAGAGTACAAGGATATCGTTCATTGGATTTTGAACTAAAAGTTAAAGTAAAGCCTTATAAAGGAGCTCATATAGTTGTTGGAGAAGATATTATTACAATAAAAGTAAATCCTAGAAAAGTGGAGGTCTTAAATTTCGAGCATGTAAAAGATTACCAACTACCTCCAAACTTACAATGAAAATCCTACATGGGAAAATTAATGGTATTGCCTATTGCTATTTTCTCACCTTATTAAACGAATAAAAACAATTCAAACTTTTCATTAAATACGCCAAAGTAGCAACTGCCCATAAATGAAATGTAAAATAAGTTTAATGGGGTAAGCTCAAATTCTTATAAAATATCAAATTGGAGTAGAGAAATTGTTTCCGATATTCTTATTAACTCAACTTGCGCAGGACGAAAGTTGGAGCCGGCTCTTTAAAAACGCTGGCAGACAGGAAATGAACTCTTTAATTAAATCCTGTAAAGCACAATCTGTTATTGTAAGATACTTTCTCAAGGTATTTTCAACTTGGATTCGGTAAGTAACTCCTGTTTTTTTGTTTGCGGTGAAGCAATCACCTAATAAAAGGAAGTAGGCTCACATTATTCCTGGTAATTATTGAATCAAATAGCATTGATTTTCCCATAGTAAAGAGTTGAGCTTATAGTGCTTTTGAAAAGGGTGCATCAAACAAGCCGGACCATTCCGGCAGTAAAAATATCACTATTATTTAGCTTTGGTGCTATCATCCAGATGGTGAGACAAGTAACCATGCTCTTTGACATATGAATTCCTTTAGCCTGTATTTAATGTTATCTACAACCTGCTGCAACCACTGATTGGCTGCCAGCCTTACATGACGGTAGCGGCCATTGCCAACAACATTGCCTGGTATATTGAGAATTAACCTTCTTATGGTTAGGATCTCGTAGCTGGATGCGTCAGCCGGTAACAGTGCCAACCTAAACCAGTTCAGGAGATTGTAAGACAATATCTTTATCCACATGAAGGCCATGTTCCTTAGTATTTCGTTTTGGCTGGTTTGCTCGATACCTACGCCTGTTTTCAACTCATCGATTTTGTTTTCCACGTTACAGCGCTTATTGTACCAGTGCCAGATCTCCTCAGGTGAGAGATCTTCCATATTTGTCACGATGGCTTCGTAATCATATAAGTCAGTAAATGCAATAGTGTCTTGGTTACCTTTGGAGGTTGTTTTAACTTTCTCTCTAATGAAAACAAATCTTCTGGCCCGTTCCCAGCTTTGAAGCGGTACGGTGATTTCATTCACCGCATATGTGTTGTCAAGTTCCTGCCAGGAATTATTCTGGCTGTTAAGGTATTTGATTACTTTCCATATGTTTGAATTTAGCCGGGCTTTACAAACGTATTCGATGCAGTTGTCCTCTAAATAGGCGAAGTTCTTTTGGTCAAAGAAGCCTTTATCCATTCTGACGCCTTTGGCTACAGTATTGTGTCCAACTAATGACAGAGTTTCCTGGAAAAACTCAAAGAAATCGCCGTTGCTGGAGGTTTTACCGCCATACCGACCAGCGTTTAGCAGCTCACAACTACCGGATACAAAGGCCACTTTTGCTTTGTATGAACTGCGGCCGTGATAGCGTGGGTTGTAGCCAACCTCGGAACCCTGCTGTGCTCCAAAAACAGTAATTACGGTGTCGTCAGTGTCAATCCAGATTTCTCTGGGGCCATCCATATTGGCTTTCATTGATAACATGGCCTGGTTAACTTTTTTGAGCTTTTCAATATCTTCGAGGTTGAGTTTAGAGATCAAGTACCGCAATGTTCGCTCATCGGGAACCCGGTCTATCCCTTTGATCTTCTGATATCCAGGGTCGAATTTAAGCTGATTCATATGGTCGAAACGTAGAAGTCCAAGAGCGGCACAGTCAACCATGGTATCAACAAGTTCGGCGGCACTGTAAGTACTGTTGTGATGTCGGTGAACCGTAAGTGTTTGTTGACGATTCCCGTGAAGTCAACCGATTTCTTTAACGATTCAAGTAACCCAAAGTTGCCGAAACCGGTAACCGTAGTATTGTCAAAGATAACGGGTAGATCGGCTTCGCCGGTTGCCCTCTGCAACAATTTAATTGATTTTTCGTATTGATGTTTCAAGTCGCGTTTTTGTTGGCGGCTGAGTGATTCTAATTGATTATTGGTAAGAAACCGTGATACCATAATTGTGAGGACACCTTCCTTCGGTATGGTATTGTTTGGTCGCTTTACCAATTCACCGATTAGGAGTGGTGTTCCTCTTTTTTGTCAAATTTTATAATGCCCCCCGTGTCAAGAACACAGATATAAAAAATTAAGTTTTCTCCTTCCCATGTTGATATGTATCAAGCAGCTTCATTGAGCTTGCTTTTGAGGTAATAGGATACTGGGCTGGCGCCACCCAGCGAAGAATGAGGCCGGCGGGTGTTGTAAGTCTTCATGTAGTCATTCAGCATAATTCTCAACTCTCGAGGTGTTTCGTACTCACTTATGTAGATTCGTTCATATTTCAAGGTGCGGAAGAATCGTTCCGTTCTGGCATTATCCAGACATTGGCCCTTGCCATCCATAGAGATCTTTACTCCATTATCTTCCAACAACTTGATGTAGTCTGGATTAGTAAAATGGCTGCCCTGGTCAGAATTGATAATTTCTGGCTTCTGGCAACTTAGAGCACGCTTTAGACATCTCAGGACAAAGGATTTATCCAATGTACTTGACAGCTCGTAATCTACAATATAGCGGCTATACCAGTCGATGATGACAAACAGATACATGAACCCTTTCTTCATGCGCAAATACGTTATATCCACACCCCAGACCTGGTTTGGCCTGATGATTTTAAGGTTGCGCAGCAGATAGGGGCGGATATATTGAGCATGGTAGCGTTTGCTCAGATTGGGCTTGGGATACAACGTATAAATACCCATATCACGCATAATTCGGCGAACTCGTTTTTTGTTAATCACAAGTTTATGTTCTCTTCTGAGAATGGCCGTGATGGTACGGTAGCCCCAGGTCGGTTCATCTGTATGAATTTTATCAATCAACCGCATGATTAATAACTCCTCATCACTAATTGTCCTGACGGGAGGTTTCCTATATGCGCTACTCCGATTGAGCCCCAGCAACTCAGCCTGACGCTTTACCGTGATATTTTTATGGCTAAGCTCAACAAAGGCCTTACGGTCGTTTACGGTTGAGGATTTCGTCAGATTTTTTTTTAAGCCAGTCAACTTCATATGTTAACTGACCAACTTTACGCTCCAGTTCTGCCACATGTTGTTGCTCTTTTTCAAGAGCCTTTTCGGCTTCTGAGGGGCCTTTCTTGAACACCTCCGAAGCTCGGTCTACAAATTCCTGCTTCCAGCGATTGACCATCACAGGATGAATGCCATATTTAGACGCTATCTCATTGACAGTGGCTTCTTCCCGGAGAACTTCCAGGACTACCTTGGCTTTAAACTCGGCTGAATACTGATTACGCTTTTTCATGCTCCCATTGTAACTTATTTTTATTATCCTGTGTCTCACCTCTTGGGAGCATTATATTTTTTGCAGAAAATATCAGCCTCAAGCTGCATTTTGACTGGTTTTTTAGGCTTTACTTACCGGATCTAAGTTAAATATTATCCAAGCAGAAATAACCAGCAAGCTAGAAAAAAATAATGAACAAAAAATTGTTGTTGAATTTACCCTGTTAAATAATAGTGAATACACTTTAGATAATTTATCACTTAACATAGTTTATCCAAAGAATTGGCCTGAACCATATTATTATAGTAGCAACCAACCTGTATCAGTTTCATTGAGACCAGGCGAAAAGTTAGTTTACTCCTTTGAAAGAATTAATAAAATTAATAATAAAAGTATTACTCTAACAAATAAGAGTTTACGAAAGATATCAATAGGTTATTCATTTGAAATCGGGAATAATAATTTTCATAGTGGTTTATTTACCCAAAAGATTTAGACTGGAATCCACAATAAGTATAGTTTCTTTTGTCGTTACTCAGGTCCTTTCGTTTGTAACGCCAATTTTCAGGCTAATATAACTACGGTTGATGGGACCGCATCAGATTATATAAATTAAGTTTCTCAGTGAGCGTAAAATAATAATCCCCACCTTGCAGACAGGGCGGGGATTATGGTAACCTTATTTATTTACTCGGCAGATAATTGGTAAGGATGGATTAAGCGATGGAAAAATGAGTTATTATACATATTATTCAATTTGGAGGGATAAAGTTAAACAAATAGTTTAACCGAAATTATTTTGGAGGTTCTTTTGTGAAAAGATTATTAGTATTCTTGTTTTTAATAATTATTTTTTTGTTTCTTATTTTTATAAATAATTATTTTTGCAATAAAGATACAGCTAAAACAAATAATTTTTTAAATAATGATCAAGACATAAATAATTTATATACAATTAGTAATAATGGTAAAATCTATAAAAATGGAAGAAATCTATTAATTAAAGATGATAATACTGTTGGGGAAATTGAGTTGAATGAAGAACTAAAAAATGTTTCACCTATTGATATTTTTCTTTCGGAAGATGCCAATTATTTATATTTAGCAATTAGAAGTTATCGAAATGAAAATAAGAGTAATTTAGATAAAGGGAAAGTCGTGGTTTATGATATTAATACCAATCAGTCATTTGATTTATTTAAGAAATTATCTTATACTCTCAATGGGTTTCTTCATTGGGCAACTTATAAGGATAACAAAATGTTAATTTTAAGAGAGGACATTAATGAAAATAAAAGTCTTATTTATATAGATCTTTTAAATAATTCTTACAGTATTATAAATTTGCCCTACAAATATGTTACCTCAGTTGATTTTATTGGCGATAATTTTTCATGTAATTGTTATGATGAACTTCTTAAAAAAAATATTCTTACGGTAATAAACAGCAATGGAAATATTTTAAAAAGAGTTAACGTTAAAAACCTTGGTACAACTTATATTTTCAAAGCATCCGATAATGGCAATAATATTTTATTTTCAACAGGTAATACTCCACAAGGTTTAATTTTATATAATTTCGAGTTAGATAAAGAATATACTATTATTCCTCCTGAAAGTAAGAAAGATGAATTGGAGTTTTTAATATATTCTGCATGGAAAAATAATGATACAATATATATTTATGAAATGCTCTCAAAAGATGTAAAGAATGAAAGAAAATATAATTTAAGAGAAGAAAATATAAATCTATATATACAAGATGAATAAATTAAGGGAGTGTACACGATTTGTTGAAACGTGTTTATAGTCTTTTAGTGATAGTTCTATTGTGCCTTATAGTCGTTGGACCCTCCTCTGCACAGGCAGACATTACCATTGATGCACAAGAGCCGTTCACTATTTCAGTCCCGATTACTGTGAACGAAGATGATGCAATTGGCGACACCTCGACTGAGGGAGTTATTATACCGGACGCGGAAGGCACAATTGACGATAACTCTACTAGAGGCGTTACTGTGGTTAGGCCCGGTGTTGTACGAGATGGAAATACGCAGAGATGTGAAGTATTTCTTAACTGGGCGGGCAGTGATATATTTAACGAATGGAGATTCTCTTCATGCACTGTCGACAATGGTAGTCTTTTATCTCCCATAGTATATGGAAGATTTGGTTGGACGGCTTTAAAAGTACCCGCAAGTAGCGTAGGAACAGTAAGAATCGGTGTTGTTAATATTCCAGTAAATGAAACGACAGCAAGGGTAAAAATTGATGGTTTAATAGGATATCGAATATCTCCCGCACCAGTTGGGTGGCTTTCAGCCCCAGGTATTAGTCTACCGGTCCAATTAATTAGTCAAGGAGTGGCATTGTGAACTATAATGAGCAAGTGCGGATGTTCAAGCACCTCATACCAATTGGGCCTAAATCAATATCTGAATTGGTCGAAATGCTTGAGGCGAAAGCTGACATAAAAGAAATTGCGCCAAACGAACTTCCTGGTTACGCAAGGCAAACTGCCATATATAATGCAAGCCACTGTATTCTCAATGAAGATTTGCAAGTAAAGCCTGATAATATGCTGCTTCTTGCATTTCAAATAATTCAGAATGAAAAGAGTAGCTATTATTATAGTGATGACATTATGGGTGATGATTTTATCTATGTTGTTTTTGAGAAGCATACCGAATATATGTGGTCGAATAGTCAGAAACTGTTTCTTGAACTTGAACTCGCTCGTGGTGTTTCGCAGCACGAATTTGATACTGAGGGGATTCTGTTTCGTTCATTAGTTGCGCATTTGGCAAGTGACTATTGTTTGAAAAATGGTATTTAGTTTTAACATGCTGCAAATCCATGCCTTGTTTGTGAACACCATTTTGTGTAAATGGGATAATCATCTAATTTATCGGAATACCGGGGCAACGTAGGGATACGACCCCATGCTAGCCACGGATTAATTGGTAGAGGCGGGGCGATTGTGCTCTGCCTTCTCTTATTAAAGTTTATCAGTGACACCCTGGGACACGACGCGGGAGACGGGTTTTTGGTGGCGGCTTCCGGTGTTATCGGGCGTTCTTTCCGCAAGGGTGACATTGTCTCCCGCATCGGCGGGGATGAATTCGCCATACTGCTTACCCACAGTGATGAAAAGACTGTGGAAGACGCCTGTAACAGGATCCAGGAAGTCACGACCCGGAGGAGATGCTGCTGGCACACCCGTTGCTGTTTAAAACCTCCATTGTACGGAATAGATTTAAGGTTACGGTTGGCTATTGCTTTAAGATATGGCAAGGGTGGTAATTATGATTTAATAATTGTTCTTGCTTAACACTTGAAAATGATGTACAATCTCATCTTTGACAGTTAAAAAATATAAAAAGCTTGAAAGCCCTGTGTTTGCAAGGTGTTCAAGCTTTTTTGTATTTTAAAAAAGTGAGTAATTTTTTTATTTCTTAGTAGTGGTCAAAATTTTTTTCATCTGTGTTTTCTTAATAATCTCGTAATCTGTTCGAAAGCCAAAAGATTCATGCAGCTCATCTGTAAAATCAGTTCTTGTGTAGGTCGGTATATATCCCTCGCCCTTGATCTCATAGAAATTCATTTCTCTCAATCCGTTGATGACTTCACTGCATGTAAACTTATTCCCTAGTTTCTTTTCCAATAACCGATAAAGGATAAGGGACATAAAGCAGGTAGTAAAATGTGCTTTAATTCTATCTTCGCGACTTAAGTACACCGGCCGGGCTTTAAACTCGCTTTTCATGATCCGGAAACATTCTTCAATCTCCCAACGTCGCTGGTTAATCTGGATGATTTCCTGAGCACTACCTTCTAGGTTCGTACAAACGGCATAAAATCCGTCATAGGCTTCTTCAGCAACGATGGTTTCGTTATTTAAGGCATAGAGTTCATTGTCAGCTATTTCACCATCAGACGTACAGCTGGGTTTTTTAATAAAACGTTCATAGTCGTTCTGATTGCTTTTTGAAATTTTAGTTGGATTCGAATCGAGTAGTTTCTGAGCACGTTCGATTTGTGAATTGCGAATTTGACGTTGATAATTTTTGTACTTGATGGAGTAAGTTACAATAAGTTTTTGTTCCAGGCCGTTTTCTTTAATCCAGCGTTCTTTAAAGAAGCATTTGTCTTTATAAGTTTCCTCGTCAAGCTGGGTGATATCATAAGTTTTATCATGATCTGCAAGATGCCAGCCTTTTGAATCAAGAGACCATTCCTTTAAATGCTTTTTTAGTTTTTTAATCGATTGGGTCGTGATAAATGCGCGTTCGCCTTCGTTGTTGAACCTTCTGTTCTTTTCAGAAGCCAGACCTGCATCGGTACAGACAACAAATTTGGAAAGTTTGAAATCAGAAAGTATTTTTTGCTCTAAGGGTTTAAGCGTAATCTGTTCATTCGTGTTGCCGCTGTTGAGACTAAAAGCAAGAGGAATGCCGTCTCCATCCATGAACAGACCCATTTGGATGATAGGGTTTGGTCGATGTTCTTTTGAAGCGCCATACTGTTTAAGGCCGTCTTCTTGTTCGATTTCAAAGAAATAATTGGTACAGTCATAATAGAGAATACCCGTGTTTCTCTTTGAAATTTTGAGGCTGTTGCTATAAAGAGAAGACTCAATGAAGTCCATTTCTTTGGAAATGACTTCAAGTGCTCTATACACATGCTGCAATTCAAAGTTCGTTTGTTCAATGAACTTTGAGGAATGATTATAGGTAGCGAGTTTGGAAGAAGGAAAAAGGATTCGTCCGTAAAGGAGCCGTGACAGTATAGCATCCAGATCAAACGAGAACTTATATTTTTTTGATATCTCCGTGCAAACCTTATGAAGATTGAGTTCGTGATAGATCTGCTGGAGAAAAAGATAACCGCCATTGAAGAAGAGTTGTTGATCTTTGGAAATCACTTTGGATGGCGAATATTTAACGATGACTTCACGCAATAGCTCTTTCTCTTTTTTGTTAAGCTCTTCTATGTATGATTTAGCCCATTCAATAGGGTCGCGCCCATTTAGATTTTGCTGTAATTCAGCAAGCGTTCCTAACTTTTCAACAACTTTTGTGGAACGCTTACCGTTCTCATAAACAGATTGTATGACATAAAGCGAAGTAGCATTTTTAGACTTGGATATACTAAGTCGCATAGTAGAATCTCCTCCAATCCCTTACATTATAACACATTACGCAAAATTACTCACTAAGAATTGGAGAGAATTTGACATTTTTTTAATAAAAAAAGCCCTGTTTTCAAGGCTTGTAGAGATTTCTATATTAGCGCAAGTGTCAAAGACCCGGGTTCCCTTTTTCAGCTTACCGCATAGCGCAATTTGCAAAATATGTTTATCTCCGGAATTTTTTTGTTGTAATACTGTAGGACTGGTGGTATATTGGCAATAAGTAAACTAACAAAGTGCCAATGGTTTACCTACTATTTACCAACTAGCTAATTTGCGAAGCGAGGGAAAAGCATGAAAAGGAAAATCCCAATCATCATCCTGGCGCTGCTCTTGGGGGCCGGCGGATACTGGGGCTACCGGTGGTATAACCAGGCGCCGCAGGCTGGTCTGCAGGCTACGGGTACCATTGAAGCCACCCAGGTACAGTTGACCGCCAAGTTGCCGGGTACCCTGCAGGATTTTACGGTGAAGGAAGGTGACCCGGTCAAGAAGGGGCAGCTCGTCGGGAGCTTGCTGCGCAATGACCTCGTTGCACAGAGAGAAAGGGACGCTCTGGGGGTAATCCAGGCCCAGGCCCAGCTGGACGACCTTCTTTCGGGTGCCAGACAGCAGGAACTCCGCGATGCGGAAATAGCGGTCAGCATTGCCGAGACCAACTACGAGAAGGCCGGCAAAGACTATAACCGGGCGGTGGAGCTCCACCAGGGGATGGCGATCTCGGATGCCGAGCTGGAAAAGGCGGACACTGCTTACAAGCAGGCTGCCAACCAGCTGGAATCGGCCAATGCCAAGCTTAGCCTGCTGCGCTCCGGCAGCAGGACCGACCAGATTGCGGCGGCTCAGGCCGGTGTCGAACAGAGCGCCGCTGTCTTAAAAGCGTCGGAAGTACTGCTGGAAGATACCAAAATTATCTGTCCCATAGACGGGGTTATCCTCAGTAAAAATTTTGAGCAGGGCGAATACGTCCAGGCAGGTTCTGCGGTGGCTACCGCGGCC
Source organism: Pelotomaculum schinkii (assembly GCF_004369205.1). Classification (NCBI taxonomy): domain Bacteria; kingdom Bacillati; phylum Bacillota; class Clostridia; order Eubacteriales; family Desulfotomaculaceae; genus Pelotomaculum; species Pelotomaculum schinkii. The sequence goes on along the minus strand of NZ_QFGA01000001.1, from coordinate 1,202,539 downwards.
AACTTGAACGACATGTGGATAAGAGTCTATATACCAACCGATGACCTGCCCCAGGTCAAGCTCGGGCAGTCTGTAACCTTCACGGTCAGCGGCAGCAGCGTGGAGTACACCGGTACAGTGGAGGAAATCGCCGGCAAGGGTGAATTTACCCCCAAGACGATTCAAACCAAAAAAGAGCGTACCAATGTTGTGTACGCAGTAAAGATCAGGGTTGACAATCAGGCTGGCGCCTTGAAGCCCGGCATGCCCGCGGATGTCATTATTCAATAGGGTACTTTTGTTTTGCTTATCACAAAATTTGTTCCCGAAAAGGCTTGAAAATAGTTGTAGGCCGTAAGGCGTAAAAAATAATAGCAGTCATCTTTTATGAAAAACGCCAGGTGATGCAGGTGCGATTTCAATCGTGCATGACGCTTGCGGCGGGCTTGTGTGGGCTAATGGTACATTTGGGCGAATGAATCCGACCCTGCATTTTGGGGGTAGCGCTTTGGCGATTTGAACAGTTTTTTCAGGGGAGGTGGTCAGAGTGATTGAGACAACGGATTTGACCAAGGTCTTCGGCGCTTTGACGGCGGTTGACCAGGTTTCCATCAAAATAGAGAGGGGAGAGATTTTCGGCCTGGTCGGACCGGACGGGGCCGGCAAAACGACCCTCATGCGCATGCTCTGCAACCTTATTACCCCCACCAGCGGACAAATTAAACTGCTCGATATGGACGGCAAGGATGCCCGCAAGGCGGTCGAATCCTACGGCTATATGCCCCAGCGGTTCAGCCTGTACGGTGACCTGACCGTGATGGAAAACATCAATTTTTTCGGCGCCATGTACAATTTGGACCGCCGGACCATCCAGAGCCGGGCCGACGAGATATTGGAAATGACCAACCTGATCAAATTTAAAACACGGTTGGCGGATAACCTTTCCGGAGGTATGAAGCAGAAGCTGGCCCTGACCTGCGCCCTGGTGTCCAGGCCGGGCATGCTCATTCTCGACGAACCCACCTACGGGGTTGACCCCGAATCCCGTAAGGACTTCTGGCGGGTCCTGTATAATTTAAACCGGGAAGGCATGACCATCCTGGTGTCGACTGCTTACATGGACGAGGCGGAACTTTGCCAAAAGGTCGCCTTTATGGACCGGGGCAAAATTGCCGCTGTCGATACGCCGGGCAGCATCAAACGCCGGTTTCCTTACAAGGTACTGGAAATCAAGGCTGAAACCCGTGACCTGGGTTTCTTAAATGGACTGGATTTAGTCAGAGACGCCTATTTTTACGGGGGCAAGTTCCATGTCCTGGTGGACAAGGACACACCGCAAGCTGCAGTCCTGGCGAAAATAGCCGGGATGAATGCCGGCGTTGTTCAGGTCAGGGAAGTGCCGCCCTCAATTGAGGACGTTTTCGTCCTGCTCGCGGAAAAAGAGGTGGTTTAAGTGGAGTACGTGGTAACCACCCACGAGCTGACCAAGAAATTCGGTTCTTTTACCGCCGTCAACAACCTCAGCATCAAGATCAAGCCGGGCGAAATCTACGGCTTTCTTGGACCAAACGGCTCCGGCAAAACCACGACCATCCGCATGTTGTGCGGCCTGCTGGAGCCAACAACAGGTTCCGGTACCGTACTGGGTTACGATCTGGCCCGTGAATCCGAAAAAATCAAGCGCCGGATCGGTTACATGTCCCAAAAATTCAGCCTTTACGAAGATTTAACAATTTACGAAAACCTGGATTTTTACGCGGGGATGTACAGCATTCCCCATAAGGAACGCAAACAGAGAATATCTGAAATGGTGGCCATGTCCCTCCTGGAGGGCAGGGAAGACGAACTGGTGGCAAATTTGAGCGGAGGGTATAAGCAGCGCCTGGCCCTGGGGTGCGCGATTTTATCCCGGCCCGCCATTTTATTTCTGGACGAACCCACCAGCGGGCTCAGTCCTACCAGCAGGCGCATGTTTTTTCAAATTATCCAGCGTATAGCTGCTGAAGGAGTCACGGTGATGGTTACAACCCACTTCATGGACGAGGCCGAGCGCTGTTATAATATTGCCTTCATCTCCGAAGGGACACTGATAGCCAACGACACGCCGGAAAACCTCAAGCACAACGTCATCGAGGGTTGTATGGTTGAGGTCGACCTGCCCGACGCCATGCAGCGAATCAGCGCTATTGAAAACCTTCCTTATGTCAGGGAGTGTTCCATCCACGGCCCGCTCTTGCACGTGCTGCTTGAATCGCAGGCCCAACTGGAAGACTTCAACCAGTTTACGGGAGCCACCGCCAGCGTGATTGAGCCATCCCTGGAGGATGTGTTTGTATCACTGGCCAAACAGAAAAGAAGAGAGGTGTCGTAAGGTGGGCAGAATCCTGGCTGTCATAAAAAAAGAGTTTCTGCAGCTGATGCGGGACCGGTTGACCCTGGGTATCACGTTTATGCTGCCCCTGTTCCAATTAATCCTTTTTGGCTACGCCATCCAGACCGACGTCAAGCATATACCAACAGCTGTTTTTGACCAGTCCCTATCGGCGGAAAGCCGGGACCT